>CALFZO010000177.1 GCA_937952305.1 uncultured Anaerolineales bacterium | reverse complement strand
ATCAAGCGGCGTTACGCCCCAGCCAACCTGTTCCGGCTCAACCAGAATATCCCGCCCGCCGCGGCGTGAGCCCCGCTTAACCAGCACGCCGGGCGGCCGCCCCGCAGTCGTCCTCTTCCGCCTATACTGGGGGTTGGCGTGCTCGAGGAGGCAGTCTGTGGGCCAGCCGGCGGTTGTTCTTATCCATCCCCCCAGCATCTACGATTTTCGTGAGCGCCCCATCTTCTTTGGGCCGCTGAGCGACGTCATCCCCTCGTCGCCGATCTTCGAAATGTATCCGGTCGGGTTTCTGACCCTGGCCGCGCACCTGCGCCGGCACGGCTACCCGACGCGCATCGTGAACCTGGCGCTGCTGATGATGCGCAGCCGCCGCTTCCAGCCGGAGGCCTGCCTGAAGCGGCTGCGGCCGCGCCTGTTCGGCCTGGACCTGCATTGGCTGCCGCATGCCCAGGGTGGTCTGGCGGTGGCGGCCCTGCTCAAGCGCCTGCACCCGGATATCCCCATCGTCTTCGGCGGCATCTCGGCCACTTACTTCCATGCCGAGCTCATCCGCGAGCCGCCCGTGGACTTTGTGCTGCGCGGCAGTGTCGCTGAGCCGAACCTGTTAGCCCTGGTGCGTGCGGTGGAGGCCGGCGGCGGCTATGAGCGCGTCCCGAATCTCGTCTGGAAGCAGGCCGGGGAAGTGCGCGTGAACGCGTCTGTCCCGCCGGCCAACCCCGATGACTACGGCCTCGCTTTGGGAGCACAGGTGCTGGACGTGGCGCGGCAGCTGGACTTCTGGACCAGTGCGCCCTTCCATACCTGGTGGCGCCACCCCATTACCGCCGCCTTCACGGTGCGCGGCTGCGAGCGTGCCTGCGCCACCTGCGGCGCGGCCGCCGACGCTTTCCCGCGCTTCATGCCTGGTTCGCATCCACTGCGGCGCAGCCCGGCCGCCATCGCGGACTGGGTGCGGGCCCTGGCGGACCTGACGCGCGCGCCGATCTTTCTGGTGGGCGATTTGCGCGACGGCGGGGAGGCCTACGCCCGCGCCGTGATCGACGCCCTGGCGCGCTGCCGCGTGGAGAACCGGTTGGTGTTTGAGTTCTTCGAGCCGCCGCCGGCCGAGTTCCTGAGCCGCCTGGATGCGTCCTTGGCGCGCTGGGGCGCCGAGTTCTCGCCTGAGACTCACGCCGCCGACATCCGCGCCCGCGTGGGCAAGGCGGCTTTCTCGAACGCGCAGATGGAGGCGGCGCTGGAGGCCTGTCTGCGGCTGCGCTGTGAACAGCTCGACTTGTTCTACATGATCGGCCTGCCGGGCCAGACCGTCGCCAGCGTGCTGACGACGACGGACGCCATCGAGACGTTGTTCCAACGTTTTGACCGGCGCCTGTCGGCTTTTATCACGCCGCTCGGACCGTTTCTCGATCCGGGCAGCGCCGGTTTTGAGGCGCCCGCCGAGCACGGCTACCGGCTGTTTGCGCGCACGCTGAAAGAACACTGTGCCCTGCTGGAGACGCACGACTGGGAACAGATGCTGAATTACGAGACGGAGTGGATGACGCGCGCCCAGATCGTGGAGGCCACCTATGCGGCGGCCGAGCGGCTGAATGACCTCAAGGAGCGCTACGGCCGGATCACGGCCCGCCGCGCGGCGGCGGTGCGCGGGCGTTTGCGGGCGGCGCGGGCGCTGCGCGGCCAGCTGGCCGCGCTCGGCACGGCGGATGCGGCGACACGCCGGGCCGTGCTCAACGCCGTGCAGGCCTTTTCGCAGGGGACGTTAAACGACAAGGCCGAACTCTTCCCGCCCGGAGCTTTCTGGCAGAACTTCCGCCTGGGCGGGGTCGCCGGCCTTTTGCTGCGCGAGGTTGCGGCGCAGTGGCGCGGGGCGGGGCGGGGCTGAGGTCCGCCTAGGGCGTGTCCTCGACGAACTCGCGCAAAGCTGCCTGCGCTTGCTGGTCGATCAGTCGGTAATTCCCGGCCTCCAGGGCCACCCGTTCGGCCGAGAGGTGGGCCTGGATGATCCCGAGCAAAGCGCGCGTGAAGTGGCGCCCGATCTTGCCGACTTCCCGGATCAGCCAGTCCGCTGACCCGGTGGCGGGCACCGGCACGTACTCGGGCAGCGGCCGGCGCAGGACGGCCGGCGTCAGATGCTGGAGCGTGGCGGCCGCCGGAGCGCCCAAGATGACGCACGTCTCCGACACCGAGACGAGGCGGCCGGCCGCGTCGAAGAAGGGCGTGTACTGCATCTGCGGCTGTTCGGGCAGCGGGCTGTCCGGACGCAGAAAGCTGCTCTCGTCGCGGACGCGGCGCTCACGGCGGCGGCGCGGCCAATCCTGATCCAGCAGCGCCAGCGCGGCATGGTTGTCGGCGTGGAAGGCCTGCGCGAGCTGGCGGCCGTTCATCCGCTCCTGAAGCGCGGCGACGAGCTCGCCCTGGATGCGATCCAGCTCCAACAAAGCCGGCAGGGCGAAAGGCTCACAGCCATCGGGCACGGTGTTGAGCGACAGCAGCAGTTCCAGGGTGGCCTGGAGCGGCCCGGGCAGAGTCCGCAGATAGGCGAGGTGCGGACGCGCCAGGTCGCGCAGGATGGCTAGGATCGAGTCAGGGGTCTCGCCCTCGGCCAGGAGGTAAGCGACCTTGGCCGAGGCATCGCCAGCCTGCCGCACCATCTCGACCAGGCGCGGGTCATTGGGGTAGTTGGCCGTCAGGCCCACGATCTTGGCGAACTCGCGCCGGGTGATGTGGGCGGAGCGCAGGATGACGTCGACGAAGGGCGGGGTGAGGTTGAGAACGAGGTAGCGCCGCGTGTCAACCGTCGCTGTTGGAGAGTCAGGGTGTGCCATAAGCCCTCCCTGTGATCCAAATTGAGGATAGGTCCGGGCAGGGGGCCTGTCAAGTGTCGTCTGGCCGAAGGTGCATTTGCCGTTGGTGGCCAAGTTCGGGCGCTCGGCTCGCACCCCTGGCGCCCGGCATTCCGCCCCAAGCGGAGCGTTGGACGCGAAGTCGCCGGAGCCTGGCGCGGCCTGGACGAGGCTGGCCAAATTCTGGCTTTCTGCCCCAAGGCAGTTTTGGCCCGGAGCGAGTCCCAACGCGCAGCATTCGGCGCGAAAGCGAAGGGGTCGGCAAACCCCAATTGCGCCCCGGCGCATGACCCCTTGCCCTCGGTGGCCAGACACGGCCACGCCAAAAATATTCCTTGACAGGAATATTCCTTTTAGGGTATATTATCTCCATGCTTCCGACGTTGAGCGCCCTGGCTGAGCCAAACCGTTTGCGGATCGTCGAACTCCTGCGCGAGGGCCCTCGCCCAGTGGGTGAGATCGCCGCCCGGCTGCAGCTCCGCCAGCCACAGGTCTCCAAACATCTCCGCGTGCTGAGTGAAGCTGGGTTGGTGGAGGTGCACCCGTCTGCCCAGCAACGCATCTACCAGCTGCGGACGGAGCCTTTCCAGGCCCTGGATACCTGGCTGGAGTCTTACCGGCGCCTGAAGGAAGACAGCTACGATCGATTGGAAGAGCAGCTCCAAGTGTTACAGGCCCAGGAGAAAAACCATGGTCACCCAGAGTAAATCCGCTTACCAGATCACCCTGCCGTCTGACCGGGAGATCGTCATGACCCGTGTGTTTAATGCGCCGCGTGAGTTGGTGTTCCGCGCCCATGTCGATCCTGCGTTGGTCCCGCAATGGTGGGGGCCGCGCGGCAACACCGCCGTCGTGGAAAAGCTGGACGCCCGCCCGGGTGGAGCGTGGCGCTTCGTCGTGCGCCGGGACGACGGCAGCGGCCAGGTCGCGTTCTTCGGCGAGTTCCGCGAGGTCAAACCGCCGGAACGGTTCACCTGGACTTTTGGGTTCGACGGCCTGCAAGGCCCGCCGGGTCTGGAGACCTACGTGTTCGCCGAGCACGCCGGCCGCACCACTTTGACGGCGACCGCCTACTTCGACTCGGTGGAGGCGCGCGACGGCTTGCTGGCCTCCGGCATGGAGGGCGGCGCGAACGAGTCCGCGGAGCGGTTGGACGATCTGCTGGCCCGCCTGCAGGCCTGAACAGCCGCGGCTCCCTCATATAAACACAGGCCCCGGGACACACCCCGGGGCCTGTGCGTTCTGAGTTGGGCGCTGACGGGCCCGGTGGGTCAGTTGGGCTGCGGACCGACGGCCGTCAGGGTCTTCTGGTCCACACTCAGTAGAATCCTGCCCTCGCCCAGGCTGACCACCCAGGCGGACGGGATCAGGCGCCTCTCCCGGTGCAGCAGCCCTTGGATGATTTGGAGGTGCGTGATCTGGTGCGTGCCCGGCTCGATGGCGAGGCACTCCAAGGCGCCCCCGGGCCGGCCGTCCGCGGTGATGATCCGGGCACCCTCCTTGAC
This sequence comes from uncultured Anaerolineales bacterium, assembly GCA_937952305.1. GTDB lineage: Bacteria > Chloroflexota > Anaerolineae > Anaerolineales > UBA6663 > SpSt-583. The sequence goes on along the minus strand of CALFZO010000177.1, from coordinate 19,958 downwards.
GGCGACGGTGCCTTCCGGGATGTTGAGCTCGGTGCGCGTGATCAGCCGCGAGACGGTGGGGGCGCCGTAGCCGTCCAGCTGCGGCGCCAGGCCGGTGAGCGGGACCCCGTCCACGCGGACTTCGCGCTCCTGTTCAAAGGGCGGCAAGGCGCGCGCGTCGCCGGCCTCCGGCCGCAGCGTGATCTGGTCGTCCAACGCCTGATCCACAACGCTGATCGGCACCAGCTTGAGTTCACCCAGCCACAAGCCCTGGCGGACCACCAGGTGGGTGAGTTCCTGGGTCGCCGGGTCGACGACCACCCGGTCCAGATAGCCGATCTCGCGCGCGTCGGCGGCGAAGATGCGGGCATTGTGTTTGAAGTCCATGGTGACGCTCCTTTGCGCCCGACGGCCGGGGCGCGGTTGAGACTTAACGCCGGTAGAGGCGCGACCGCGCGAACAGGCTCAGGACTCCGGCGAACAGGGCCGAGCCAAGGATGGCCCAGATGACGGGAAAGGCCTCGCCCTCAATGTTGAGCGTGAAGAGCTCGGGCAGGCCGAGCGCCCGCGCCAGCCACAGGCCGAGCAGGGCCCCGATGAAACCGACCAGCGCCGAGACCAGGAAGCCGCCGCGGGAGTAGCCGGCTAACAGCTGCCCCAGGCTGCCCACCACCGTTGCCACGATCACGAGTAAGATCAGTCCAAGTAACGACATTGTGTGCTCCTCTCTGGATCTGGTAAGTAAGGCCTGTCCGGGTGATCGACGCCGCCCGGACAGACCGAAACAAGGGGCTGAACACTCTGGCTCTGCGTGGGCCGCAGGCCGTCAGCCCGCGTTCGCCCAGAACTGGCGGATCGGCGTGTCCCAATCCGGCGCGATCAGTTCTGGCCAGGCGGGCAGAGTGTCCAGGTCGACCGTCGGTGCCTGCCGCAGCATGGTCTCCGTAACCTCCACGACGAACTGGTCACGCGGAGCCGTTGCCGTTTCCGGAGGCTTCACGGCCAGCCGCTCCCACGGCACGGCCACCGTGGTTTCGGCAGTCCCCAGGAAAGCGCCCACGTCCACCAGCACGTAGCCCACTGCCCCCTGGGTCAGGTCCACGATCACCTCGCTGGCTGCGCCCAGGTCCGCGTCCGTCATGTCCCGCAGATCGAAGTCCGCGTAGCGGCCGATGCGGATCAACTGGTCGAACTCCACCGGCAGCTGCGTCCCGTCCGCGGCCAGCACCACGTCGTCGGTCTGGTCGAGCATGACCGGGTCGTAGGCCACGGCCTTCTCCAAATCCGCCGGAGCGCCGGTGAAGACCAATTGCTGCTTGTCCGGGTCGACCTTGAGCAGTGACCAGGGCAGGGCGCTGGGGCGGGCGTCCACGCCGGCATAGTCGCCGACGTCGGCCAGGACGTAGTGCACGACGCCGGTCTCGTCCGCCAGGACTTCCGCCGCTTGGCCCACGGCCTGGCCGGTCTCAGTCACGATCTCGTAGCCGATGAAGTCGCTGGCCCGCATGAAGGTCGGTTGAGCCATGGGAGTTTCCGCACCCGCTGGCGTGGCTTCGGCTTTGGACGGAGTGACCGCCGGCGCCGGGCTGCCTGTGCCAGGGATGATGGGCGTGGCTTCGGACGCAGCGGTGCCGGGCGGGCTGGTGGGGAAACCCAGCGGCTCAGTCGCCTCGGGCAGAATACTGACTGGCGGCGTTGGGCTCGTCAGATCGCTCGGCGCACAGGCCGCCAGCGTGAGGGCCAGGCCCAGGAACAAGGTGGTCATCCGTTTACGTGCCATGTCGTCTAGCTCCTTCTTCACCTCCCCATAAACAAACCGCGCTCCCTCCCAGGTCTGGGCCGCGCCCAGACCCTTGATCGCCACAGGCGCCCTGATCGATCAGGCCCCATCACGGTAAACCAGCTTGACGGCGCTGGGTATCGGCCGGCGCCGGATTTCGGTGTCGGTCACCCGGCGACGGCCAGCCGGACGATCACCGACGCGGACATCCGCCGTATTCCCACACGACCTTTCGCTTTGCGCCGATAGCCGAACGGGCGCGGTTCCGTTACCCTGGTGCGCGTTCGGTCAGCTCCGGCCGGGTTGCGGACAGGGCTCCTGAGCCCGTGCAGAGGCGGTCGCCTCCAGAGTGCCATGGCAACCCCGCCGGCGCTTCCGGCACAAGGCGGTTCAGAGATCCGCAGGAGGTCACACAGGGTGGCCGGTTCGAGCGCGTTCCGCGGTGGACGTGAGCCGGCCCCCACAGGAGGAATCACCATGAACGACGATGTGCTGCAAACCCAGTGGAAGCAGGTGAAGGGGCTGGTCCGGCAATGGTGGCCGAGGTTCACGGCCGAAGAGGTGGAGAAGATCGGCGGACGGAGGGAGGCGTTGATCGGCCTGCTCCAGACGCACTACGGGTACACCCGTGAGCGGGCGCAGACGGAGATCGAACAGCGCCTGCGCGAGTTGGGCATGCCGGTCAGCTCGCAGCCGCAGTAACGGAGCCCACCCCGCTTCCGCCTTGTGTTGCGCGCCCCCCGGTTGACCGAGCCGGATAGCGACCACCCCCTCGTCGGCCTTGCCGCGAGGGGGTGGTTTGCGATTGGAGGCGAGACCTGTTTCTGATCACGCCGCCGCCGGCTCACGGCCTCCAGGCCCACGGCACATCCTCGGCGGCGTTGGTCGTCAGGCGGGCCAGGCCGGCCCCGTTAGCGCCGACCAGGTAGATTTCGCGATTGCCGTCGCGTTCCGACGCGAACACCAGCCGCGCGCCATCCGGCGCCCAGAGCACGCAGCACTCGGCCGCGGCGTGCTCGGTCAGCCGCGTCTGGGCCGAGCCGTCGGCGTTCATCACGTAGACCTCGGCATTCCCATCCCGCTCAGACACGAACGCCAGGCGCGTGCTGTCCGGCGACCAAACCGGGCCGGTGTCCGGCGCAGTATTAGTCGTCAGACGGGCCAGCCCGGATCCGTCCGCGTTGACTGTGTGGATCTCGGCCCCGGTCTGATCCGGGTCCCACATGAAGGCCAGGCGCGCGCCGTCCGGCGCCCAGACCGGCGCGGCCCGTGCGGCCTCAGTCAGCCAGGTCTGCGCCCCATCCGCGACGTTCAGCTCGTAGAGCCCGGGGCGGCCGTCGCGTTCCGAATAGAACACGAGGCGGGTGCCATCCGGTGACCAGGCCAGGCAGCAGTCGACGGCGGGGTTGTCCGTGAGCCGGGTCTGGCCGGAGCCATCGGCCGTCATGACGTAGAGTTCCAGGTTGCCATCGCGCTCGGATTCAAAGGCCAGGCGCGCGCCATCCGGCGACCAGACCGGGCCGGCGTCCGCCGTCGAGTTGCTGGTCAGCCGCGTCTGGCCGGAGCCGTCGGCGGCCATGACGTAGATCTCCCAGTTGCCATCGCGCCGCGACTCGAAGGCCAGGCGCGCGCCATCCGGCGACCAGAGCGGGTGGGTGTCATCCGCCAGGTTGTTCGTCAACCGCGTCTGGCCGGAGCCATCGGGCGCCATCGCGTAGATCTCCCAGTTGCCATCGCGCCGCGACACGAACACGAGCGGTTGGGCGCCGAGGTTGGGGGTGAGGGTGGGCGCGGGGAGGGGCGTCTGCGTGGCCGGCGGCGGCGGCGACGTGGGCGTGGCCGGCAGCGGCGTCAGGCTGGGCGCCGGCGTCGCCGACGGCAAAGCGGTCGGGGTGGGCATAGGCGTGAGACTGGGCGGGACGGTAGCCGTCGGCGTCACCGGTACGACGGTGGCCGTCGGCAGCTGGCCGGGGTCTGGATCGACGCCGTCGTTGAGGCCGTCGCCGTCGGTGTCCGCGTTGACCGGGCTGGTGCCCAGTTCCAGGGCCTCCCGGCCGTCGAACAGGCCGTCCGCGTCGGTGTCCACCACCAGCGGGTTGGAGCCCCACTTCTGCTCGTCGCCGTCGTGGAGGCCATCGCCGTCCGTGTCGGGTTTGAGCGGATCGGTGCCCTGTTCCACCTCGTGCAGGTTGGCCAGGCCGTCTCCATCCGAGTCCGCGACCGCCACGCCGGTCTGCGCCGCGGCCGCCGTCAGGGTGGCGGCCGCCTCGCGCGAAGCGCCATCCGCATAGATCAAGCCGGCCACGCCGGACGACAACACGCATACGAGCAGCAGCAGGAAGATCAGGCCGGCGATTGAGATCAGGCCCTGGCTCACGAGGGCGCCGGTGTGCGTCTGGGCCGGCCCGGCCGGCGAGGTGATGCGCGTTGTGAAGGCATGCGTCCGCGCGTCGCCGACCAGCGGGGCGCGTTTGGGCCGCACGCTGAACTCGGCCACGGCGGTCTGCCCTTCCGCCACCGGCAGCTCCGTCTTGGAGTGCTCGAAGGCGAGGTCCTCGTCCTGGGCCTGCCAGGCCAGGTGATAGGTCTCGGGTGTGTTGCCCAAATTCTGGACGGCCACCTGGGCCGTTTCGCCCGGCCGGAGCCGCGGCGGGTTGAGGGCGCTGCGGAAGGCATAAAACGCCGTCACCGTCAGCGTCAGGCGCAGCTCGGCGCTCTGGCCAGCGTCGTTGCGGCCGGTCACCTGCACGGTCATGGGATGACGGCCCGCCCGGGTGGTGGGCAGGCGCGGCAGGCTGAGGACCAGTTTGAGGACTTGCTGACCGCCGGCCGGCACGGCCACCGCCGTCGGCAGCGGCGACAGCCAGGCGCTCGGGATGCCCGTGACCAGCACGCTGAAGCGATCCGCCGCCGGCCCGCGGTTCAACACGACGAGCCGGAGCGTGAGGCTGTGGCCGGGCTCGATCGAAAAGTGAGGCAGGTCGGTGTAGACGCCCACCCAGCCTGGGCCGGGGCTGAACTGGATCTGAGCGGGGTCGATGGAGAGGCCGCCGAACTGGGCGAGCCGATTGGGTTCCGGCGGAGGCGCCGCGGCTGGCGCTGGGGCGGGCGCGGCGTCGCCCTGCAAGAGGAGGTCGCGCAGGCTGGACGTGTCGCCGGCCGGCAGCCGGGCCAACGCGGGCGCGAGTTGGCCCAGCGCGTCCGCCACCTCCGCCGTGGTGGCGAAGCGGTCGGCGGGGTCCGGCGCCAGCGCCTTCAGCAGGACGCGTTCGAGCGGCTCGGGCAGGTCGGGCCGCAAGGCGCGGGGTGTGGGCGGCTGGGCTGGGGCGGACGGGTCCGCGGCCTCCAGCGGAGCCGGGAAAGGCAGCTGTCCGACGGTGAGCTTGTGGAGCAGGACACCCAGCGCATACACGTCGCTGCGGACGTCGGCCGAACCACCGCGCGCCTGTTCCGGCGACTGATACACGGACGCATCCGGAGACCCATCGCCGGGAGGGAGCGCGCCGCGCATCAGGCTGGCCAACCCCAGATCGGTGAGCACCGGCCGGTAAGCCAGGCCGTTGCCGGACTCGATCCGGAACATGATATCGCTTGGCTGCGCGCGGAGATGGAGGCCGCCCTGCCGATAGGCATAGTCCAGCGCGCGCGCGACCTGGCGCGCGATCTCCACGGCCTCCGGCAGGGACAGCCAGCGTTGCTGGGCCTGCAGCGTCAGCAGCATCCGGCGCAGCGTGTCGCCGGGCAGGTACTCCATCACTACGAAAGGCACGCCGCGATCCCAGCCAAAGTCCAGGACCTTGACGAGGTTGGCATGCTCGAGCCGGGCCGCGGTGCGCGCCGCCTCCGGGAAACGCTCCGGGAAACCCGGCTGGGCGGTGACGTGGGCCGGGAACACCTTGAGGGCGACGTCGCGCTGGCGGGCCAGATCGCGGGCCCGGAAGACCGGGCCGAGCTGGCCTTCGCCCAGCAAGCTGATGATCTGATAGTGCTTCAGCGCCTGTCCGATGGGTTGTTCAAAGATCGCTGCTGCCATGCGGCCTCCTTTGGCCCTGATCGGGCCGCGCCTCTCAGGGTAGCGCCCGGCCCGGCCCCGGGCCAGCGGCCGCGGCCGCTATTTGATGTCGGCGCGGCTTGGGCGCGTCTGCCGGTGCCTGTCTGACAGGCGGCCGGCTCAGGCCGGGTGCTTGTGCTCGACGCCGATCTTGACCAGGAGCTTGTGCTTGATCTGCGCGTCGAACACGCGCCATTTCAGCTCGCGGTAGTCGCCGCCGTTGTAGTCACCGCTGAGGAAACCGACCGGGACCTCGAAGCCGCCGGCTGAGGCCTTGCCGCCCCCGTACGGCCGGCCGTCGGCATTGCGGCCCAGGACCTCCTTGAGGAATTCGTCGGGCGCGAGCGTGAGCTTGGCAGTGCGCAGCGACCCGACGACGGTCTCCTTCAGGTCGTCGCCGGTGACGATGCCGTAGACGATGGCGGTGTGGACGTTCTCCTCCGTCATCAGAAAATCAGCGGCCTGCGGGATGGCGTCCCGGTCTTCGGCCCGCAGATAACCGATCCCGGCGATGGAAAAGTTCTCCACCACCAAGCGGTTGCCCAGCGCCTGGCGGATGACCTCCATCGCCGGCTTGGGGCGCGCCTGGTGCATGATCTGCGCCAGCAGATCGGCGTCGCGGAACTGGCTCAGGAAGCGGGCGGCGCAGAAGTCCTCGGCCCCGGCGCGCACAAAGCCGCCCGTGTCGGTGAGGAGGCCGTGCAGCAACGCGGTCGCCACCGCGACGTGTTCGCGCTGAGACTTGTCCAGCGTCAGCGGCCCGTGCTCCAGGTACTGGGCGTAGAGCGTGGCGGTGGCGCCGACCCGGCGCAGGTCGCTGAATTCCGGCCGCAGCCGTTCCTGGGGATCGTGATGATCGACCACAATCAGCGCCGGGACGCCGGCCGCCTCCAGCGCGCGCACGATCTCGTCCGAGGTCGTTCCCTGGTTGTCCACGAAGACGGCGCCGGCGTAGTCGCCGACCGGGAAGGCCGCGTCGTAGTGGACCAGGTCCAGGCCGAGCAGCTTCACCAGGGCCGCATTTTGCTGGTGGCTGATCTTGCCGCTGTAGAGCAAGGTCGTTTCGATGTTGTGGCAGGCGCTCAGGAGCCGATGGGCAAAGGCCGAGGCGATGGCGTCCGGGTCGGGATAGGCCTGCATCACCACCAGGTGGCGTTGGCCGCGGTGCGCGGCCAGGACGGCGTGCAGGTCCGGCCGGGCGGGCATGAGTGGGGCTCCTGGGGTTGGGCGCAGGCGGGTCCGGCCGTTAACCGCGCTCGGTCGAACTGGGCTGGGTGGAGGGCGGCTCAGCTTGGCCCGGGCGGCGTTCGGTCATCTCCGCTTCCAGCGCGGCCAGGATCAGGTCGGCCTCGTATTCCTCCTGCAAGGTCTGCTCCAGCAGTTCGACGGCGGCCTGGTCGCGCAGGCTTTCGGCGCAGTGCAGGGCCACGAGGTAGTCGGCGATCTCGCGGTGCTCCAGCTGGCGCGCGGCCGTGATCAGCACGTCGTCGCAACCGGCCAGCTCGCTGGACGAGGCCGACCAGGGCCGGGCGGCCTGGCTCAGCCCGGCCGGGCGCGTGGTCAAGGTGACCGGGCGCAAGCCCAGCGCGGCGCACACGGTGGCGAGGCGCTCCGCCTGGGACAGGGTCTTCTCATAGTGGTAGCGAAAGGCGTCCTGCAGGGCTGGGCGCTGGGCCACTTTCGCCATCGCCGGCAGGACGTGCAGATGCTCCTGCTCGCTGCCGCAGAGCCGCTCCAGGACCTGCCGATAGCGGCGGCGGAGCAGCTCCAGGTCGGTGTTGGGGCGCGGCTGCGCCTGGTTCCGGGGAGAGCTGTGGAGGGCTCGCGGTGTGTCATGGGTGGCGGCCAGGCTGGCGGGGTTGGGCATCGGCGCTATCTCCTTGACACCGGCTCAGGACAAGCGGCGTCGATGACCAGGAGCATAGCGGGTCGCCCTGTCCGGCGCTATCAGCTGCCCACTGACGCGGGGGTAGGACGAACTCTTAAGCGTGTGTCGCGGCCCGTCTGGCCGGCGGGCGGCTCTACAGCTCGCCGTCGATCAGCCCGTGCTGGAGGGCGTAGTGGATGAGCTCGGCGTTCGTGCGCAGGTCCATCTTCTGCAGGAGGCGGGACCGGTACGTGCTGACGGTCTTGACGCTCAACGCCAGGGTCTCGGCGATCTGGGTCACCGTCTTGCCGGTGGCGATCAGGCGCAGCACCTGGAACTCGCGGTCAGACAGGGTTTCGTGGGCGGCGCGGTCGCTGGGCGCGCCCAGCTCGCGCGCCAGTTTCTCGGCCAGGGCCGGGCTGATGTACAGGCCGCCGCCCACCACCTTGCGGATGGCCTGGATCAGCTCCTCGGGCACGCTCTCCTTGGTCAGATAACCGGCGGCGCCGGCCTTGAGCAGCCGGCGCGCGTACTGGTCCTCGGCGTGCATGCTCAGCACCAGCACCGGCCGGTCGGGCTTTTCGGCGCGCAGTTCCAGGAGCACGTCGAAGCCGCTGCGTTCGGGCAGGGTGAGGTCGAGCACCAGCACATCCCAGTCTACGGCCCGGGCCTGCTCCAACACTTCCGGGCCGGTGGTCGCTTCGCCGGCCACCAGCATGTCCGGGATCTCGCCCAGGATTTGTTTCAGGCCTTGCCGCACCACGGCGTGATCGTCGGCGATGAGGACCCGGATCATCCGCTCAGCTCCTTTGCAGCGGCACCCGGACGGCGATGGTGGTGCCCTGGCCGGGCGCGCCGCGGATCTCGATTTCGCCCTCCAGCAAGTGGACGCGCTCACGCATCCCCAGCACGCCAAAGGCCGTGACCTGCTGGGCCTCCGCTTCGGTGATGCCGCGCCCGTCGTCCTGGATCGAGAGCAGCAGCGTGTCCGGGCTGGCGTCCAGGGTGACCATGACCCGGCGCGCCTGGGCATGGCGGGCCACGTTCGTCAGCGCCTCCTGGAAGATCCGGAAGAGCGCCGTCGCCCGGCTGGCTTCCAGGGTGCCGTTCTGCCAGCGGGACTCCAGCACGCAGTCCAGGCCGGTGCGCTCGCGGAACTCGTCCAACTGCCACTCGATGGCGGCGGCCAGGCCCAGGTCGTCGAGCAGGCTGGGCCGCAGTTCCGCCGAGAGGCGCCGCACCGCCTGCACGGTGGCGTCGATCAGCACCGACATATCCTCCAGCTTGAGGGTCACCGCCCGGGCCGGCTGAGCGAGCGAGCGCTGCAGCCAGGCCACGTCCATCTTGAGCCCGGCCAGCACCTGGCCGAACTCGTCGTGGATCTCGCGGGCGATGCGGAGGCGCTCCTCCTCCCGGGCGGCCTGCAAGTGGGCAGACAGGCGCCGTAATTGCGCCTGCGATTCTTCCAGGCGGGCATTGCTCTCGCTGAGTTGGACTGTGCGCGTGTGGACGCGTTGTTCCAGGGTGGTGTTGAGCTTCTGGGCCTCGTCGTACAGGCGGGCGTTGTCCAGCGCCAGGGCCACGCGGCGGGCCAGCTCCTCGGCCAGGGCCAGGTCCGCGCGGCTGAAGCGCCGTCGTGATTCCACGCGCACGAACGTCAGCGCGCCCAGCGGCCGGCCGCGGGCCAGCAGCGGCACCACCATGGCCGATTTGAGCTCCAGCGCGCGCAGGGCTTGCAGATGCGCCTCGTCGCGGGCGGCCGCATCCAGCAGCGAATCCGGCACGAAGGGGTAAAGCTCAGACACGCCGGTCCGCAAGACCTGGGACGCCCCGGACGGCGCGCCTAATTCAAACGGATGGCCGGCGGCCAGGCGGGCCCGCGCGGAGGGTGTGCCCGTGACCGCGGCGCGCCGGGCCGCTCCGGCCTCGTCGACGATGTCTAGCGCGCACCAGTCCGCCAGCAGCGGGACGACCAGGCGCGTGACGCGGGCGAGGCGGGCGGCGTTGTCCACGCGCGTCGCCAGGAGCCGCCCGGCCGCGGCCAGCAGGCGCTGCGCGATCCCGGCCTGCCGCAGGCCGGTGATGTCCTGGAAGACGTTGACGACCAGCTCCACCTGGCCGCGCTCGTTGTAGACCGGCGTGGCCTGGATGGCCAGCCAGCGCTCGTCGCCGGCGGAGCGCGGCCGCAAGCGGACGGTGGCCGCCGCCTTCAGCATCCCGTGCAGGGCGCGCTGTCCGGGCAATCGCTCCAGCGGGAAGGGCTGGTCGGCTTCGTCGAAGACCTCGATCTGGCGCAGGACTTCCGGCCAGGGCACGGCCAGGAGCGCCTCGGCCGAGGCATAGCCCAGGATGCGCGCCGCCGCCGCATTGGCGTAACGCAGATGACCGCTGGGGTCTTGCGCCGTGATGCCGTCGGCCGCGCTCTGCAGGATGAACGCAAACTGGTCCCGCGAGAGGCGCAGCGCCTCTTCGGCCTCGCGGCGTTCGGTCAGGTCGAAACAGGTGCCAATGTATCCGGCCGGGCGGCCGTCGGCCTGGAAGCGCGGGACGGCGATGCTGACCAGCCAGCGATAGGCGCCGTCGGCGCGCCGCAGCCGGTATTCCAGCTCAAAGCTCTGCCCGGCTTTAATCGCGGCGAGGTAGGCGTCTAGGTAGCGCTGGTAGTCGTCGGGATGCAGGCCGTCGGTCCAGCCCATCCCAACTTCCTGTTCCAGCGGGCGGCCGGTGAAATCCAGCCAGGGCTTGTTGAAGAAGGTGCGTTGCGCGTCCAGTCCGGCCACCCAGATCAACACGGGGGCGTGGTCGGCCATCGTGCGGAAGCGCGCTTCACTCTCGCGCAGGGCGGCCTCGGCTTGCTTGCGCGCCGTGATGTCGCGGATGATCACCTGCGCGGCGGCGTGACCGCCATACGCCAGCGCCGTCACCGAGACCTCGGCCTCAAAAACCGACTCGTCCAGGCGCAACAGCCGGAGTTCGATCGGAGCCGGGTTCTGGTCCGGGTCAGACGGCTGCAAGCGTTCGCGCGCCAGCGCCAAGGCCCTGGGATGCACGCAGTCCCAGAATGGCCGGCCCACCAATTGGGTCGGCTCGGTGGCGCCGAACAGCCGCCCGCCAGCCAGGTTGGCAAACGCGATCACGTCGTCATGGCGGATGAGGATGGCCTCCGGCGACAGCTCGACCAGCCGCCGATAGCGGCGCTCGCTCGCTTGGAGTTGTTCCTCCGCCGCGCGTTGGCCGGCCTGACGCTCCTCCAGCGCGGCCGCCAACTGGTCCAGCGCGCGGCCAAGCTGGGCGATTTCGTCCGGCCCGCCAAGGCCGCCGAGGCGCGCGCTCAGATCGCCCCGGCTCAGCCGCGTGACGAGGCTGTGCAGTTTCTGAAGCGGCTGCACCAGCCAGGCCTGGGCGGCCCACGCCGTCAACGCCCAGACGGCCAGCCCAGCCAGGCCGATCAGAATCACGGCCCGGGACAGTTCAGCCGAAGTGAGCGGGCGGGAGCCCAGCGTCACAAAGACGAGGCCCGCCGTGAGCAGCAGACACAACGCCAACACGAACATGATCAGGCGGGTCTGCAGGTTGGGAGGGGTGCGCGGTGGAGTCACTCAGATTCTCGACAGGATCATCGTCCGGACTGAAATTGGAGTGACATTATCCATTTTACGCGGAATGTGGCTGAAGACATCCACCAATCTTGGCCAAAAGCCCTTCGCAGCCACCAATCCGCCTGCGAGAGTTGCTTTTTATGGAAGCAAGAAGCGGGTTATGTGTGTCTCGGGGGGCCGGTGTGCGTTAGTGGGGGAACGAAAAGTCGGCCGGGACAAGAAACCGAAAATCTGATATAATCCGCCGCGTTAGGTTCTTCGCGACGTTTGACTCCCTCAGTTCTCCCACAACTGTCCGCGGTCTCAAACTTCACTGGATAACCGGTTCCCTCGGCGGTTGAGTGCTATCCGCCCTGGGCGACCTCGCCTGTCTAGCACGTCTGTAGTACACAAGAATGACAACTACGCTTCGTATCCTGCCCCTGGGCGGCCTGGGGGAAATTGGCAAGAACATGACCGTTCTTGAATATGGCCGCGATCTGCTGATCGTGGACTGCGGGGTGATGTTCCCCGACAGCCGCCTGCCCGGCATCGACCTCGTCCTGCCGCAGTTCGACTACGTCGTCCGCAATCAGAACCGCCTGCGCGGCATCGTGTTGACGCACGGCCACATGGACCACATCGGCGGCCTGCCGTACCTGCTGCGCCAACTCAAGGCGCCCGTGTACGGGACCGCGCTGACCCTGGGGCTGGTCAAACGCCAGCTCAAGGAAGCCAACGTCCTGAGCCAGGCGCAGCTGCACACCGTCGCCAACACCGGCAGCTTCAAACTGGGCGCCTTCAAGGTCAGCCTGTTCCCGGTGGCCCACTCCATCCCAGACTCGGTCGGCCTGGTGATCGACACGCCCGCCGGCGCCGTGGTCCACACCGGCGACTACAAGCTCGACGAGACGCCGGCCGGCGGGCAGACCACGGACTTGGCGCGCCTGCGCCGGCTCACGCCGCGCGGCGTGCTGGCCCTGCTGGCCGACAGCACCAACGCCGACCGGCCCGGCCGCACGCCCACCGAGCAGGTGGTCGCCGACGAGCTGGACCGGCTCTTCGTCGAGGCCCGCGACGGCCGCATCATCATCGCCACCTTTGCGTCCTTGCTGGCGCGGCTGCAGGCCATCCTGGATCTGGCCGTCCAGCACGGGCGCCGCGTGGCGCTCACCGGCCGCAGCCTGGAGGAGAACGTGACCCTGGCGCGTGAGCTGGGTTACCTCAAGGTCCCGACCGGCCTGATCGTCGAGGCCGGCACGCGCCTGCCGGACCGCCAGATGCTGATCCTGTCCACGGGTTCGCAGGGCGAGCCGAGCTCGGCGCTCAACCGCATGGCCGAGGGCGCGCACCGGCAGGTGCAGGTGAAGCCCGGCGATACCATCATCATCTCGGGCGGCACGATCCCGGGCAACGAAGAAGAAGTGGGCCGCATGCTCAACCAGCTCTTTGAGCGCGGCGCCAATGTCATCTACGGCAAGCTTGCCAACGTGCACGTCTCCGGCCACGGCAGCCGCGACGAGATGCTGACCATGCTCAAGACGGCGCGGCCCAAGTTCTTGATCCCGGTGCACGGCGAGACGCGCCATCTGCACCTGCACGCGCGTCTGGCGCAGAGCGCGGGGCTGACGGCCGAGCAGGTGTTCATCCTCAACAACGGCGCGGTCTGGGCCAGCGACGGACGGCGCGCCTGGACCGAGGCGCCGGTGGCCGCCAACGACGTCCTGGTGGACGGCCACCTGGTCGGCGAGGTCGGCGCGGTCGTAGTGCGCGACCGCGAGCAGCTCTCGCAGGACGGCTTCATCGTCGCCCTGATCCCGGTCAACAGCCGCAACCGCGTGGCCGGCGAGCCGCAGCTTATCAGCCGCGGTTTCGTGGCCGATGGCTCGCACGGCCTGCTGCAGGCCGCGCGCCAGGAACTCAAGCGCCGCTATCCGCACGGCCGCGATGTCGCCACTGAGACGCTGCGCGCAACGCTGCAAGACTTCGTCTACCGCAAGACGCGCTCGCGCCCGGTGGTGCTGCCGAGCCTGATCCGGGTTTGAGAACGCGGTCAGCCTGGGTATACTCGCCGGCAGGCCGACGCGGGCGCTGGCGGTCAGTCCGGCGCCCGCCGCCGTCGGCCGGGGAGGCCCCATGTATCAGACCAATCAGTATGAGGGGATGCTGGCCGAGACGGTGAGTGTGCCCGGCGCCGGCGGCGACACGATCAACGCCTACCTGGCCCGTCCGCTCGGCGCCGGCCCTTTTCCCGGCGTGGTGCTGATCCACCACATGCCGGGCTGGGACGAGTGGTACCGCGAGGCCACGCGTAAGTTCGCCCACCACGGCTACGTGGCCGTCTGCCCCAACCTGTACTTTCGCGCCGGCCACGGCACGCCGGAGGATGTGGCCGCCCGCGTCCGCGCCGAGGGCGGCGTCCCCGACGAACAGGTGTTGGACGACCTGGCCGGCACCCTGCGGGCGCTGCGCGCCCTGCCGTACCTCAACGGCAAGGTCGGCGTCTTTGGCACCTGTTCCGGCGGGCGGCACGCTTACCTGGCCGCCTGCCGTCTGCCTGGTTTTGACGCCGTCGTCGATTGCTGGGGCGGCCGCGTGGTGATGACGCCGGCCGACCTCACGCCCCGTCAGCCTGTGGCCCCGCTCGATTTCACAGCCGACCTGGCCTGTCCGCTGCTGGGCCTGTTCGGCGAGGAAGACCGCAGCCCCACGCCGGAACAGGTGGCCGTGCATGAAGCGGCGCTCAAGCAGCACGGCAAGACCTACGAGTTCCACATGTATCCGCAGGCCGGCCATGGCTTCTTCTATCACGACCGGCCGGCCTACCGCCAGGGGCCGGCCGTGGACGGCTGGCACAAGATCTTCGCCTTCCTTGGGAAACATCTGGCCCACGGCGCCTGACCGGCGCGTGCAGAAGGGAGCCCGCCATGTGCACGATGATCGTCAAGCAAGTGGAGATCGACGGGAGCGGCAAAGGGCCGGACGGGTGGTTCGCCGTCCGTCAGGCGAGCGTGTCTTTCGACCACCCCTTCAACGCGCCGTTTGAGCACGCGCTCAATATCGACTTCACGGACCCGGCGCGCGGACCGGGCGCGCGGGTGGCCGTGGAGTTGAGTGAGCAGGCAGCCCGCCACCTGGTGGACACCATCCTGGCCGTCCTGGCCCAGGCCGAAAAGGGCGGCTTCCTCGAGTCGGCGTAGATAGGCAGACCCACGGCAAAGCAACGGGCGGGAAGAGGCGCAAGAGCGCCCTCCCGCCCGTTTGAGTCACGACGCCCGGCTTAGCGCCCGGAGGCCGGGCTGGCCCACCACTCCAGGCCGGTCGGCGTGGTCTGAAAGCCGAGCTTGTGCAGCAGCGCCTGGCCAGGGCTTTGTGAGACGCGGACGTCGTTCCATTCCTGGACGACCACGCGCGCGGAGGCGTTGGGCCGGGTGAGATAGGCCTGCACGGCGCGGTCGAGCTGATCGGGCGGGGTGCCCGCCACAGCCGTGATGCGCCGGCCGCTGTCCTCAAACACCGCCGCCAGCTGGCCGCCCACCAGCGCCACGTGCGTCGACGGCACGCGCGCGAAGCGCGGCGCCTCCCCGAGGGCGCCGCCGAAGAGATTGGCCGGGTCGGCGGCGTTCAAGACGATGACGGCGTCGTCCGGGGCGGCGCGCAGCTGCTCCACGGCCTCCGGCAGCGCGAACTGCACGCCCGGCAGGCCGGCCACAAAGTAGCCGCGGCGCACCTCGCCGCGCATCTCCAGGCGCTGCAACACCAGGTAGAGCGGCGCCCACTCCCAGCCCACGTCTTCACGTTCCAGGCAATCCCGGGTCACAACGCCGTAGCGCGCCAGCAGCACCCGGGCCGCCCGCTCCGCGCGTGCAGCCGGGTCCAGTTCCGGGCCAAGGAGGCTGGCGCGATGCAGGAGCGCCCAACGGCCGGGCCCTTCGGCCACTGGCGCCGTCGTCTCAGCGCGCAGCCGGCGCGTCACCGTGCGTTTGGCGGCGCGATAGCGGCTCGCTGTCAGCGGGCGGGGGCCCAACCGCGCCGCCAACTCCTGTTCCAGAGCGCTGACCGCCGGCCGGCCGCGCTCGGGCTCCGGCTCGGCCGCCAGGAACTGCCGCAGCGCCTGCGGCGCGTCGTTGGTGATCAGGCCGGCCGCGCTCAGCTCATCCAGCGCCTTCTTCAGTTCGGCCTCCGCCAGCGCCAGGCCGGCCTGCAGGTCAGCCAGGAAAGACGCGCCCTCGGCTTTCAAGTAGTCGTACACGGCCAACGCCGGCGCGCTTAACGCGTCCAGCGCGGGCGTGCTCAGGAACAGGCCGCCTTCGCCGCGGAAGAAGAAGCGCACGCGTCCGCGCTGGGCGGCGCCCGCCCACACCAGCGCCCCGGTCTGGCCGAGGTCATCCAGCTCCGCCGGGTCATAGGGCGTCAGCCGGCTGGGCAGCACCTCGCGCTCCCAGACCGCCAGCGGCAGGGCCAGGCCGCGCAGCTGCTCGAGAATGTGGCGCAGCCCGTCCGAACCGCGCAGACGCTGAGCCGGGTGCGTGTGCTGCCAGCGCGCCAGGAAGGCAGCGTAGGCCGCGAGCGAGACCGGCTGGATCGCCTGCCTCAACTGCGTCAGCGTCTGGCGCTGCATCTGCGCCAGCCGTTCCGCGTCGCAATACTGATCGTCGTCCGCCGGCACGAAGCGGCCACGGACCAGCTCCCCGGCCTGCGTCCACTGCGCCAGCGTCTCGTCCAGCCAGTCCGGCGCAAACGGATAGCGTGCCAGGAGGGACGCGCGCGTCACCGGACCCGCGCTCTGCAGGAAGCGCCGCAGGACCTCGCCGGCCGCCGGCCCGCTGGCAAAGCCCTGGCCGAAAGCGGTTTGATACGCGGCCGCCAGCTCAGCGGGCACCCAGCGCCGGACCTCGCCGATAAGGATCGACCGCACGCGCTGCGCGGCGGCCAGCGCCGCGAGCCAGGCGGCGCCCTCGCCGGCGCAGCGGGCCGCGACCTCGTCGTCGGAGAGGTCGCCCAGCTCATAGAGCAGCAGCGCTAGTTCCTCCTCCGAGCGGGCCTGATAGCCGGGGGCGAGATGGCGGGCGCGCTCCACGATCAGAGCGACCGCCTCCGGCTTGAGGCGCTGGCTCCAATCAACCGGCTGGCCGGAGGCCTCCGCCGCCGGCGGCAGCGTCAGCGCCTGCAACTGGCGTTCGGCCTTGGGCGCGTCCCACTCGTACATGAAGACGCTGACAAAGTTGTAGAGCAGGCTGGCCGCCACCGGCGACGGCGTGGCCGTCTCGATCGCCACCACCTGGATAGCGCCGGTCTCGATCCCGGTCAGGATCGCTTCCAGGTGCGGCAGGTCGAAGACATCGCGCAGGCAGTCGCGCGTGGTCTCGGCCACAATCGGGAAGTCATCGAAGCGGCGCACCAGCGCCAGCAGGTCTTTGGCTTTGAGGCGTTGGAGCCAGAACGGCGTGCGCCTGGACCCGCGCTGGCGGGGGAGCAGCAGGGCCCGGCCGGCGTTCATGCGGAATTGGGCGCCGAAGACGGCCGAGTCCGGCAGCGCGCGCAGAATCAGGCGGCGGGCTTCGGCAGCCGTGAGCGTCCGCACGGCCTCGGCCGGCAGGGCGCGGTCGGAGGGGGGCAGGCGGAAGATCAGGCCGTCGTCGTTGGTCTGCGCCTCCGGCGTGACGCCGGTCCGCTCGCGCAGGACTGCCTGGAGCGCCAGCGCCCAGGCGCCGTTGACGCGGCCGCCGAAGGGTGAGTGGACCACCAGACACAGGTCGCCGACGGCGTTCTGAAAGGTCTCGGCCACGATCGTGCGGTCGGAGGACAGGACACCCACGGCCGTGAGCTGGCGCTGGACGTGCTCCACCAGGTTGCGGGCCGAGCGTTCGTCAAGCGCGTAGTCGCGGCGCAGCCAGGCCTCCACCGGGGCTGGGTCATCCGAGCCGGCGTTGGCCAGGCGCTCGGCCACCTCCCGCCGGAACTGGCCGATGCGGGCGCCCAACTCATAGGGGCGGTAGGGGTAGTCGCCGTTCCAGAACGGCATGCGCGGCGTCGCGCCGGCCGCCTCGGTCACCACCACGCGGTCGTCTTTGATCTCGGTCACACGCCAGACGTTGCTGCCCAGCAGGAAAGCATCGCCGGTGCGCGTCTCGAACACGAACTCTTCGTCGAGCTCGCCGACGCGGGTCTGGCCGTCGCTGAGATACACGCCGTAAGCGCCGGTATCCGGGATGGTGCCGGCGTTGCTCAACGCCAGCAGGCGCGTGCCGGGCAGGGCGGCCAGCCGGTCGTTGACGCGGTCCCAGGCCAGCTTGGGCCGCAGCGCCGTCGTCGCCCGCAGGTGGGGCGCGTCCAGGAAGTACCGGCCGGCCAGCATATCCAGCACGGCCCGGAACTGCTCCGGCGCCAAGGTCTGATACGGATAGGCCTGGCGCACCAGGTCATACAGCGCGGGCACGGACCACGGCTCCAGGGCCACCATCGCCACGATCTGCTGGGCCAGCACGTCCAGCGGGTTCTCGGGCGTGTGCGTGGGCTCGACATCGCCGTCCAGCATCCCGCGCGTGATGGCGGCGGCCTCCATCAGGTCCTCGCGGAAGGTGGCGTAGATGCGGCCGCGGCTGGTCTGGCCCACCAGGTGGCCGGAACGCCCGACGCGCTGCAGCCCCTGGGCCACGCTCTTGGGCGACTGCAGTTGCACCACCAGGTCCACGGCGCCGATGTCGATGCCCAGTTCCAGCGAACTGGTCCCCACCAGCGCCGGCAGACGCCCGGCCTTGAGGTCGGTCTCCATCTGCAGCCGGGCCTCTTTAGACATGCTGCCGTGGTGGGCGCGGATCGGGCCTTCCGCGCCGATGGCGAAGATCCCGCGGTCGCGCATCTGGCCGCCGGGCGCCAGTGCCGCTGGGCTGCCCGGCGGGATCTCCTCGGATTGTTCGGCCGCCAACTGCGCGTTGAGCCGGTCGGCGGTGCGCTCGGCCAGGCGACGGTTGTTGGCGAAGATCAGCGTGGTGCGGTGGCGGCGGATATCGTTCAGCACCTGCGGGACGACGGCCGGCCAGATGCTGTCGCCGGGCAGGGCGCGGAAATCGTCCACGGCCGTGACCACCTCGAGCTGCAGGGCCTTGCGGTAGTGGGCGTCCACGATCGTCACCGGGCGCGGCGCCGGGCCGGCTGGGCCCAGGGCCTGCCCGCCCAGGAAGCGCGCGGCCTCCTCCAGCGGCTTGATCGTGGCCGACAGGCCGATCCGTTGCACAGGCTGCTCGGCCAGGTGGGTCAGGCGCTCCAGGCTGAGGGCCAGGTGGGCGCCGCGCTTGTTGCCGCACAGCGTGTGGATCTCGTCCACGATCACGCTGCGCACGGTGCGGAACATCGCCCGCGCGCGCGGGCTGGTGAGCAGCAGGTAGAGCGACTCCGGCGTGGTGATGAGGATATCGGGCGGGTGCTTGAGCATCTGGGCGCGGACGCTGGCCGGCGTGTCGCCGGTGCGCACGGCCACGCGCAGCGCCGGCAGCGGCTGGCGGCGGCGCTCGCCGGCCGCGCGGATGCCCTCCAGCGGGAAGCGCAGGTTGCGTTCGATGTCGTTGTTGAGGGCTTTGAGCGGCGAGATGTACAGCAGCCGGACACCGTCCGGCGGCGGCACTGAGGCCGCACGCTCACGGAAGAGCTCGTCGATGCCCCACAGGAACGCAGTCAGCGTCTTCCCAGAGCCGGTCGGCGCCAGGATGAGCGTGTGGTCGCCGCGTTGGATAGCCGGCCAGCCCTCGGCTTGGGGCGGGGTGGGCTGGCCAAAGGTCTCCAGGAACCAGGCGCGGATGGCGGGCGAGAAGGCGGCAAGTGGATTCATGGGTGAACTGAGATCGACGTCTGGCGGGTCCAGCATGGCCGCCGCCTGGAATTGTAAGCCTGAAGTCCAGAGCGGGCGTTGACCGCGGCCGACTTACCCCCTATTTCAGAATAGGGTAAAGTTAGTCTTGATATATTAGAATATTAGTTCTACAATAGCACACGCACACCCATTCTTCAAGGTGCCTGCCGCCCTTGGCCTGAGGGACCCGCCAGCACCCAAACAGGAGTTCAGCATGGTCACACTCAACCCTTATCTCAACTTCGGAGGCAACTGTGAGGCCGCCTTCGAATTCTACCGGTCCGTGTTCGGCGGCCAATTCGCCGACGTGCAGCGCTTCAGCGCGATGCCGCCAGACAGCGGGGTGGCGCCGGAAGACGCCCAGCGCCTCATGCACATCGCGCTGCCAATCGGGCCGAACGGCGTCCTCATGGGCAGCGACCGCCTGGCCAGCATGGGTCCGATCACGGCCGGCGACAACTATCACCTCTCCCTCCAGACCGACGACGAGGCCGAAGCGACACGTCTGTTCAATGGTCTGGCGGCCGGCGGCCAGGTGATCATGCCGCTGGCGCCGACCTTCTGGAATGCGCGCTTCGGCATGTTGATCGACCAGTTCGGGGTCCAGTGGATGATAAACCAGGCCCAGGCGCCGCAGTAAGGGCCGCACATTGAGAGCAGCGACCATGCCCAAGATCAACACCTTCTTCATGTTTTCCGGCCGGGCCGAAGAGGCACTGACGTTTTACACGACGCTGTTCCCGGACGCACGCGTGCTTCACCTGGTCCGCTACGGCCCCAACGAGGCCGGCGCGGAGGGATCGGTGATGCTCGCGCGTTTCACGCTGTGCGGCCAGGAATTCATGTGCATTGAT
>CALFZO010000176.1 GCA_937952305.1 uncultured Anaerolineales bacterium | reverse complement strand
GAGTGGCGACGTATCTGGTGAAAACTGATGGACTCATTGGCCCAATACTTGACACTCGCGCGTGCTACTCCTTGATCACGAAGGCTAGAGGATAATGGCGGAAACCTTGAACGTTTCCTGCATAGTCACGCGTGAATACTTTCCAGAAATAGGTGCCGGGTGGAAGGCTAGGCGGGCGCCAGCATGTCGCGTTCGACGACGAGTATTGCCATTCACTGAGCACCGACGTAGGCCCGGCCACTGCAACCCGCCATTCGTCAAAGTTGGCAACACCCGATTGCCAACACAGATTGGGCGCCCGCCGGAACACACTGTAGCTGAGTGGCGCAACCAATTGCGGTTCCCCAAAGCGAGTCAGGCCCAGAGGCCAATCGTTGAGTGTTTCAGTGACAGTGAACACCAGCGTCAGCACATGTTCGGCTAGGGCCTCACCGGTCGCCGGCGTCCACGTATCTTGACCGAGCGTATAGCCTGCCCGAACCGGAACGCTGAACAACGCGCCTTCCGATGTGCGTCCATGACTCGAACTCCACAGGATTTCCAGGCCCAGTACCACGCCCATTCGTTTCGTCGCACTCACTTCTTCTGTCAAGAGTACGGGAACGCGAAAGTAGGATCCCGGTGCGACCACCAACGGCAAATGCACATATTGATCCCGGCGAGAGATTCGATAAGTGGGAAGTGGCAGATGTTCCAGCACCGAGCGCGGTGGATCAATCCAGGTCAATTGCTCAATCGCCAGGTTGCTTGAAATCGCCTGAGCCGTATGGTAATCAACGTGATCGAGACCCTCGATTGCGGAGCAGGCGCGCTGAACGAGGTTGGGCTGGACAAAGAAATGAACGTGCGCTGAGTCGCTCCCGCTTTTTCCCGTATAGCCGATGATGTCGCCCTGCGAGACCCATTGATCCTGGGAGACCACCAGTCGACCAATCTGCATTAAATTGCTGACGGAGCCATCATCATGCAAGATAACCGCGCTCAGCCCTCGGCCCGGGCGGTGCCCGGCGAAAAACACGCGCCCGGCTTGTGGTGCCAGGAGAGGGACGTTCTCCGTAGTCAAATCGGCTGGGCCAATGTCAATAGCGCAGCGTTCCTCGTAGTCATCGCAGGCGTGGCTTGGTTCCATTAATGATGAACAGGGGCCGCGATAAATCTGCCACTCGCCGGCCGGCAGTGGCAAATGCCAGCCAGTAAGTTGAGTGGTCGCAGGCATGGCCTCGGAAAACGACTGAGCGTCGACGCCAAACCACAACAGGAGCACGACGCAGACTGGCACGGCGATGCGCCAGGCAGACCTATGCCGTACGATTGGCCTTTCGTTGCCCAGGCTCAACATAGATTTTCTCTGCAAGTCATAAGGATCGGCTGCTTTAGAATCTGTCAGGATCGGTTGCCTCGCTCCAAATCAGCAGGCGCGCATGCAGTTTGGGCCACCCAACGGCGCGCTTCAGCCGCCGCGAGCGCCATGATACCTTGAAATCGAGTGCCGGGTGGCGCGCGAAGCGGTCGGTTGCAAGCGCTGGTTGGGCGGCGCACAGTCTCATGTCATCCATCACCCTTTTGTGCGCGCCCGAGGTGTCATCCGGCGCATTTGCCAGAGTGACATCAATGCGACTACAAGAGTTCCGGCGAATGTCCAGATGGGGGTTGCCAGTAGCAAGATCAGGTCAATCGAGAGTAAGCGCGGCAAGAGCCAATAGGCTACGCTAAATAGTGCGATAAATAGTGCGATGCCAAGCAGGCTCACGATCAGTCCACCCCAGATGGAGATTAGCATCTGTTGTGTTGAGAACGTTTGGACACGCTGATCGGTCAGATAAACAGTCGACCAGAGAGCCAGGCCAAAGCCGGCCAGAATCATAAAGCCCCAGACCCACCAAAAGCGGTTTTGAGTCACCAAGGCCGCCACGAGGCCAATCAGGAAGCCCGTTGCAACCCAACCAGCGCCAAGCCTGGCATTCAGCTTGTAGAGGGTGATAAGGGAGTCGATTGATTGCATGGGTTTACTATTGGTCTAGCACGATTTGCGACCTGAAGCCGCCCAACATTTGATTAGACTGACGAGCCCCCCGGTGCCTATAGCAGTGGAGCCAGGTCTTCGCCCCTATATGCAAACCGCCCGTTGTCTTCAGCCTCTACGATTATAGCCGGGTGTCTAGCCGTAGATGCGCTCGTGCCCGATGATGCGGTTTTCCAGCCCCAGCTTCACGGCCAGATCGTATCGCAACTCCCAGTAACGGCCTGGCCGGTTCCACTGCCCGCCAGCATATTTTACTCTACCCGCAACGTCGGTTTCGCCCCAGGCGATTTGCAGGTGCACGATCGTGTCGGGCTTGAAGCGTGGCGTCCAATCGGCTTCGTCGACAATGAGCTCCACAGTCTTGTAGCGGCGCCGCTTCTCCTCGTCATAGCGATAGCGGACGCAGACGAGCCGGCTGCCATATTGCTGGACCAGCTTCTTGGTTCCGCGCTGGCCGGGACTGAGCGTGAGACGAGTGCGCATGCTGGGGAGTATAGTGAGCGGCCGGGGCGATCGCGCGCCGGCCTTGGTTGGAGAATCATCCGGCTATAACTCAAATCGGACTGGAAAGCGCGCTTTCTCTGTCCGGGCGTGTTGGCTCGGTCATCTGCGCAGTAGCAACACCACGGCGTGCGTCCGATTGCGCGCGTCCAGTTTGGCCAGCACCTGGCCCACGTGCTTCTTGACCGTGTTCAGCGACAGGCGCAGCCGCGCCGCGATGCCGGCGTCCTCCCGGCCTTTCTGCCTGCGCGATGCCGGCCGGCGGCTCGTCTCCTCCGCGCCCTGGCCGCTGCTGGCCGCGAACTGCCGGTCCCCAGCGCTGGCGGCTGCAGGCAACCACGCTAAAATAGGGGTGGAGATCGGCACTGATGACGACCACGGCTGAAAACCACCGGCTGGCAGCCATCCTGAAGACCCTGCGGCAGGAACTCAAGCGCGTCCTGGGTGAGGAGCTCATTCAGGTCGTCCTGTTCGGCTCGCAGGCGCGCGGCGAGGCGCGCCCAGACTCGGACATTGACGTGCTGATCGTGGTCCGGGAGCCGCTCGATCACGCGGACTTGATGCGGCGCACGTCTGAGCCGGTCGCGCGGGTGTCGCTGGACAATGACGTCGTCATTGCGCGGGTCTTCGTGGGGCAGAGGCGCTACCAGTCAGGAATGAGCGCCTTTCTGCGGAATGTCCGCCGCGAAGGAGTGCCCGTCACATGAGCGCCGACGAGAGTCAGGCCCTGCTGGGCAAAGCCCGCGAAAACCTGCAGGCGGCGGCCCTGTTGCGCCGGGAGGGCTTCCTGGCCATTGCCGCCTCGCGCGCCTACTACGCCATGTTCTATACCGCCGAAGCCCTGCTTCTGGCGCGGGGCCTCACCTTCTCAAGTCATGCGGCCGTCATCGCCGCCTTTGGCCGCGAGTTCGCCAAGACCGGGTTGTTGGAGCCGCGCTTCCATCGTCACCTGATCGATCTGCAGAACCTGCGCCAATCCGGCGATTACGATACCGACGCGGCCGTCACCGCCGAGGAGGTGGACGCCGCCCTGCAGTGGGCGCAGGACTTCCTGGTCTCCGCCGCAGCCTACATCGCCCAGGCCTGACCTCAGCTGCCGTCAGCAGCCCAAGGTCCACCGCGCCGGCCGCTGATCAAGGCGGCCCCGCTCCCCCGCTCTGGCGCTGATCCACCCCGACCGTTGGGCACGCCCGTCATCCCCGCTCCGCCCTGGCGCCCGCCGATCCACTAATCGCGGCGCAGCAGCAGCACCACGGCATGCGTCCGATTGCGCGCGTCCAGTTTGGCCAGCACCTGGCCCACGTGCTTCTTGACCGTGTTCAGGGACAGGCACAGCTGGGCCGCGATGTCGGCGTTGTCCCAGCCCTCCATCATGAGCGCGGCTACCCGCAACTCGGCCTCGGTCAGGGGCTCGGGGCTCAGCGCCGGCGAGGAGTCTGGCCATTCGGCCACGGGCTGGTAGTTCATCGCGGCTCCCCCTCCGCCGGCGTCCAGACCGGCAGCGCCTGGCGGTAGGCCTGGATATCGGCATACTTGAAGAGCGCGTGCCCGCCGCGGCTGCGGTCACAGGGCTTGAGCACGCCGCGCCGCACCAGCCGGCGCACGCTGGATGGGTCCATGCTTAGCAGCCGGGCGACCTGGTTGGTCTTCAAGAGCAGTTGTTGCAGCGGGTCAGGGGGCATCCCTCATCTCCTCACACTCGCGCCCGGCGCCAGCGGCGCTCGATCTCGTCGTCGGACGGCTCGCGCGCCAGCACCATCAGCGGCCGGGCCAGCAGCGGCTCCAGGTCGGTCACGTCGGCGCTGTAGCCCAGCTTCACGATGGCCAGCTCGCGCGGCAGCCGGCTCAGGTAGCGCTTGTATTCCTCGTCCGTGAAGCCGCGCTCCGAGCGCGCCAGATGGCTGACGGCCAGGTCGCGGTCGGCCGGGCTCTTCATCTGGCCGAAGAAGGCGTTGTTGCAGGAGGCCAGGATGCCGGCCGGGAGCTCGGCCAGGGTCTGCACGATGGGGTGCAGGAAGACCTTGTACTTGCGGCCGTCGCGCCACATGGCCTGCCACAGGCTCACGGCGCCGGCCGCAGACGATGTGGCCGCGCTGTCGCCGTCGCCCACCCCGGTCAGCAGCTTGTTGGCCTCCTCCCAGAAGATGTCCAGCGGCCGGTTCCGCTCCGGGGAGCCGATCGACTCTCGGCGCCGCTTCTGGGCGTCGGTGTACAGGTGCCAGGCGGCCAGGGACAGGATCACGACCTTGCTGTACTCGTCCAGCTCGGCCCCGCCCTCCAGCACGCACAGCCCCCAGCGGTCGTCCAGCTCCGGCTCCGGGCCGAGCAGCCCCAGGTCCTCGATGGCGAGGGAGCCCTCACCGCGCCCATACATCCGCGCCAGCTCCCCGCGCGTGAACGGTTCCAGGCGCAGGACCGCGCCCTCCAGCGCCGCCCGGGACGGGTCGCGGTCGCCCAGCCGGCTGAAGGCCGAGTTGGCCCGGTCATAGACCTGGTTGATGTCCACCCGCTTGGAGCGGTGGATCAGCACCGCCTGGCGCTCGGCCCGCGTCAGGTCGGAGACGGCCTCGTTGAGCGTGCGCGCCGGCCCGGCCGGCAGACCCCAGGCCAGGCGGGCCTGCTCCACGACCTCGGGCTCGCCGGGCTGCAGGCGCTGCCAGCGCCGGTCATACTTGTCGTACGTGTCGCCGCCGCCCTCGGCCAGGCTCTCCAGCAGGACGCCGGCGGCGATGTAGGCCTCGCGCATCATGCGGCGCAGGAACGCGATCTGGCGCGGCCCCATCCGGCCAGCCGCGCACAGCAGCTCGGCCGTGGCCAGATACTGCTGCTCAGGCGTCAGCCGCCGGCCCAGCTGCATGATGTTCCAGCGCAGCGGCCGGGGCGCGCCCGGATACAGCTGATACACCTCCACCCGCTCAGCCGGCAGGCCGCAGTCCAGCAGCCGCCGCCAGCCGGCGCCGAAGTCCAGGACCACGGCCCGGTGGTGCCACTGGCTCACGACCTCGACCGCCGTGCGCTCGGCGGCCACGGTCTTGCCGGCGCCGGTGTCGCCGGCGTAGACGGTGTGGAAGTGGCGCTCCTCGCTCAGGGCCAGCGGCGCGCTGGTCTGCTCGCCGCGCTCGGTCGAGAAGAGATGGCCCAGGACCGCCTCGCCGCGCAGATCCGGCCGGAAGGCGAAGGGCGGGGTGCGCTCCTGGACCGTGAGCGCGGTGCCCTCTTCGAACAGCCCGGGCGCCGAGTAGGCGGCCTGCTGGACCGGCGTGATCAGGGTCGAGTAGGCGTAGCCGTTCAGCCAGCCCAGGGTCTCGGCCAGGGAGGAGGGCGTAAAGGCGGCGGCGTGCAGGCGCAGGTGACCGGCCTCGGCCGGCCCCGCCGGCCGTCGGACCTGCAGGTGGGTGACCACGCCCTGCGAGCCCCCGAAGGCCTGGACCGCGGCCGCCTCGGCCGTGCGCCGGCCGGCCTCCGAGCGCGTCAGCAGGTACAGGTCGCTGTACAGCCCGCCCTCTTCCACGGCCTCCTTCAACAGGTTGAGCTGTTCTTCCAGCAGCTCCGTAATCACGACGGCGTTCTCGTCCTTCCACTGGAAGGACTTGCCGACCGAGATCCCGGGCGAGACGCCGGCCCCCAGGCCCATGGCCTGGGTCGCGCCGAGGGTGCGGCCGAGCGAGACCCCATCGGCCCGGGACGTGCCCTGCGACTGGCTCTGCGACTCCGAGACGCTGTGCGCCTGCGAGCGCGTGGTCGCGCCGCCGACCGAGAAGGACTCGCTGACGGTGTCGGCCTGGCTGCGCGTGGCGGCATGCCCGACGGTCGTCGCTTCCATCGTGCTCCACGACTCGCTGCGCCCCTGGCTCTGGGTGGCGGCCTGGCTGGTCGTGTCCGCCTGGCTGACGGTGTCCGCGCTGCCGTGGCTCTCTGAGTGGCTCACGCTGCTCATGTGGCTGGCCGTGGTCACGTCACTCACACTCAGCCCGGTGCTGGTCGCCTGGCTGACCGACTCGGACGTGCCGGCGCTGTGCCCGATCGAGGGTGTGATCCCGGCCGAACCGCCGCCGCTCAGGGTCAGGGTCTCGGCCGGGATGCCGCCCTTGATCCCGGCGTTAACGGACAACGGCAGGGCCAGGCCCAGCTGTGTGCTCTCGCTGGTGCCGTGCGAGACGCCGGCCGTCTCGCTCTGGCTGGTCACCACGCCGTGGGTCTGCGACATCCCGCTGGCCTCGGTCGTGGCGGTGCCGAAGCTGGAGCTCTCGGTGTGGGCGGCGCCCGCCGTGTGGGCCGTCCCCTGCGTCTGGGCGCTGCCTTCCGACACGCTCACCGAGTGCGAGGTCCCGCTGGTGTGGGCGACGCTGTCCGTCTCGGCCGTGCCCTCGGTGTGGGCCTGGCCGACGGTGTGCGCCCAGCTGCTGGTGCGCGCCAGGCCCTCGGTGTCCGTGGTGCCATGGGCGCTGCCGGTCGCGCTGGACTGGCCGTCCGTGTGGGACGTGCCATACGACTCGCCGGCCGCCAGGCCCTGGGCCACGGACAGGATGACGGGCAGCGAGACCCCGAAGCCGATGCTGGTCGAGCCCTGCTGGCGCGAGGCGACGGTGCTGGTCAGGTTCCCGAGCGCGGCCTGCATCCGGGCGATGTCGGCGCGGGCCACGGGGGTGGCGATGTTCAGGCACACAAACTCCTGGCGGGCGCGGGCCATGGCCCGGAAGAGCAGCTCGTTCTGCTGCTCGGTGAAGGCATCCGCGGGGCGGGTCCGCTCTTGGGATCCGCCCCGCGCGCCCTCCCGCGGATCGGGATGCCCGATCAGGGCCGTGACGTGCTCCATGTCGTGCAGGGCCTGGGCCAGCCAGGTGGTCCGGTCCAGGGCCAGCGGCTTCAGCCGGCTTTGCGGGAACTGGGCCGCGAAGTTGGCCAGCACCGCGGCGTGGGCGGCCGCGGCCTGCTCGACGGCCTCGGCCCGGGTCGCGCCGCGCGCGCCGGCGCCGTAGCACTGGACGACCCCGACTGGCGGCTCGAACATCCCGAAGCTGAGCGTGATCAGCTCGACCCCGGCCGCCCACAGCCCACGCTGCAGGGCGGCCTGGCGCCGGATCAGGCTGGCCTCCGCGCGCACCTCCTGCGGCAGGTAGGTCAGCTCGCTGAGCTGCACGACCCGGAACCCGCGCCAGGTCCGCGCCCCGTCGTGCTCGACGACCTCGCTCCACAGGTAGTCCAGGGCGCCGTCCGCGAACGCCAGGCCCGAGTCCACGATCTGCAGGTCGTCCAGCCGGCCCGCCTGGCGCGCGGTCAGGCCGGCCAGCCGCCCGAAGAGCTGGGCCACCGCGCCCCGCCAGCCGTTCATCGCGCGCCTCCGGAGCGCGTGCGGAGCAGGGTGATGATCTCCTGGGCGCTCTGGCGCGGCCCGACCAGGGCCAGCGGCTGGGCCAGCAGGTTCTGCAGGAAGACGGCGAAGTAGCCGACCGGTACGATCACCCACAGCAGCCAGACCCCGAGCGTCGCGAGCGTGGCCGTGTTCTGGGCCAGGATCTGGCCCGCGGTCTGCCGGCCGCCCAGGAGTTCGGCCAGCTGCGCGGGTGAGAGGGCCGCGGCCTGCCAGAGCAGGAGCCGGAAGCCGAGGATGGCCAGGCTGTACAGGATCAAGTAGCCCTTGAGCGTCCACAGCAGCGCCCAGCGCTGCTGTGGCATGATGAGTAGGATCAGGGCGCCGGTCCACCACATCACGGCCCCGATGACGGGCACGGGCGCGCCCATGGCCCAGGTCGCGGCCAGCCACAGCCCGAGGGCGATCCCGGTCAGGGCCTGGGCCGTGCGCGGCGCGGGCCGCTCCGCCGGCCGGCCGCCGGCCTGGCGCGCCGGCGCGAAGACGGCCTCGCGCTGGACGAGCCGGTCGAAGGACAGGGCGATGACCAGCGCCGCGCCGATGGCGGCCAGCTGCGCGGCGTGGTCGCAGAGCGCGTACCCGATCACGAGACCGCCGTTGGCGATGTAGACCAGCGTGTCCACCAGCCACGCCGCCAGACTCTGAACGCTCATACCGACCTCCCGGCGATGATCCACAAGCACACCGCGAACAGCACCAGGCCGGCGGACAGCGTGATCCACTGAGTTGTGTCCATCAAAACAGGCCTCCGGTCAGCAGCGGCCCCGCCAGCACGGACAGGATGACCACGATGTACGGCAGGAAGAAGAACAGGATCATGGGCAGGATGATCTCCGAGCCGACCTTCTCAGCCCGCAGCTGGGCCTCGCCCGTGAAGCGCGCGGCCGTGTCCCGCGCGGTCTGGGCCAGCAGTTCGCGCGTGCCGGTCCCGCGCCGCTTGACGTTGTCCAGCGTGCGCGCCAGCGTGATCAGGTCGCGCTCGCCGGAGGCCCGCGCCTCCAGCGCCAGCGCCCCTGGCTGCCCGCCCTCGGTGAACAGCGACCGGCCCACGGCCAGGCGCAGGGCCTGCTGGAACCAGGCCGCACACACCCCGCGCCCGCGCGCCAGCCGGGTGAGCGCCTCCTGCAGCGTGGTCTCGGAGGCGGCCTCGGCCGCCAGGATCGACACGAACTCGGGCAGCTCGGCCGCCAGCTGCCGGCGGACGCGCCGCGCCGGCGCGCGCAGATAGATCAGGTTGAGCAGCAGCGGCCCGGCCAGGGCATAGCCGGCGGCCAGGGCGGCGTTGTCCCGCGCGACCAGCAGGCCGGCCAGAGCGCCGGCGATCAGCAGGGCCAGGTGCAGGGCGCTGACTTCCGCCGCCGACCAGCCGGCCCACTTGCCGGTCAGCTGGCACCAATACACCTGGCCGGCGATGGCCCGGGCCCAGCCGGCCGGCGTGTACCGGGCCAGCGGGGCCAGGCCGGCCAGCAGCTCGCGGTAGAGCGGTCGGCGGTCAGGGGCCGGCGCCTCGAAACCGGCCGCCACCCGGTCGTCGAACTGGCCGGCGGGCAGCGGCCACAGCCGATACGTCACCAGGCCGGCCAGAGCGGCCGTCAGCAGAGCAATGATGATTTCCATGAAGCGCCTCTCACGCACACAGGTAACCGCGCAGCGACGGCTGCGTTGTGGGCCAACATGGCCGTGCTCAGATCCCGCACCGTCTGGCGCAAGCTGCCCATCAACACCGCCTCCCGCGTCATGTCCGCCATGATCAGGTAGCCGGCATACATCACGACCACGGCGCCGGCCAGGATCAGCTGTACGACGGGCAGCGTGAACGCACCCTGGAAGCCGGGGTCGCTCATGAAGAACAGCAACGTCAGCGCCAGCAGCACCGGCACGAGGCGCGCCGATTGCAGGCTCTCGGCCGCCTTGGTCTGGGCGCGCTGGCGGGCCTCCAGGATGCTCTGAACGTTGCCGGCCCCGGTGGCGAAGGCCTCGAAGAAGCTGTCGCCCTGGCCGGCGCCGGTCTGGTTGAACCGTTCCAGCAGCAGGCCCAGGTTGGCCAGGCTCACCGACACGGAGCGCGCCTGCAGGTTCTGCAGCGCCTGGCTCCGGCCGATGCTGGCCAGCGCCGCCTCCTGGGCGGTCAGGCGCAATTCCGTTGACAACGCGCTCGGCCCCTTGGCCTGCTCCAGGCCGGTCGCGACTTCCTCCAGGGCGGCGGCTACGTCCGGGCTGGCGCGTAGGATGGACAGCAGCTCCACGTAGGCCTGCGGCAGATCCTGGTCGATCTGGCGGCCGCGGTCCTTGGCCCGCCCGGCCAGCCACTGGCGCGGCGCGACGAGCGCGATGCCGGCCGCGCCGATGACCACCGGGAGCGGGAAACCCATGGCCAGCGTGATTGTGACGGTAGCCGCCAGCGGTCCCCCGGTGAGCAGCAGCCAGGTCAGGCCGGGATGCTCAGTGCGCACGCCGGCCGCGGCGAGTTGCTGGGCCGTCCCCTTTGGATTGGCCGCCGGCTCTTCGCCGGGCAACGTGTACGCCGCCGCCACGCGCTTCTCGGCCTCACTCCGCGCCACTTGTCGCTGGTGGAGCAGCCGGTGCGCCAGCACAAAGGCGAGCAGGGCGATGAGGGATGCGATCAGGATTTCCATGTGTGTCTCCTGTGGTAAGGCAGAAAGGAGTTGGTAGTTATCAGAGGGCAGTTATCAGTTAGCAGTGAACAGCGAACGCAGACACTGATGACTGCTTCACTGATGATCACTTTACTGATCACTGATCCACTGCTCACTTCCCACCGCTCACTTCACCTTCACCGTGATCCCCAGCTTCCCCAGCCATCCGCGTCTGTCCGCGCCGTTGGCCTGGCCCGAGATCGGCACGCCCTGGACCAGCTTGCCGGCCAGGCTGCGGATCGCTTCGGCGAACGGCTCGGCGCCGGCCTTGAGCATGGGCGAGTCGCCGTGGTTCTGCAGGGCCGGCAGCCTGGATGCATACGGGATGGACGCCAGCAGCGGCACGAACCCGCCGCTGTTCTCCAGGGCCTTGGCGACCCCGCTGTGAAAGTCCTGCTCGCTCAGGTTGCCGTCCGGCGAGACGAAGTTCATCACCGCAAACATCGCCTCGGCCGGGATGCGGTGCTTGGCCACGACCTCTTCGCCGAACAGGCGGTAGGCGCGGATGGCCGCGAACTGGTCGTGGACGGTCGGCCGGCAGACGATGACGGCGACGTTGGCCGAGAGCAGCGCCTGGATGGCCCAGTTGGTGTCGGCGAAAGGCGGCAGGTCGAGCAGGATCGCGCCATAGTTGAAGGAGTATGCCGAGAAGATCAGCTGCTGCACACCGTCGGCGGCGTTCAGCGGCCGATTGGCCGCAGTCCCAAACTGGGCGGCGTTGTTCGGTGCCAGCAGAATGTCCAGGTTGTCCAGGCCGGGCAGGCGCTGCAGGGAGGCCTGGAAGCCGGCCGAGTCGGGCCGGCTGAACCAGGTCTGGGCGTTGGGCTCGAAGGTCAGGCCGCGGAAGTGGCCGACTGCGGCCGGCGGGCTGTTGAATGAGCACAGCAGGGTCTTGACGTGGTTCCGCGCCAGCTCGACGCCGAGGGCCTCGCAGATCGAGCTGCGCCCGGTGCCGCCGGCGAAGGACGTGAACGCGATCGTGCGGGTGCCGACCACCAGGTTGCCGGGCCGGCCGCCGCCGGCGGCCGCGTCCGCCTTATACAGGGCCGCGGCCGGCGACGCGGTGTTGGCC
>CALFZO010000175.1 GCA_937952305.1 uncultured Anaerolineales bacterium | reverse complement strand
ACCGTTGGGATTGGTGGCGCACCGAGCAGGCCTTGCGCAGCCAGATCGTGGCCGAGGCCGCGCCCGCCGTCGGGCCGGCGCCGCTGAGCATCCTGCGCCCCCTGCCGGGCGCTGCGCCGCAGCTGCTGGCTCTGGAGCGCGTGGACCAGAACACGCTGCGGGCCAACATCGCGCGCCGGTACACCACCCCGGACGGCGCGACCGTGTCTTTTGCCGTCGTGCGCTTCTACCAGCGCCTCGGCAAGGATTGGGAACAGATCCCGGCGCCGCCCAGCTTCCTGGGCGAAGTCCGCCTCTACCAGACGCCGGCTCTCGAGGTCACCTACTACGCCGGCGACGCCGAATTGATCGAAGGGACGCTCGTACCCTACCTGGAGGACCTCGCCCGCCGCGCCTGCGCGGACTGGGAGTGCGCGCCAGACCAGCCGGCCGTGCTCAACTTCGTCGACGAGCCCCGCCGCGCGGCCAGCCTGGTAGACCCCGACCGGGACCGTCCGCTCCTGATCACGCTGCTCAAGGATGGCACGCTCAATGCCCGGAGGCCGTCCCTGGGCGCGCCGCACGCGCTGGGTTATCCGGTGGCGGCCGCCGACCTGGAACTCTGGCAGCGTGTCATCGGCCTCCACGTCCTGACGCAGACGGCCCGGAACGCCATCGCCGACGACAACCGGACCTCGCTCAACCAGAGCGCCTTCTTCTACGCCCTGGTGACGCGCCTGGGCGCGCGGCTGGGCCTGGAGGCTGAGTCGGTGCTGGGCTACACCCGCGCCATGACCACGCCCGTGCTCAGCGAAGTGTGGCAGTTCTCGGCGACGGTGCGCGCCGGCGAGGTCACGGCGGCGCTGGCCGAGTACACCGAGCAGGCTTTGACGGTGCTGAATACCTTGCTCCGCGACCAGCCGGCCGCCGTGGATGCCGAACTGCTGACCGGCCTGGGCCGCAACCCGGATTTGCCGGGCGAGGCCTCTTCCTGGTTGGCCCAGGCGCTGTGGCGCAACGGGATGTCGGCCAACGATTTTTTCGGCCGCCTGCGCGCCCTGACTGGGAGCGGCGCCGCCGCCCTGCCCGCCCCCGTCGACATCGACTACGTGCTGGCGTGCTCGCCGGCGCCGCTGGCATCGGTGCGCGGCGTGCTGCAACCATTGGCGTCCTGGAGCGCGGCCGGCCAGTATGTCTTGTCGGTCGATTGGTCCACCGACGGGCGCCGGCTGGCCTTCAACTCTTTTCTGCAGGTGACGGTCCTGGACCTGGAAACCGGCGACCTGCTCTGGCTGCCGGTCACCGATCCCGCGGCCGACTACGCCTTCCCGGCGCTGTGGCTGGCGGACACCGTCCTGGCTTACAACCAGCTTCCGGCCGAACTGTTGGACGGCCCCGTGGACATGGACGCGTTCCAGTTGAGCTTCATCGATGTGCGCGATCCGACCCACGTGAGCCCAGGTCCGCTGGGCGTGATCGCGATGTCCCCGTACGTCCAGCCGGCCCCGGATCGCCGCGCGCTGGCCTGGCTGGCCGGCCGCGCGCCGGACGGCGCCAGCACGCTTGGGTCACTGACGCTGCTGCCCGGTCCGGATCTGGCGCAGCCAACCCAGATCGCCGAGGACGCGTCGCTGCCGGCCTGGTCCCCGGACGGTGGCCGCCTGGCTTTCGCCCAGCTCGACCAGAGCGGCTATATCTCCCTCAACGTCTGGGACGCAGCCAGTGCCGAGACGGTAACGCTGTGGAACAGCCGTATCTGGGGCCTGCGCATCGCCGGGCGGCCGAGCGCCGTGGACGTGGCCTGGTCCGCCGCTGGGACCTGGATCGCCCTGGCCGTCGCCGGCGACCAGGACACCGGCTGGCTGGCCGTGGTGCGCCCGGACGGGACCATCACCCAGCTGCTCTCCAACCAGCCGGCTCAAGAGGCCGCCTTCTCCCAGGATGGCCGCTGGCTGGCCGCCGTGCTCCGGGGCAACCAGCGCAACCCGCTCTTCGTGTACTCGCTGGAGACCTTCGCGGCCGTGCAACAGGTGGAGGGCTGGTGGAGCCAGCCGGCCTGGTCGCCGCGCGCCGCGCAGCTGCTGGTGGTCGGGGAAGGCGGCGCTTACCTCCTGGCGGACCCGCTCAGCGCGCCGGAGCGGCTGAGCAACGCCGAGTGCCAGAGCGGGGCCTGGCGGCCGGAGACGCCGTGACCGGGCCGGGCCGGCCTATTCGTAACGCAGGGCTTCGATGGGGTTGAGGCCGGAGGCGCGGATGGCCGGGTAAATCCCAAAGAACAGGCCGACCGCGATGGAGAAGGTGGTGGACAGCACGACGCTGTCCACGGTGACGGTGGGCGCCAGGTCCGGCACCAGCTCGGCGACCAAGACGATGCCGACCGAGCCCAGCGCGATGCCGATGGCGCCGCCGATCAGCGACAGAATGACGGCCTCGATCAGGAACTGGCTGAGCACGTCGCGGCGCTTGGCGCCGACGGCCTTGCGCAGGCCGATCTCCTTGGTGCGCTCGGTGACCGAGACCAGCATGATGTTCATGATGCCGATGCCGCCCACCAGCAGGGAGATGCTGGCGATGGCGCCCAGGAAGATTGTCAGCACGCCGGTGACGCGCTCGAACGCTGAGAGCAGATCCTGGCCGGACAGGATGGTGAAGTCATCCTCGCCGCGGTAGGGGATGTTGTGGGTCTCGCGCAGCACGTCCGTGATCTGCGTGATCAGGCGGTCTTTCTGGTCCGCGCTGGCGTAGTTCACCAGGATGATAGACAGGCGCACGTCGCCTTTAGGCGTGCGCTCCGGGAAGAGCGTGCGCACGGCGGCCGTGTACGGCACGAACAG
This sequence comes from uncultured Anaerolineales bacterium, assembly GCA_937952305.1. GTDB lineage: Bacteria > Chloroflexota > Anaerolineae > Anaerolineales > UBA6663 > SpSt-583. The sequence continues at coordinate 10,710 of CALFZO010000175.1, read as the reverse complement.
CGCGTCGTCCTCGTCGCCGAAGGGCGTGGCCCCGCGCGTGGCGAAGATGCCGATGACGCGGAAGGTGTGCCCGTTCAGGCGGACGGTGGCGCCGAGCGGGTCCTCGTCGGCGGCGAAGAAACGGTTGACCGTGGTCTGGCCCAGCACCACGACGCGCGCCTCCTGGGCCAGGTCCTCGTCGCTGAAGAACCGGCCGGCGAAGATCTGGTAATCACGCGCCGCGAAGTAGGCCGGCGACGTGCCGCGCAGGCTGACGCCGGCCTGGTTGCGGCCGTAGGCCACCTGGACGTTGCGCTGGATCAGCGGCAGCACGTTCTGGGCGTCCGGCACGCGCGCCGGATCGGAGAGGGCCAGCAGGTCGCGTTCGGTGAGGACGGTGGTGGCTGTGCGGCTGGGCGGCCCGCCGCCCTGGAACTGGCCGGGGAAGACGTACAGCAGGTTGGTGCCCAGCCCCGCGAACTGATCGGCCACGTAGCGCGAGACCGAGTTGCCGACCGAGACCAGCGTGATGACGGCGCCCACGCCGATGGTGATGCCGAGCATGGTCAGGGCGGCGCGCAGCTTGTTGGCGGCCAGGGCGCGCAGGCCCAGGCGGATGCTCTCCAGGATCATGGCTGTCCCCGCTCACTCATACCGCAGGGCGTCGATGGGGTTGAGGCCCGCCGCCCGGTAGGCCGGGTACAGGCCGAAGAACAGGCCGATCGCCAGCGAGACGCCGGTCGCCAGCAGGACGCTGTCCCAGGTGACGGCCACCGGCAGGTCCGGCTGGACCAGCGTGATCGAAAACCCCGTGGCCGCGCCGATGGCGATGCCGATCAGGCCGCCCAGCACCGAGAGCGCGGTGGCCTCCACCAGGAACTGGCCGAGCACGTCGCGGCGCTTGGCGCCCAGCGCCTTGCGCAGGCCGATCTCCTTGGTGCGCTCGGTCACCGAGACCAGCATGATGTTCATGATGCCGATGCCGCCCACCAGCAGCGAAATCCCCGCGATCAGGCCCAGGAACAGGGTCAGCGCGCCGGTGACCTCGCCCAGCGACGAGATCAGGTCCTGCTGCGTGATCACGGTGAAGTCGTCTTCGTCGCGGAAGGCGATGCCGCGGAAATCACGCAGCACCTCGGCCACCTGCTGGGCGGCGGCGTCCATCTGGCTGGCGTCCCGGACCTGCAGGTACACGGTCGAGACGGCGTAGCGGCCGTCGGCGGTCCGCGCGTTGAAGACGCGCTGCTGGGCCGTGCTGAGCGGGATCAGAACGATGTTGTCCTGGTCGCCGAACAGGCCGCCGCCCTTGGAGACCAGCGTGCCGATCACGCGCACCGGCACCCGGTTGATTTTGATCGTCTGGCCGATGGGGTAATCGCCGTCCGGGAACAGGCGCTTGACCACGGTCTGGCCCAGCACGGCCACGCGCGCCGCGCCGCGCTCGTCATTTTCGGTGAAGAACTCGCCGTCGGCCACGTCGAACCCGCGCACCGCCCCGTAGTTCAGGCTGACGCCGCTGACCTGGAGCGTGCCGTTCTCGCGGCCGTATTCCACCAGCGTGAAGTTGGTGTACTCGGCGGCCACGGCCTCCACGCCGGGCAGCCGGTCGGACTGGCTTAAGACCGTCACATCGGCGTTGGTCAGCGGCTTCTCGCGGTTGCGCCCCGGCTGCGGCGGGCCCTGCGTCTCCGGGCCGCCGGGGAAGACGAAGAGCAGGTTGGAACCGATGCCCTGGAACTCATCGGTGACGAAGCGCTCCACGCCGCGGCCGATAGACATCAGCGCAATCACGGCCGCCACGCCGATGATGATGCCCAGCATGGTCAACACGGCGCGCAGCTTGTTGGCGGTCAGCGCGCGCAAGGCGATGCGCAGGGTCTCGGTGAAAGACATGCGGAAGTCTGCCGGCGGCGCGGGCGCGCCTCAGCTGCCGTCCCCGAACGGCGTAACGCGCTGCGTGCTGACGGCGGCCACATCGCCGGCCGCCGCGCCGCTGCGGACCTCGGTGTAGGTGTCGCCGCGCAGACCGGTCTGGATCGGCACCTCGGCCAGGGTCTCGCCGGTCTGCACGCTCAGATAGGCCTGGCCGGTCTGCCGGTCACGCCGGATGGCCCAGTTGGGCGCCAGCAGGACGTCCTGGACCTCGGCCACGGTCACCTGGACGGTGGCGCTCATGCCGGCGCGCAGCCCGGCCTCCGGGCTGTCTAGCACCACGCGCACGACGTAGTTGACGGCCCCGCCGACCACGGTCGCGCTCGGCGCCAGGCGCTCCACGGCGCCGCTTAACGGCTGGTCCGGCAGCGCGTCCACGGTCACGCTGACCAGCTGCCCCACGGCCAGTTGGGCCACATCCACTTCGTTCACGGTGACGTCGAGCACAAACTGCCCGGTGTTGAGCAGGACCACGGCGGCGCTGCCGCTGCCGACCGGCTCGCCGGCGCGGATGTTGACGGTGGAGACCGTGCCGGCCAGCGGCGCGCGCAGCTCGGCGCGGGCCAGGCGCAGCTGCGCCTGGGACAACGCCAGCTCGGCCTGGGCCACGCTCAAATCCGCCTGCTGTTTCTGCACGTCGGTGGGGCCGAGCTTGAGCTGTTCCAGCTGAGCCTTGGCCTGGGCGATGCGCGCGTACGCCACCGTCACCGCGCCGGGGTCGCCGGACCGCTTGGCCTGCTCCCACTGCAGACGCGCGATCTCGGCCTGGTAATAGGCCTGCTCCTGGTTGCGCTTGAGCGAATCGAGCGTGTCTTGCGGCGGCGCAAATTGCGGATTGTCGTTGGCGAGGGCCACCAGGTTGTTGTACTGCTCGTTGAGCTTGCGGAAGTCCTCGTACACCTGGTCATATTGGAGCTTGGCGATCTCGGCCTCCTGCGGGCCGGCGCCGCGCGAGGCCTCACCGGCGGCGGCGTTGGCGGCGCGCAGATTGGCCTCGGCCACGGCCAGGTCGTCGGCCGACGGGCCGGCCAGCAGCTTCTGGCGGCGCAGCTTGGCGATGGCCAGCGCGTCCTCGGCCTGGGCCACCGCCAGCTGCAGTTCGGCGGCGTCCAGGCGGGCCAGCACCTGCCCGGCCTGCACCGTGTCGCCGCTCGTCACCAGCACCTCGCTGACCGTGCCCGGGATCAAGAAAGCCGCGTTGGCCTGCTGGCGCGGCAGCAGCGAGCCGGTGGCGCTCACGGTGGCGGCCAGGTCGCCCCGGCCCAAAGTCTCGGTGCGCAGGGCGGCCAACTCGGCGGCGCGGGCCTGCTCGGCCTGCCGGCCCTGATACCACTGCCAGCCGACGACCCCGGCCACCGCCAGCGCCGCCACGACCAGCCAGCCCCAGCTGGCTCGCAGAAATTCGGTCACGCTTTTCATAGGAGTTATCGTCTGCGGCGCGGCGCTACTGGCCGGCGCCGAACAGGCTGAATTGCTCGCGCGTCGTGCGGATCGCCACGACATCGCCGGCGCCCAGGCCGGCCAGGATCTGGCTGAACGACTCGTTGCGCAGGCCGAGTTGGACCTCCACTTCCTGCAGCTCGTCGCCGCGCAGCACGCTGGCGAAGGCCTGGCCGGTGGCGCGGTCGCGCCGGATGGCCCAGTTCGGCGCCAGCACAACGTCGTTGGCCGCCTCCACCACGATCTCGGCCGTAGCCGTCAGACCGGCGCGCAGGCGCGCGTCCTCGCTCTGCACAACAACGCGCACAGCGTAGCTGACCACGCCGGCCGTCACCGTGGATTGCGGCGCGATGCGGTCCACGAAACCGCTGAAGAGTTCATCCGGCAGCGCGTCCAGCGTCACGGTCACGGCCTGGCCGGGCGCGATGCGGGCGATGTCGATTTCGTCCACAGACACGTCGACGTGGTACTGGCGGTTGTCCAAGAGCACCACCGCCGGCAGCGCGCTGACAGCGACTTCGCCGACGCGGACGTTGACGGCCGCCACCACGCCGTCGAAGGGCGCGCTGATCTGGGCGTCTTTCAGGTTCAGGCGCGCCTGCTCGAGCGCGGCCTGGGCCTGCTCCACCTGCAGCTGGGCGATCTGCAGGTCTTCCGGGTCGGCGCCGCGCTTAAGCTGCTCCAGCGCCACCTCCGCCTGCTCCACCGACGCCAGCGCCGTCCCAGCCCGGCCGGCGCCGGTCGGGGTTCGGGCCTGCTCATAGCGCAGCTCGGCCACGCGCAGGTTCTCGGCCACCTGCTCACGCTGGTTCTGCAGTGACTGGCGCTCCGAGTCCCGGCCCTGTTCGCCCAGATCGGCCAGGCGGTCATCCAGCTGAGCCAGCGATTCCTGCGCGATCACGACGTTGAGCCGCGCGATCTCGACCTGTTCCTTGGTGGTGCCCTGCGTGGCCTGGAAGACCTGGGCTTTGGCCAGCCGCAGATTGGCCTCGGCCAGGGCCAGATCTTCGGGCCGGGGCGGCGCCTGCAGCTGCGCCAGGCTGAGTTCAACGCCCCGCAGGGATTGTTCGGCCTGCTGGACGGCCAGCTCCAGGTCGGCGACGTCCAGCTGCGCCAGCACCTGACCCCGCTGCACCACGTCGCCGACGGCCACAGCGACCTCGGCCACCGGCACGGGCGCCGCCACGCCAAAAAACAGGTTGACCTGGGACTCGGCCGTGAGCGGGCCGGTGGCGCTGACCGTGGACACGATCGAGCCGCGCCCGATGACGTCCTGGCGCAGCTCACCGGCGGCGGCTTGCGCGGCTGCCTGTTGCTGCTGCCAGTAGTAGTAGTAAACGCCAGCGCCGATGACGATAACGGCCAGCGCGGCCAGGAGAAGATTACGTCTTGAGAACATTCTGGTTGGCTTTTGTGAAATTTAGAATGATTATATCACCGCGCTTTCCGGTGAAACGCGCGGCGCAACCGAGAGCTGTTTCCGCTATGACTTATGCTCCGTCATTCCGGCGAACCATGGCCCCCGCAGCGGGGCGAAGTGGAGGCCGGGGCCGGGGTGACCTCGGCGCAAGCGGAAACCGCTCTGAGGCGCCTGTTAATGCCAGGAGACAGCGTTCGGCTTGCTCCGACCATAAACTCGTGCTAAAGTTGCGGCGTATTTCACAAGCGGGCCATAGACAGCGCGCATCTCTGAAGCGGAGACTAACCGAATGAGCGCATCACAAATCCCGGATATTGTGGTGAGCCGCCTGCCGATCTATCTGCGCGCCCTGACACGCATGGCGCAGGAGGGTCAGCAGATCACGTCCAGCCACGAACTGGGTAAACGCCTGGGCATCAGCTCGGCCCAGATACGCAAAGACCTCTCCCACTTCGGCGAGTTCGGCAAACAGGGGACGGGGTACCAGATCCAGTACCTGGTGGATCAGCTCAGCCGCATCTTGAAGGTCGATCAGGAATGGGAAGTGGCGCTGGTGGGCGCCGGCGACCTGGGCCACGCCCTGGCGCGCTATAGCGGCTTCGGCGACCGGGGCTTCCGGGTCGCCCTGATCCTGGACAGCGACCCGTCCAAGATCGGCAAGAACCTGGGCGGCTACACGGTGTATGACGCGGCCCAGATGGACACGCTGATCCCGCAGCACAACATCGTCCTGGCGATGATCGCGGTGCCGGCTGAACACGCCCAGGCCGTGGCCAACGAGCTGGTCAAGGCCGGCGTCAAGGGCCTGCTCAACTACGCCCCGATCACGCTGTCGGTGCCGGAGGGCGTCCAGGTCCAGTACATCGACCCGGTGGTGCACCTGCAGCGGATGACGTTTTACTGCTGAGGCGCGGGCCTCCGCGACGAATGAAAAAAGCGCTGGCAGCGGGCCGGCGCTTTTTCGTCGGAGGTGAGGCCGGCGCTACGGACGGGGCAGGATGCGCCGCAGCGTCTCCAGCTGTTTGAAGGCCCGGCCGGTGCCGAGCGCCACGCACGCCATCGGATTCTCGGCGACGTAAGCCGGAATGCCGGTCTCCTTCGTCATCAGCTTGTCCATGCCGCGCAGCAGGCTGCCGCCGCCGCATAGCAGCATCCCGCGCTCGATCACGTCCGAGGCCAGCTCCGGCGGGGTTTTCTCCAACACGGCCCGGACCACGCCCACAATCCCGTTCAGCGGCTCCTGCAGCGCCTCCACGACCTCATTCGAGGTGATGGTCACGCTGCGCGGCAGGCCGTTCACCTGGTCACGGCCCTGCACTTCCAGGGATTCCTCGTCCTCCACCGGGAGCGCGGCGCCGATCTTGACCTTGATGTCTTCGGCGGAGGCGTCGCCGATCAGCAGGCCGTACTTCTTGCGAATATAGGCGGCGATGGCCTCGTCCAGGCGCAGGCCGCCCAGCCGGGCCGTGTGCGCGGCCACTAGGCTGTTCATCGAGACCACGGCCGCCTGGGTGGAACCGCCGCCCAGGCTGACCACCAGGTTGCCGGTTGGGGTCGCCACCGAGAGGTCCGCGCCATAGGCAGCCGCCAGCGGCTCGGGCAGCAAGAAGGCCTCGCTGGCGCCGGCCTCCAGGGTGGCTTCCTGCACCGCCCGGCTCTCCACGCTGGTGGCGCCGTAGGGCACGGTGATGATCACACGCGGCCGGAAGAGCCGGAACGGGCCGCAGACTCTTTCGATAATGTACTTGAGCAGCGTGGCGGTGACTTCGTAGTCGGCGATCACGCCATCCCGCAACGGCCGGGTGACTTCCACGGTCTCCGGGGCCCGGCCATACATGTCTTTGGCTTCCTGGCCCCAGGCCACCACCTTGCTCTCAGCCGCGATCAGGGCCACGACGCTGGGCTCGTGCAGCACGATCTCGCCGCCGTCGCACACAAGCACGTTGACGGTGCCCAGGTCGATCCCGAGCTCTTTGCCAAACAGAGGCATGGGCGTCGGCCCGGCTTACTGGCCGCCCGGCAGCCCGGAGTGGCGGCGCTTGGCGACAGTCAGGCGCAGGTTGGAGCGGCGCAGGGCCGCCTCCGCCTGCAGGTGCGCGTCCGATTCACGCGGGGCGTTCTTGAGCGACTCCTCCGCCCGCCGCCGGGCTTCCTCGGCCCGGGCCACGTCGATCTCGTCCGAGGCTTCGGCCGCGTCGGCCAGCACCGTCACCAGGTTGGGCTGGACCTCCATGAAGCCGCCGGAGATGGCGTAGAAATCCTCCTGCCCGTTGTGGCGGACTTTGAGGACGCCGGTCTTGAGCGCGGTCAGCAGCGGGGCGTGATGCGGCAGAATGCCCATCTCGCCGGCCGCGCCGGGCGCCACCACGATGTCTACGTCGCCTTCAAAGACCTTGCGGTCCTGGCTGACGATCTCGCAACGGATTGGCATGGCGGTTACCCGTCTCTAGTCTCAGGTCTCTAGTCTCTAATCTAGAGAGACTAGCCCTCCTGCAGCTTCTTGGCCTTGGCCACCGCGTCTTCGATCGTGCCGACGTAGCGGAAGGCCTCTTCGGGCAGATCGTCGTGCTTGCCGTCCAGGATCTCGCGGAACGAGCGCACGGTCTCGCGCAGGGGCACGTACACGCCCTTCAGGCCCGTGAACTGCTCGGCGGTGACGAACGGCTGGCTGAAGAACTTCTCGATCTTGCGCGCGCGCGAGACCAGGATCTTGTCGTCTTCGGACAGCTCGTCCACGCCCAGGATGGCGATGATGTTCTGCAGGTTCTTGTAGCGCTGCAGCACGCGCTGCACTTCGCGGGCCGTGGCGTAGTGGTCGACGCCGACGATGTTGGGGTCCAGGATGCGGCTGGTGGACGAGAGCGGGTCCACGGCCGGGTAGATGCCCTTCTCGGCGATCGAGCGCTCCAGCGCCAGGGTGGCGTCCAGATGCGTGAACACGGCCACCGGGGCCGGGTCCGAGTAGTCGTCGGCCGGCACGTACACGGCCTGCATCGACGTGATCGAGCCGTTCTTGGTGGACGTGATGCGCTCCTGCAGCTCGCCCATCTCGTTGGCCAGGGTGGGCTGGTAGCCCACGGCCGAGGGCAAACGCCCGAGCAGCGCCGACACTTCCGAGCCGCTCATGACGTAGCGGAAGATGTTGTCGATGAAGACCAGCACGTCCTTGCCCTGGTCGCGGAAGTACTCGGCCATGGTCAGGCCGGTCAGGGCCACGCGCAGACGCACGCCGGCCGGCTCATTCATCTGGCCGAAGACCATGACCGTGTCCTTCATCACGCCGGACTCGACCATCTCGCGGCGCAGCTGCGTGCCCTCGCGGGTGCGCTCGCCGACGCCGACGAAGACCGAGTTGCCCTTGTGGACGCGCGCCACCGACGAGATCAGCTCGGTGATGACCACGGTCTTGCCCACGCCGGCGCCGCCGAAGATGCCGGTCTTGCCGCCTTTGGTGAACGGCGCGATCAGGTCGATGACCTTGATGCCGGTCTCGAAGACCTCCACCCGCGTCACCTGGTCCTCGAATTTGGGGGCCGGCTGGTGGATGGGGCGCCGGGACGCGCCGACCACGGCCTCGCCCTGGTCGATCGGCTGGCCGAGCACGTTGAAGATGCGGCCCAGGGTGACCGGGCCCACCGGCACCTGGATGGCCGCGCCGGTGGCGACGGCGGTCAGGCCGCGCTGCAGGCCGTCGGTGGAGTCCATGGCCACGCAGCGGACCCAGTTATTGCCGAGGTGTTTCTGCACCTCCAGCACCAGCGGCGCCTCACCGGCCCGCTGCACTTCAATCGCGTCAAACAGCTCGGGCAGGCCGGCCTCGGGGAACTCGCAGTCCACCACGCCGCCCAAAACTTGAACCACTTTGCCGGTCGATTTCGCCATGATGCCTCCGCGAGACAGTCGTCAGTAGTCAGTGATCAGTGAGAGGTAATCGGTCAGCAGCCGTTCGGGCGCGCTTACGTTTTGGCCTTGGCCAGCGCTTCGGCGCCGCCGGCGATATCCAGCATGTCGCTGGTGATCGCCAGCTGGCGGGCCTTGTTGTAATCCAACTGCAGGGTGTTGATCAGGTCTTTGGCGTTGTCGGTGGCGTTGCGCATGGCCGTCATCCGGGCCGCGTGCTCGCTGGCCAGCGCCTCCAGCAGCGCCTGGTAGACCTGCAGCTGCGTGAAGCGCGGGATGATCACATCCAGCAGCTCCTCGCGCGACGGTTCGTAGCTGAAGGCCGCCAGCGGCCCGTGGGCCTGCACGCCGCCGGTCGATTTCTGCGCATCCGCGGACTCGGGCCGCAGCGGCAGAACCTGCATGAGGTGCGGCTCCTGGCGCAGCATGTTCACGAACTCAGTGTAGGCCAGCACGACGCGGTCGGTGCGCCCGGCCAGGAAGTCGTCCACCAGCAGGCGGCCGACCGGAGCGATGTCCACATATGAGGGCGCGCTGGGCAAGTTGACGAACTCACCGACGACGTTCTGGCGCCGGCGCAGGAGCAGGTCCCGGCCCTTCTTGCCGACCGCCACAAAGCGCACCGGCACCGTCTGCTGGCGCGCGAAGGCCAGCGCAGCGCGCAGGATGTTGGTGTTGTAAGCGCCGCACAGGCCGCGGTCGCTGGAGAATAACACCACCGTCACATTGCGCACGGTCTTGTGCGTCTGGAGCAGCGGGTGGAAGGCGCCGGTGTCGTTGCCGGGCTGCTGGCCGAGGTGCTGCAGGATCTGCAGGGCCTTGGACGCATACTGGCGCGTGGCCAGCACCGCCTGCTGGGCCTTGCGCACCTTGGAGGCGCTGACGGCCTCCAACGCCCGCGTGACCTGGGCGATGTTCTTGACGCTCCGGATCTGGAGCCGCATGTTGCGCAGAGAAGGCATAGTTATCGCCAGGGATCACTGAGACGGATCAGTGACCCGTGATTCAATGATCAGCTCTGCCAGCCGGAGTTGAACTGCTGGACGGCGTCCTTGAGCTTGGCCTCGGTCTCCGGGCTGACCGCCTTCTTGGCGCCAATGTCCTGGCCGATCTCGGGATGCGCGGTCTCCATGAAGCGCACGAACGCGGCCTCCCAGGCCTTCATCCGGTCCACCGGCACCGTGTCCGTGTAGCCGCGCGTGCCCGCGTACATGACCATGACCTGGTTCTCGAGCGAGACCGGCTCGTACTGGGCCTGCTTGAGGATCTCGGTCAGGCGGTAGCCGCGGTCCAACTGGCGCTGGGTGGCCTTATCCAGGTCCGAGCCGAAGGTGGTGAAGGCGGCCAGTTCGCGGAAGGCGGACATGTCGCCCTTGAGCTGGCCGGCCACCTGCTTCATGGCCTTGGTCTGGGCGTCGCCGCCCACGCGCGAGACCGAGATACCGACGTTCACGGCCGGGCGGATGCCGGAGTAAAACAGGTCGGACTCGAGGTAGATCTGGCCGTCGGTGATGGAGATGACGTTGGTGGGCACATAAGCGGAGACGTCGCCCAGCAGGGTTTCAATGATGGGCAGCGCCGTCAGCGAGCCACCGCCGCGCTCATCCGAGAGCTGGGCCGCGCGCTCCAGCAGGCGCGAATGCAGGTAGAAGACGTCGCCGGGATAAGCCTCGCGCCCCGGCGGGCGGCGCAGCAGCAAGGACACCTGGCGGTAGGCCCAGGCGTGCTTGGACAGGTCGTCGTACACCACCAGGGCGTCGCGGCCGGTCTCCATGAACTCCTCGCCGATGGCGCAGCCCGCGTACGGCGCGATGTACTGCATGGCGGCCGGGTCGTCGGCCGAGGCCAGGACGACGATGGTGTAATCCATGGCGCCGGCCTTCTCGAGGATGCCCAGCACCCGCGCAATCTGGGCCTTTTTCTGGCCGATGGCGACGTAGATGCAGAACAGGTCCTTGCCCTTCTGGTTGATGATCGTGTCGATGGCCAGCGCCGTCTTGCCGGTCTGGCGGTCGCCGATGATCAGCTCGCGCTGGCCG
>CALFZO010000174.1 GCA_937952305.1 uncultured Anaerolineales bacterium | reverse complement strand
GTGAATGCCCCCGCCCCCGGCGCCTCTATCCAGCCGTCCGGGGGGCGCGGTATAATCGCCCTAACCCGCCCGCCCGGTGCTCACGGCGGGCGTTTCTTTGCGCAGGGAGGCTTTAGCCTGGTATGCAGCAACGTTATAGCTCGTGGCTCGTCGCGATCCTGCTGATCGCGGCCGGCGCCCTCTACGTCGTCTTGCCCAGCAGCGTCATCAACTTCAACCTCGGCAACCTGAACTTCAACCGCAGCCAGTTCCGCCAGGGCCTGGACCTGCAGGGCGGGATCCAGGTGCTGCTGGAGGCGGATCTGCCGGAGGGCGCCGACATCAACACGGCCGCCATGGAGACGGCCAAATCCATCGTCGAGCAGCGCGTCAACGGCCTGGGCGTGTCCGAGCCCACCATCCAGACCCAGGGCGAGCGCCGCGACCGCATCGTGGTGGAGCTGCCCGGCTTCACCGACCCGGAGCAGGCCATCGCCACCATCAAGCAGACCGGCCTGCTGGAGTTCGTGATCATCCCCAGCGGCGAGCTGCCGCCGGCCGACGGCACCGTGGTCCAGACCTACTGCCCGGACGTCACGCGCGTGGACTGCGGCAACGCGGCCCAGGCCGCCCCGCCGGCCACCACGCCCACCACCGACACGGTGGCGGCCGGCCAGACCTACGTCACGCTGATGACAGGCGCCGCCCTGCGCGACGCCACCGTCGGCACCGACCAGCTCGGCCAGCCGGTCATCGACTTCGTGCTCGGCGGCGAGGGCAGCCAGATCTTCGGCACCTTCACCGGCCAGCACATCGGCGATTACCTGGCCATCGTGCTGGACAAGGTCGTGATCTCGGCCCCGGTCATCCAGGCCGCCATCACCGACAGCGGCCAGATCTCCGGCAACTTCACCGTGGACTCGGCCAACCAGCTGGCCCTGCAGCTGCGCTACGGCTCGCTGCCGGTGCCGCTCAAGGTGGTGGAGAGCCGCGTGGTCGGCCCGTCGCTCGGCCAGGACTCGCTCAACCGCAGCCTGATCGCCGGCGCCATCGGCATGAGCGTGGTGGTGCTGTTCATGATCCTGTACTACCGCCTGCCGGGCGTGACGGCCGTGCTGGCCATCCTGACCTACGGCCTGATCACGCTGGCCCTGTTCAAGCTCATCCCGGTCACCCTCAGCCTGGCCGGCATCGCCGGCTTCCTGCTGAGCACCGGCAGCGCGCTGGACGCCAACATCCTGATCTTCGAGCGCCTGAAAGAGGAGCTGCGCCACGGCCGCTCGCTGCGCGCCGCCCTCAACCCGGCCTGGAGCCGCGCCTGGCCGTCCATCCGTGACTCCAACATCGCCACCGTCATCATCTGCGCCATCCTGTACTGGTTCGGCTCGGCCTTCGGCGCCAGCATCGTGCAGGGTTTCGCGGTGACGCTCCTGATCGGCGTGCTCATCAGCCTGTTCTGCGCGCAGATCGTCACGCGCACCTTCCTGACCGCGGCGGTGGAGTGGCTGCACGCATCCGAAGACAACCTGGCCTGGTTCGGGATCTAAGCCCGCGCCGGCATCGACGAGGCAAGTTATGGATATCCTGGGCAAACGCTACTGGTATTTCGGCCTGTCCCTGCTGCTGATCGTGCCCGGCCTGGTGGCCATGGCCGTGTGGGGGCTGCCGCTGGCCATCGATTTCACCGGCGGCTCGCTGCTGGAAGTGCAGTTCAACTCCGGCACCGCGCCGCAGCCGGCCGAGGTCACGGCCCTGTACGAGCAGGAGTTCAACATCACCAACACGCGCGTGCAGACGTCCGGGACCGACGTCGTCATCGTGCGCTCGCCGTTCCTGGACGACGAGACGCGCGCCGCCCTGCTCACGGCCATGCAGACGCGCTTCAACGACACTGTGACGCTCAAGCGCTTTGACAGCGTCGGCCCGACCATCGGCCAGGAAGTGGCGGCGCGCGCGGCGCTGGCCGTGGCCGTGGCCGCCGCCGCCGTGGTGGTCTACATCTACCTGGCCTTCCGCGGCCTGCCGCACGCCCTGCGCTACGGCGTGTGCGCGATCATCGCCATGATCCACGACGTGGCCGTGGTGCTCAGCCTGGGCGCCATCGGCGGCCACTTCTTCGGCTGGCAGATCGACTCGCTCTTCCTGACCGCCACGCTGACCGTGGTCGGCTTCTCGGTGCAGGACAAGATCGTGGTCTTCGACCGCATCCGCGAGAACAACCGCCTGTACCGGCGCCTGCCGTTCGAGACGCTGGCCAACCACTCCATCGTCCAGACCCTGCAGCGCTCGATCAACACCCAGCTGATGACGGTGCAGTTCCTGCTGCTAGCCCTGGCCCTGTTCGGCGGCGTCACCCTGCGCGAGTTCGCCATCACGCTGGTGGTGGGTCTGCTGTCCGGCACGTACTCGTCCATTTTCATCGCCGCGCCCATCCTGGTGGTCTGGGAGAAGCGCGAGTGGCAGAACTGGTTCGGGCGCGGCGCGCAGGCCGCGGCCTGAGCCACGCCCCGGTTTAGGGGTTCATCCGGCCGGACCTGTGACAGGGCCGGCCGGTTTTGTTTTGCACCACAGCAAAAAAGCCGGCTGGTCCCGTGCGGGGCCGGCCGGCTTCTGTTTCTGGTGGTCCGGGCGTTGACGCTCAGCGCCGCGCGATGGGCAAGAAGACCGCGCTGGTGTAGGTGACGATCTGCCCCTCCAGCAAGAAGGCCATGTTGAACTGGTCACCGATGTTGCACACCGTCTTGCGCGCCCCCCAGCCGCCGCCCAGCGCCACCGTACAGGAGTTGTTGGCCACGGACGACCCCAGCAACTCCACCCAGGCCGACTCGGCGTTGCCGCCGGCGCCGCTGCTGCTGCTCTGCCAGGTCCAGGCGTCGCCGTCGGTGGCCGTGACGTTGGCCTGGACCGAGATCCAGAACTTACGGTTGGGGCCGGGCACGGCGATGCTGATGGGCAGGACGTAGTTCGGGCCGTTGCCGGGGTTGGCGAAGGACTGCGACGCATACAGCGACCCCGGCAAGGTGCCGGAGCCGTTGTCCGCGTAGACGTACACCGTGATCGTGTCCGGGTTGGGCACGCCCAGATTCTGACCGGTCACCGTCAACTGCTGCATATACCAGTAAATGTTGGAGGCGGCCGTAGTGACGACGATGTCGTCGGCGGCCTGATACGCGCGCGGGCCGTTAAAGAAGTTGGGAATATTGGAGGACGTGCCACCGGCGCCAATCCCCGCTGTCTGATCCACCAGGGTTGCCAGGGTCGTCACCGGACCCTGGGCGCGGACGGCCGGCGCGCCGCCGAGCGGGGCCGCCAACAACATCAGCAGCGCCAGGGCGCGCTGCAACCACAGTTTCGGGTTCATGGCTTGCCTCCTGTCGGGGCGAACAAAGACAGCGTTCACGATCGCTGCTGGCATTGTACCAAAGCGGGCCGACGCCACTCCTAGTACCGCCTCAGGTGACGGCGATCCTCAATTAAGCTTAGCTTCGCCTGGGCGCGGCCGGCCCGCGCTCAGCGCCCGCGGAACCACCAGGCCACCAGGTCCTGGCCGTGCAAGTACATCAGCAGGCCGCCCACGACCAGGAACGGGCCATAGGCGAACGGCGTATGCGGGTTGTAACGGCGCCGCGCCAGCATCACGGCCAGGTAGCCCAGGCTGAACAGGCCGGCCAGCACCACGCCGATAAAAAGCGCGAACAGCACGCCGGACCAGCCCACCGCCAGCCCGATCAGGCCGGCCAGGTTGACGTCGCCGCCGCCGAACGCGATCTCGTCCAGCGGCTGGCCGCGCAGCCGGGCCAGCAGCACGGCGTACAGCTGGCCGAGCAGGAACAGGCCGAAGACCAGGCCGTAGCCGGCCAGGCCGCCGACCAGGGTCTTGGCCCAGCCGCGCTCCGGCGACAGGCCGCCCAGCAGGGCCAGCCCGATGGCCGAGACCCAGACCGTGCGCCACAGGATCAGGCGGTGTTCCAGGTCGATGACCGTGATCAGGGCGAAGATGGTCGTCACCACGGCGGCGGCCAGGAAGCGCCCCGGATCGCCGCCGGCCCAGAACCACAGGTAGACGAAGCCGAGCGCCAGCCCGGCCTCCGTCAGCGCAGCGCGCGCGGGGCGCGCCGCCGCGCAGAAGCGGCAGCGGCCGCGCCAATGGAACAACGCCAGCCAGTGTTCGGCCGGGCGCGCCAGCCCGCAGGCGCGGCAGTGCGGCGCGCGCAGGGCCGGGCGGTGAGCCCCGGGCGGCGCGTGGTCGTCCGGCGGGAGGTTATCGGATAAGACGTTGACCAACAGGCCGGCGGCCAGGCCGAGCAGGAGAGCCAGCACCCACATGCCGGCGATTATACCGGCCGGCGCGCCCGGCGTATAATCACGGCGTGAAACCCGCCCGCCACTTCCCCAGCCGTGACCGGCTGAGCGTGCTCACGGCCGTGATCGTGCTGGCCTACACGCTCTCGCGCTTCCTAGACCTGCCCTCGCGCGCGGTCGGCACCACCATCTTCGGCTCGGCGCTCGGCCTGGAAGTGGGCGGGCCGCTGCTGATCCAGCTGCTGGTGGCCGCGCTCATCAGCACCGGCGCCGACGCCCTGATCCGCTCGCACCCGCGCTTCAACCCGGCCGCCACCACGCTGATCCACTGGATCGTGCCGGGCGCGGCCGCGCTGGTGCTGGGCGCCGGCCTGGAACGTCTGCCGGACGGCCCGGCCTGGTGGCTGGGCCTGGCGGCGGCGGCCGTGGCCCTGATCGTGCTCCTGATCGCCGAATACGTGGTGGTGGACGAGCAGGACGCCTCCCGGGACATCGCCGCGCTGACGCTGAGCACGCTGGCTTACGGCCTGGCCCTGATCCTGTTCGCGGTGCTGCACAACATCGGCGCGCGCGCCGCCATCGCCACCACCATCGGCGGCGCGGCCGCGGCCGCGCTGGCCTGGCGCCTGTTCGCGCTCAACGGCGCCCCGCTGCGGCGGGCGGCCCTGTACGCGGCCGGCATCGGCCTGATCTGCGCCGAGGTCATTTGGGCCGTGGCCTACTGGCGCGTGACCTCGTCCGGCGCGGCGCTCTTGATCATGCTGCCCTTTTACGTCGGCGTCGGCCTGGCCCAGCAGCAGCTGGCCGGGCGCCTCACCCGGCGCGTCTGGCTGGAGTACGGCCTGGTGGCGCTCGTGGCCGGCGCCGTCAGCCTGTGGTTCAGCCTGGTCAGGCCCTGAACCTTTCCGGCCCTCGGCCGGTACCTGATCTGAGCAGATTGCGTTTGACGTTCACCACCATCAATCCTATACTCACGCCTCAGGCCACGCCGATGGCCTGCCCAATCGCCTGGCTGCCAGGCCCACCCTACAACTTAATCAAGAAAGAAGGTGATCGCACGCCCTGCCCTTGAACGTCGATTCGCCCTGGTTCCGGCCTATCTCTGTTCGCGCAAGGAGAAGAGGATGATGAAACGCCTATCCCGCCTTTCCACCACCCTGAGCGCTCTGGCCGCCCTGAGCCTGGCGCTCGCCGCCTGCGCCCCAGCCGCCACGCCGACGGCCGCGCCGCAGCCCACCCAGCCGGCCGGGGCCACCCAGGGCCCGGCGCCCACCAGCGCGCCCGCGCCCACCAGCGTCCCGGCTCCGAGCTTCAGCGGCACGGCCAAGATCACGTTCACGCAGGAACCGGACAACCTCAACCCCTACTACTCGTCGATGTTCTTCTCCCAGATCACGACCCAGTTCTGGCTCAAGGGCCTGTGGTCGTTCGACGATGCCGGCAACGTCATCCCGGATCTGGCCGCCGAGATCCCCAGCGCCGCCAACGGCGGCGTGAGCGCGGACGGCAAAACCATCACCCTGAAACTGAGCCCGGACGTCACCTGGAGCGATGGGACGCCGGTCACGGCCGACGACCTGGTCTTCACGTACGACATGATCATGGCCGACGGCAATGTTGTCCAGAGCCGCTACCCGTATGAAGACTACGTGGCCGGCGTGGAAGCCCCGGACGCGCAGACCGTCGTCGTCACCTTCTCCGAGCCTTTCGCGGCCTGGCAGACCACCCTGTTCAAGTGGGTGCTTCCCAAGCACATCCTGCAGCCGGTCTTCGACCAGGCTGGCACCATCGACCAGGCCGATTGGAACCGCGCCCCCACCGTCGGCGCCGGGCCCTTCGTCTTCGACGAGTGGGAGTCCGGCAGCCACCTGAGCTTCCGGGCCAACCCCAACTGGGTCCACCCGCCCAAGCTGGAGCAGATTTTCATCCAGATCGTGCCCGACGACGCCGCCCAGGAGGCCGCCATCATCGCCGGCGACACGGATATTGGCGTCTTCCTGTCCTCCGACCAGATCGAGAAATTGGAGGCGGGCGGCAATGTGGAGGTGGTGGCGGTGCCCTCCGGCTACAGCGAGGCCTGGTTCCTGAACGTCAACCCAGACACGGCCCATCCGGCCATGCTGGACGTGAACGTGCGCAAGGCCATCGCCCTGGCCACGGACCGCTTCACCATTGTCAACGATCTGTTGGTGAGCACCATCAACCCGGTCAACGCCAACTTCTGGGACTCCAACCCGCCGTTTGGCGCCGCCGACTTGGCCCCGTACCCGTATGACCCCGAGCAGGCCAAACAGCTGCTCGAGGCCGCCGGCTGGACGGACTCCGACGGCGACGGCATCCGCGATAAGGTCATCGACGGCGAGAAAGTCGACCTCCAGCTGCGCTACATCACCAACGACCGCGAGCTGCGCAAGAACGTCCAGGCCGTGGTCCAGCAGCAGTGGCAGCTGGTGGGCATCGCGGCCGATCTGCAGAACTACTCCAGCGACGTGTTCTGGAACGGCTACAACGACGGCGGCCCGCAGGCCCAAGGCCTGTACGACATCGCCGAGTACTCCAGCACCCCCAACAGCTTCCCGGATCCGGACTCCTCGGACAACTGGCTGTGCAGCGCGATCTCCAGCGCCGACAACCCGGACGGCCTGAACTGGCAGGGCTACTGCAACCCGCAGATGGACGAGCTGCTCAAGCAGCAGGCCGTCACGCTGGACGCGGCTGCGCGCCTCCAGCTCTATCAGGACATCCAGACACTGATGTACGACGAGGTCATCTACATCGGCCTGTGGCACGACCCGGACTTGTGGTCGATCAACAGCCGGCTGAAGAACGTCCGGCTGTCCGGCGCGAGCCAGTTCTGGAACGCCGACCAGTGGGAGGTGACGCCGTAGTTTAGCTGGGTCCCCAGGCCCGTCGGGTCTTGCCTGGCTCGACGGGCCCCGGCTCAATCCCTTTATGGCCAACTACATTCTGCGCCGGCTGGCGCAGGCCATCCCGCAACTCTTCATCATCAGCGTGATCCTGTTCGCGTTGATGCAGGGCTTCGGCGACCCGGTGGCCACCCTGGGGGCGCGGACCCCGCCCCGCCAGGAGGACAAGGAACGCCTGCGCCGGATGCTGGGCCTGGACCAGCCCATGTACGTCCAGTACCTGGTCTGGCTGATCGGCAACGACTGGATGAAGCTGGATATGGACGGCGACGGCGTGCCGGAGACGCCCGGCCAGCGGAAAGGCATCCTGCGCGGCGACTTCGGCAACTCGCTGGTGACGCGCCGGCCGGTGCTGGAGATGATCGCCGACCGCCTGCCCAACACGCTGCTGCTGATGCTGACGGCCGAGGCCGTCATCATCGTGGCCTCGCTGGCCATCGGCATCTACTCGGCCGCGCGCCAGTATTCCCTGGCCGACAACGTCATCACGGCCTTCTCGTTCATCGGCTTCTCCATGCCGGTTTTCTGGCTGGCCCTGACGCTGATGTACATCTTCGCCGTCAACTTCAAGCGCTGGGGCCTGCCCTACCTGCCGACGGTGGGCATGTTCGATCCGGCGGTCGGCAAGACGGCCGGTGAGCTGGCCCGCCACCTGGTGCTGCCGGTGGCCACGCTCGCCATCATCAGCATCGCCGGCTACAGCCGCTTCGTGCGCTCGAGCATGCTGGAAGTGCTCAACCAGGACTACATCCGCACGGCGCGCGCCAAGGGCCTGACACGCTCGCAGGCGCTCTGGCGGCACGCCCTGCAGAACGCGGCCCTGCCCTTCATCACCATCATCGGCCTGGATTTGCCCTTCCTGCTGGCCGGCGCGGTGGTGACCGAGCGCATCTTCGCCTGGCCGGGCATGGGCCGGCTGTTCATCGACCACACCGAGCGCAGCGACTATCCCGTGCTGATGGGCATCCTGATGCTGATCGCCGCGGCCGTGGTGGTCTTCCAGATCATCACCGACGTGTTCTACTCCTTCCTGGATCCGCGCATCCGCCTGGCCTGACCGCCCATGCCCCCTGCCAGCCCGCCCGCCATTGTCGACCTGGCCGAGACCCTGGCCTCGGCCAGCGCGCCGCTCTCGCCCATGGCGTTGGCCTGGCGGCGCTTTCGCCGGCACCGGATGGCCATTTTCGGCAGCGCCGTGCTCGGCTTGCTGATGCTCTACATTTCCTTCGGCGGCCTGCTCTGGGCGCGCGGCTACTGCGCGCCGCTGCAGCAGACGCTCAGCGGGGAAGCCTGGGCCAACTGCAACGACACCCGCCAGAAGCTCCAGCCGCCGTCGGCCGAGCACTGGTTCGGCACCGACGTCATCGGGCGCGATATCTTCGCCCGCACCATCTACGGCGGCCAGATCTCGCTGCTCATCGGCATCGCCGCCGCCCTGATGGAGGTGGTGCTGGGCTCGGTCATCGGCGCGGTGGCCGCCTACTACGGCGGCTGGGTGGACAGCGCCCTGATGCGCTTCACCGAGGCCATGCTCAACATCCCCAGCCTGTTCCTGCTCATCATCGGCGCGCGCTTCTTCGGCGCCGGCCTGCCCAGCTTCAACCTGTTCGGCCGGGAACTGACCGGGAGCGTCCTGGTGATTATCGTCATCATCGGGGCGACCTCGTGGATGTACCTGGCCCGAATCGTGCGCGCCAACGTGCTCTCCCTGCGCGAGCGCGAATATGTCGCCGCCGCGCGGGCGCTGGGCGTCTCCAACGCCCGCATCATCTTCACCCACCTGCTGCCCAACACGCTCGCGCCGCTCATCGTCAGCGCCACCCTGGGCGTTGCCAACGCCATCATCTCCGAGGCCTACGTCAGTTTCCTGGGCCTGGGCGTGCAGGGCGCCACGGCCACCTGGGGCAACATGCTGGATGGCGCCTACCAGTACCTGGAGCAGGCCCCGTGGCTGTGGTTTTTCCCGGGCACGCTGATCCTGCTCACGGTCTTGAGCATCAATTTCGTCGGGGACGGCCTGCGCGACGCCTTCGATCCGCACGGCAATGCTCAGGTCTGACCCGGACCGGGCCGGCGGGTTGACGGTCTGCGCCTCCGCCTCTATACTGCCCAAACCCTCACGGGCCGGCCCACCAACTTAGCGGGATTCCCAGAAAGAAGGTGATCAAGCGCCTAGCCCTCCACCTGACATTCATCACTAGCGTCGTTTCTCACGAACGTCTCTTAGGAGGAGACCCATGACTCGTCAACCCCTGCTCGGCCGGCTCCTCAGCGGGCTGGCCCTCGCCAGCCTGGTGTTGGCGGCCTGCACGCCAGCGGCCACGCCGACCGCGGAGCCGCAGCCCACTCAGGCCCCTGAGCCGACGGCCGCCATGCCGGCCTTCGAGCCGATGAAGTACGAGGCCCCCAACTGCGACTACGGCGGCCAATTCAAGACCATCGAGGCCGTCGACGCCTATACCGTCAAGTTCTCGCTGTGCTCGTCGGACGTGGCCTTCCCGGCCAAGGTGGCCTTCTCCGCCTTCTCCATCAATGACTCCGCCTACCTGGAGTCCACCGGCGGCACCGGCGACCTGATCGAGAAGCCCAACGGCACCGGCCCGTACAGGCTGGACTCGTGGGACCGCGGCAACCAGATCGTGTTCAAGCGCTTCGACGGCTACTGGGGCACGGCCGGCATCCCCGAGACCGTGGTCTTCAAGTGGAGCGCGGAAAGCGCCCAGCGCCTGCTGGAACTGCAGTCCGGCACCGTGGACGGCATCGACAACCCCGGCCCGGATGACTTCGCCGTCATCGAGGGCGACGCCAACCTGCAGCTCAAGCTGCGCGGCGGCACGAACATCTTCTACCTCGGCATGAACAACACCTACCCGCCCTTCGACAACGAGAAGGTCCGGCAGGCGTTCGCCATGGCCATCGACCGCCAGCGCCTGGTGGACAACTTCTACCCGGCCGGCTCGCAGGTGGCCTCGCAGTTCATGCCGCCGTCCATCTTCGGCTTCACCCAAGAGGTCGATTGGTACGAGTACAACCCGGACGAGGCCAAGGCCATGCTCGAGGCCGAGGGCGTGCTGCCCGGCTTCAAGACCACCATCACCTACCGTGACGTGGTGCGCGGCTACCTGCCCAACCCGGGCGTCGTGGCCCAGGACATCCAGGCCCAGCTGGCCGCCATCGGCGTCGAGGCCGAGATCGTGGTGATGGAGTCCGGCGCCTACATCGACGCGGCCGACCGCGGCGAGATCAACGGCTTCCACCTGCTGGGTTGGGGCGCGGACTATCCGGACGCCACCAACTTCCTGGATTACCACTTCGGCGAAGGCGCCTCCGCCCAGTTCGGCGAAGGCTTCCCGGACATCTGGGCCGCCCTCAAGGACGGCGCTTCCCGCGCCGAGGCCGCCGACCGCTATCCGTTCTACGTGACGGTCAACGAGCTGCTCAAGCAGCATGTGCCCATGATCCCGATCGCCCACGGCGCCAACGGCGCGGCCTACAAGGCCGACGTCGAGGGCGGGTACGCCTCCGACTTCGGCGCCGAGCAGTTCGGGCGCATGAACCCGGGCGGGCGCGACACCTTCATCTGGCTGCAGAACGGCGAGCCGTCCGGCCTGTACCTGGCCGACGAGTCCGACGGCGAGGCGCTGCGCGCCGGGGAGCAGGTCATGGAATCCCTGCTGGCCTTCGAAGTCGGCACCGGCAAGCCGATCGCGGCCCTGGCCACCGACTGGTCGGCCAACGCCGACCTGACCGAGTGGACGTTCACGCTGCGCCAGGGCGTCAAGTTCCACAACGGCGCCGACCTGGACGCCAACGACGTCGTCCTGTCGTACGTCGTCCAGTGGGACGCCGCCCACCCGCTGCACACCGGGCGCGACGGCTCCTTCACCTACTGGTCCGGCCTGTTCGGCAAGTTCCTGAACGCGCCGCCGGAATAACCTACCTCCGCTACCCTGACCGGGCCGCTCCGTTCGCCGGGGCGGCCCGGTCTCGCCGCCGGTCAGACCCGCCGGGTGAGGTCTGACCGGCGGCCGGTCAGTCAGGCGCCTATGTATCGTTACATTCTCCAGCGCGTCTTCGTCTCTATCCCTGTCCTGCTCGGGATCCTGTTCGCCACCTTCGCCCTGGCGCGGCTGCTGCCCGGCGATCCCTGCCGGGCCGTGCTCGGCGAGCGCGCCACCGACGCCATCTGCGACGCCTTCATGGAGCGGCACGGGCTGGACAAGTCCATCCCCGAGCAGTTCGCGGTCTACCTCCAGGAAATTGCCCGCGGCGATCTGGGCAACTCCATCCGCCTCAACCGCCCGGTCACCCAATTGCTGATCGAGCGCCTGCCGATGACGGTGGAACTCAGCCTGGCCGCCATGCTCTTCGCCACGCTGATCGGCGTGCCGCTCGGCATCCTGTCGGCGGTGCGCCACAACTCCGCCGCCGACGTCGCCACCATGATCGGCGCCAACATCGGCGTCTCCATGCCGGTCTTCTGGCTGGGCCTGATGCTGGCCTACCTGTTCTCGATCACGTTAAAAGGCACCGCGCTCTGGCTGCCGCCCTCCGGCCGGCTGACGGCCGGGCTGACCGTGGACCCGCTCTATGCCGGCTGGGCGGCCCAGCCGGAAGGCCTGGTGAAGGCCGGGCTCGAGTTTTTCTCGAACTTGTATATCCTCAACGCCCTCGTCACGGGCAACCTGGAACTGCTGACCGACGTCCTGCGCCACCTGATCCTGCCGGCGCTGGCGCTCGGCACCATCCCCATGGCCCTCATCGCGCGCATCACGCGCTCCAGCATGCTGGAGGTGCTCGGGCAAGACTACGTGCGCACGGCCCGCGCCAAGGGCGCGCGCGAGTGGACCGTGGTCATGCATCACGCGCTGCGCAACGCGCTGCTGCCGCTGGTCACCGTCATCGGCCTGTCATTCGGCAGTCTGCTCAGCGGCGCGGTGCTGACCGAGAGCATCTTCGCCCTGCCCGGCATGGGCCGCATCCTGTACGAGGCCATCACCGCCCGCGACTACGTGATCGTGCAGGGCTTCACGCTGGTGGTCGCCTTCGCCTTTGTGGTGATCAACCTGCTGACCGACCTGACGTACGGGTTCCTGGATCCGCGCATCCGGCTGGCCTGAGCGGCCGCCGGTCCGAGGTATCGACTTTGGCTGATGTGGCTGTCCCCTCTCCGGCGGCGCTGGACTCCGAGCGGCTGTCCGTCGAATCGATGAGCTTGCCGCGCCTGGCGCTGCGCCGGCTGTTTCGGCGCCGCTCGGCCGTGCTGGGCCTGGTCATCCTGGGGTTCCTGACGCTGGTGGCCGTGTTCGCGCCCGTCATCGCGCCCTATGACCCGGAGCTGCCGCTGATCGGGATCGAAGACGTCAAGAAGCGCGAGGCGCCGTGCATCCACGCCTTGGGCTGCCCGCTGGACCGGCCGCAGCACCTGCTCGGCACCGACGGCAACGTGCGCGACTTCTTCAGCCGCATCGTCTATGGCACCCAGGTGTCGCTGTTTATCGGCCTGACCACGGTCTCGGCTTCGATCGTCATCGGCACCGTGCTCGGCGCGGTGGCCGGCTACCTGGGCGGCTGGACCGACAACATCCTCATGCGCCTGATGGACGTGGTCCTGGCCTTCCCGCAGCTGATCCTGGCCATCGCCATCGTGTCCATGCTCGGACCGGGCCTGCAGAACGCCCTGATCGCCATCAGCCTCGTGTCGATCCCGGCCTACGCGCGCGTGGTGCGCGCCAGCGTCCTGTCCATCCGCGAGCAGGATTTCGTCTCGGCGGCGCGGGCGCTGGGCGCGTCCGACGCGCACATCCTCTTCCAGCGCATCCTGCCCAACGCCATCACGCCCTTGATCGTCCAGGCCACGCTCGGCATCGCCTCGGCCATCCTGGAGGCCGCCGCCCTGTCCTTCATCGGCCTGGGCGCGCAGCCGCCCACCCCGGAGTGGGGCTCCATGCTGGGCGCCGAGCGCAACCAGGTCTTCACGGCCCCGCACCTGGTCTTCTTCCCCGGCATCGCCATCATGCTCACCGTGCTGGGCTTTAACCTGCTCGGCGACGGCCTGCGCGACGCCCTCGACCCGCGCCTGGCCCAGAGCGGCGTCAAAGTCAAAGCCTGAGCGCGGCCGCGCGCCTCGGGTATACTGGGCGGCGCTATGTGCCGCCGCCGCCTGGGGCTGTCGGCCGGTGGTCGGCGGACCGCCCCACCTTCCGCCGCTGACCGGTCCCCCCATCGCCCTCACCGCGGGCTGCCTTCCCGCGCCGCGCCGCCTCAGCGCCTCCGCCCCGGCGGCGCCCGCCGGCTTGCCCACCTCTCGCAGAGGAGATCCGCATGCATCGTCCCGCCCGCCTGTACCGGCTGATCAGCGGCCTGGTCAGCGCTGCCCTCGCCCTGGCCGCCTGCGCGCAGCCCGCGCCCACCACGCTCACGCCCGCCAACCCGCCCGCCGACGGCGCCACGCCGGCCGCCCAGGACGTCACCCCGGCGCTGCCGCCCACCGCCGTCCCGGCCGCCGGCCCCAAGACCGTCATCGGCGCCTGGCCGCAGGAGCCGGACAAGCTGACGCCGTACTTCACGATCATGCCGTCCGCGCTGGCGCTCGCGCAGCTGACCCTGGTGGGGCTGGCCGAATGGGACGAGCACGGCAACTACGTGCCGGAGCTGGCGGCCGAGGTGCCGTCCACCGCCAACGGCGGCATCTCGGCGGACGGGTTGACCATCACCTGGAAGCTCAAGCCCGGCCTGGTCTGGTCAGACGGCGAGCCGCTGACCTCGGCCGACGTGAAATTCACGTACGACGTGATCATGTCCGATACGAGCCTCGTCCTGCAGCGCGCCCCGTATGAGACCATCGCCAGCGTGGAGACGCCGGACGCGACCACGGTCGTCCTCACGTTCCAGGAGCTCAACCCCGCCTGGCCAACCCTGTTCAGCCAGGGGCCTGACAACGCCGGCGCCATCCTGCCCGCGCATGTGCTCACCGGCAAGACGGCCCTGGAGAGCAACCCCTACATCCGCCAGCCCAACATCGTCTCCGGGCCGTTCGTCGTCACGGAGTGGCGGACGGGCGACCACCTGACGCTGGTGCCCAACGAGCGCTTCTATGGCGGGCGGCCCAAGCTGGAACAGATCACGCTCCAGTTTATGCCGACGCCCGAAGCCGCCCTGGCCGCCCTGCAGACCGGCGCCGTCGACTGGTATCCGGATTTCTCCGAGGCCGACCTGGCCGCCCTGAGAGCGCTGGAGGGCTCCGGCCAGTTCCGCAGCGTGGTCGTGCCGCGCGCCGACTTTGAGCACTACTTCTTCAACCTGGGCACGACGGCCGGCGTCGCCGGCTTCGACTACAGCCGCAGCGACCGGGACGGTTTCTGCCCCTTCCAGGATGGGCGCGTGCGCCAGGCCATCGTCTTCGGCCTCGACCGCGTCGGGATGGTGGCGCGTCTCCTGGACGAACGCGTGACGGTGCCGGCCAGCCCCTGGCCCAACTCGGCCTGGACCAACACCACCCTGCAGCCCGAGCCGTACGACCCGACGCGGGCGCGGGCGCTGCTGGACGCGGCCGGCTACACGGACAAGGACGGCGACGGCATCCGTGAAGGCCTGTGCGCGGGCGTCGAGACGCCGCTGTCTTTCAGCTTCGAGACCACCGACAAGCCCCTGCGCGTGGACCTGGCCCTGGCCGCCCGCGCCAGCCTGGCCCAGATCGGCGTGGACTTCCGGCCCATCCACAGCCCGGCCGGCGCCTTCCTGGCCAACTACTCCGACGGCGGCGTGCTGCCGACCGGCCGGTTCGACATGGCCGGCTACACCACCGGCTTCTTCCCGGACCCCTACCCGGCCGCCGGCGACTGGGACTGCAACATCCCCAGCGCCGCCAACCCGATCGGCACCAACAACTACCACCTCTGCGATCCGGCCCTGGTGGAACGGCTGGCGGCCGTCAACGCCACCGCCGACCCGGCAGCGCGCAAGGTCGCCCTGGACGCGCTGCAGCAGTATCTCTACGATCAGGCCTACGTGGTCATGTTATACGCGCGCGCCAGCGTCTACGCCTTCACGCCGCGCTTCCAGCCCGGGCCGTTCGGCTTTTACAGCGGCCTGAACTGGAACGCCGAACGCTGGGACGTGGTGCCCTGAGCGCGGCAGCGAACCTGCTTCTCCACGGCCGGGCGCGTCGCCTGGCCGTTTTCGTGTCGGTTATACTGTGGCCCCGTCGAGCGCCAGAATTGGTTGAGCATCGTGTCGTCTAAACTCCCCACCCTGCTCCTGACCGTCACCGTCCTGGCCGGCCTCCTGGCCGCCTGCGCGAGCCCAGCCCCCGCCCCGGAGGCGGCCAGCCCCACGCCGGCCGCGTCAGCGGCCGCGTCTACCACCGCGCCGGCAGCCTCGCCCGCCCCCGTCGACCCGACTCTGCCGCCGGCTCCCAGCCCCACGCCGCCGCCGGCACCGCGCGCTTTTACGCTGGCGCTGCCGACGGCGCCGGGCAGCCTGGACCCGGCCCAGGCCGAGGACGAGGCCGCGCTGCTGATCACGCGCCACCTGTACGAGGGCCTGGTGGCATTTGAGCCGGGCACCACGCGCGTCCGGCCGGCGCTGGCCGAGGCCTGGCAGGTCTCGGCCGACGGCCTGAGCTGGACCTTCCAGATCCGCGCCGGCGTCACGTTCAGCGACGGCACGCCGCTCACGGCCGAGGCCGCGCGCCAGAATGTCGAACGCTGGTTCACGCACACGCCGCCCGGCCGCTACGCGTTCTGGCGCCTGATGTTCGGCGGCTTCGCGGGCGAGACGGACGAGGCCGGCGCGCCGCTCAGCGCGCTGGCGGCCGTCACCGTCACCACCCCCAGCACGCTGGCGCTGACGCTCAGCCGGCCGGATGCGGCCCTGCTCAACACGCTGGCCATGCCCGCTTTCGCGCTCGTCAGCCCGGCCGCGTGGATGGAGCCGGGCTTTGGCGGCCCCGGCGCGGCCTCGGCCGGCAGCGGGCCGTTTGTGCTCGAGGCGTGGCGGCCGGAAGGTGTTGTGACCCTGGCGCGCAACCCGGCCTATTGGGGCGCGCCCGCTCAGCCCGAATTGCTCGTCTTCAAGACCATCGCCGACGACGTCCAGCGCGTGACGGCGCTGCAGATCGGCGAGGTGGACGGCCTGGCGCGGCTGGACGCGGCGCATTACGGGTTGGCGGACCAGTGGCCGACGCTGCGCGTGGAGTTCGATCCGGCGCTGGAGGTGCTGTACTTGGGCTTCAACCAGGCGCGCGCGCCGTGGGGCGATGTCCGCTGCCGCCTGGCCGTGGCCTACGCCATCGCCAAGGACCGGTACGCGCGCGACTTCTTCCCCGGCGACGCTCAGGCGGCTGAGGTGCTGCAGCCGCCGGCGACGTGGGGCTATGTGCCGCCGCTGGAGGCGCGGCCGCATGACGTGGCGCGCGCCCAGGCGTTGTGGACCGAGTGCCTGGCCGCCCAGGCCGGGGCCGCGCTGGAGACGCCGCGCCTGTATGTGCCGCCCCAAGCGCGCCCCTACCTGCCGGACCCGGCCGGGCTGGGCGCCGCCCTGCAGGCCGATCTGGCCGCCGCCGGCATCTCGGTCACCGTTGAATCACCGGACTGGACGACCGTCTGGCTGCCGGACGTGCAGGCCGGGCGCGCCGATCTCTTCCTGTTGGGCTGGGCCGGCCTGAACGGCGATCCGGATGCGTATCTGTGTCCGCTGTTCTGCGGCGCGAACGCCGCCTTCAACAGCGACCGCCAGGGTCAGCCGATCCCGCCGGACGAGGAGCTGGCGCAGCTGCTGCAGGCCGCGCGCGCCCAGCCCGACCCGGAGGTGCGCCTCAGCCTGTACGCCCAGGCGCACGCGCGCCTGTTTGAGAGTGTGCCGGCCCTGCCGCTCACGTATCGGAGCAGTGCCTGGGCCTATCGCGCCGATCTCGTGGGGACCGTGCCCAGCCCGATTGAGAACCTGTTCTTTGACGTGAGGTTGGCGCCCTGAGGGGAGTGCGGCCGCGGACCTTGTACGGCCGGATTGACGGCCCGCGGCGGGTTTGGGTAGAGTCGCTGGACTCAATCAAGCCCTCATCGCCGAAAAGGGGATGCCGATGTCACACTGCCTGCGCCCGCACCGGATTGCCAGCCCTGGCGTCGCCCTCCTGCTGGTGATTATCCTGACGGCGTGCGCGGCGCCCGCCGCGGCGCCGACGGCGGCCCCCACTGCCACGCCGCCTCCACCCACCGCCACGGCGGCCGCGCCGACAGCCACAGCCACGCCGGCCCCGTTTGTGCTCACCAGTCCGGCGTTCGCGGCGGACGCGGACATCCCGGTGCGCTACTCCTGCGCCGGCGAAAACATCTCTCCGCCGTTGGCGTGGTCCGGCGTCCCGGCCGGCACCGTCAGCTTAGCGCTGATCATGGACGACCCGGACGCGGTCGCCGTGGTGGGCCAGGTGTACGACCACTGGCTGCTGTTCAACATCCCGGCGGAAACGGCGGCGTTGGAGGCGGCTGTGCCGCTGAAGAACACGCTGGCCGATGGCAGCCAGCACGGGCGCAACAGCGGCCGGCTCAAAGGCTACGCCGGACCGTGCCCGCCCGCCGGACCGGCGCACCACTACTCTTTCCGGCTGTATGCCCTTGACACCCGGCTCACGCTGGAATCCGGCGCCAGCAAAGAAGCGTTGCTGGCGGCCATGGACGGCCACATCCTGGCGCAGGCTGAATTAGTGGGCCTGTTCGCGGCGCCGTAACCTCAGCGCTGCGCCTCGCGCTGCAGTTTGCGCTTGGCGCGCAGGCCCACCAGGCGCTCCTCGCCGCGCACCAGACGCGCGAAGTTCGGGCGCAGCGCCCAGGCCAGCAGCACCACTGAGCCCACGCCGTACCACACGAACGTCCAGCTCAGCGCGCCCAGATAGGCCAGATACGCGAAGACCCCGGTCACGGTCAGGGCGGCCATGATCGTGGCCACGGACGCGTAACCGACGAAATACAACAGCAGCGCGCCCTCCAGCAGCGCGATGGGCGCGATCCACGGCCACATGGCGATGGCGCCGCCGACGCACGTGGCGCCGCCCGCCCCGCCCTTGAACCCCAGAAACACCGAGTAGTTGTGCCCCAGGATGGCGCCCAGGCCGGCCAGCACCATGCCCCACGGGCGCACATCGGCCGGCAGCAACCACTGCGCCAACCAGACCGCCAGCGTGGCCTTGAAGACATCGGAGACCGCCGTCAGCAGGCCGGCCCAGAAACCGGCGGCGCGCATGGCGTTGGTGCCGCCCGTCCGCCCGCTCCCCACCTGGCGCACGTCCTTGCCCGTGAAGAGCTTCACATAGACCACGCCCGACGGGAAAGAGCCCACAAGATAACCGCCGACCAGGGCGGCCGCTAACCACAAGAGCTGCATAGCTTCCTTCCAGAATGACGCGCGCTAGAACCGTAAGTCTATAACCCCGCCCGCGGCCCAAAGTCACTCACCAATCGCCACCGGCACTTCGGCCACGCGGCCGGCCGCGATTCGGAAGGCCCGGCCGCGCCAGGCTCCGGTGGGGTCCGGCGCGCAGATGAGGTAAAGCGAGTCCGGGTAGTAGGCCTGGGCGATATCGGTCGGTGAAGGCTCCGCCGGGCCGGCCGGGTGCGAATGGAAAATGCCCGTGATCTCGCCGCCGGCTTCTTCGATCGCCATCATCGCCTCGATCTGCCGGGCCGGGTCCATCTCATAGGCCACCGGGCTGTGCAGCCGGTTCTCCACCGGGTAAACCGCGTGCACCACGCCGGTTTGGCCGCCCAGCAGCCCGCAAGCCTCCTCCGGCAGGCACCGGCTCAGGTGGTCAGTGAGCGCCCGCCACTGCGCGAGGGTCAGTGTCAACATCGTGGGCCCGCATTATACCTCCCGCCGCCGGCCTCCGTCCAAGGCCCCCTTGACACCGCCGCTGTATTAGCCATATACTTGGACAATATTTAGGCAAGGCTAAATTAGGGTTGATCTATGCTCTCACACTCTGTTGAGGATTACCTGAAGGCCATCTACGAACTGGAAGAGGATTTCGGCCTGGTGACCACGTCCCTGCTGGCCGTGCACCTGGACGTCCGGCCGGCCTCGGTCACCGGCATGGTCCAGAAGCTGGCCAAGGCCCGGCCCCGGCTGGTGAACTACGAGCGGCACCGCGGCGTCGGCCTCACCCCGGCCGGCCGCCAGATCGCGCTGGAGGTGATCCGCCACCACCGCCTGATTGAGCTGTATCTGGCCCAGGCGCTCGGCTATGAATGGGACCGCGTGGACGCCGAGGCCGAGAAGCTGGAGCACGTCATCTCGGAAGAATTTGAAGACAAGATCGCGGCGCTGCTGGGCGACCCCACCACCGACCCGCATGGTGACCCGATCCCGGCCAAGGACGGCACCGTGGCCGAGGCCAGCCGCCGCCCGCTGACCAGCAGCCAGCCCGGCGAGACGGTGCGCGTGGCGCGCGTGCGCGACGATGACCCGGCCTTCCTGCGTTACCTGGCCGAGTTGGGCGTCACCCTGAACGCCATCGTGCAGGTCGCCGATCGCGCGCCCTTCGACGGCCCGCTGCACGTCGTCGTCGGCGCGCGCACCCACGCCCTGGGCCGCAGCGTTACCGACAAGATTTTCGTGGAGCCTCAATAGCCTTCCGGAGGACCCGATGACCACCCAGACTTCCATGCCCTCCACCTGGACCCCAGCCCTCAAGGCCGGCATCCGCAAACGCCTGACCCAGATCGGCCTGCTGTTCCTCGTGTACACGCTGCTCTTGTTCCTGCCCGCTGGCCGCCTGGACTGGCCCTGGGCGTGGGTGCTGCTCGGCCTCTACCTGGTCATGATCGCCGTCAACGCCGTGGTCATGTTCCGGATCAGCCCGGAGACCATCGCGCGCCGCGCCGAGGCCGAAGGCCAGAAGGGCTGGGACCGCGTCGTCGGCGGGCTGTGGGCGGTGGCCGGCCTGGCCGGTTTGATCGTGGCCGGCCTGGACGCGCGCTTCGGCTGGACCGCGCCGCTGTCCGTGGGCGTGCACCTGGCCGGGGCGGCGGGCTACACGCTCGGCTTCGCGCTCTTCAGCTGGGCGATGGCGTCCAACGCCTACTTCGCCACGGTGGTGCGCGTCCAGGCGGACCAGGGCCACCGGGTCTGCACCACCGGGCCGTACCGGTTCGTGCGCCACCCCGGCTACGTCGGCGCCATCCTGCAATCCTTGATCTCGCCGCTGCTGCTGGGCTCGCTGTGGGCGTTCCTCCCCGGCGTCCTGGCGGCCGGCCTGATGGTCGTGCGCACGGCGCTGGAGGACCGCACCCTGCGCGCCGAGCTGCCGGGGTACCAAGACTATGCCGGCGCGGTGCGCTTCCGCCTCCTGCCCGGTATCTGGTAGAAGGCCGGCGCCGCTATGTGGACTATGACCTGGACGACACCTCAAGTTGCGGGCCTGGCCGCCATGCTGGGCGCCCTCGTTTACGCCCTCGGCGACGTGCTGCTGCTGGCCGGCCGCGCCGAGTTGGCTCGGCACCCCAACCTGCAGCCGCACGCCAAGCTGCTGTCCGGCACCGAGCGCATGGCCGAGCTCTCCTGGCCGCGCCTGATGTGGGGCGGCTTGCTGGGCGTCTTCGCCACCCCGCTGCTCCTGGCCAGCTTGTGGCTGCTGTACTCCGGCCTGGCGCCGGCCGGGCCCTGGGCGGTCTGGCCGCCGGTGCTGCTCTTCGGCCTGGGCTTCATCCTGGCGCCTTTCATCCACGGCTCATTCATCTACCTGGGCGAGTACGTCCAGGCGTTGGACCGCCTCGGCCCTGACGCGCAGACCGTGCTCCTCGGGATGTACCGGCGCCTCCGCCAGGTGATGGCCATCAGCTACGGCGTGCTGCTGGCCGCCTTGCTGGCGGCCTCGCTGTGGTTCTCGGCCGCCGTCTTCCTGGGCGGCACGCGCTTCCCGATCTGGATGGCCCTGGTCAATCCGCTGACGACGCTGCTGGCCTGGCTGCTGCTGCGGCGGCTGGTGCCGGCCCTGGCGCGGCGCCTGGAGGGCGCCGCCTTCAACATCGCTTTCCTGGCCTTCTTCGCGGCGGCCACGTTCACGCTGGGGTAAGTCTGTCTATGAACATTCCGCTGCTGATCGTCGGCCTGGCCGCCTTGGGCGCCGCCGTGTTCGCCCCGCGCTTCGGCCTGCTGGCCCTGGGCCGGCGCTTCCGCGCCAACCGGCGCCGCATCCAGACTGAGGACGCCCTCAAGCACTTGCACGCCTGCGCCTGGCGCGGCCAGGCGGCCACCCTGCAATCGCTGGCCGGGGCGCTGCACCTCACGCTGGCCGGCGCCGTGCGGCTGGTGGGCGCCCTCGAGGCGCAGGGCCTGCTGCGCGTGGCCGAAGACGGCCTGCATCTCACGCTGGACGGCGAGCAGATCGCGGTCGCTGTGGTGCGCGCCCACCGCCTGTGGGAGCGTTACTTGGTGGACGAGGCGCGCATGCCGCTGGCCGACGTCCACTACGAGGCCGAGCGCCGCGAGCACAGCCGCGACGTCGAGTCCCTGGGCGCCCTGGACGCGGCGCTGGGCTACCCGGCCACCGACCCGCACGGCGACCCGATCCCGACGGCGCGCGGCCAGATTGAGCGCGTGGAATCACGGCCGCTCACCGACTGGCCCTTGGACACGCCGGCCCGCATCGTCCACCTGGAGGACGAGCCGGCCGCGCTCTTCGCTCAAATCGCGGCCGAGGGCCTGCGCCCTGGCCAGACCCTGCGCGTGCTGGAGTCGGCGCCGCAGCGCCTGACGCTCTCGGACGGGCGCAAGACCTTCGCCCTGGCGCCGCTGGTGGCCGCCAATATTTTCGTCGCGCCGGAGCCCGTCACCGGGACGCCGACGGCCCGCCGCCTGACTGGGCTCAAGCAGGGCGAACGCGCCGTGGTGCGCGCGCTCGACGCTGGCCTGCAGGGCTTCACACGCCGCCGCCTGCTGGACCTGGGCCTGACGCCGGGCGTGCCGGTGACGGCTGAACTGCCCAGTCTGTTCGGGGACCCGATGGCCTACCGCGTGCGCGGCACGTTGATCGCCCTGCGCCGCGAACAGGCCGACCAGATCTTGATTTCGGATGAGGTGTAAGCATGTCCGCCGATTGTGAAACCTGCCCGGCCAACACCGCCCTGGCCCAGATGGGCCTGGACGTCAGCGCCTTTGACCATCTGGTGGCGCTGGCCGGCAACCCCAACACCGGCAAAAGCACGGTCTTCAACGCGCTCACCGGCCTCAAGCAGCACACCGGCAACTGGCCGGGCAAGACCGTCACGCGCGCCGAGGGTGGCTACCAGTTCCAGGGCAAGCGCTACAAGCTGGTGGACCTGCCCGGCACCTACTCGCTGCTTTCGGCCTCGCAGGATGAGGAGATCGCGCGCAACTTCATCCTCTTCGGCCAGCCGGACTGCACCCTGGTGGTCACCGACGCCACTTGCCTGGAGCGCAACCTCAACCTGGTGCTGCAGGTCCTGGAGATCAGCGACCGCGTGGTCGTGTGCGTCAACCTGCTGGACGAGGCCCGCCGCAAAGGGCTGAGCGTCGACACGCGTCAGCTGGCCCGCGAGCTGGGCGTGCCCGTGGTCGGGACGGCGGCCCGCTCCGGCGAGGGGCTGGGCGATCTGCTGACCGCCGTCGCCGACGTGGCCGGCGGCCGGGTGGCGGTGGCGCCCCGCCGCGTGGCCGCCCACAGCGCGCTGGAGTCCGCCCTGCAGGAACTGCTGCCTCTGATCGAAGCCGCCGCCCCCGGCCTGCCCAATCCGCGTTGGGTGGCGCTGCGCCTGCTGGACGGCGACCAGCGCATCCGCCAGGCCCTGCTCAACGGCGAATTGAACGACATCGCCCAGCGCCAGCGCGAGGCCGTGCGCCGCTTCAGCCGCAAGATGGCCGTGGAAGGTGCCCAATGACGACCCAGCCCGCCCCGACCGGCGCGGACGCCCTCCTGGCCCGCGCCGAGGCTTTGCGCCAGGCCCTGCCCGAGAACTTCCGGGATCAGCTCGTCCAGTCGCTCTACGCCGAGGCGGAGGGCGTGGCCCGGCGCGCCGTCCACCCCGCCGGGGAACGGCGCCGCGACTGGGACGGCCTGCTGGACCGGCTGGTGACCTCGCCCATTTTCGGCTTGCCGATCATGCTCCTGATCCTGGCCGTCGTCTTCTGGCTTACCATCACCGGCGCCAACGTCCCCTCGGCCCTGATCGCCGACGCGCTCTTCTGGTTCGAGGACCAGGCCGCCGCGCTCTTCACGGCGCTGGGCGCGCCCTGGTGGCTGACCGGCTTCGTCTGGCACGGCGTCTGGCGCGGCCTGGCCTGGGTGGTGAGCGTCATGCTCCCGCCGATGGCGATCTTCTTCCCGTGCTTCACGTTCCTGGAGGACCTGGGCTACCTGCCGCGCGTGGCCTTTAACCTGGACTGGCTCTTCAAGAAGGCCGGCGCGCACGGCAAGCAGTCGCTGACCATGACGATGGGCTTCGGGTGCAACGCGGCCGGCATCATCGCCACCCGCGTCATCGACAGCCCGCGCGAGCGCCTGATCGCCATCCTGACCAACAACTTCGTGCCGTGCAACGGCCGCTTCCCGACCCTGATCATGCTGGCGACTGTGTTTGTGGCGGCCTCGTTCCCGCCGGCGCTGGCGTCGGTGGCCGCCGCCGGCTCAGTGGTGATGGTCGTCCTCGTCGGCGTGCTGTTCACGCTGGCGGTCTCGGCCCTGCTCTCGCGCACCTTGCTGCGCGGCGAGGCGTCGGCGTTCTCGCTCGAGCTGCCGCCCTTCCGCCGGCCGAACTTGAAGCAGATCCTGTACACGTCGCTCATCGACCGGACCATCTTCGTGCTGTGGCGCGCGATCCAGACGGCCGCCCCGGCCGGCGCCGCGATCTGGCTGCTGGGCAATATCGTCGTCGGCGACCAATCGCTGGCCTGGCACGTGGCCGACTTCCTGAACCCGCTCGGCCTGGCCATCGGCCTGGACGGCGTCATCCTGCTCGCTTACATCATCGCCATCCCGGCCAACGAGATCGTGGTACCGACGATGCTGATGGTGTACCTGGGCGTGGGCATGATGACGGATACGCCGGGCTTCACCGAGCTGCGCGCCCTGCTGATCGGCCAGCACGGCTGGACGATGCTGACGGCCGTCAACCTGATGCTGTTCTCGCTCCTGCACAACCCGTGCGCCACCACGATCATGACGATGTGGAAGGAGACGCGCAGCCTGAAGTGGACGACCCTGGGCGCCCTCGGGCCGCTGGCCATCGCTTTCGCCGTGTGTTTCCTCACTGCCTCGCTCGCCCGCTTGTTGGGCTGGGCCTGAAGCCTCCCGCCTTTCACTAAAGAGGTCATTTTGACAACGCTCCGGCTCAGCGACAGAAAATTATCAAGAGTATTACGGTCATATTTATAGGCTTTACTGGAACAGACCATGGACACTCCCCTCATCTTCCGCCTCCTTCTCCCAGCCCTGTTGCTGGCCTTCGCGGCTTACCGCGGCTACTGCACGCGCAAGTACGGCCGCCCCGCTACGGACACCGTCAAACAACGCGAACGCAGCCGGGCCGCGCAGATCGCCGACCTGCTCAGCCTGCCAGCCTTCGCGGCCGTGGTCGTCTACGCCGTCGCGCCGAGCTGGCTCGCCTGGGCGTCCCTGCCCCTGCCGGCCTGGCTGCGCTGGGCGGGCCTGGGCGTGGCGCTGGCCGGCTTCGCCCTGCTCCACTGGGCGCACACGGCCCTGGACCACAACTGGAGCGACACGCCCCGCCTGCTGAAAGACCAGACCCTGGTCACCCACGGACCCTACCGCTGGGTGCGGCACCCGATCTACACCGGCTTCCTGCTCATCCTGGGTTCGACGCTGCTCATCTCCGCCAACGCGCTGATCGGCGTGCTATGGCTCGGGCTGACCGCGCTGGAGGTGGCCGCGCGCATCCGGTTTGAGGAGGCGCTGATGATCGCGACCTTCGGCGAGCAGTATCGCGCTTACATGCGCACCACGGGCGCCTTGCTGCCGCCTGTGACAGGCCATTAAGGACAGCCCGGAAGGAACCGTCATGATCTACACACTGGAAACGCTGCCCATTGAATCGGGGGAGGCCGCCGGCGGCAAGGCCCGCACTTTGGCTCGCCTCCTGCAGGCCGGGTACCCGGTGCCGGCGGGCTTCGTCATCGCGCCCGAAGCCTTCAACGGCGACGACCTGACCGAGACGGCCTGGGCCCAGGCCCGCGCGCAATTGACCGCCCTGCGCGGCCGCGCCAACGGCCACGACCATCCTGGCCGCCACGCCTTCGCCGTGCGCTCGTCGGCGCTCAACGAAGACTCAGCTCACGCCTCTTTTGCTGGAGAGTTCGAGACCGTGCTGGATGTGAGCGCCGACGCCGAGGTTCACCGTGCCATCGCGACGGTGCGGCGCTCCCGGCGCTCGGCCCGGGTCAGCGCCTACAGCCAGGCCCAGGCCGTCGCCGCCGATCAGGAAATGGCCGTCGTCGTGCAGCGCCTGGTGCGCGCCCAACTGGCCGGCGTCCTGTTCACGGCTGATCCGGTCACCGGCAGCCGCGCGGCCATGGTCGGCAACTACATCCACGGGCTGGGCGAGGCCCTGGTCGCGGGCGAACAAAACGCCGCGGCCTTCACCCTCGCGCAGCCGGGCGGCCGGTACAGCGGCCCGGCCGAACTCAGACGCTGGGCGCCCGCGCTCTTTCGCCTGGCGGCGCGTCTGGAAGCCGACCTGGGCGGGCCGCAGGATATCGAGTGGGCCGTCGCCGAGGGCCGCCTGCACCTGCTCCAGGCGCGCCCGATCACGACCCTGCGCGCCCACAACCCGGCCACCGGCGAGTGGAACGACAGCCTGAGCGGCGACTACCTGTGGACCAACGCCAATTTCGGCGAGGCGGTGCCGGACGTGATGACGCCGCTGACCTGGTCCCTGCTGCAAATCTATTTCGAAGAGACGATCCCGTTTCAGTTTCCGGGCAATCTCCCGGCCATGGGCAATCTCGGCGGGCGCTTTTACATGAACCTGAGCGCCCTGGCTTCGGTCGCCGCCGCGCTGGGGGTGAGCCGGGCGCGCCTCAATTACGAGAGCGAGGAGTTCTTCGGCCGGCTGCCCGAGCACGTCACGGTCCCGATCCTGCCGCTGCCGCGCTGGCGGACGCTGGCCTACCTGATCCCGGTGGGTGTGCGCGCCAAGAGCCGCGTGCGGCGCAACCAGCAGCAGCTGGCCGCGTTCACGGCCGCGGTCCCGGCCCGCGTCGCCGACCTGCGCGCGCGGGTCGCGGCGGCCGCCACCTTGCCGGCGCTGGCGGAGCTGTGGACGGGCGCGCTGGCGCCGTTGTTGCGCCAGGCCTGCCAGATGCTGCAGGCCGGCACCAGCCGCTACGAGAACACGGCCCGCGGCCTGCGGCACGACCTGAGGCGCCTCGTCGGCGAGGTGGACGCCAACACGCTGATGACGGGTCTAAACACGGACGGCGCGCAGTTGGCCAGCCTGGGCCCGCTGCTGGGCTTGGCCCAGGTGGCGCGCGGCGCGCTGAGCCGCGCGGAGTATGCGGCGCGGTACGGCCACCGCGGGCCGCACGAGTTCGAAGTGTCATTGCCCCGGCCGGCCGAGGACCCGGGCTGGATCGAACAGCAGTTGGCCGGCCTGGCGGACGCGTCTGTGGACGGGCTGCTGCAGCGGCAGACTGAGGCCCGCGCCGCCGCCTGGGGCCGCTTCACGGCCCGCCATCCGCGTCTGGCCCGCTCGACGGAACGCCGGCTGGCGGCCGCCGCCGAGGCCGCCCGCGGGCGCGAGGCCATCCGCTCCGAGGTCATCCGCCTCTTCGGGCTGCTGCGCGCCTTCGCGCTGCGGGCCGGCGCGCTGACCGGCCTGGGCGACGGCGTCTTCTTCCTGGCCCACGCCGAGCTGCTCGCCGTGCTGGGCGGCGACCGGTCGAGCGCGGCGTTTATCCCGGCGCGGCGCGCCACGCACGCCCGCTACAGCGCCCTGCCGCCCTACCCGGCCTTGATCTCCGGGCGCTTCGACCCCGTCCGTTGGGCGGCCGATCCCGCCCGCCGCAGCGATTTCTTCGACGCGCACCCGGCGCCGCCGTCAGAGGCGAGCGGTGAGTCGGGAGCCGCCTCAGCAGCCGCCGTGCGCGGCTTTCCAGGCGCGGCCGGCGTGGTGGAAGGCCCGGTGCGCGTCCTGCTGGCGATGGAGGAGGGCGCGGCGCTGCAGCCCGGCGAAATCCTGGTGACCGTGAGCACCAACGTCGGTTGGACGCCGCTGTTCCCGCGCGCCGCCGCCGTGGTCACCGACGTGGGCGCGCCGCTCTCGCATGCCGCCATCGTGGCCCGCGAGCTGGGCCTGCCGGCCGTCGTCGGCTGCGGCGACGCCACCCTGCGCCTCAAGACCGGCGACCGTGTGCGCGTCAACGGCGGGCTGGGCCTTGTGGAAGTGTTGGGGACCAACCCGGTTGATTCTGCAAAGGAGGCCGTACGATGACGCCCAAAGACTCTTATTCCCGGCGCCACTTTCTCAAGGCTGGCGCGCTCGGCACGCTGGGCCTGGCCGCCGGCGCGGCCGCATTGGCGGCCGGGCGCGGCGCGGCGGCGCAGACCGGCGCTGACGGCGCTGACCACAGCCACCACGGCGGCATTGCCATGCCCGGCGTCGTCGGCGAAGTGGACCACGCGCGCAACGGCTTCAACCCCACGGATATCCTGACCGATTTCAACTGGGGTGACCGCGTGAGCACAGCCGCGGACGGCCGGACGCTGCGCGAGTACGACTTCATCGCCAGCGACAAGGACGTGGAGGTGGCGCCGGGCCTCTTTTTCCCGGCGTGGACCTACAACGGCCGCATCCCGGGCCCGACCATCCGCGCCCGCGAAGGCGACCGCCTGCGCCTCAATTTCACCAACGCCAGCGCCCACCCGCACACCATGCACTTCCACGGTGTCCACCCGGCCGGCATGGACGGCGTCTATGAGGTCATCCAGCCCGGCGAGCGCTTCGTCTACGAGTTCGACGCCGAACCGTTCGGCGTGCACCAGTATCACTGCCACGTCATGCCGTTGGCCAAGCACATCGCCAAGGGCCTGTACGGCGCCTTCATCGTGGACCCGCCCGGCGGCTGGCCGCCGGCCGACCGCGAGTTTGTGATGGTCATGGCCGGCAACGACGTGGACTTCGACGGCGGCAACGATTTCTACAACGTCAACTTCATCCCCTTCCACTACGACCGGCACCCCATCCAGATCAAGGTCGGCGAGCTGGTGCGCGTCTTCCTGGTGAACATGCTCGAGTTCGACCTGCTCAACTCCTTCCACCTGCACGCCAATTTCTTCAACTGGTACCCCACTGGCACCAGCCTCACGCCCAGCGAGTTTACGGACACCATCATCCTGGGCCAGGCCCAGCGCGGGATGCTGGAGTTCCGCTACCGCTATCCGGGCAAGTACATGTTCCACGCCCACGTCACCGAGTTCGCCGAACTCGGGTGGACGGGCGTGTTCGCAGTGGAGGCCTGAGCCATGGCACCGACGACCACCCCCGCCCAGAACGAACGCGCACGCCTCGGCCGGACCGTGGGCCTGTTCCTGGTCCCGGTGGTGCTGCTGGCCGGCGTGATCGCGCTGTTCCTGTCCACTAACGGCGCCGGCCTGAACGTGGCGCCGGCCGCCCCCATCGAGGCCCTGACCTTTGAGCGCACGCTCCTGCGGCGCGGCGAGATCGAGCTGCAGGTCCGCAACACCGGCCCGGAGCCGCTCACCCTGGCCCAGCTCGTCATCAACGACAGCGTCTGGCCGTTCACGGTCGCGCCCAGCGCCGAACTGCCGCGCCTGGGGACAGCCGTGGTCACCATCATCTACCCGTGGGTGGAGGCCGAACCCTACACGCTCAAGTTCTTCACCGGCAACGCCGTCCCGTTCGAGACCGTGATCGAGGCGGCGGCGGCGACCGCCACCCCGGACACTGGCACGCTGCTCAGCTTCACCCTGATCGGCCTGTACGTGGGCGTCATCCCGGTCTTCCTGGGCATGTTCTGGTTCCCGGCCCTGCGGCGTCTGGGTCCGCGCTGGCTGATGTTCCTGATGGCCGTCACCGCCGGCCTGCTGATCTTCCTGGGCTTCGACGCCACCAGCGAGGCCTGGGAGCTGGCCCAGGCCGTCGGCGGCCCCTTCCAGGGCGTGGGCCTGGTGGGCTTCGGGATTGTGGTCACTTTCCTGCTGCTGGACGCTATCGCGCGCCGGCAGGCCGCCGTCGGCCGCAGCGAAGCGGATCAGCGCCTGTCCGTGGCCTTCATGATCGCGGTCGGGATCGGCCTGCACAATCTGGGCGAGGGGCTGGCCATCGGCGCGGCGTACAGCGTCGGCGCCGCTGCGCTAGGCACCTTCCTGGTGGTCGGCTTCATCGTCCAGAACATCACCGAGGGCCTGGGCATCATCGCCCCGGTGCTCAAGGACCGGCCGGCCTGGCAGAGCCTGGCCTGGATGGGCGTGATCGGCGGGGCGCCGGCCATCGTCGGCGCCTGGGTGGGAGGCCTGAGCTATTCGGCCGTCCTGGCGGTCCTGTTCCTGGCGGTCGGCGCCGGCGCCGTTTTCGAAGTGGTCTACGAGATTGCCAAACTGATCCAGCGGGACACGGCCAAGCGCCCCATGCCCGTCACCGTCTTCGCCGGCGTGACGGTGGGCATGCTGCTGCTGTACCTCACCGGGCTGCTGATCAAGTAGCCGCCGCCGCCCGGCCGCGCTGGTGAGCCAGAGACGCTATAATCTGGCTCTCACCTTAGCCTGGTATACAAGGCGGCCATGACCAAGACCACTCCACCTTCCCGTCAGACGCGCAAGGCGGCGGCACGCGCGTCGGGCGCGGCCGTGCCCTGGCCCGTCATCAGCGTCGTCGCCATTGTCGTCATCGTCGTTGGCGTCATCGTCTTCGCCACCTACCAGACCGTGAACGAGCGCAACCAGCGCGTCTTGCCGATCACGGGCCTCCAGATCTTCTCGGACCTGACGGCCGGGCACGTCACCACGGCCGTGGCCTACGATCCAATCCCGCCGGTGGGCGGCGATCATCGCGCGGTCTGGCTCAATTGCGGCATCTACGACCAGCCGGTGCAGAACGAGCTGGCCGTGCACTCGCTCGAGCACGGCGCCGTCTGGATCACCTACCGGGCCGATCTGGCGGCCGACGCCGTGACGGAGCTGCGCAGCCTGGTGCGCGGGCGCGAGTACGCGATCCTCAGCCCCTACGTCGACCTGCCGGCGCCGGTGGTGGCTTCGGCCTGGGGCCTGCAACTGCGCGTCGATGACCCCACCGACGAACGGCTGAGCCGCTTCCTGCTGAAGTACATGCAAGGCCCGCAAACTCCTGAGCCCGGCGCGGCCTGCTTTGGCGGCACGGGAACGCCGATCCTGCGATGACCACCGAAATCGACACCCCCGCCGCTGCGCCGTCCGTCGCCTGGCCGCGTCTGCTCTGGCCGGCGTTGGCCGTCATCCTGCTGGCCGTCGCCGGCTCCCTGGGATACCTGTGGTGGTTCAGCCGGCCGCCGGCCGAGGGCGATCCGGAAGTCGTCTTCGCGCGCGACATGATCGCGCACCACAACCAGGCCGTGGAGATGGCCCTGATCTTGCGCCAGCGCACGAGCGATGCCGAGTTGGCCCAGTTGGGGCTGGACATCATCCTGACGCAGCAGGCCCAGGTCGGCCAGATGCAGGGCTGGCTGGAAGTCTGGCGGCTGCCCTTCAGCGGCCCCCGGCCGCCGATGTCCGACCACAGCCAGCACGGCGCCGACATGCCGCCGAACATGGGCCTGGCCACCGCGCTGGAGATGGAGTCGCTGACCACGCTGTCCGCGTCCGAAGCCGAGATCCAGTTCCTGCGGTTGATGATCCGCCACCATCAGGGCGGCGTCTACATGGCCACGCACGTGCTGGATCAAAGCCCGCGCCCGGAAGTGGTGCGTCTGGCGCAAGCCATCGTGGCCAGCCAGCAGACGGAGATCGGCTACATGCAGCGCTTGCTGCAGGAGCGCGGCGTGGCGCCCGGCCCGTGAGGCCCGGCCCGGCCGTCCCAGACAACGCCCAGACAGGCGCGGGAGCCCCCCGCGCCTGTTCTTTTTTGGCGGCCTGGTCGGCGCGCCGCCGCGCTACAATGGGGCCGAGCCGGCTGAGTGAGCCGGCGCCTCATCTGAACGCCAATCCGGGGTGAAAACCATGCAGTTCGCGTCCTCGCTCGCCCTTCCACCCGCTCTGCCGACGGTCGCGCCGGACCTGCGCCGGCAGTTGGGCGGCCAGGCGCCAGACCTGGTGGTGGCATTTGTGGCCGGCTTCGATATGAGCACGGCCCTGGGCTTGATCCAGGACCTGCGCGCCGCGCTGCAGCCGGCCGTCTTCCTGGCCTGCACGGCCGAGGGCGTGATCGGCGCCGAGCACGAAGTTGAGCAGCAGCCGGCCGTGAGCGTGGTGGGCGCGTGCCTGCCCGGCGTCACCTTGCGCGCCTTTGACCTGCCGCCCAGCCGTTGGCCGGCGCTGCTGGCCGACCCGCCTGAGTTCGAGAGCGCGCTGGCCCTGCCGGCCGAGACCCAGGCGCTCCTGCTGCTGGCCGATCCATTCTCCACGCCGATCGAAGAAGCCCTGCACGTCCTCAACGCGCTGCGGCCTGGCCTGCCCGTGATTGGCGGCCTGGCCAGCGGCGCGGCCCGGCCGGGCTACAACGTGCTGGCCTGCAACGAGCACATCCTCAACGGCGGCGCGGTGGGCGTGGCGCTGGCCGGCGCGCTGACCGTCGACGTCGTGGTCTCGCAGGGCTGCCGGCCGGTAGGCCAGCCCTTCACGGTCACCGCCGCCGACCACAACTGGATTCACGGCCTGGAGAACCAATCGCCGGTGGAGCAGGTGCAGACCCTCTACGCCAGCCTCGCTCCGGAGGAGCAGAGCCTGATGCAGAACGGCCTGTTCATCGGCCGCGCCATCCGGCCGGAAGCGGGCGCCGACGAATTAGGACGCGGCGACTTCCTGGTGCGCGGCGTGCTGGGCGTGGAGCGCCAGACCGGCAGCCTGGCCATCGCCGACCGCGTGCAGCCGGGCGAGACGATCCAGTTTCACGTGCGTGACGCCGCCACGGCCCGCGAGGACTTGGAGTTGCTGCTGGTGCCGCACACCTTCGGCGAGCCGCCGGCCGGCGCCTTGCTCTTCTCGTGCAATGGGCGCGGCACGCGCCTATTCGAAGGCCCGGATGGCGATATCGGCACCGTGACCGAGGCCCTGGGCGTGCGGCCCCTGGCGGGCTTCTTCTGCGCCGGCGAGCTGGGCCCGGTGGGCGGCCGCAATTGCCTGCACGGGCAGACCGCCAGCCTGGCGTTGTTCCGGCCCCGCCCGGCCTAAAGCTGGCCGACCGCCGCCGCCTCGTCCCCCCACCCCGCACTGCGCCCGAGTGATTCCCGGCGACGTCCAGATGCCGGGGTCACCCGTGAATCACAAACCAGGGTCACCCCTCGGATCAGAAGCATGGTCGCCAGAGCATGTCGTCTGCCTCCAGCGGCAGTGACGTTGCACACTGAGGCGGCTGTGAGGCGCGCTCCTAAACTGGCAGTATTCCGGCACGCGGTCTTAACACTTCTGCCGGACCCGCGCCTGGGTGGGCTGCCGCGGTCAACTGACCAGCCCAGCCGCCCGCTCGACCTTCAGGAGGGTCCATGCATCTGCAACTCCCCGCCGACACACCTCTTCAGCCCGAGCATGAACTGATCTTCCACAATAACCACGATCCCCACCGCCGCGCCTCCAGCCTGTCCGACGTGATCCTGGGCGGCCAGGATGGCCTGGTCAACGTCCTGGGCGTCATCCTGGGTCTGGCCGCCGCCACCAACGACGCCTACATCGTGCTCGTCGGCGGCCTGGCCGCCACCTTCGCCGAGTCGGTGTCGATGGGC
Source organism: uncultured Anaerolineales bacterium (assembly GCA_937952305.1). GTDB lineage: Bacteria > Chloroflexota > Anaerolineae > Anaerolineales > UBA6663 > SpSt-583. Next base: position 22,975 of record CALFZO010000174.1, on the reverse strand, counting down.
GCCGTGGCGTACACGTCCACGCTGGCGGACTCCGACCTCTACGAGAGCGAACGCGCGCGCGAACACCGGCACATCCGGCTGGTGCCGGCGCTGGAGCGCCAGGAGATCCGCGACATCTACGCCGCCAAGGGCTTCACCGGCCCGCTGCTGGACCAGATCGTGGATACGATCACGGCGGACAAGGATGTGTGGGTGGCGGTGATGATGGCCGAGGAACTGCAGCTCAAACCCACCGACCGCCGCGACGCCCTGCGCTCGGCCCTGATCGTGGGCGTGGCCGCCATCGTGGGTTCGCTCATCCCGCTGATACCGTTCGCGTTCCTGCCGGTTGGACCGAGCATGTGGGTGTCCGTGTTGATCTCGGCCCTGACGCTGTTTGCGGTGGGTGCCTACAAAGCCCGCATGACCGTCGGGCATCCGGCCAAGAGCGGCCTGGAGATGGCCGTCATCGGCACCGTCAGCGCCCTGGTGGGGTATGCGGTTGGGGCCTTGCTCAAACTGCCGCCGACGCCGTGACGAACCGCCGGCCGGCGGCCGGCCGTAGCGGACCCGGACGAAACCCGCCTATAATGGGGTGGCTGCCGCGCTTCACTCCCTGGAGGCCTTATGCGCCTGGTCACCCGCGCCGATTGGGACGGCCTGGTGTGCGCCGTCCTGCTCTCCACCGTTGAACACCTCGACGTCATCCAGTTCACGTCGCCGCAGGAAATCCAGTCCGGCGCGGCGACGGTCCCGCCGGAGTCAGTCGTCGCCAACCTGCCCTACCACCCGGACGCCGCGCTCTGGTTCGACCACCACGTCTCCGAGGCGGCCCGCGGCGCGCACGTCACCGCTTCCTTCAAGGGCAAGTTCGCGCCCGCACCCAGCGCCGCGCGCCTGGTCTTCGAGTATTACCAGGCCGACGAGCGCCTGCGGCGGTTCGCCGACCTGCTCGATGCCACCGACCGTTTCGACAGCGCCCAGCTGACCTGGGAAGACGTCGTGGCGCCGTCCGGCTACGTGCTGCTGGCCTACACGCTGGACCCGCGCACCGGCCTGCAGGACCTGGACCGCGAAGCCTATTTCCTGCTGCTGCTGGACTGGCTCAAGACCAAGAGCGTGGCCGAGATCCTGGCGCAGCCCGAAGTGCGCGGCCTGACCGACCGGCTGCGAGCCGAGGACCAGGCCTTCCGCGCCACGCTGCAGCAATACTCACGCCTGGACGGCAACGTCGTCATCACGGATCTGCGCGGCGTGGCCGCCCCGCCCGGCAACCGCTTCCTGATCTACACGCTGTTCCCACAGGCCAATGTCTCGGCCCGGCTGTCCGAGGACGCGGACGGCCAGACCGCCACGGTCGCCGTTGGTTACAGCCTGTTCAACCGGACCTGCAAGACCAACGTCGGCAACTTGCTGGCCGAGTACGGCGGCGGCGGCCTGGTGGGTGTGGGCACCGCGCGCTTCCCGAAGGCCGAGGCCGAGGCAAAATTCGCCGCGATCATCCGGCGGCTCAAAGAGGCCGGCTGAGCCCCATGAGCGCGCGCGCCTTTCAGGATTACTACCCGGATCACCTGAGCTATTGCTACGGCTGCGGACGGCTCAACGCCGAGGGCCTGCAGATCAAGAGCTATTGGGAGGCCGCAGACGACCAGACGACGATCTGCACCTTCACCCCGCGCTCCCACCACACCGCCGTCCCCGGCTTCGTCTACGGCGGCCTGATCGCGTCGCTGATCGACTGCCACTGCACGGGCACCGCCGCCGCCGCCAGTTACCGCGCCGCGGGCCGGGCTATGGACACCGACCCGCCCTTCCGCTACGTCACCGCCTCGCTCAAGGTGGATTACCTCCGCCCGACGCCGATCGCCGGGCCGCTGACGGTGCGCGCCCGCGTGACCGAAATCAAGGGCCGCAAAGTGACCATGACGGCGACCCTGAGTGCCGGCGGCGAGGTCTGCGCGCGCGGCGAAGTCGTGGCCGTGCAGATGCCGGACCACTTCCTCCCGCCGTCCTGAGGCGCGGCGGCGGCCAGCCTGAGCAAAGTCCTTCCACCTCTCAAGCCAACCGGCGCAACTCAGCCGCCACCTCAGCCTGGCTGGCGCGGATGCCGGCGTGCGGCAACGGCAGGTAGTCCGGGAGCTCAGACCAGGCCCAGGCGACCTCGACCGCGCTGGGCGTCTCCAGGAGCAGGCGCAAGCCGTAATCGATCACTTCGCTCACGGCCCAACGGTAGGCGTAGTAGCCGAAAGCGGCGGCGCTGAGCCGTGGCGGCTCCGGCCACGCAGCGGCGTAGGCTTCCAGGAACGGCCCGAGGTCCTGATCGGCGAAGTACGTCAGGTCACGCTCGGGCAGCCCCAGCGCCACCTCACCCCAATCCACCAGCACCAGGCGGCCGGCCGGCGCGCGCAGGACATTGCGGGCGGTGGGTTCACCGTGGGTGAGCACCGGCGGCGCCACGGCTCGCAGTTCCCGGCCCAAGGCGTCCAGGCGATCCAGCGTTTGCAGCAGATCGGTCCGCTCACGCCGCAGGAGCGCGCTCAAGCGGCGCTGGTCGTCCGTGCCGGTCCGGGCCAGGTCATCGGCGGCGGCCAGGATGCGCTGCAACGGCTGGGCGTAGACCTGCGGGAAAGGCGCCTCGGCCGGCACCCGCAGACCTGGGCAACCCGCGCCCTGATGCAGGCGCGCCAGCACTTGCGCCAACGCCGCCTGGCCGGCCGCATCCAGCGGCGCCTCGTGCAGGGTCGGGCCGGAGACATACTCGAAGACCGCGACCGCAAAATCCCCCAACGGCTGCAATAGGCGGCCCGAGGCGCCCGTCAGGACGGCGGGAACACAGGCCAACCGGCATTGTTCGCCCAGGTGGCGCACCACGCCCAACGCCTGCTCCAGGTCGCCGAAGTTGGCCGGCCGCCGCCGGTCGTGGGCTTTGACGAAGTAAGGGCGGCCCTCCGCTTCGCCCAGGTAGGCGACGCTGTCCGCGCCCTGCGGGCCACGGCGCAAGTCGGGCAACGTCAACCCGTACTCGGCGCGCAGGAGGCCTTCCAGCGCCGCCTGGTCCGGACCGCCCGGTTCAGACAGCATTCTTCAGCACTCCCACCACCTGGAACCAGGCCGGTTCCGGCTGCGGATTGTGTTCGATCCGCATCCCCAGCTTGCGCATCACGGCCTGCGACGCGGCGTTGGCGTAGTCCGTGGTCGCCACCACCTGCCCGGCGTGCAGCGTCTCAAACACGAACGCAATCAAGGCCCGGGCCGCCTCGACTGCGTAGCCCTGGCGCTGATGGGCGCGGCGGGTGGCCCAGAACAGGCCGAACTCCGGCCGGTAATGGTGGGCGGACCCGTCGCCGCCAAAAGCGGACAGCCGCGCGAACGGCCCCAGTGCGGGCACTAACCCGACCGCGCCGACCAGCAGCCCGCTCTCGCGCAGCACTACAGCGCGGTCCCCGTAGGGCGGCTGGACCAGCTGCGCCAGGGCTGCGTAGTTGCGGATGGTCCACTCCAGCCACTCACGCCGCTGGTCGAGCGTGGCCCCCGTCTGCCAGGCCTCATGGTCCAGAAGTTGGTGGGCATCCGCAAGATCGTCCAGTTGGAAGGGTCGAATGAACAGCCGTGCACTGGCTAGGACCGGCATGGTCAACGGCATCATTTCCTCCGTATATGGGGTTGCGGCAGCGCCGGCTACCAATATGTTGGGCATAGCGGAAATGTGCTGTTTTTGCCGTTACCACACTGTTTCCAACTAGAGCCAACTTTGTCCAACGAAAAACAAACCTTCCCACCACTAAGATGAGACAGAAGCTCGCAAAAAGGACTCGCATAGTGATCGGGCCGCAGTTGTGCTGGTGCGGCCCCAGGCGTTGGACGGGGAGCTTCGCTGCCCGCCCGTGCATCCAAGCAGGTCATGGCCCGGTGCCGGCCAGATGACCCGTCTCTCACCAAGGAGCCCGCCATGCTGCCTTTCCTCCCCTACCGACCGGCTCTGGACCACCAGTACAACCACGTCGCCGCCACGGAGATCGAGCTGAGCCGCCTGCGTGAAGAGTATCAGGCCGCCCAGTGGCAACTGAAGCTGGCGCGCACCCATCGGGAAACGTATTTGCGCCAGGCCGGTCTGCCCAGCACCGGCCCGCTCGATCCGGAGCCGAACTGGTCCCTGCCTCCCGAACTGAGTCTTCTGAACCAGGCCATCGCCAACCACGAGCAGGCCCTGGCCGAGCTCCGCCGCGCTATCGGCGCCCAGGAGGCGCGTGTCGCGGCGGCTCGCCAAGCCCTGGCCCACTCAGCCGGCAAGGCTGCTGGCCCCGCCTATCGAGACACGGACACCGCCTCCGCCACCCTGCCCGCCTAGGCGCTCAGCGCCGCGCAGAGATCCACCCGCCCGCCGCTGCAAGCCTGCAGCGGCGGGTTTGTTTTGGCCCGCCTCCGGGATTACCGTCCGCCGTCTGCCGGCGCCTGGTCTTATAGTCGTTGGTCTCGGCGAGACGTTCAGTCTCAGGCGGCCACGGCCCAGCGGCCGATCGCGACAAAGGTGCCGTCCTCCGGTTTGGCCGGCGCCCAGGTGAACCCGCTGTATAGCTGAACTTCCCGCAAGCCGGCGCGCTCGAACAGCGCCCGCGCCTGGGTCTGTGTGTAGGAACGCGTCGCCGGCGAACGCCGGTGGGTCTCCTCCGCCACCACCTGTCCGCCGACGATGACCTGGTACAGATCTTCGGTGTGCTCCACCTCGGCGGCCGGCTCGTAGCGCGCGCGCGCCACGCGCCGGATGGTGGCGCCGTCCTCGGGCCGGGTGACGGCTTTCTCCCACTCCGACTCGAGCGCGTCGCCCGGCGACCACAGCGTCATGAACGGCGCCGCCAGAACACCGCCGGGGAGAAGATGCGCCACGAAGCGTTCCAACACCCGGTCCACCAGGGCCGGCTCGATGACGAGCTGCAGCGAGCTGGACGGAACCAGAATGGTCTGGTATCGGCGCGGCAGCGTCAACGTCTCCATGGACTGCTCGTATAGGCGCGGCTGAAGCCCGTTCTGGGCGGCCTTGGCCCGGCACAGCCGCAGCATCTCGGGCGAATTGTCCACGCCGTCGATGTCGATGCCCTGCGCCAGGAAATCGAGCAGCAGGCGGCCGGTGCCGCAGCCCACGTCCAGCACCGGGCCGCCAAACTTCTGGATCGCCTCCAGGAAGAAAAAGCGGTCCTCCCAGCGGGAGGTGTCGCCGCGCAGCACGTCCCAGGCCTGGGCCATCAGGCCTTTGTATTCGTAATCGGGCAGAGCCATGTCAGTTGTCTCCTATCACAGCGGCTTACATCCCATCCGATGACATCGATAATTCCAGATGTTCAATCCGCCGCAAGTTCCGCCCGGGCCGCCGCCGGCGCCGCGCTTTCGCCGCGCAGACGCCAGGCCAGCAGGCCCAGGACCGGTGTCAGCAACAGGCCGGACGTCACCAGCGCCGCGCGCAGCGACCCATACCGGCCCACCGCTCCCACCGCCGGCCCCACGCCCATCTGGCCCAGGGCGTTGCTCTGGCCGACCATCGAGATGACGGTGGCGCGCACCGCGCCGGGCACGCTCTGCACCAGCCAAGCTGAGTAGAGCGGCCCGGCCAGGGCCTGAGCCACGGATTTGGCCAGCAGCGCCGTCACCGCCAGCCAGAAGTTTCCGGCCAGCGCGAACGTGATCACGCTGGCAGCCACGACCGCTTCCAGCGCCAGCAGCAGGCGCATGGTCGCGCGCCCGTCTCGCAGAACGGCCTCCAAGCGGCGCCGGGCCGGCTCCACCGCCGCCAGGCTGAGCAGATCGCCGGCGATGCCGAGCAGCCCGAACCACACGATCGGGGCCAGCGTCCCCAGCGCCGGGAACGTGAAGTTCTGCAGGAGATGCGCCTGCCCCAGACGGTCGAAGCCCTCGCTGGCTGCGCCGCTGAACAACTCGACGGCGACGAGCATCAGCAGCACCGGGCTGCCGCGCACGACGCGCAAGCCGTCCAGGAAAGTGGCGCGCAGGGCCGCCCAGGTGGTGCGGGCCTCGCGCGGCTGCGGCTGAAAGCCGCGTTCGGGCATGGCAATCGCCAGGAAGACGGCCAGCAGCAGATACACGGTGCCGCCGGCCAGGTACGGCAGATGGATCCAGACGCTGGCCAGCGCCACGCTCAGACCGGTGCCGACGAGGCCGGCTACCCGGCCCACCTGCCCGGCCCGCAGCAGCAGCGGCCCCACGTTGGCCTCGCCGATCTCGTCGGCCAGCCAGGCGTCCGTGGCGCCGCTGAGGAAGGTATAGCCCAGGCCGGCGATCACCTGCGCCAGGAGGATGGCGAGAAAGACCGGGAGCGCGCCGGTCAGCACGAACGAGGCCCCCAGCAACAGGACTCCGATGATCACCGACAGGCGCCGGCTGTAGACGTCGGCCACGACGCCCGTGGGCACCTCGCCCAGGAAGTACGTCAGCTCCAGAACCGTGCCCACCAGGACCAGCTGCAGCGGGTCCAGCCGCGCCGCCTGCACGAAGTAGACGACATAGACCGTGAACATCACGGCGTCGGCCAGCGCCTGGGCCGCGCGCAGCACCAGATAGACGCGTTCGGCCGGCCAGTAGCGGCGCGCGGCCCTCACGGCTGCCCCTCCGGCTGCGGGGTATGGTGCCGCCGCCACAAGTCGCGCGCCAGGGCGCGGGCGTCGCCGCGGACCCCGTAGCGCGCGAAGTAGCCGCACACGCGCTCCACGTCCCGGCCGAAGATGGCGCGCGCGTCCGGGTTGGCCTGCACGTCCACGACCTGCGGGAAGTCGATGAGCGTGATCTCGCCGTCCCAGTAGAGCACGTTGTAGGCTGAAAGATCACCGTGCACCCAGCCGGCGGCCAGGAGCAGGCCGATGTTGTGGATCAGGCGCTCGAACAGGCGCGCGGCCTCGGCCTGGCCCAGCGCCACGTCGATGAGGGTCGGCGCCGGCATGCTCTCGTCGCCGATGTACTCCATCAGCAGCGTGTGGCCGCCGTGCCGCACCGGCCGCGGCACATCAGCGCCGGCCGCGTGCAGGCGCTGCAGCATCTGGTACTCATACTCCAGCCACGAGGTCTGCTGCGTCTGCAGGCCTTTGCGGCTCTTGCCGGCGACGGCCTTCATCAAGCGCCAGTCGCGGGGATCGATGGCGTTGCCGTGTGCATCCAGCAGGGCGCGGCCCTGGCGATATTGGGAGTCATTCTTCAGGCTGCGGAACTGGCGCGGGCGGTAGAGCTTGGCGGCCACCAGGTCCAGGCCGGTGGCCGGGTGGGCCGCGCAGCAGTAGACGTTGGCCTCCTTGCCGCCCTTCACGCGCCGCGTGACGTCGACGATGACCTTGGCGTCGAAGAACGGCCGCAGGTTGTCCTCGATGTAGGCGCGCTCTTCACTGGTGGCGTTCACGCTGGGGCGGAAGAAGACGGCCGAGCCGGGCGCGGCCCCGTCGTGCAATTCCACGATTTCGCCCAGGCGCTGCGCCCGGCCATCTTTGGGGTTGATGCGCGCCTTGGCGGCGCGCGTCCGGGCCGGGCGCCCGCGCTCGTCCAACTCGGCCTCGTCGCTCAGAAAGTGATCCGGGGACCAGGTGCTCATGTCAGCGCTCCTGGAGCCGCAGATAGCTCTGGTAACGGCGCTCGGCCACCTGGCCGGCGTCCACAGCCGCCTTGACCGCGCAGCCCGGCTCGTGCCGGTGGGTGCAGTCCAGGCCGAAGCGGCAGGTCCCCAGGTATGGGCGCAGTTCGACGAAACCGTAGGCCGGGTCGTCATCGAACGGGTCCAGGCCGAACTCGCGCATGCCGGGCGTATCCACCACGCGCGCGCCCCCGGCCAGGTCGAACATTTCCAAGTGCGTGGTGGTGTGCTTGCCCTTGCCGGTGGCGGTGTTGACCTGCTGCACGCGCAGGCCCAGGCCCGGCTCCAGGGCGTTGAGGAGCGTGGTCTTGCCGACGCCGGACTTGCCGACGAAGACGGAGACGCGGCCGGCCAGCATAGCGCGCAGATCCGGCAGGCCGGCGCCGGTCTCGGCGCTCACCAGGGCCACGCTGTAGCCCAGATGCTGGTAGTGCCACATCTCGGCCAGCCGGGCTTCGGCCTCTTCCGGCTCGTTCAACAGGTCGGCTTTGGTGAGGCAGATCAGGGTCGGCAGGCCGGCCAGCTCGGCGGCGGCCAGGTAGCGGTCCAGCAGCTCCCACTTGGGGGCCGGCTGCGCCACCGCCAGGACGGCCACCATCTGGTCCACGTTGGCGACGATGACCTGCTCGCGCAGGCCTTCGCGCGCCGTGCGGCCGCCGGCGCCGTGGCTCGTGGCGGCGCGGCGCGCCAGCTGGTTGCGGCGCGGCTGGACTTCGGTGATCAGGCCGGTGCCGTCGCCGGCCTCGGTCAGCACGACCTCGTCGCCGATGGCGACCGGGTCCACTTGCTTGATGTCGCGCACTTCCTGGACGCGGTGGTGCAGCGACGTGGGGGCGGCGGTGGGGTAGATCAGCACTTTGCGTAGACGACTGGAGATGGCGCACGGCAGCGCGCGCCCGTCCGGCAGGCGCACGACATAGCTGCCCTGCGATTTCTTGAAAACAGTCCCGGTCTGGCTAGGCCGGTCGACAGACGATTGGGCTTCGAAAGACATGGTGATTATCAGCACCGTGATGACGGACAGGAATGAGCGAGTTGAACAGCGGCCACGCTGGGCGGTCTCGGAGCAGACGGCGGGCGGACAGGGTGTGCATCAGGCACCTCCAATGTGCGATTGGGTGAGCGGAGAAGGAGTTGGCCGTGTCTGTCGCCGACGCCGGCACGGCGTGGGGAAACAAAACGGCCCCCGGGCGCAGGTCTGCGTGCCGGGGGCCGCGCTCAACCGGACCGGTTGAAGGCGCAAAAAAGCCACGGGCTCTTGCCAGAGCGCCCGTGGCCGCTAGAAGCAGGTCAGGCCGAGAGGCTGACGAGGGCTAACGGACGGACGCGCTCAGGCAACGCAGAACTGCGCTGAGAACAGCCGAAACAAAAACACGGGTTGTCCGGGCCATGAGGCGCGTCTCCTTTCGTCAGGATGCTGAAAATTGCTTCGAATACGCGGCAGAGTGTAGCACTCTTCCAACGGCGATGTCAAGCGTTAAGTCTCAGTCTTTGGGCGGATTTCGGCGGACGCGCCCGTATTTTTCCGGTGGCCGACGGCCGAACGATCCGGCTAACATAGGGGAATCCTATGCCCGAACTCCTGGAACGCGAAGACAACCTACGCGAGTTGGCGGCGGCGTTGGCGCAAGCGTGCGCCGGCGCCGGCCGCGTGGTGCTCATCGCCGGCGAGGCCGGCATCGGCAAGACCGCGCTGGTGGAGCGGCTGGCCGCCGACAGCCGCGGGCCGGTGCGGAGGTTGTGGGGCGCGTGCGACGCCCTCTTCACTCCGCGCCCACTCGGCCCGCTGCAAGACATGGCCGCCCAGCTCGGCGGCGAGTGGCCGGCCCGGGTAGCGGCCCGGGCCGCCGGCCAGGAGCTGTTCACGGCGTTCCAGGTTGAACTGCAGAGCCGCCCCACCCTGGCCGTCATCGAAGACGTGCATTGGGCGGATGAGGCCACGCTCGACCTGCTCAAGTTCCTGGGCCGCCGCGTTCAGCGGCTGCCGGCTCTGCTGGTCATCACCTACCGCGACGACGAGCTCAGCGCGCGGCACCCGCTGCGCCTCCTGCTGGGCGACCTGGCGTCCGCCACCCGGCTGACGCTGGCGCCGCTCTCCTCGGCCGGCGTGCGCGCCCTGGCCGGTGACCGCCCGGTCGACGCCGACGCCCTGCATCGCCGGACCGGCGGCAATCCCTTCTTTGTCACCGAGGTGCTGGCCACCGGCTCGGCCCAGGTGCCGGCGACCGTGCGCGATGCCGTTTTGGCCCGCGCCGCCCGCTTGTCCGCCTCCGGCCGCGCTGTGCTAGAGGCCGCGGCCGTCCTCGGTCCGCGCATTGAGCCGCGTCTCCTGGCGGAGCTGGCCGGCGCCGAGGGCGCGGCCATCGACGAGGGCCTGGCGTCCGGCGTGCTGGTGGCCCAGAGCGAGCTGATCACGTTCCGCCATGAACTGGCCCGGCAGATCATCCTGGACGCCATCTCGCCCGCGCACCGGCTCGTCTTGCACCGCCTGGCGCTGGACGCGCTGCGCGCCTCTCCCACGGCCCAGGCCGATCTGGCGCGCCTGGCCCACCATGCCGAAGCCGCGCATGATCGCGAGGCCGTCCTGGCCTACGCGCCGGCGGCCGCCCGCCAGGCCGCGGCCGCCCACGCCTACCGCGCCGCCGACGCGCTCTACGCCCTGGCCCTGCGCTATGCCGACGATCTGCCCCTCACCGAGCGGGCGCAGCTGCTGGATGAATACTCGGTGGAGTGTGACCGCGCCGACCGGCGGCCGGAGGCCATCACCACCCGGCGGCAGGCGGCCGGGCTGTGGCAGCGGGCCGGCCAGCCGCTGCGCCACGGCGAGAGCCTGAGCCGCCTGGCGCAGCTGCATCAGATCGTCGGTGAGCGTGCCGAAGCCGAAAGCGCCAACGCGGCCGCGCTCGCGGTGCTGGAGCCGCTCACGCCCAACTTGGAGTTGATTACGGCCTACAACACGCAGGCCTGGCTGCACCTCGGCAACAACGACAACCGCCAGGGTGTCGCCGCGGCCGAGCAAGCCATCGCGCTGGCGCAGCAGCTCGGCGCCGCCGACGAACTGCCACGCCTGTACGAGATCGCGGGCCTGTGCTGGCTGTACCTGGACCAGGCGCGCGGGACGAGGTCTTTGGAACAGAGCCTGGCGCTCTCGCTTCAGTTCGACCACGCCACCCGCGCCGGGAATACCTACGCCAACCTGGCCTCGATCTACGTGGATTTCCACGACTTCCAGCGCGCGGCCGAGTTGTTCGCCACCGGCCTGCCCTACGCGAGCGAACGCGAGTTGGAGTCGGTGCGCGCCTACATGCTGGGCTGGCAGGCGATCCTGGAGATGCACCTGGGCCATTGGGATGCCGCCGCCGGGATCGTGGCCGAGTCGTTGCAACGGCCGGCCACCTCGCCCGGCCGCGGGCCGGCCCTGATCGCGCTTGGCCGCCTGCGTGCACGGCGCGGCGACCCCGACCCGCTGCCGGTCCTGGAAGAGTCGCTGGCGCTCCTGCTGCGGCAGGGCTTCCGCCAGCGCGAAGGGATGTTGCGCGCCGCCCTGGCGGAGGCGGCCTGGCTGGCGGGCGATCTTCAGCGCACGCGTGAAGAAGCGCGCGCCGCGTTTGACCTGGCCCAGCAGCACCGGCAGGCCTGGTACGTAGGCGAGCTCGCCTTCTGGCTGTGGCGCGCCGGCGACCGCGTGGACGTGCCCGCCTGGGCGGCCCGGCCCTACGCCCTGCACCTGGCCGGCGATTGGCGCGGCGCGGCGGCGGCCTGGGAAACCCTGGGCTGCCTGTACGAACAGGCCCGCGCCCTGGCCGACGGCGATTACGCCGCCCAGGTGACGGCGCTCTCGATCTTCGAGCGCCTCGGCGCGCGCCCGGCCGCGGACGCCGTGCGGCGCGGCTTGCAGGCGGCCGGCCAGGCCGTCCCGCGCGGCCCGCGCGCCGCCACCCGGGCCAACCCCTTTGGCCTCACGGCGCGCCAGCAGGAAGTGCTGACTCTGCTGGCCGATGGCCTCTCCAACGGCGAGATCGCGGCCCGCCTCCACCTCTCAGCCAAAACCGCCGAACACCACGTTTCCGCCATCCTGGCCAAGCTCGACGTCACCACGCGGGCCGAAGCCGCCGAACGCGCCCGCCGGGGCCGCTAACCTGGGGGTCCACTCGGACCAATATAGGCAGCGCCCCCCGATGCGCCCCGCCGGCGTTGTCCTTATCCTGTGGTCGGTTCACAGGAAAGGACGACGCCCATGCGCCTCCCGGCCAATCGGATTTTCCCCCACCCCGTCTGCACGCCGGGGCTGCGCTTGGCCTGCGCTGCAGCGCTGCTGGCCGGCGGCGTCTGGCTGATCCGGCCAGCCCTGCTGGCCCAGGCCGCCACCATCACCGTCACCACCACCGCCGACGAGAACAACGCCGACGGCGACTGCTCCCTGCGCGAAGCCATCCTGGCCGCCAACCAGGACGCGGCCGTGGATGCCTGCCCGGCCGGCAGCGGCGCGGACACGGTGGTGCTGCCCGCCGGCGATTACACCCTGACCCTGGCCGGCGCCGGCGAAAACGCGGCCCTGACCGGCGACCTGGACATCACCGCTGATCTGACCATCAGCGGCGCCGGCAAGAACATCACCTCCATCAACGCCAACGGGCTCGACCGGGTCTTTGAGATGCGCGGGACGGCCGACCTGCAGTTGACGGGCCTGACGATCTTCGGCGGCGAGGCCGGGGCAGACAACGGCGGCGGCATCTTCGTCAAAGCCGGGGCCCTCACCCTGGTGGACAGCCGGATCCGCGATAACCAGGCCGACCGCGGTGGCGGCGTCTACGTCGATACCGACGGCTCGCTGACGGCCACCAGCAGCCGTATCACCGGCAACAGCGCCTCCACCGGCGGCGGCGTCTACGTGCTGCGCGCCACCGCCCTGCTGCGCGACAGCCTGGTCGACGGCAACACCGCCAGCGGCAGTGCCACCGGCTCCAGCGGCGGCGGCCTGCGCAGCGCCGTCGAAGCCAGCGTGACACTGGTCAACAGCACGGTCAGCAACAACAGCGCCAGCCACCACGGCGGCGGTCTGTACAGCGACGGCGCGGCCAGCTTGTTCAACGTCACCGTCGCCGGCAACGTGGCCGACTCCGATGGCGACAACTCCGGCGATGGCGGCGGGCTCGGGCTGAACAGCGCCGGCGTCATCACGGCCACCAACAGCCTGCTGGGCGACAATCTGGACGGCAGCGCCGGCCTGCAGCACCCCGACTGCAGCGGCCCGCTGAGCTTGCAGGCGGCCAATCTGCTCGAGAGCACGGCCGGCTGCAGCCTGACCGGCGCCACCGGGGCCGCCCTCACCGGCCTGAACCCGGCTCTCGGCCCGCTGCAGAACAACGGCGGCCCCACCTTGACCCAGGCGCTGCTGGCCGGCAGCCCGGCCAGCGACGCCGGCCTGGCCTGCGTCGATCAGGCTGGCCTCACCTTGACCACCGATCAGCGCGGTTACGTCCGCCTGGCGGTGTGCGACCTGGGCGCGTACGAATTTGCGTCGCCGGGCACACCCACAGTGACCGCCACCGCCACGCCCACCGCCTCGGCGACCCGCACCCTGGCCGCCCCGCCGCCCAGCGCCACCGCCAGCGCCACGCGCACGGCTACGGCCACGCCCACGCCAACGCGCACCCCCACCGCCACGCCCACGCGCAACTGCACGCCGTCCGCCGACAACGGGCCGTGCACGCCGACGCCGACGATCTCGGCCACGCCTACGCGCACGGCCACCGCCACGTCCGCGGTCTCACCCACGCGCACGGCCACCCCGACCGCGACCAGCTTCAGTGCGGGCACGCTGGTCGCCTCGCCCACCAGCTCGGCCACAACCACGCGGACCGCCACCGTGACGCCGACGGCGACGCCCACTGCGCCCGGCACGCCAACGCCGCTGCCGGCCTGTGAGCCGCACGCCGTCCGCAAGCTGAGCGGCAGCGTGCCGGCTTTCGGCGACGTCTCCCTGAAGCCCGCGCCCGCGTTCAGCTCCGACCTGAGCGCCGTCGTATACGTCGCCGACCAGGCCCAGGACGAAGTCTACGAGCTCTGGAGCGCGCCGCTGGCCGGCGGCCCGCCCGTGCAGCTCAGCGATGTCGCATCGCTCGCCGGCGACGTGGTCACGTTCGCGCTCACCGCGGACAGCCAGCGCGTGGTCTACCTCGTCCACGACCCCAGCCTGTACTACGGCCGCGAGTTGTACAGCGTGTCGTTGACAGGCGGCCCGAGCGTCAAGCTCAACGCCCCGCTAGTGGCCGCCGCCGGCACGGTGCTGGATTTCGCGCTCAGCGCCGACGGCACCCGCGTGGTCTACCGGGCGCGCCAGGACACCGATGACGCCCTCGAGCTCTACAGCGTGCCCGCGGCCGGCGGCGCCGTCACCAAGCTCAATCCGCCCTTCGCCGCCGGACAGGCGGTGACCGATTACCAGATCGCCCCGGACGGCACGCGCGTGCTCTATCTCGCCAATCAGACTGATCCCGCCGTGGTCGAGCTGTTCAGCGTGCCGCTGGCCGGCGGCCCGGCGGTGACCCTCAACGCCGCGCTGGTCCTCGGCGGCGAGGTCCACAGCTTCGCGATCAGCCCGGACAGCGCCTGGGCGCTGTATCGGGCCGACCAGGTCGAACGGTTCCGCGTGGAGCTGTACCGCGTGCCGCTGGCCGGCGGAGCGGCCGTCCAACTCAGCGGCCCGGTCGTCGGCGAGGGGGTCACGGACTTCACGGTCAGCGCGGACAGCCAGCGCGTGCTGTACCGCGCCTCCGGGCAAGCCGGCGGCTACTTCGAGCTTTTCAGCGTACCGCTGGCCGGCGGCTCGGTGGTGACCCTCAACCCGCCCATGAGCTTCAACCGCGACGTGGACGAGTTCCGGTTCAGCCCAGACGGCGCCTACGTCCTCTACACCGCCGACCAGGACATCGAACGCGTCTTCGAGCTTTACAGCGTGCCGGCCGGCGGCGGCGCCGTCACCAAGCTCAACCCACCCTTCACGGCCGCCGTCGATCTGCAGGGGTTCAGCCTCACCGCCGACAGCCAGCGCCTGGTGTACTCAGCCGACCAGGACGCCGACGAGGTCTTCGGGCTGTACAGCGTGCCGCTCAGCGGCGGCCCGGTGACGACACTGCACGGACCGCTGCCAGCCGGCGGTGACGTGCTGGAGGCCTGGCCAGTCTCGGCGGGTCAGGCCCTGGCCTACGCCGCCGACCAGACCGCTGACGAGGTCGTCGAGCTCTATCGGGTGGCGCCCACGGGCGGAACGGCCTGCCGTTTGAGCGGCCTCCTGCCGCCCAGCGGAGACGTGCTAGGCGTCGGGCAGTGGCCGCCGGCGGCCCCGGTGCTCTACGTCGCCGACCAGGAGACCGACAACGTGTTCGAGCTGTACGTCACCGACAGCGCCGCTTCCGTGTATCTGCCGCTGATCCGGCGCTGATCTACCCCCAGCCTAAAGAGGTCACCGTGCTCAAGAGTCTCAAGAACCCGCTCGATCAAGTCAGCGACCCCGTCGAACGCAGCCGTCTGCGGCTGCGCGTGCTCCTGGCCGGCGGCATCTTCGCCATGGTCGGGCTCTGCAGCCTGGTGATCCTGGTCGGCACCGCGCTGCAGAGCGCCCAGCGGCAGCCGGAACGGGATCGCCTGCAGGCCCTGGCGCCGCTGCGCCAGCTGTGTACAGACGGCGCCGGCCTGGCCACGGCTGCCGCCTACGCGCCCGAGGCCGGGCCGGGGAGGGTCGTCGTCTTCGTGTCCACCACGCTGGACCTGGACGGGCGCGGCACATACTACAACCGCAGCGAGGATTACCCGGCGGATTGGCAGGCGGCCGCGCCGGAGGAAGTCGGGCTGGTGGCCTGTGTGCAGATGCGTTCGGTGGTGGTGGAGCAGTGCGACTACACGCTGACGTCCGGCGTCCAGGCCACGCTGCAGCGCGCCCAGTCCGTGGCCGACGTCACGCTCTACGCGGCGCGCACGGGGGCCGTGGTCGGCCAGGACCAACTGAGCGGCGTGGAGCCACGCGCCTGCCAGGACCAGGAACAATTCACCGAGGGCGTCAACGTGCAGACCATCACCGGCGACCCGGTGCCGCCGGAGAGGCTGGCCGACTGGCTGCGCGCGTTCATCGACTCGTAGATCCGCCTTCTCAGCAGGAGAGCATGGCCATGCCGCGTTATCTCATCGAGCGCACTTTTCCGGAGGCGGTGCGCCTGCCCGGCCCGGACGACGGCGATCTCGCCCAGCGGATCTTCCTGGAGAACAACGCGCTGGACGGCGTGACCTGGGTCCAGTCGTACATCGTCCCGGAACGGCACAAGTCGTTCTGCCTGTACGACGCGCCCGCCCCGGAGGCCCTGCGCCGCGCCTCCCAGCGCAACGGCCTGCCGGTGGACCGCATCAACGAGGTGCGCCTGCTGGCGCCGGACGCGGACGGCGGGGCCCCATGACTCGGCTCAGCCTGGGCGGCCTGGCCGCCCTGATCTTGTCTGTGTCTTTGGCGCTGATCGTGGCCGGGGCGGCCAGCGGCCCGGTCCACTTCGGCCCGAGGCCCGGCCTGGCCAGCTGCTACCCCCGCCCGCACGTGCGCTCGCACGAGCGCCAGCCGCTGACGGCGGTGCGGGTCGCGTTGGTGCGCGGCTTCTGGGAGGTGGCGCGGCTGCCGGTCTGCGGGGTGACGCCGCTGGCCCAGACCGTGGCCGCCTGGGAGCGCCAGTGGCTGGGCCGCAACCCGTGATCGGCCGCCAGACGGCTGCGCCCGCTAACAAAGACGCCGAGTGCTGGTCACTCGGCGTCTGGCTTAGTGGTTGAGCGCGGATGCAATGGTCAGCTTACCCGCCGCCGGCCGGGCCGCCCAGGCCGCCCTCGGTCAGCGCGCGCAGGTCCCCGAGCAGGGCGTCGATAGCGGCCAGGATCACGGGCGCGCCCGTGTCCTTGTGCCGGAGCTCGCCCCGCTCGATCCGGTCGGCCGCCGCCGCGCGGATGGTGATGTTGCGCTGCATGGCGTCCTTCACCAGCTCGGCCGCCGCCGCATAGCCGATGAGCGGGTTGAGGGCCGTGGCCACGATGGCGTTCTTGCCCAGCCAGCCTTCGGCTTTCTCACGCTGGGCCGTCACGCCCACCACGCAGAAGCGCGTGAAGGCGCCCACCGCCCCGATCATCACCTGCATCGCCTCGAACAAGTTGTGGGCGATGATCGGCATCATCACGTTCAGCTCCAGTTGGCCGGCCTGCGCGGCCAGGGCCACGGTGTGGTCGCAGCCCTGGACGTGGAACATGGCCTGGTTGAGCATCTCGGCCAGCACCGGGTTGACCTTGCCCGGCATGATCGACGAGCCGGGCTGGACGGCTGGCAGCCGGATCTCGTCCAGGCCGGTGGTGGGGCCGGACGAAAGCAGGCGGAAGTCGTTGGCGATGCGGGTCAGCGTGATGGCCGTCGTCCGCAGGGAGGCGGAGAAGTCCGCGGCGTCGGCCAGGGACTGCATCGACTCGAACAGGTTGTCCGACGTATACAGCGTCAGCCCGGTCAGCTCGCTCAGGCGCTGGACCATGCGGGCATGGTACTCGGGATGCGCGTTCAGGCCGGTGCCGGTGGCGGTGCCGCCGATGCCCAGCCGGCGCAAACCTTCGGCCGCGCGCGCCACGCGCTCCCGGTCGCGGCGCACGGCCTTGGCATACGCCCCGAACTCCTGGCCCAGCCGGACCGGCACGGCGTCCTGCAGGTGGGTGCGCCCGGACTTCACGATGTCGTCGAACTCGGCGGCCTTGGCCTCCAGCGCCTCGGCCAGGCCGTCCAGCACGCCCAACAGCTCGTCCAGGCGCCACAGGCAGCCCAGGCGGATAGCCGTGGGGATGGTGTCGTTGGTGGACTGGGCCATGTTGACGTGGTCGTTCGGGCCGACGATGTACTTGCCGCGCGTGCCGCCCAGCAGCTCGGTGGCGCGGTTGGCGATCACCTCGTTGGTGTTCATGTTGTGGGAAGTGCCCGCGCCGGCCTGGAAGGGGTCGACCACGAACATGCTGTCCCACTGCCCGGCGCTGACCTCCTGCGCGGCCTGGACGATGGCGTCCACCAGCTCCGCCGCCGCGTACCGCCGGCCGCCGGCCTCGCGGTCGGCGAACAGGCCGAGCGCGCCGTTCACCTCGGCCGCCGCCCGCTTGAGGGTGGCCATGCTCCAGATAAAGGCCCGCCACGGGCGCAGGCCGGATACCGGGAAGTTGAGCACCGCGCGCTGGGTCTGCACGCCGTAGAGGGCTTCAGCCGGGACCGCGAGCTCGCCCAGCGAATCTTTTTCAACACGGGTCTGCGTCATAGGTGTTATCCTCTGTGTGACTTCAGGCGGCGCGAACAGAAAGAGGCAGCCCGGCTGGACTGCCTCTTATTGCAGCCGACAGTGACGGCTCGCTTACTTGGCGCTGTAGCCCGGGCCGCCCTTGTAGAAGTCGTAGTTCTTCTGGACGTCGCCGCGCAGGTTGACGCTCTCGCCGCCCGCCAGCTCCACCACGCCGTCCAACTCCACGGCCTCGCTCTTGTTGTTGTGGCCGCTGTAGTGGGCGCCCTTGCCCGCGAAAGCGGGATCGGTGGGGTTGCTCAGCCGCTGGCCGGCCTTGGCGGTGTGCGCGTCCGGCACCTCGTCCTCAGGGAAGATGGCCTCCCACGGGCACTCCGGCACGCAGGCGCCGCAATCGATGCAGGTATCGGGGTCGATGTACATCCAGGGCCATTCGGACTCGGGCTTACCCGGGACGATACACTCGACCGGGCAGACCTCGATGCAGCCGCCGTCGCGCAAACAGAGGCTCGTGATAATGTGGGTCATTGGGTTCTCCTATCGGACAAGGTTATTTAGCCGCCTCGTAGAGTTTGGCGACCGCGTTCCAGTTGACGACGTTCCACCAGGCCTTGAGGTAATCGGCGCGGCGGTTCTGATACTTGAGGTAATAGGCGTGCTCCCAGACATCGACGCCCAGGATCGGCGTCACGCCATCCATCAGCGGGCTGTCCTGATTGGGCGTGGAGGTGATTTCGAGCTTGCCGCCCTTCACCACCAGCCAGGCCCAGCCGCTGCCGAAGCGCCCCACCCCGGCGGCCTCGAACTTGGCCTTGAAGTCATCGAACGAGCCAAAAGCGGCGGTGATGGCCTCCCCAAGCGCGCCGGCGGGGACGCCCCCGGCGTTGGGGGCCATCAGGTTCCAGAAGAAAGTGTGGTTGACGTGCCCGCCGGCGTTGTTGCGCACGGCCGGGCGGATGCCTTCCGGCACTGCGCCCAGATTCCGGATCAGTTCCTCGGCGGACTTGCCCTGCAGATCCGGCGCGCTCTCCAAAGCCTTGTTCAAATTGGCGACGTAGGCGGCGTGATGCTTGCCATGATGGATCTGCATCGTCTGCGTGTCGATGTGCGGCTCCAACGCGTCGTGGGGATAAGGCAGGGGGGGCAGTTCGTGCGCCATGGTCTCTCCTGTGAGGTTGAATTGACCCGTTGGGATGGTTCGAGTAATATGTCACAAACCAACGAGATTGTATTCTCGCCCCTACCCTTTGTCAAGCAAACTCACCTGATTTGAGCGAATCTACGCCGCCCATTCACCCTTACCTCGGGATGGGCGTGGGCCTGTTGGCGGTCTCCACGGCGTCGCTGTTCATCCGCTACGCGCAGGCCGACGGCGCGCCGTCGCTCGTCATCGCTGCGTGGCGGTTGAGCCTGGCCACCCTGGTGCTGCTGCCCCTGGTGCTGGGGCGCCACCGCTCTGAATTCGCGCGCCTGGCCGGCCGAGATTGGGGCCTGATGGCGGCCTCGGGCGCCTTCCTGGGCCTGCACTTCGGCACCTGGATCTCGTCACTGGCCTACACCACGGTCGCCAACTCGGTCGTCCTGGTCTCGACAGCGCCGCTCTTTGTGGCGCTGCTGGCCGCCGGCCTGCTGCGCGAACGCCTGACGCGCGCCGTGCTGGCCGGCCTGGTCCTGGCCCTGGTCGGCAGCATCATCGTCGGCGTCAGCGACGCCTGCGCGGCCGGCGGTTGCCCGACGCCGGCCGACCTGGTGCGCGGGGAGGGCTTCCTGGGGGACATGCTGGCCCTGGCCGGGGCCGCGGCGGTGGCCGTCTACCTGCTCATCGGCCGCGCGGTGCGCGCCCGCCTCTCGCTGCTGGTCTATATCTTCCTGACCTACGGCACGGCCGCGCTGACGCTGATCGCCGCGGTCTGGCTCACCGGCACGCCGCTCGCCGGCTTCACCCCGGCCGACTTCCCGGCCTCCCTGGCCCGCGGCCTGGCCGGGCTGCTGGCCGGCACCGGCCCGGCCGGCGGCGGCTGGGCGTTGTGGGTGCTCCTGCTGGCCCTCGTGCCCCAACTCATCGGCCACACGAGCTACAACTGGGCGCTGAAATACCTGCCGGCCACCTTCGTGTCCGTGACCATCTTGGGGGAGCCTATCGGCTCCACGCTGCTGGCCTTGCTGCTCCTGGACGAGACGCCCACAGCGCTCAAGCTCCTGGGCGGCGCACTGATCCTGGCCGGATTGCTGGCGGCCTCACTGCGGCGCCGCACTGAATCTTAAAATTTTCTCCGGGAGCGGGTTTTTAGTTGCGCCCCCTATCGAAAGATGCTATTTTGCGCGCAACCTTAACCGTTCATGACTGGAGGGAGACCACCATGACTGAATCGACCGCCCCTGCTCCGGAGACCGCCGCGCCGGCCGAGGCTCCGGCGCCGGCCGCGCCTAAACCGGCCCGCAAGCCGGCCGCCAAGAAACCGGCCAAGAAGGCCGCGCCGAAGAAGGCTGCGCCCAAGAAGGCCGCCAAGAAGGCGCCCGCGAAGAAGCCGGCCAAGAAAGCCGCGCCCAAGAAGGCCGCC
This sequence comes from uncultured Anaerolineales bacterium, assembly GCA_937952305.1. Lineage (GTDB taxonomy): Bacteria > Chloroflexota > Anaerolineae > Anaerolineales > UBA6663 > SpSt-583. Next base: position 2,519 of record CALFZO010000174.1, on the reverse strand, counting down.
AAGAAACCGGCCAAGAAGAAGTAAGGGAGTCTGACCGCCGCGGGCGGGCCTCTGGCCCGCCCGTTTTGTTTAACCGGCCGGCTCCGGCAGGAAGACGCGCATCCCGTCGGCCTCATCGATGACGTAGGCGGACCGCGGATATTGCGCCACCCGCCAGCCCATGTAAACGTCTCCGCAGGCCCCCATGGCGTTGATCACCGCGCACAGCGCCAACAGCGGCACCAGCGGCGAACCGGCCAGCGCCCACATACCCAGCACCGCCAGCGCGCTCAGCCCGGCCAGCGGCGCGAAAATCACGGCCAGATACTGGTCGCGCGTGAAGGCATAGCCCGGCGCCGTGGCATACAGGGCCCCGGCCTCCGGCTTGAAGCCGTAGCGCGGCCGGGCTCCGTAGGCGCGCATCACCAGGCCATGGGCCAGTTCGTGCAGGCTGAGCGTCAGGAGCAGGCCCACCAGCAGCCCGAGCAGGTCGCCGGCTGCGGAGAAACCGACGCCGGGAACCCGGCCAACGCGCGCCGCCAGCCAGAAGAAGACGGGCGCGGCGGCGGCCCCCAGCGGCAGCGCCAACAGGTTGATCAGGATCAACTGGCGCCGGCTCTCGGTCAGCTTCCAGTACAGGACTTCGCGATAAGCCGGCGGCACCTGGTTGGGCATGCGGGTGTCTTGACGGGCTGGCGTGCTCAGCCGGTCTGGTATAGGCGCTGGCGGGCGATGAGTTGGGCGACGGCGTCCGGCACCAGGCCGCCGATGGGTTCGCCGGACCGGACCCGCTGCCGGATGATGTGCGAGGCCACGTCCAGCGGCGGGACGTCCACGAACTCAACCTTGTCCGTGATCCCGGGCAGCGCCCGTTCCAGGGACGCCAGATCGATGACGGCGCCGGGCCGGCGCAGGACGCCGAGCCGGCAGTTGGCCAAGAGGGCCTGCGGCCGCCCCCAACGCGGCAGGTCACGCAGGGAGTCACCGCCCATCAGATAAAGCAGCTGGTCGCCCGGATATTGGCGCGCCAGCAGCGCTACGCTGTCGGCGGCCCAGTGGGGGCCGGGCCGGTCCACGTCCACGCGCGAGAGCGCGAAGGCCGGCTCGGCCGCGATCATGGCCGTTACCATCTCCAGCCGCACGGCCACGGGCGTCAGGACCTGGCCTTGCTTGTGCGGCGGATCGGCCGTGACCAGCCACAGCACCTGGTCCAGGCGCAGTTGTGCGCGCGCCGCCCGCGCCAGGGTCAGGTGGCCATTGTGCGGGGGATCGAACGTGCCGCCAAAGAGTCCGAGGCGCCGGCCCGTCAGCGGCCGTGAGCGCGGCCCGGCCGGACCGGTCAGTCGCTCCATTCCAGCTCGAATTCGCCGATGCGGACGGTATCGCCCGGCTGGACGCCGGCGGCCTCCAGGCCGCGCCGCACGCCCAGGGCCTCCAGGATGCGCTGGAAGCGCAGCACAGCCTGGTCGTATTCCCAATAGGTCATGCGCGCCGCCCGCTCGATCTTCTTGCCGCTGACTCGGAAGGCGCCATCCGGCTCACGCGTGATCGTGAACTCGTCCGCGTCGAAGGCCGGCCGGTAGACCGGCAAGTCCTCGAAGACCGGCGCCGCCGGGGCCGCCGCCAGGGCCTGGGCGGCCCGGAAGAGCAGCTCGCGCACGCCGGTCTGGGCCACGGCCGAGATAGCCAGGACGCTATAGCCGCGCCGCTCCAACTCGGCCTGCAGGGCCGGCCAGCGCGCCTGCACGTCCGGCAGGTCCAGCTTGTTGAGCGCCACCAGCTGCGGCTTCTCGGCCAGACGCTCATCAAAAAGCGCCAGCTCGGTGTTGATCTGGGAGAAGTCCGCCAGCGGGTCGGCGCTCAGCCCGTCCAGCAGGTGGATCAGCACGCGCGTGCGCTGAACGTGGCGCAGGAAGTCGAAGCCCAGGCCCACGCCGCGGTGGGCGCCCTCGATCAGGCCGGGGATGTCGGCCAGCACCAGGGTCTGCTCGCCGGCCTCGTCCAGCTTCGCCACCCCCAGGTTGGGCTGGAGCGTCGTGAAAGGATAAGGCGCGATCTTGGGTTTGGCGGCCGTCACCGAGGCCAGGAACGTGGACTTGCCGGCGTTGGGCACCCCCACGATGCCGACGTCGGCGATGAGCTTAAGCTCCAGCTCCACGGTCAGCTCTTCGCCGGGGGCGCCGCGTTCGCCGATGCGCGGGGCCTGGTTCTGGGCGGTGGCGAAGCGGGCATTGCCGCGCCCGCCGCGCCCGCCGCGCGCCACCACCAGCGTCTGGTTGGGCTCGGTCAGGTCGCCCAGCAGATCGCCGGTGGCCGCGTCCCGGACTACCGTGCCGGGCGGGACGGCGATGAGGAGCGGCTCGGCCGACTTGCCGCGCATGTCCTTGGGCCCGCCGCGCCCGCCGTTGGCGGCGATGAACTTGCGCCGATGCGCGAACGCCAGCAGCGTGTTGAGGCGCGCGTCGACGGTGATGATGACATCGCCGCCGGCGCGCCAGCCTTCGCCGGCATAGTACTTAAAGATGTCGCGCGCACGTAAG
>CALFZO010000173.1 GCA_937952305.1 uncultured Anaerolineales bacterium | reverse complement strand
ACGTCAGCACCCTGCTGGCCTATGCCCAGATCGTGCCGCTCAAACTGGAAGGCGGCTCGCTGACCACGCGCCAGCCGGCGGCGGTGCGCCGCTTCCTGCACGCCCCAGACGCCCTCGACCTGTGTTTCCAGCTCTGCCTGCAGCTTAATCTGCTCAGCGGCGCGCCGCTCAAGCCAGACCCGGCGACGGCGCGCCCGTTCCTGGAATTGACGCGCCTGGCACAGACCCAGACCCTGGCCGAGGCCTGGCGCGTGTCCGAGGACTGGAATGATCTGTTCCGCCTGCCGGGCCTGGTCTTCGAGGGCCAGGCCTGGCGCAACGAACCCACTCAGGCCCGCCGGGCTGTCCTGAAACTGCTGGCGGAGGTGCCCAGCGGCGAATGGTGGTCGCTGGACGCCTTTGTGGCCGCCCTCAAGGAACGCGCGCCGGATTTCCAGCGGCCGGCCGGCGACTACGACTCGTGGTACATCCGCGACGCCGAGACGCAGGCCTACCTGCGCGGCTTCGAGCATTGGGAGCGCGTGGATGGCGCGCTGGCGCGCTGGTTCCTGGAAGGCCCGCTGGCCTGGCTGGGGCTGGTGGAGTTGTGGCGGCCAGAGACGCCCACCCGGCTGCCGCCGCGCCGGCGAGGCGCGCTGCGCCGCCCAGGCGCGAGCGCCAGCCCGAGCGCCACGGCCTTCCGGATCACGCCGGCCGGCGCCGCCTTTCTGGGGCATCTGCCCTGGGTGGCGGTGACGCTGCCCGCGCCGGCCACGCACGTCCACCTGAGCCCGGACGGCGTCATCCGGACACCGGCCGCGCTGAGCCCCTACAATCGTTTTCGTGTGGCGCGCGTGACCAAGTGGCTCGGCCTGGACGGCGACACCTACACGTACCGCCTGACGCCGGCTTCACTGCGCCGCGCGGCCCGCCAGGGTGTGACCCTCGAACGCCTCCTCGAGTTCCTGCGCGAGGCCGCCGACGAGCACGGGCTGCCGCCCTTGTTGCTGGCTGCCCTGCAGCGCTGGGCGCGCGCCGGCGCCGAAGTCGCCATCGAGGACCTGACGGTCTTGCGGCTGAGCCAGCCGGAGCTGCTGGAGACGCTGCAGCGCGCCCCCAAGATCAAGCCGCTCCTCGGCCCGGTGCTCGGCCCCACGGCCGTGGCGGTGCGCCGCGACGACGTGGAGCGCCTGCGCGCGGCCCTGGCCGAAGCCGGCTTCTTAAGCGATTAACGCCCGGCCGTCGTTGGCGGCCCATTCTGCGAGTCGTTCACCATGTCTTCTCTACTCGAGCGCCTGACCCAATCCTTCCGCCAGACCTACCACGCCGAACCCGATTTCATCGCCCGCGCGCCGGGCCGTGTCAACCTGCTGGGCGAGCACGTCGACTACAACGACGGCTGGGTCCTGCCGATCGCGATCGACCGCGCCGCCTACCTGGCCGGCGGGGCCACGGCTGAGCCGCACGCCACGCTGACGGCGCTGGATGTCGGGCAGAGCGCGGTCTTTGACACGGCGGCCCTGGCCGCCAGGCAGACGACCAGCGGCGCGCCGCTGCCCGGCTGGGCCGTTTACGCGGCCGGGACGGCCTGGGCCTTGCAGGAACGCGGCCTGGCCACGCCCGGCCTGAATGCGGTGCTGACCTCGGATGTGCCGCGCGGGGCCGGGTTGAGCTCATCCGCCGCGGTGGAGGTGGCCTACGCCACGGCCTGGCAGAAGCTGGGCGCCTGGTCACTGACGCCGCTGGAGATCGCGCAGACCTGCCAGCGCGCCGAGAACGCCTACGTCGGCGTCAACTGCGGCCTGATGGATCAATTCGCGTCGGCGTGCGGGCGGGCCGGCCACGCGCTCCTGTTGGACTGCCGCACGCTGGCCTGGCAGCCCGTGCCGCTGCCGGCCGGCGTGGCCGTGGTGGTGGCCGACACGATGGTGCGCCGCGAATTGGGATCGAGCGAATACAACCTGCGCCGCGCGCAATGCGAAGAGGCGGTGCGCGCGCTCAGCGCCCACCTGCCCGGTATCCGCGCCCTGCGCGATGTCGCCGTCGCCGATTTCAACCGCTACGCCGCCCAACTGCCGGAGGTGGTGGCCCGGCGCGCGCGCCATGTGGTGGAGGAGTGTGATCGAACGCAGCGGGCGGTAGTGCTGCTGCAGGCGGGCCGGGCCGAGGAGTTCGGGCAGCTCATGAACGCCTGCCACGCCAGCCTGCGCGACCTGTACGAGGTCTCGTGCCCGGAGCTGGACACGATGGTGAGCGCCGCGCAGGCGCTGCCCGGCTGCTACGGCGCGCGGCTCACGGGGGCCGGCTTCGGCGGCTGCACCGTGAACCTGGTGGCCGCGGCGGCCGCCGCCGATTTCACCCGTGCGCTGGCGGCGCGGTACGAACAGGCCACCGGCAAGCGCCCGGACATCTACGTCTGCACGGCCGCCGACGGCGCCCGCGTCTTGTAGGGCCTACCCGCCCCAATCCGCAACAAAACCGGGCCGCGCTCAAAACGTGAGCGCGGCCCGGTCTGCTTAAACGATCCGCGAGGCGCGGCCGCCCCGCGGCGTCAGTCGCCGGTTTCAGGCGGCGCCGGCTTGGGCGCCGCCGCGCGCGCGAGCGTGATAAAGACCACGCCGACCAGAATCACGGCGATACCGGCCAGGCCGACTCCGGTGAGGGTCTCGCCGCCGAGGGCCATGCCCAGGCCCACCGCCACCACCGGGTTCACGTAGGCATAACTCAGCGCCAGCGCCGGCCGCACGTTGCGGATCAGGTACATGTAGGCGCTGAAAGCCACCAGCGACCCGAAGACAACCAGGTACAGCCACGCGCCGACGGCGGGCACGGTCAGGGCCTCCAGCCGTTCGCCGCGCAGCAGCCCGCCCAGCGTGATGATCACGCCGCTGGAGAGCATTTCAGCGGCCGTACCCATGGCGCCGTCAGGCAGCGTGAGCCGGCGGCTGAGCACCGAGCCCAAGGACCAGCACAGCGGGGCCGCCACCAGGGCCAGCGCCCCGAGCGGGTTGGCACGCATCTCGCCTTCCAGGTTGAGCAGCAGCACGCCCGCGAAGCCGATGACGATCCCGAGCCACTCGGCGCGCGACGGCCATTGCCCGAGGAAGCCCGAAAGCAGCGCCACCCACAGCGGCGCCGTGGCCACGATGGCGGCGGCCAGACTGGACGAGACCCATTGCTCGGCGATGGTGACGAAGCCGTTGCCGCCGCCCAGCAGGAGCAGGCCGACGATGGCGGCGTGCAGCCACTGCCGGCGCGTGGGCAGGGCCGCGCCGCGCCAGCGCATGAACGCAAACAGGAGGACGCCGGCCACGATGAAGCGCGTGCCCACCAGCAGCAGCGGCGGCCAGGCGGCCACGGCCACCCGGATGGCGAAGTAGGTGGAGCCCCAGATCACATAGACGGCCGCCAGGCTGAAGAGCACGGCCGCCGGCAGGCGGTTTGAGCGCGTGAGCGCCGAGGAAGCGGTGGTCATGGCAGCACCCTTTACCAGAAGATCTCGCCCTCGCCGACGATCACGACCTGGCCGCCGATCTTGAGCTCAGTGAACGCCGCGCCCGACCGGCGCGCCACCACATGGATGTGGCTGGTCCGCCCCATCTCCACCCCCTGCTCGATCAGGCAGCGCCCCTCCGGCAGCAGGCTGTAATGGACAGCATAAGCCGCCATCGGCGCCGCGGCCGAGCCGGTGGCCGGATCCTCGGGGATGTCGGCGACGTGCGGCGCAAACATGCGCGCGTGCATCTGCGCGTCCGCGGCGACGGTCTCGGTCGTGAACAGGTAGATCATGCGCGGCTCATCCGCAAACAGGTCGCGCAGCGCGGCCGGATTCACGCGGGCGCGGCCGATGGCGGCCAGTGAGCGGAAAGGCACAAACAGGAACGGCACGCCGGTGGAAACCTCGCGCAGCGGCAGATCGGCGCGCAGATCGGCGGCCGTCACGCCCAGCGCGGCGGCGATACGCTCGCGGTCAGTGCGCTCCGGGCCGAATTCGGGCGGGCGGTGCGTCATCCATACAAAGTCCGCGCGGCCGGCGGCGTCCCGTTCCAGGTCCACGCGCACCGCGCCGATGTTCAACTGCAGCGTCGCGGCCGCGCCCGACAGCTCCCCGCGCTGTGCCAGCACAAAGGCCGTGCCAATGGTGGGGTGGCCGGCCATCGGCATCTCGATGGCCGGCGTGAAGATGCGCACGCGCCGGGCCGCGCCGTCCAGCTCCGGCGGCAGCACGAACGTGGTCTCGGCGAAGTTCATCTCGCGGGCCAGCAGCTGCATGTCGGCCGCGCTCAGGCCGCGGGCGTCGGTGAACACAGCCAACTGGTTGCCCTGGAACGGCCGCGCCGTGAAGACATCGGCCTGGACGAAGTGATAACGCGGCATGGTCAGGCGGCCTCCGCCGCGGCCGGAGCCGGCCGGAAGGCCCGCACCAGCGCGCGCAGGTTGACGACCAGGATGCCGCCCACCACCAGCGCCGAGCCGGCCAGCAGCCGCCAGTCGGCGGCCTCGCCCAGCAGCAGCACGCCCAGGAAGACGCCGATCACCGGGAAGACGTAGGTCACCAGCGAAGCCCGCGTGGGGCCCCAGGCGTTGATGAGCGAGAAGAAGAGCAGGTAGGCCACGCACGAGCCGAGCACGCCCAGCCAGGCCACGGCAAACCAGGCCAGCGGCGAGGTCGGCCACTGCAGCGGACTCTCGGCCAGCGGCGTCGCCACCCACAACAAAGCGTCGGCGAAGAGCAGCACCATGAAGGACTGCACCGCCGGCGGCTGGTTGCGCAGGTAGCGGCGCGAGAACGCCAGCGCGACGGCGTAGCTTAACGCCGCCGCCAGCACGGCCAGCTGGCCCCACACGTTCCCCGCCAGGCCCTCCGGCGCCAGGTCGCGGCTCACCAGCACCACCACGCCCAAGAAGCCGACGCCCAGGCCGGCCAGGCGCGCAGGCGTGATCTTCTCGTCCGGCAGCACGAAGTGGGCGATGACGATGGTGAAGAGCGGCACAGTGCCGTTGAGGATGGACGCCAGGCTGGAATCAATCAGGGTTTCGCCCCAGGTGATCAGCACGAAGGGGACGGCGGTGTTGAAGATGCCCATGAACAGGTAAGCCAGCAGGGTGCGCCGGTCGCGCGGCAGAGCCCGGCGCTGGCCGGCCAGGATCGCGAGCATGCCGACCAGGCCGAAGAGCAGCCGGAACGTCACCAGCAGGAACGGCTGGAAGACGACGGCGCCGGCCGGGTGCAGCCAGCCCAGCGCCGGCAGTGCGCCGCCCTGGGCGACCTTGATCCACAAAAACGACGACCCCCAAATCAAACCCAACAGCCCGAACAGGCCCCATTCTTTCAATTTCATGCTGGTCTCTCGCAGTGAGGCGTTAGCGCGCCGGCCCGGGCCAGGCGGCGTAGGCGGCGCGCATCTGGGCCACGTGCTCGCGGACGTGGCGTTCGTAGATATCGAGCCAGTCGTCCAGAGTCAGCTGGCCGCTTTCAGAGTGGACGGCGGTGTGCGCCCAGACCGCCTCCGGCAGGCCCTGGATCAGCCGATGCGTGCTGGCGCGCAGCTCGCGGAAGAGCGCCACCGCGGCCTCCACGCTCTGGGCGTGATAGTCCAGGGCGCGCGCCCAGGCGATTTCGTCATAGCCCATCAGACCCGCGCCCGGCTCGGCGATGAAGCGCCGGCAGCGCACATAGCTGTTGGCTTCGCTGTCGGCGAGGTGGACGGCGATCTCGTGGATGGTCCACTGCTCGGGCGCGGGCCGGAACTGCCAGGCCGCGCGCGGCAGGTCCCGCAGGGCGGCCTCCAATTCGGCCGGCGCCGCGCCGTAGGACGCGATCTTGGCCTGGCGCTCACCGGGCGGCATCGGTCAGCACTCCTTAAACGTGTCCATGACGATCATGGTCACGCTGCGCTGGACGGTGATGTGGCTGCGGATGCGGTTGATCAACGCCTGCAGCGCGGCGGCGTCGGCGGCCTTGGTCTTGATCAGGAAGCAGTCCTCGCCGGCGACGCTGTACAACTCCAGCACGGCCGGGTCCTGGCTGACGGCCCGGATGCCGGGGTCGTGCTTCTCGTCGTAAGCGGCGGTGAGGCGGATGAAGGCCGTCAGCGTCTTGCCCAGGGCGGCTTCGTCCACGCGCACCGTGTAGCCCTTGAGGATGCCGCGCTTCTCGAGCTTGCGGATGCGCTCATAGACCGACGGCGCGCTCAGATCGACGGCGGCGCCCAGGGCGGCGTTGGTCATCCGCCCGTCTTGGCGGAGCAGGTCCAGAATCTTGCGGTCGATGTCGTCGACGCCGTTGGCCATATCAGTTCAACACTTCCAGCACCAGGGTCTGCGCCCCCAGGGCTGAGACGAGAGCCATCTCCGAGCTGACCGGAAGCTGCACGGCTTCGCGCGCGGCCAGCAGCACATCCTGGTTTTCCACGCTCATCCAGGCCTGGCCGTCGGTCACGCGCACCCGTTGGCCGGCCTGCGCCAGCCGGTAAAGCTCGCCCGGGTAGACGACGAGGCGCATCTGGACGGTATCGGAATTGACGAGGCTGGCGGTGGTCGTCTGGCGCATGTCCCACACTCCTTGGGTTGGCCCACGTGGCGGCAAGGTGTCCTACCAATTGGACCATTGCCTCTAATATGGGCCGATTACTAATTTCACTAACTTTATATGGCACCAGGCGCGATTCGTCAATACGACTTTGGTCTGAGACGGGACAAACAAAAAGATATTCGGTTAGTCGATTGATTTTACCCAGTTTCTGAAGTCGGGCGCCGAATATTCTTTGGCGGCACTCAGACCCCAGCGCCTTCCAGGCGCAGCAGCCAGGCCTTGGTGGCCACGCCGTGCTTGCCCAGATAACCGCGCAGGTCACCGTCGGCGGCCACCACGCGATGGCAGGGCATGACGATAGGGACCGGGTTGCGGCGCAGGGCCTGGCCCACCGCCCGCGCCGCCTTCGGGCGCCCGAGCTGCTCGGCCAGCTGACGGTAAGTCGTGACGCGGCCGCGCGGGATGCGATGGGCCGCCTCCAACACTTCGCGCTGGAAGACGCTTACGCCGCGCCAATCCACCTGGGCCGGCAGACGCCGCGTCTCGCCGCGCAGATACGCCAGCACGTCCGTCCGCCAGCGCGCGGTGTGCTCGGCCGAGCGCGCGGGAGCGCCAAAGCCGCGCCGCTGCAGCGCTGCCAGCCAGGCGCCGGCGTCCGCGCCGTAGTGGACGGCCGCCAGGCCCCGCTCGGAGACCGCCACCCACAGCGGCCCGACCGGCGTGTCCGGCACGCGGTCGTACCAGAGGGGCGGCGCGGCCGCGTCCAGGCGGCGGCGCAGCGCGGCTTGCGCCCGCGCGGTCACCGCCGCGGACGGCGGCGCCATCAGTTCGTCCAGGGCCTGTTCAAAAGTCGAGTTCTTCATCGCCGAATTCCTCTCGGAGTTTCTGCAGCGCCTGGTAGACGTTCGCGCGCGCGGCCGCTTCCGTGCCGCCCAGGGCGGCGGCCACCTCGCCGTAACTCAGACCCTGATACCGGCGCAGCACCAGCGCCGCGCGCTGCTGGGCCGGCAGGCGCTCCACCGCCGCGGCCAGGCGCGCCAGCACCAGGCGCCGGATCGCCCGGCCCGCCGTCGAGGCGTCCGCCGCCGCCTGGTGCTCATCGGCCCGGACCTGCCAATCCGCTTCGCGCCGCCGCCGGCGTAGTTGGGTGAAGGCGAGGTTGGTGGCGATGCGATAGAGCCAGGCGCGCACGTTGGCGCGCGCGTCCAGCCGCGGGTAAGCCCGATAGGCACGCAGATAGGCCTCCTGCAGGCAATCCTGCGCGTCGCCGGCCTCGCGCAGGATCCGCACCAGATACGCGAAAAGCTCGGCGCTGTACGCGTCGACCAACATCTCAAAAGTGGGCAGGGTCATCGTTTGATAGGACCGCCTGGGACGGACGGCCAGGCCGCCCGCGTTGAGTCATTCTATTCAATATGACTCGCGCGGGCCGGCTTTGTGAAAGCGGACCGGGCGTCAGGCCGCGCCCTTGAGGTAAAGGCCCTGGGGATCCAACTCTTCGCGCAGCAGGCGCAGTTCGGCCTCGCTGGGCGGCGGGGTGGTGGTGACGCTGGCGGCCGTCTTGAGCGGCCAGCCGGTGTTGGCGACCGCGTCGGCCACGCTGCGGCCGGGGTGCAGGGCGGTGAGGATCAACTCGCCGGTCTCATCCGGCGCGAGCAGGCCGATATCGGTGACCACGCCATGCGGGCCGCCGCCGCGCACGCCGCTGTCGGTGCGGGCCGCCCGCCCGGACAGAAAGCCGGCGCCGGTGATGAAATCGCACTTCTCCGGGAAACGGCGCTTCTGGTGCGGGGTGAGGAAGTAGGTGCGGTTAGCCCAGGCCGCGATCTCGGCGCTGCCGCCCGAGCCCGGCAGGCGCACCTTGGGCTGGGCGTACGGGCCGATGACGGTGGCGTTGACGTTGCCGTAGCGGTCGATCTGCGCGCCGCCCAGGAAACCGACGTCGATCAGGCCGCGCTGCAGGTAGAAGGCGAAGATCTCGTACATCGAGCAGATGGCGGCCGCGCCGGAGACCAGGGTGGGATCGCCGATGGACAACGGCAGGCGCGCCGGTTGGGCGCCGATGACGCCGGCCTCGTAGATCATGGTCAGGTTGGGCGCGTGCGTGCGGCGCGCCAGGTTGCAGGCCAGGTTGGGCAGGCCGACGCCCACAAACACAACGTCGCCGTCGCGCAGCAGGCGGGCGGCGTTGACGGTCATCAGCTCGGCGGGGGTGTACGGCATAGTCAACTCCTTCGCCGCCATTCTACTCCGAACCGTAGACGACGACCTGATTGCGGCCGTTCTGCTTGGCGCTGTAGAGCGCCTGGTCGGCCATATCGATCAGGGAGTTGATGCCGCTGGTCGCGGCCTCCAGGCTGGCCGGGCTCAGGGCGCTGACGCCCAGGCTGGTGGTGATAGCCAGGCGGCCCTGCTCAGTGTCCACCACGGTCGCGGCCACCTGCTGGCGGATGCGCTCGGCGATCTGGGCGGCGCTCGTCACGGCCGTTTCGGGCAGCACGATCAAGAACTCTTCGCCGCCGTAGCGGCCGATGGCGTCCGTGGCGCGCAGGCATTCCAGACAGACGCGCGCGATGGCCTTGAGGACCACGTCGCCCGTGGCGTGGCCGTACGAGTCGTTGATCAGCTTGAAGTGGTCCAGATCCAGCAGGATGGCGGCCAGCGGATGCTGGTAGCGCCGCGCCCGCTCGATTTCGCGCTCGGCCAGGATGAACAGGTGGCGGCGATTGAACAACCCGGTCAGCGGGTCTTCGGTCGCCAACTGGCGCGTCAGCGCGAACAGGCGGGCGTTCTCAATGGCCACGGCGGCCTGCGCGGCCAGCAGTTCGAGCAGCTTCTGATCGTCGGCCGTGTAGGCGCGCACCCGGCAGCTCTGCGTGAACAGGACACCGATGATCTTCTCGCCGGCCTGCATCGGCACCGCCAGGCCAGACTGGGTGTCGTCGCCTTCGCCGTAGACCGCGAACTTGTACTCCGTCTCTGGGAAAGCCGCGAAGTCATCGACCAGGATTGAGCGCCGCTGGGCGAGCACATAGCCAGGGAAGTACGCGCTCAAGGGATAGCGCTCGCCCGGAAAACGCCGACCCTTGTCCATCAGGTACACCTCCACCCACTCCTGGGCGGCTTCGTCCACCAGGGTGATGTTGAAGGCGTCGGCCGGCATGAGGCGGGCCGTGGCCTGATGGATGGCCGCGTACAGGGCTTCCAGATCGAAGCCGGCCGCCCCGATGGCGCGGCTGGCCTCGTGCAGGACGTCGCGGCGCTCGGCGGCGCGCACGGCCAGTTCGTACAGATGGGCGTTGCGCAGGGCCAGGGCGGCCTGGTCGGCGAAGGCGGCCAGGCGCCGGCTGTGCGCGTCGTTATAGAAGCCCGGCTCGGCCTTGCTGAGCGAGAGGCAAGCCGCCGGCCGATCGCCGAGCAGGATCGGCACGCCGATCCACGAACGCAGGTCGGAAGACGCGTCCACGCGCACCCAATCCGAGTCGGCGGCGGTGTCGGCCACGATCAACGGACGCCCGGTCTCCATCAGCCGGCGCAGGTTGGGGACGCCGGCCAGGGTCATCGTGGTCTGGCGAATGCGGGCCTCTGCTTCCGGCCCGAACTGCTCGTAGCCGCGCGCCTGCCGGACCCGGACCAGGTCGCCGTCCACGGCCAGGACCGTGCCGGCGTCATACGGCACGACGCGCGCGATGAGCGAGAGCAGCTCGCCGAGCACGGCGGCGACGTCCAGGTTGGCGTTGAGGACGGCGCTGGCATCGCGCAGGGTCTCCAGCAGCTGGCGCTGCTGGCGCTCGGCTTCCAGCAACTGGGCCTTGGCCACCGCCAGGGCCACCTGGTGGGCCGCCAGTTCGCCGCGCTCCACCTCCTCCGGCGTGAAGGTGTGCGGGTGTTCGTACGAGATCAGGGCCGCACCCAGCTTCTGGCCGTCGGCGATCAGCGGCAGCCCGAGCATCGAGCGGGTGGGAAACTGGGCCGCGATCCGCGGGCTCAGGTAGGGCGTGTTGAACACGTCCTCGATCACCAGGGGCCGGCCCAGAGCCAGGACGGACGCGGTCACGGTCGGCTCGTCAGCTTGCGGCCGGGCTGAGCGCCGATAGGTATCTCGCAAGGGGCCGGAGGCCGCCATCGGGATCGGCCGCTGCCGGGCTTCATCCCAGAACAGCAGGTAGCTGCCGTCGGCGTCGAACAGCTCGCCCAGACGGTCCGCCAGGACCTGCACCAGGGCGCCCAGGTCGCTCTGTTCGATAGCGCCGCGCGTCAAATCATTGAGCAGGGCCATGTAGCGCGCGCGGGCGCGGGCGTCGGCTTCGGCGCGGGCGCGTTCCAAGAACTGGCCCACCTGCCGGCCGATGGCCGCCAGCAGCTCCAGCAGCGCCTCGTCCGGAGGACGCGCCGCCCGGCTGAAGAAGACCAGCACGCCCGGGCTGTGCGCGCCCATGACGATCGGGAAGGCCAGCGCGCTGCACAGGCCGAGTTGGGCGGCCAGGTCCGCGCGCATGAAGGCCGGCTCATCCAGCACATTAACGCACCAGCGCGGCTCCTGGCTGGCCCAAACCTGCCCGACCATTTCCTCCCCCGGCCAGAGCACCAGCAACCGGGCGGAGGCCGTGAAGGCGGCGGCTGGCAGGTCCGGGATCTGCCAGCCGGCGGCCCAGCGCAGACCGCCGCGCTGCGCGTCGGCCTCCCAGTACTCGCCCACCTCCCATTCCAGGTGCTCGCAGACCAGGCGCAGCAAGCCGGGGACCGCCTGCGCCGGCGTCTCGGTCAGGATGCGGGCGATGGCGTACTGCAGACGCAGCCGCTGCTCGGTCTGGCGGCTGGCGGTGATATCGCGCAGCAGCGCCAGGTAGCCGGATAGGTCGCCGCCCATCTCGCGCAGCGGCGTCACCTGGACGTCGTACACGCGCAGGCCATGGTCGCCGCGCCAGGCCACCTCGGCCCGCACGGGCTGGGCCGGGTCCAATTTAGGCTGCACCGCCGGCCACAACGGCAAATACTCAGACAGCGGCTGATTGGAGGCGGTGGCCGCGGAGAGGCCAAACTCCGCCTCGGCGGCGGCGTTGACAAACAGGATGCGTTGCTCGGGATCGACGACGAAGACGGCGTCTGGCGTGAACTCAATCGCGCGCTGCACCGACACGGAGATGACGCCGACCGTCAGCTGGCGCAAGCTGGCCGCCGCGAAGACGGCGGCGACGACCAGGAGCGCCCAGGGCGAGAGCGGCAGCCCCGGCCAGGCCCATAAGCCGGTAACATCCGCCACGCCCGCCAGGGCCAGAATGATCAGGCTCCCCAACAGCACGGCCGCCTGCCGGCGATGCACGCCGGCCGCGCGCAAGAACACAGTGCCGATGGCGAAGAGCACCAGCGCCATCAGGCTGGCGCTGTAGCTGAGGTACACGGCCAGCCACCAGCCGGCCGGCCGATCGACGCTCAGGAGGAAGGGGCCGACCGGCATCAGGCGGCCCACTGGCGTCAGCAGCCAGGGCGCCCCCGGCCACCAGACGAAGACCTGGGTCAGCGCCGGGATGACCAGCAGCGCCGCCAGACGGCGGGGCGTCAGCCACCGGCCGCTGCCGGTGTAAGCCAGCACCAGGCTATACAACCCCACACGCGACAGAGCTATGAACAGCCACTCGACGCGCAGCCAGAAGTCGGTCCAGGCCGCCGGGCCGAACAGGCTCAGGCCGCGCGCCAGCAGATAGCCGGCGACGATCGCGGAGAAAGCGGCCGAGGCCGGCGCGGCGCGCAGGTCACGCCGGCGCCAGGCGCTGAAAACCAGGCCGGCGCCCACGGCTGCCAGGGCCAGCGTCGCGATGGAATAAGCGGCCAGCAGATAGA
>CALFZO010000172.1 GCA_937952305.1 uncultured Anaerolineales bacterium | reverse complement strand
GGCGTCACCTCGCCGGCCAGGGTGGCCTCCAGCACGCGCGTCCAGTCGCGCAGGAACTGGCGCACCTCGGGAGTGTTGAAGTCGCGCACCTCGGCCAGGGCGAAGGCCTCGCCCAGCCGCGCCGGGCCGTCATAGCCCACCTTGCGGCTGGTCACGACATAGCGATTGCCGGGATACCGGATGACGAACTTCTCGATCAGGCGCGCCACGCGGGCGCGCAGGTCACGGTCGGCCACCTCGTCCATGCCGTCCAGCAAGACCACAGTCTGGCCCTTCTCCAGCGGCTTGGCGAAGAAGTCCTCCGGCAGCGGGATCGACTGGTTCTGATAGAACTCACGCAGGAAGTTCAGGAGCAGCGCAGGGCCATCGGCGGCTGGGTTGGGGTGTTTCTCCCGCAGATGCCCGCCCAGGAAGCGCAAGGGCAGCAGGATGGGCAGGTGGCCGGCCTCGCCCAGCCCCAGCCGCACCCGCACCACGTCATCGGGGCCGCGGGCGGCGCGGGCATAGGTGAGCGTCAGGTAGGCCAGGAGCGTGGTCTTACCGCTGCCCGGGTCACCTACCACTACCAGCCGGCGGTGGCGCTCCAGGGCGCGCGGGACAGCCAGGGCACCGGAGTCGTGTTCCAGGATCTCGCCAGGAGCCGCAGACTTCCCGGGTGTCAGGCGTTGATCGCGCGCCCCACCCACGTCGCGGACAGTGAGCGAGACATAAACCTTCTCGAGATTCACACTCACCGGCTGGTTGCCGGCGCGGATGCCCTGCAGGCGCAGGGTCTTGTTGGAGTCGACCAGGTGGGTGAGATACCGTTCCAGCGCTTCCACCAGCGGCAGGGGTGCCGGGCCGGGGGCCATCACACCATAGAGGTTGTAGATGATTTGGATGATCTTGTCGCGGCCGACCACGTCGCCGCCCACAACCGTGTCGCCCTGCGACGAGAGCGAAGTCTGGCTGCCGGGGGCTGGCGCGGGGCCGGGCAGGGGCGAGCCGCAGCTGTTGCAGAAGCGTGAGCCTTCAGGGACAGCATTGTGGCAGCTAGGACACTGCATGGCCCACCTCATCATGCCGATGTCAGCCAGTGGCGCTGCCCGGTCAACCAACACAGCGCTTCGATTGGCCAGGACTCTATTACTGGAAAGACCGAGCGGTCGCTCAATATTACTGCTCAACCGCGTCCAGAGCTAGCGGCCCCTGTGGCCGCCTCCGGCGAAAAGCCCCCGCATCCCACAATGCTCACAACGCGCCTTGACTCAGCCAGGAGTCACTGCCAAACGCCATTCGGCGAGCAATTTGGCTCCGGCGCTCAGGGCGGCGGTCAGCGATGACCTCATACAGATCCAGGAGATTCACCGGCCTGAGGCTGACGCTCGCGCGCGGGTGACCGGTCTGCGGATGCCGGATGTCAATCTGGGCCTCGCGGGCAGACGGATCAGTCGTCGGATAGAGGATAGCGGCCAGGCCGCCCTCGGACTGACTCAACGCGTAGATCGCCAGCTGATAAAGCATATCCCGCGGCAGGTCCCGGTTCCACAGGTCGCGATACTTGGCGTCCAGCATGGCGGCGGGCTGCCCGTGCTTGAGAATGAGATAGTCCGGGCGGGGTTCGGGATCGCGGCGGCGGCGGGGGTTGCGATCTGGCCGGTAGGCCATCATCGTCCGGATCCGGTATTCATCCTGAACCACATAACCGGGCAGGTTTTCGCGCAGGAAGCGCGAAAGCAGCGCCTGAAAGAAGCGGTTCATGTCAAAGAGGAAACCGGGCAGCCGCAGGCCGGCACTGGCCTCGTCGAGCGTGACGCCTTCGGCCTCGGCTAATAGCTCGATCAGCGTGAGGGCCGGCTGGTAGGTTGAGGTCAACCGATTCAGGTCATGGCGCGCCTGCCGCAGGAGCTCCCGGGTCAGTTTCAAGGCAGCGACACGGTCGGCCAGACGGGCCGCCAGGCGGCGCAGGTGAGCGCGCAGCGCCAGGTCAGACGTCAGGCGGGCAGCCAGCTTCAAGCCGGCCAGCAAGACCTGATTCAGGCGCACATCATCCAGGCGGGGGTAGTGCTCACAGGGGAGCAGCGCGGACGCCAGGCCGCCCTGGCGGGCCAGCTCGGCGAACAGGATCCGGCCGCGCGGACTGGCCAGCGCCTCACCAACCCGCCGGTAGGTCCGATGGAGGCCGCGCGCCAGGAGCTCCTCAGTCTCGGCCGCCAGCTGGTGACAGAGCAGATCCTGGAAGGCGTCTTCTACGTGGTCCTGCCCCACCGTTTTGAACAGGGTCAGGTTGCGGAGGCCGTAGGCGTAGCGGAACAGGCCCAGCAGGGGCGCGCCCGTGATCTTGGGGCGCACCGTGACGCGGATCTGGCCCAGCTGCAGACGACCGACGAAGGAGGTGGCCTGAACCACGGGGCCCTGCCGCAGATCGGCCACTTCCAGCATCCCGGAACGGGTCAGGGCCTGGGCCTGGACCCAGGCCGCCGGCTCCAGCTCAACCCCGGCCAGCCATGAGCCGGGTTCAGGCAGACAGCGCTCCCATTCCAGTAGGTCGATCGAAACGACGCTCATCCCCGAGCATCCTATTGAGGCGCGTCGTCGTCCGGCTGGTCATCGCCGTCAGGCTCCAGCTCGGACGTGACCGCCTGGGCCGAGGTGGTGATCTCCGGACAGGGCAGCAACAAGGCCTGCATGAGGTCGTTGCGCCGGCCTGGGTCCAGTAGTTCGTGCCGGAGGCGCTGCTGGGCCTCGTCCACCAAACCGCCGCCCAGGATCCTGGCCAGCGCGGCATAGTCCTCGTAACAATACTCTTCCAAGAGCGGCACGACGTCGTCCTGCAAGATACGGATGAAACGCGCGAGGTCGGTCACCGGCCGCCCGCCTTCCAGGAAGTAGGCGTGGCCGATCTGCAGATTGCGGGCATCCCGCCCCAGGTGTTCCACCAGCCGGCGGTTGAGCGCTTCAAGCCAGGGCCTCAGCGGCAGGCCATCCACCGTGGCTGCCCCCAGGGTGCCGGCATCGGGCATCAATTCCACAAAGCCGAAGCGCCGCCGCAGGGCCGCATCCAGCAGGGCGATGGATCGGTCGGCGGTGTTCATCGTGCCGATCACGTAGACGTTCTCCGGCACGCGGAAGGGCTGGCCGGACAAGGGCAACAGGATGGGCTGCCCGCGCTTATCCTTTTCCAGCACAGTCAGGAGTTCGCCGAAGATGCGCGGGATGTCGCCGCGATTGATCTCGTCGATGATCAGGTAGTAACGCCGCTGTGGGTCACCGGCGGCGTCGTCGCACAACCGCTTGAAGAGGCCGGCCTGTTTCTCAAAAGCCAGCTGACCGTTAACCGAAACTGGCCGATAGCCTTCCAGAAAGTCCTCGTAGCCGTAGGCCGGGTGGAAGGTGCAGGCCCGCACCAGGCCGGCCCCGTTGATCTCGTCGGATACGAATTGGCGCTGATCGTCCGCCAGTTGGCCGAAGGGCATGCCAAAAGCTGCGTAAGCTGCCAGGTCCCGGGCGGCCCGCAGCGCCCAATAAGTCTTGCCTGTCCCAGGCGGGCCATACAGGATGACCTGACCCTTGCGCTCCAGTACCGCCTGGATACGCCCAGGCAGACCCTCCAGCGTTGGGATCGAGCCGACTGGCGGCCCTGGCGGCGGCTGAACCGGGGCCGCGCCCAGGAGGCGGCGCTCCACCGCGACCAGGTTCTCCGGGTAGAGGTGCATCTCGTAGACCGTGGTCCGCAGGCCATCGGGCACCGGCGTCTCCCATTTCTCCAGGTCCAGCCACTCCACCGAACGGCAATGCGGGAATTCCAGGCCAGGTTCGTAGCGGTAGCCGCCGGTGACCCGGCCGATCCCCAGCGCGGCGCGGCCGTCGCTGGCGATGACCAGGTCACGTTCCTGGAGTTTGGTAACGAAGTCGAAGTACTGCTGCGTCGACCGCCCGATGGCCTGAGGGGTATTGGTAGAGAGAGTCTGGATCCGAGCGCGCAGCTTTTCCTTGGAGGCCTTATCCCGCGTCACCCAGGAAAGGTCGCCCAGCTCGGTCCAGCCGACCGAGATATAGCTGCCGGCGCGCATCAGGTCCCAGAAGTGCTGGCCCGTGGCGCCGCTGCGTGTGCCGATGCGCCAGTAGCGATAGGGGTCCTTGTGCTGTTCATTGAGCGTCCGGCTGAGGTGGTTGAGCGGCCAGTCGAGTTCGCGGGCGATCGCCACAAACCGCGCCGCCATCTGGTAACGCCCCGGGCCGGGCGGCACCTGCAGGAGCTTGATGAGGTGATACTGCTGATAGCTGCGGCTGTGGTAATCGTCCAGACGATCCGGGAAGAGCAGGCTCCAATACTTGTGGCCCCAGGCCGAGTCAGCCACCTCGGGTGCGGCCTGGTCCAGGGCGGCCTGCAAGGCCCGGTAATCGTCTTCCGCGGCCGCCGCGGGCAGGCTCTCCAGCAGTTCCGCCCCCTTCACCAGCTGATCGCGATGCCGGCGCGCAATCTGAAGCGCGGCCGCGACCGTGATTTCCCGCTGGCTCTGGGGACCACCGGTCACCCAGACCCCGGTCTCACGGCGCCGGAACAGGCCGAACTTGAGCGCGCTGCCGCCGGCGATACTGCCGAAGACCGCCGGGAACTCGTCGTCGCCCTTGAACTCCAGCCAGTAGACCAGGCTCTCGCGGTTGCCGTGCGAGTGCATGGCCTCCAGCAGGGCTTCGCCATCCAGGCTTTGCAGGCGATCCGGCCCAAAACGCGCCCGGAAGGTGGCGTAGAAGCCGTCCAGTTGGGCGCGAGCGTGCAGCTTGCCCTCGGCCAGCAGTTGGGCATGGGTCGCCCTCAGGCTTTGAACCAGTCGCTCATCAAGCAGCATCGCTTTCCTCCTCCCGCCAGTCGAGCACAGCCCATCCTTGCCCGCCCCAGCCTGCTATTCAGCCTGGCGGGCAGCGCGGCGAGCATCGGCCTGGGCGATCACGTCGGCGAGGACGGCAATGGCCTTCTCGATCTGGGCCGAGTCAAGTCTGCCCCTCTGCCAGAGCTCCTCCAGCCGCTGATCCAACTCGCCCCAGCCTCCAGACCGGAGTCGCCGGGTCAGCGACCTCGAGAGTCTCAGCGTCGCCCGCCCACAGGACCACGGCCTGCACATAGCCCGGCGCGGCGCCGTGCCGCTCCAGATAATCCTTGGTGTTGACAGCGTTGCGGCGCACCTGTCTGCCAGGGTCTTTGCTTAACTTGCGCCAGCCCCACCGGCCGCGGTATTCCCAGCGGTCGCCGCGGTTGCGGACCTGGCCAGTGTAAGCCTTCACTTCGAACGCCCAGACACCGCCCGGGCCGACCAGGATCAGGTCGGTATCGCCCCACTGGCGGTCAGGCCACTCTACATCACGAAAAAGATGCCAGGCGGCCGGCAACGAGGCCCGGAAGGCATCCACCACCCGGGCCTCGCCGTCGGCCCCCTTTTCGGCGGCCAGCCCGTCTTTCTCCAACTGCTGGACCCAGCGCATGCCCAGGAAACCCAGGACCATCAGGCCTATCAGCAATGGAAACAGCGGCCAGAGGCTCAGGTACTGCCGTGTGAGGAGGTAATTGTCAGGGCTCAAGACATCGTGAATGATCTTTAACATTCAGAATAGGTCGACGAG
>CALFZO010000171.1 GCA_937952305.1 uncultured Anaerolineales bacterium | reverse complement strand
GGCTGGGCCAGAGCGTGGCCGCCGCCAGCAGGCCGCCGGCCGCCAGGGCCAGGCCGGCCAGGACCACGGCGCAGGTGATGAGGAAGCACGTCCACCCGCGTGAGGGAGTGTTAGAGGCGCTCATCCGCGTTGCTCATCCTTTACTGACCCCATCCCCAAGACTACCCTCCGTCCGAGCCGGCCCGGCCTTCAGGGGCTGCCGATGGCCACTGACGACAGATCCACAAAATCCCAGGCATCGGCGGCGCTGTTGTAGCGGTAGCGGTAGCGGTTCTGACGGTGTTCGCTGGTCGCCACCAAGTTGAAGTTGAACTTCAGGCCGTCCACCTGCAGGCCGCCGACCGGGTCAAAGGTCAGGCGCCGCGCCTTGTCGTCGCCACGCGGATCCTGGTCGGCCAGGTTGAACTCGAAGCGCGGCGTGCCGGTGAAGTTGCCGGCGGCGTCCAGCGCGATCGAGCGCACTTCCGAGGTGCGCGCCGAGCCGAAATACAGGCGCTTGGCCTGCACGCCGTTGAACACGCCCAGGCCGATGGCGTCCAGGCCGTCCAGCTGCGCCGCCAGTTTGGGCGCGGCGCCGCTCACCTCCACGCGGAACAGCCGGCCGACCTCGGCTTGCCGGCTGGAGCCCGCCACCGACGACACGTACAGGCTGTGCGTCTCGCAATCATAGGCCAGGCCCATCAGCCCGTACGGGTTGGCGGCGGACGGGGGCTGGGCGGGCGGCAGGGTCAACGCCGGCGCCATCTGCCCAGTGGCGCCATCCACGCGGTAGAGGATGGTGCTCTTCTCAGGCGGGTTGTCCCACAGGCTGATGCGCGGCGCTGGGATGACGTAGACGTCCCCGCGCTCGGTCAGCGCGATGCCGCCCAGCCAGCCGGCGGTGGTCCAGGTCGGGTCCTGGTAGTGGCGCAGGCTGCCATCCGCCGCGGCTTCGATGAGCACCAGGCCCATCCGGCGGTCGTCGCTGGTGGTGAGGGCTGAGTTGAGGCTGAAGCCCGCCGCGGCCACGAAAGCCGGCTGGCTGGCGCAGTTGGCGACGCCGCCCAGGGCGCGCGGCGCGGAGACCGGCGACGCGGCCGGCCGGGTCGCCAGCCAGACCAGGCCGGCGGCACCCAACACCAGCACGGCCGCCGGCCACCACTGCACCCAGCCTGGCTGGGCGCGTTGAACCGGGGGTTTGCGGCTGGCCTTCTTCATGGCGCCGCCAGGGGCGTGAACATCGGCCCGGCGTAACAGGGCCAGACCTGCGGCACATATACGCCGGCCTGCAAGACGCTGTCCGCCCAGCAATACTGCTGGCCGGGCGCGTCTTCGTTCTCGATCTGCGGCACATACCACAGCACCAGGTCGCCGGCCGTCAGGGCCTCCGGCGCCGGCTCGATAAACTTCTCCGGGCCCTGGCGGTAGTCGGTGTTGCAGCACGGGCCGATGGAGAGCATGTCGGCGTCGCCCTCATCGCGGCCGGCCTGGTGCGCGGTGATGTAGGCGTAGGCGTTGTCGCCGCGTCCGCCGTCCCCGAACTGGCCGCGCCCCGGTTCGAGCGTATAACCGCGCCCCTCGGCGTTGGTCAGGCGATACTGGTAGCCCTCCGCGGTGTAGGCCGTGGCCGGCCCCTGGAGCTGCCAGCCCTCGGTCTCCCAGGCGCGCCAGTCGCCGCCCGTCCACTCGCTCCAGGTCCAGCCGGCGCCGGCCCAGTGCAGACGCACCACCGGCCGGTAGACGCCGTCGTTGCCGCAGCCGCGGCCCAGGCTGCCGACCACCACCCGGAAGCGCCCGTCTTGATAGAACTCAAAGCGCTGCTCATAGCGGTAATTGCAGGGCAACGGCCAGACCTCGCTGCGGAAATCCTGCACCAGGGCAAAGCCGCCGGGGATCGCCTGGACCTGCGGCCCGTTGAAGGCGATCACGGCCGCGGCGCTGAAGATCGGGCAGCCGACGGCGTCGCTGTAGCCGAAGCCGTCGCTTTCTGAGTAGCTGACGTGCCAATCCACCAGCTTGACGCTCTCCAGCACGGGCTGGCCGGCGAAGCGCACGTCCGATAGCCGCAGGCCGTCCGAGCTGGTGAGCATGTAATCCAGCTGCCAGCCGTCGCGCTCCAGGGGCGTGGTGTGCTCGCAGTAGAGCGCGGTGACGACCTCGTTCTGCAGGGCCTGTTCGGTGATCGGCACGCCGCTGGAAGCGCCCAGCTCCGTCCAGCGCACGCCCACCAGGGTGCCGTCGGTCAGGTCCACGATCGCCCACAGGGCATGGTCACCGGCCAGGAAGGTGGGCGCCGCGCACAGGTGCCGCGAGCGCTCGCAGAGCGTGCCGTTCAGGGCCGTCTTGGTGCTGGCCATGATGGCGTTGGTCTCGTCGGGCGTGAAGCCCAGGCTCTTGGCCATCCCCGGTTGGTTGAGCGTCTCGCGCGCAATCGCCACGGCCAGGTCGGTCAGCCGGGCGTTGAGGTCGGGCTGGATGTCCGGGTAGGGGGTCACGGCGCGCACGACCTGGCCCGTGACGTCGACAATGGCGACCGTGGTCAGGTTGTAGGCGTAGTTGTAGACCTCCACGCGGAAACAGCGGGCTGTCCGGCAGGCTGCGGTCGCTTCGTTGATGTCGCTCTCGCGGATCTGGTCGATGCGGATGATCTCGTTGCGCAGCCCGACGCCGGTGGCCGGATCCCGCCAATACTCCTGGACGCGCGGGTCCTGCAGGGCCAGCGTCTGCGCGGCCTGCTGGAATTCGTCTAGGTCGTCCAGGAGCAGCACGGGCACGTCCGTCTGGAGGACAGCCGCGAATTGAGCCGCGCGGGTGACGAAGGCCGGCACCGGCACAGTCGTGGCCTCGGCCGGCGCCAGGCGGGCGGCCGGGGTCGGGGTGGGGGTGGGCGTCGCCGGGCCGCACGCGCTGAGGAGGAGCGCCGCCAAGAGCAGGCTCGACAGGAGTGGCTTCATAGCACCTTCCGATACAGCAGGATGGCCGCCATCAGGCCGGCCTCCAGCGTGAATGACAGGCTGTTGGCCAGGGCCAGGGCGCTGAAGCCCAGCGTCGGCGTCAGCGCCAGCCCGAGGGCGGCGAACAGCAGCAGGTTGAGCCCGGCCGTCAGCAGCGGCGTGCGCGCGTCCTGGAGGGCGTAGAAGGTGCGCGCCGTCACTTCTTTGAGCGAGTGCCCCACCAGCCCGAGCATGAACAGCCGGGCCGCCTGCACCACCAGGGCCGAATCCTCGGCCGTGAAGGCGCGGCCTTCAAACACCAGGCGCACGGCCAGCGGCAGCAGGAAGTAACTGGCCACCACCAGCGGCGCCGTCAGCGCCAGGATGACGAGCAGGGCCCGGCGCAGCACCGCCCGCAGCTCGGCGGTCGCGCCGCGCGCCACCAGCTCAGACAGGGTGGGCAGCAGGGCCGTGCCCGCCGCTGTGCCGATGACGGTCTCCGGCAGCTGCATGATCAGCCAGCCGTAGGCCAGGGCCGTCACGGCGCCAGTCTCGAAATGCGAAGCCAGGTTGTCGTTGGTGATGAAGATCAGGTTGAAGCAGGCGATGGTCAGGATGCGCGGCCCCATCAGGGCCAGCACCTGGCGCACGCCGGCATGCGCCAGGCTCAGGCGCGGCGTCCAGCGGAAGCCGTAGCGGACCAGCCCCGGCACCTGGATGGCCAGGTGCAGCGCGGCGCCGGCCACCGTCCCCCAGGCCAGGCCGTAGATGCCGTAGCGCGGCTCGCCGACCAGCACCCCCGCGATCTGGCCGAGGTTGTAGAAGAGCGGCGCCAGCGCCGGCAGCAGGAAATGCTGGTTGGCCTGGAGCGCGCCCATCACCAGGCCGCTGATGGAGAAGAGCAGCGTGGCCAGCAGGTTGAGGCGCATCAGCGCGGCTACCAGCAGCTGCTGCTCCGGCGCGAAGCCGGGCGCGATCACGGTCTGGACGAGCGGCAGCGGGAAAAGGGCGATGACGCCGGCCAGCGCCGCGGTAATCAGAAAGGCCAGGTTGGCCACCAGTGAGAACAACTCCCACAGCGCGCTCCGGCCGCCGCGTGCCTGCGCCTCCGTCAGCACCGGGATGAAGGCGACCGCCAGCGCGCCGCCCGAGATCAGCGCGAAGAGCGCGTCTGGCAGGTTGTTGGCGGTGTTGTAGGCGTCCAGCTCCGGGCCCAGCCCATAGGCGCGGGCGATGATGACCTGACGCGCCAGGCCGACGAGCTTGTCGATGCCAAACAGCACGCCGACCAGGAGAGTGGCGTTCAGGACCCGGCGCAGAGTCGTCATAACTTTCCTCAGGCAGGGCGCAAGCCCCGAGATTGGCCCCAATGATACCGGCAACTGCCAGGTGGGGCGGACTTCTCACCCGATTCTAAGTCGGCTTTACAACTCGTTTACATACCGCCACAACGCCGCTAATAGCCGTGCCGTATTCTGCAGCCAAGGTTGTGACATACAAAAGGAGCCGATCACATGAACCCCACGCGTATCAAACAATGGCTGTTGGCGATCCTGGGCGGCCTGGCCGTTTTCGGCCTGGTGTTGGGCAGTGCTGCCCCGGCCTACGCGCAGGAAGCCACCCCGCCCGCGCCCAACGCCGAGCGCCAGAACCCGCGCCTGGAGCGCCTGCTCCAGCGGGAGCAGGAATGGCTGGAGGGCCAGGCCCAGCACCTGGCCAAGGCCAACGAGGCCGTCACCACGACGCAGACCTTCCTCGACAAGGCCAAGGGCGAGGGCAAAGACACAGCCGCGCTCGAGGCGGCGCTGGCCGCCTTCCAGGCCGAGGTCGCCAAGGCGCAGGCCGCGCACGCCGAGGCCCAGGCCCTGTTGGACGCCAAGGCCGGCTTCGACGCCGACGGTAAGGTGACTGACCCGCAGCTGGCGCGTCAGACCGTGGCCGACGCCGGGCAGGCCCTGCGCGAGGGCCACTTCATCCTGCGCCAGGCCGAGCGCGATCTGCGCCAGGCGGTCCGCGAGTTCCGGCGCGCTAATCGGCCGGCACCGCAGCCAACCACCCAACCGTAATCCATCCACCCCTGTGCTGACCTCACGCGAGGGGCGCCGACCGGGCGCCCCTCGCCGCTTGCGGCCTGGCCGCACACGAAAGGATCAAGCGATGTCTTGGCTGAAATGGACCCGCGTCGTTGGCGTAAGCGTGGTCTGTCTGGGGCTGGCGACAGCGTGCGGGGCGCGCCGGCCGCGCGAGGCCGATCTGCCGACGCTGGTTCCGACGCTGGCCCAGCCGTCCGCGTCTGTCATCCAGCCCACACTGCCGCCGGCCTGGACGGCGACGCCGGACGGCGTCGCAGCGGCACCGGCCGCAGCGACCGCAGCGTCAACACCGAGCGCCCCGCCGGCGGCCGCGACTGCCAGCCCCAGCGACCAGGCCGGCGACGCCCTCGAGCAGCTCCTGGATGAGTTGGGCGGGCAGCTCGATCAGACGGACACGCTGCAGGACGCCAACGACCTGATCCCGTGAGCGGCCGCGCGGCGACCGTGGACTCAGGCCGCAGCCCGCTGCGCGGCGTGCCGGCCGGCGGCTGCCACAAAAGCCTCGAACAGGCGGCGCTGTTCCGGGGCCTCTGGCAGGCACTCCGGGTGCCACTGCACAGCCAGGGCGAAGGCGTGGCCCGGCACTTCCACCGCCTCGGCCAGGCCGTCTGGCGCACGGGCTGTCACCCGCAGACCGGGCGCCACTGCGCGCAGACCTTGATGGTGCAGGCTGTTGACGTTCAGGAGCGGCTGTCCCAGCAGCTGCGCCAGCAGCGAGTCTTCCTCCACCTGGATGGCGTGCGGGCGTTGGCGAGCGTGCGTCTCGGCCGGGTAGGTGTGCGGGAGGGCGCCGGGCAGTTCGCTCGCGAGGTCGCGGTACAGGCTGCCGCCCCACGCCACATTCAGCACCTGCACGCCGCGGCAGATGCCGAAGAGCGGGCGCGGGGCCGAGCGTGTGGCCCACAGGACGAGCGCGTGCTCGGTGCGGTCGCGTTCGGCGCTGACCCCGCCCAGGCTGGGATGCGGCTCCGCGCCGTAACGCGCCGGGTCCACATCGCCGCCGCCGGTCAGCAGCAGGCCGTCCAGGCGCGCCGAGAGGGCGTGCAGCGCGGCCTCCGCCAGGCCGAGCGGCACCAGAACCGGCAGGCCGCCCGCGCGCTCAACGCCCTGGACGATCTGGGCCAGCAGGTGATCCAGGTTAGCGCGATCCGGGTCGTCGTCGGGATGGAGGGTGATGCCGATCAGAGGCCGGAGCATAAGTTTTTCCACTGTGACCTTGGCCGAGACCTTGATTTCTCGGTGCGCTGAGTATAATACCGCCGACTGAGTGCTCGGATGGCCTGGGAGCCATACACGGAGTCGAGATCCCGCCAAACCACCGGCGGGGCCTCGGCTCTTCTCTTTTCTCCCGGTCAGGCCGGCCCGTTTTCACCGCGGCCCGCCGCGGACACCCTGCCGTTGACCCTGGCTCACGCCGGCGGCCGGCGGCCTCGTGTTTGTGCCTGGGAGGACTGTGCGATGAAGATTCCGTTTGCTGGCCGGATTCTGTTGTTGGGGTGCGGGTCCGTCTCGCGGTGCTTGCAGCCGCTGCTGCTGCGCCACTTCGAGATGGACTTCACGCGGTTCACGATCATGGATTTTGAGGACCTGCGCCACCTGATTCCGGACACGCTGGCGGCCGGCGTGCGCTACGTGCAGGACCGCGTGACGCGCGAGAACCTGGCCAGCCAGCTGGGCCAGTACGTGGGGCCGGGCGACCTGTTGATCGATCTGGCCTGGAACATCGACTGCAACACGATCGTGGAGTGGTGCCACGACCACCAGGTGTTGTACCTCAACACCAGCGTGGAGCTGTGGGACCCGTACGAGGACGCCGGCGCCATCCCGCCGGCGCAGCGCACGCTCTACGTGCGCCACATGGCGCTGCGCCGGCTGCGGGCCCGCTGGAGCGAGCCGGGCGCCACGGCCGTGATGGAGCACGGCGCCAACCCGGGCCTGGTCAGCCACTGGACCAAGGTCGCGCTGCTGGACATCGCGCACGCCATGCTCCAGCAGCGACTGCCCGCCGACGAGGTCGGCCGGCAGGCGCTGGAGCGGGCCCTGGCGGACGAGGACTTCCCGCGCCTGGCCCTGACCACGGGCACCAAGGTCATCCACATTTCCGAGCGCGACACCCAGATCAGCGGCCGCCCGAAAGAGGTGGACGAGTTCGTCAACACCTGGTCGATCGCGGGCTTCCATGAGGAGGGCGTCGCCCCGGCCGAGATGGGCTGGGGCACGCATGAGCGCAAGCTCCCGGCCGGCGCGCACGTCCACGATTACGGCCCGTGCAACCAGATCTGCCTGGCGCAGATGGGCATGAACACCTACGTGCGCTCGTGGGTGCCGCGCGGCGGCGAGATCATCGGCATGGTCGTGCGGCATGGCGAGGCCTTCACCATCTGCGATCATCTGACGGTGTGGGAGGCCGGCCGGCCGCTCTACCGGCCGACCGTGCACTACGCCTACCTGCCCACCGACGCCGCGCTGGCCTCGCTGCACGAGCTCAAGATGCGCAACTACGAGCTGCAGCCGCGGCAGCGGATCATGAACGACGAGATCACGAGCGGGATGGACGAGTTGGGCGTGTTGCTGCTCGGCCACGCCCTGAACGGCTGGTGGACGGGCTCACAGCTGGACATCCACGCGGCGCGCCAGCTGGTGCCGCACCAGAACGCCACGACGCTGCAAGTGGCGGCGTCGGTGCTGGGCGCCGTGGCCTGGATGATCCGGAACCCGCGGCGCGGCGTGTGCGTGCCGGACGACCTGCCGCACCGCGACGTGCTGGCCGTGGCCAACCCCTACCTCGGGCCGTGCCCGTCGGTCCAGACCGATTGGCATCCGCTCAAGAATCGCTTTGACCCGTTCGCGCGCTGGAGCGCCGAGCCGGCGCCGACGGAAGACGAATTGTGGCAGTTTGAGAGCTTCCGGTTGCGGCTCTAGCACCCCGCCCACTGGAAATGGAGACGCCGGCCCACCCTGGCCGGCGTCTTGCATTAAGCGGGGTCTGCGGTTCGGCCCGGACGGCTCAGTGGCGGTACCAGGGCAGCAGCGTGGAGAGCCCTTCGTAGGCTACGACCTGGCGCTCTGCTTCAGTCAGGGTCAGCGTGGCTTCGAGGTCGCCGTCGCGGACCACCAGGGTGAGCAGGGGGCTGCCGTCATCCTCGACCTTCTGGATGCACGGCCGGTCCTCGCCCTCCGGGAAGCGCACGAGCTTGGCGGCGTGCCGGTCGCAGTACGCGGTGCAGGCCGGGCACGTGGTGCGGTCAATCCAAATTTTCATAGAAACCTCCCGTCCCTGCGGATACCGTCACAGTAGTCCAAGGCGAGCGCGCGGGCTACTGCCGACCGTCCGGCCGGGCTGGGAAGGATGTCATGCGGACGGACGGCCTGGGCCTTTTGTGACGGCGGGCGCAAAGGCCGGCGCTGATCAGATAAAGATGATCTGGGCGCCGTCGGTCATGTCCATGAAGTCGCCGGCCGTGACGACGGCCTCGACGCCTTCGATGAAGTCTTCCTGCTTGAGCCCGAACATGTCCACCGACATCTTGCAGGCGTACAGCTTGGCGCCGGCGTCCACGAGCATCTGCAGGTACTCGCGCACGGTCGGCACGCCCAGGCCCTTCATCTTATCCTTCATGAGCTTGGTGGCGAACGGCGTCATGCCGGGCAGGATGCCGGCCAGCTGCGGGATGCCGATGTAGCCGGGGACGCCCATCATGTTCATCTTCATGCTGGCGTTGGCGACCGGCGGGATCTCGAGGTGGTCGACGCGGTCTTTGTTGATCATGTCCATCCCCCAGAAGGTGAAGAAGATGGTCACGTCGATGCCGTTGCCCAGGGCGGCCCAGCCCATGACCAGCGCGGGGTAGGCCATATCCAGGTTGCCCTTGGAACAAATGAAGGCGATGTGGCGGTTGTTGTCAGTCATGATGGCGATCTCCTTATGAGGTGCGCGACGGAAGACGCTGGACGCCAGCGGCGCGGCGTGCGGCAGCGGTCCTTCCGTCTTGCGGCCCCCGTCTCCTAGACGCAGCCCTCCGGCTTGCCCAAGCCGGCGATGCGGGCGACCTTTTTGGCCGGGCCTTTGGGGAAGAGGGCGAACAGCTCCTTGGTGGACAGGCCGGTGCCGTTGGTGATCGCGCGCAGCGTCGGCGACTTGCCGCCGCTGGCGTTCTGACGGCAGAAGTCGATCACCTTCCAGTGGGCGGCCGTCAACTCGGCCAAGCCCTCCTGCTGGGCGATCTCGACCGCGATCTCCTTGGTCCATTCGGCGGAGTTGGTCAGGAAGCCTTCTTCGTTCACCTGGACGGTCAAACCGGCGAGAACTTTCGTGGTCATGCGGGTCTCCTGGGGGCCGGCGCGGCCGGCCGGGATAGAGCGGCGGATACAGGTTTAGTTCGGCCGGGGTGATTCCGGCTGATTGGACAACGTCTTGAGCACGCGCAGCAAACGCGCCATGCCCTGGCGGACCTTGGGGTCGTTGAGCTCGCGCAACAACGACCAGACCGAGGCCTCCTGCGCGGGCGGCTCCGGTTCGTGCAGCTGGTCGACGGCGTTGTTGGCCAGCGCCATGATGTCCGGCTGGGTCATGTTCTTGACGGTGCGCAGGATGGTGACGATGTTGTCGCCCAGGGCGCGCACGTCGGCTTCGGTGAACTCGGTGACGACGCGGTCGGCGAGGCGCAGACCCTCCTGGGCAAAGGTGAAGTAGCCCTTGCGCTCCAGCTGGCTGGCCGTCAGCACCGCCGCATGGAAGACTGGTTTGCTCAGCTTGTCGACCTCGCTGAGCAGGTCCAGGGCGCTCTCCAGCTGGTCCATGAGCGTGTTGTACCGGTAGGTGTTGGCCAGGGCGCGCTTGGCCAGGTGCACCCACTCTTCGAGCGTGAACTGGCCGTCGACCTCGGCCAGTTCGACGACGACTTTCTTGAAGGCCTGGTTGAAGACCGGCGTCAGGTCCTGCACCAGCTCTTCCACGGCCTGCTGGCTGCGGCGCTGGGCCTCCATCTGGCGCGTCAGGGCCTGAACTTCGCCCGTCAGGGCCTCGACTTTTTGGAGCAGCGCGCCCAGGTCTTCGGCGCGCACAGTGACTTGGGTGTCCATCGGCGCCTCTCAGTTGTACTTGCCGACCATGCTCATCTGCGACTCGAGCGGCAGCTCGGCCCCGCGCAGGAGCAGGTTCCAATACACCCAGCGGAACATCATCTTGCCCCAGTGGTTGGCCTCGCTCTCCTTGAGCAGGTCGAACGGTCCCACCCCCGGCAGCGGGAACTTGCCCGGCAGCGGCTCGGTGTCGTAGTTGAAGTCGATCAGGAAGCCCTTGCCGAAGCCGGACTCGATGAAGCAGTTGGCGTGGCCGTCAAACTTGGGTTCCGGCTCCAGGCCTTCCAGGTGGCGCAGGATGTTCTCGGTGAGCACGTCCGCCTGAAAGTGGGCCACCGAGCCGGCTTTGGAAGAGGGCAGGTCGGTGGCGTCGCCGAGGACCCAGATGTTGGGCCACTTCTTGCTCAGCAGCGTGTTCCGGTCGGTGGGCACGAAGTGCAGTTCGTTGCCCATGCCCGAGTGCTGGATCACCGAGGAGCCCATGTGGACGGGGATGCTGACGAGCAGGTCGTAGTTGATCTCGCGCCCGTCGTAAGACGCGATCACCTGCCGCCCGTTGTCCACCTCCGACAGCATGAACTCGGCCTCGACGGCGATGCCGCGCTCTTTGAGCATGTCGCCCATGATGGCGGCCGTGCGCGGCTTGGTGAAGGCGCCCGGCAGCGGCGTGGCGTAGACGATCTCGACCTTGTCGCGCAGGCCGCGCTCGTGGAAGAAGGCGTGGGCCAGGAACAGGAACTCCAGCGGCGCCACCGGGCACTTGATCGGCATCTCGGCCACGTTGAGCACCAGCCGGCCGCCCCGCCAGCGGCGCAGGTGTCTGGCCAGCGCCACCGCGCCCTTGAACGTGTAGAAGTCAAAGATGTTCTGATGCCAGCCGCCGCCGTCCTGGAGGCCCGGCGTCTCCTCCGGGACGATGCGCGTGCCGGTGGCGATGATGAGCTGGTCGTAGTGGATGATCCGGCCGCCCTTTTCCAGCTTCACGCGGCTCAGGTCCGGCTCGATCAACTCGATGCCCGAGAAGACCACTTCCACGTTGGCGGGCAGGTAGTTGCGCTTGGGGCGATAGACATCCTCGGGCGTGTAGATGCCGAAGGGGATGAACAGCAGACCCGGCTGGTAGTAGTGGGTCTCATCCTTGTCGACCACGACGATGCGCCACTCGTCGGCGTCCAGCCGTTGGGCGAGCTTGTTGGCCATCATCGTGCCGGCCGTGCCGGCGCCGAGGATCAGGAACGTTTTCATAGGCGGCTCACTCCTTGGAATTGGCAGAGGGCTCTTCGAAGGCGCCGACAAGCTCGGCGCGGCGGGTCAGGTTGTCGCGCAGGATCGCGCGCAGCAGATCCAGCGCCTCGATCAGGCGGCGGTCGGCCAGCTGGTACTCCACCGCCGCCCCCACACGGGTGGCCGTCACCATGCCGCGCTCGCGCAGGACCTTGAGATGCCGGGACACCATCGGCTGATTGAGGTCGAGGTTGTTGGCCAGCTCGGTGACGTTGCGCGGGCTCTCGGACAGCGCGTACAGGATCAGGATGCGGGTCGGCTCAGCCAGGCCGGCACAGATCTCGGCATGCAGCTGGTCGACTTCGCGTTCAAGGGTTTTATTCATAAGCTAGTCTTATTCGATTTGATATATGCATAAGCGTATACATGCATGCGCGCACACGATACGCCCGAGGATGTTAATCAAATTAGTGCAAAACGTCACAAGGAGTCGTGACAAAGCTCATGTCGGCCTCAGCGGACGGTGGCGGCCGGGCCGGCGTAAGTCCCGCAGAGACGAGGGGGCTAGGCTGGAGGCAGCAACGGTGACTGGGCTTTGGGGAGCGCGGAAAATGGGGTGGAATGGGGCAGCGCTGCGCCGACGGGGTGCGGCGCAGACACGACCAGCGCCAACGGGGTCAGCGTCTGGGCGGTTTTGGCTCACGCTTCAGACCAGGCGCGGCCGCTGGTGCGCCGCCTCCTGGTCGGAGATGAGCGGAGTAGCGCTGATCCGATGTCTCAGCTAGGCGGCGGCTGTGGGAGCGGCCGCGTCACCGTCCGCCGGCCTCTTTGAGCAGGCGCAGCGCCGTCTCGGCCAGCATAGCCGCGCCGACCGGCAGCGCGTCTTCGTCGATGTCGAAATCCGGCGTGTGCACGTATTTAGGCGGGCCGCCCGGCGCCCGGACGCCGAGCCGGAACATGGCGCCCGGCGCCAGCTGCGTCATGTAGCTGAAGTCCTCGGCCCCCATGCTCGGCTCGCGCTCCCCCAGGTTGTGCGCGCCGAGCAGGTCGCGGCCGGTCTGGGTGAGGGTCGCACAGACGCCGGCGTCGTTGAGCAGCGGCGGATAGCCGCGCACGATCTGCAAGCGATAATCGCCGCCCAGCGCCCGCGTGATCTCCAGGCAGCGCTGCACCTCGGCCTGCAAGGCCTCGCGCACATGGTCGTCCAGGCTGCGCAGCGTCCCTTCGATGTAGATGGATTCGGGGATGACGTTTTCGGCCGTCCCGCCCTGGAGGATGCCGAGCGAGAGCACGTTGGGATCGAACGGGTCCAGCCGGCGGGACGGCACCGCGTACAGCGCGTTGAGCACCTGCGCGGTCAGCCAGATCGGGTCCACGGCCTTGTGCGGCCGGGCGCCGTGCCCGCCGCGCCCCAGGATGTGCGCTTGGAAGGTGTCCACGGCCGCGCCGACCTTGCCGGCCTGTACGCCGATGGTGCCGGCCTCCAACTGCCCGTCCACGTGCAGGGCCAGCACGCGGTCCACGCCCTGCAGCGCGCCGTCGCTGATCATGGCCGGCGCTCCGCTGATCCCGTTCTCGTCGAAGACTTCCTCGCTCGGCTGAAACAGCAGCCGGATCTGGCCGTGGAAGCTCGCCCGCTTGAGCAGGTGGGCGACCCCGAGCAGAATGGCGGTGTGGGCGTCATGGCCGCAGGCGTGCATTTTGCCCGGCACGCTGGACTTGTACTCGACGTCGTTGGCCTCCAGGATCGGCAGCGCGTCCATGTCGGCGCGGATGGCCACCACCGGGCCGTCGCCGTCGCCGAGGTAGCCCACCACGCCGGTCTTGCCGACGCCGGTCTGGGCCTCGACGCCCAGGTCGCGCAGCGTTCGGGCCACCAGGCCGGCGGTGGCGTGGACGTCGAAGCCGAGTTCCGGCTGACGGTGGATGGCGCGGCGCAGTTGGACGAGAACGGGTTTGAGGGCCTGGGCCTGATTGAGCATGGGCAGGCTCCTGGTGAGGTGTGGACGGGTAGGCCGCTATTGTACGCGAGTCGCCCGCGGGCCGGGGTCCCCAGTCTCTCCCGCAGCCGTTCATACTGCCTCCATAATTGCGCCCGATACTGGCGCCAGTTACCGCTGTGATCAAGGAGACTCACCGTGAATAGACAGACTGTGTTTCGGATCGCGCTGGCCGTGGTCGCCGTGGCCGTCCTGGTGTTGGCCGGGGTGGCTGTGTTCAACGCCGGGGCGGCGTATGGCCTGGCCCAGGCCGACGGCGGGGCGGACGGGGCTTTCAGCTGGATGCCGGGGATGGCCGCTGGTCATCGCGGCCTGCTGCGCGCCGGGCACATGGGCTGGGGCTTCCGGCCGTTCGGCGGCTTCGGTTTCCTGGGCTGCCTGGTCCCGCTCTTCTTCCTCTTCCTCGTCTTCTGGCTCATCCGTGGCGCGTTCTGGCGCGGCCCATGGGGCTGGCGCGGCCACCGCGGCGGCTGGCATGGGGAGGGCGTGCCGCCGCACTTCGAGGAGTGGCATCGCCGCGCCCACGGCGAGGCGCCGCGCGCCGGCAATCCGGCCGAGCCGCCGCCGCCGAGCGCCTGAGCCTGGCCCGCTGACTCTGGCAGACCGACCGACGGAGGCGCCGCCTCCGTCGGTCGGCCGCCATCATACGACTACTTGTTGAGGACCTGAACATGAAGGTGTTGTTGATTGCGCTGGGCAGCCGCGGGGACGTGCAGCCTTACGTGGCGCTGGGCCGGGGTCTGCGGGACGCCGGCCAGGCTGTCACCGTCCTGGCCCCGCCGGACTTTCGCGACCTGGTCGCCGGCCAGGGTCTTGAATTCGCGGATGCCGGCAGCAGCGTGGAAGCCGTGGCGCAGACGATGCAAGACATGCTGGAGCAGGGCCAGTGGCTCAAGATCCTGCCGCGCATGGGCAGTGCGGCGCAGCAGTTGGCCGGGCAGGCAGCCGTGAGAGGGTTGGCGGCGGCCCAGGGCGTGGACGTGATCGTCGGCGGCCTGGGCGGGCTCTTCCTCGGGGCGGCGCTGGGGGAGAAATTCCAGATCCCGTTTATCCAGGCCTACCTCTACCCGTTCACGCCGACTCGCGCGTTCCCGAGTGTGCTGACGCCGCTGCCGCAATCGTCGCTGACGGCCTGGGCCAACGGCCCCTCGCACCACCTGGCCCGGCAGATGATGTGGCAGATGATGCGCCCGGCCGATAATCACACCCGCGCCAAAACTCTGGGCCTGCCGCCGGCGCCGCTGTGGGGGCCGTTCGACGGCCGGGGGCGGCCGACGCTGTACGGTTACAGCCCGCACGTCATCGCGCCGCCGCCGGATTGGGACGAGACCAACCGCGTCACCGGCTACTGGTTTCTGCCGCCCTCGGCGGATTGGACGCCGCCGGCGGACTTGGTGGATTTCCTGCAGGCCGGCCCGCCGCCCATCTACATCGGCTTTGGGAGCATGACCAGCCGCCGCTCCGGCGAAGCCGCCGATATCGTCCTGGAGGCGCTGGCCCGCACGCGGCAGCGCGGCGTGCTGTACGCCGGCTGGGGCGGCCTGCAGAAGGCGGATCTGCCGCGGCACGTCTTCATGACCAGCTCCGTGCCGCACACCTGGCTCTTTCCGCAGATGGCGGCCGTCGTCCATCACGGCGGCGCCGGCACCACGGCCGCAGGCCTGGCCGCCGGCGTCCCGTCGGTTCTGGTGCCGTTTATGGGTGATCAGCCCTTCTGGGGCCAGCGGGTGGCGGCGCTGGGAGTCGGCCCGCAGCCCATCGCGCGCCAGCGGCTCACGGCCGAGGCTTTAACGCGCGCCATCCAGCAGACCCTGAGCGACGCGGACCTGCGCCGGCGCGCCGCCGAGTTGGGCGCCCGCCTGCGCGCTGAAGACGGCCTGGGCCAGGCGGTGGCCGTCATCACGGCGGCGGCGAATGGCCGGGCGGGGCGCTGACGAACCGCGGGCCGCGCCGGCTTTTGGCCGCGCTTCTTCGCCGGTAGAATGAGCAGCATGAAGACGATCCTCGTCGTCGACGACGAACTGCGCATCACGCAACTGGCGCGCGATTATCTGGAGCACGCCGGCTACCAGGTGCTGACGGCCGGTGACGGGCCGGCGGCGCTGGCGGCGGCGCGCGCCGCGCAGCCGGACCTGGTGGTGCTGGACCTCGGCCTGCCGGGCCTGGACGGCTTAGACGTGACGCGTTCGCTGCGCAAGGAGTCGGCGGTGCCGATCATCATGCTCACGGCGCGCAGCGAGGAGAGCGACAAGCTGGTGGGCCTGGAACTAGGCGCCGACGATTACATGGTCAAGCCCTTCAGCCCCAAGGAATTGGTGGCGCGCGTGCGCGCCGTGCTGCGCCGGGCCGAGATCGCCCGCACGGCCCAGCCTGCCGATTGGCTGCGCGTCCTCGACGTCACCCTGGATCTGCCGCGCATGAAGGTCAGCGCCGGCGGCCGCGCCGTGGACCTCACGCCGACCGAGTTCCAGATCCTGGCCGCCCTGGCCGCCCAGCCGGGCCGCATTTTCACCCGCGCCCAGATCCTGGATGCCGTGCACGGCGTCGCCTTCGAGTCCTACGAGCGGGCTATCGACGCGCACATCAAGAATATCCGCCGCAAGCTGGAGCCGGACCCGCGCCGGCCGCGCTACGTGCTCACCGTCTACGGCGTCGGCTACAAGTTCAGCGATGCCTGAGCCCGCCAGGCCGCCCGTTGTCCCTGCGCGCCGGCTTGAGCGCGCTGTCTGGCGGTGCGGGAGGAGAAGCTGATGCCCCTGGATTTCCCCCGGCACCGGCCGCCCTGGTGGCCGGCCGACGAGCCCTGGCCCCCCCCCAACGCCAGCCGCCTGCGGCGCGGCCGGTTCTTCTGGCGCATCGGCGGGCTGCTGTTTCTGCTAGGCGTGCTGGGCCTGGGCGGCTGCGCTTTAGCGTTCTGGC
>CALFZO010000170.1 GCA_937952305.1 uncultured Anaerolineales bacterium | reverse complement strand
GCTTGGTCCAGGCTCTGTCGAAGCCCGGCCGTTGTAGCACTTCCCTCTGGGTCAGAGACGGAGATAATCGGCCGCTAGGCGGCCCCGCTGGGCGTGGTCGGCCTGACGCCGCGGGACAGGGTCTGCGGCGGCGCGCCGCGCCAATCTGGCCGATGACGGCCTGGCGCGCAGGCTGGCCAGGTAACGGCGCACTCACGGAGAAAAGCACAGGCCGCCCGCGGCGCTGCGGGCGGCCTGTTTTTATTGCGCGCGGCGCGGCCGGCGGTTACGGCAGGACGGCGACGAAGACCTCGCCGAAGGCGAAACGCGT
This sequence comes from uncultured Anaerolineales bacterium, assembly GCA_937952305.1. GTDB lineage: Bacteria > Chloroflexota > Anaerolineae > Anaerolineales > UBA6663 > SpSt-583. Next base: position 8,823 of record CALFZO010000170.1, on the reverse strand, counting down.
GGGTCCGCCGATGACGCGCACATACTGGGCGCGGAACGTGCCGAAGCCCAGGTCGGTGTAGTCGAGCTGCACGAGCGTGTCGCAGGCCGGCACGCCGCAGTTGCCGGCGCCGGTGTAGACGGTGGCCCAATTGCTGCCGTCCGGGCTGATGTCGATCTTGGTCAGCGTGGTCGGGTCGCTGCCGTCGCGCTGGGCGTACAGCCGCACGCCGGCGACGTTCTGCAGGGCGCCCAGGTCCAGCACCCAGGCGGCGCTGCCGCCGCGCAGGCTGGCCCAGGTGGTCTCACGCCCGTCGAGCATGTCTTGCGGGCGGCCCACCAGGACGCCGCCGTCGTGAGAGACCGTGAGCGTCTGGATGAACTGCGCCTCCGGCGGGATCGGCTGCGGCGCCGGCGGCTGGGTCGGCCCGACGGTGGCGCTGGGTTCCGGCGTGGCCGTGGGGGCGGGGGTGTCGGTGGCCGGGACGGACGTCTCGGTCGGCGCGGGCGTGTCGGTGGCCAGCGGCGTCTCGGTCGGCGGCGGTGTGTCCGTCGGCGGCTGCTGGATCACCAGGGTGGGCGTGGGCGCCTCGGCCGTTGGGCCGGGGTAACCGGCGCCTGTGGCCGCGCCGTCCGCCGGCGGCGGGTAGCCGCCCACGCTCTCGGTGGGCAGCGCGGTGGGCACCGGTTCGGCGGCGTCCGGTGTCTCGGTCGGTGCCCCGTCCACGCGCGCCACGGCCAGCATCGGCGTAGACACCTGCGGCTGGCCGGGCGAAAACGGCACCTCGGCCCGGGCGCAGGCCAGGAGGGCGAGGGCCAGGCCAAGCGGCGCCAGCCAGAGGCGCGCTCCGCGCGGCGGGGAGGCGGGTTTCAGCATCGACGAGTCCTTTCCTGCTTTGGTCAAACGCGCCGCAATCGTAACCGAACGGCCCCGGAACGCAAAGGCCGAGGTCGCGGTCAGGCGGCGCTCAGCAAATCCGGTCCGTCCACGCGCGGGTTGTTGACGCGTGTCGAGACCGGGCGCGCGGTCATGGCCGCCGCGTCGAACGGCTGCAGCAGGGCCAGCGCCTCGACGGTGGGCAGCTCACCGGGTGTGAGCCAGGCGGCGTAAGCCTCGGGCGGCAGGATGACGGGCATGCGGTCGTGGATGGACGCCATCAGCGCGTTCGGGGCCGTGGTGATGATCGTGCAGGTCCGCACCCAGGCGTCGTCGCCGGCCTCCTTCGGCTTCCACGCCTCCCACAGGCCCGCCAACGCAAAGGGCCGGCCGTCTTTCATTTGAATATACATGGGCGTCTTGCGCGCCTCCCGGCCGGTGCCTTCGCGCTTCCACTCGTAGAAGCCGTCGGCCAGGATCAAGCAACGCCGGCGCTTGAGGGCGGCCCGGAAAGCCGGCTTCTCGGCCACCGTCTCGCCGCGCGCGTTGATCAGCGAGTTGCCGATCTTGGGATCCTTGGCCCAGGACGGGATCAGGCCCCATTGGAACAGCGCCACGTGGCGCGGCGTCTCGTTGGGGATGGCGGCTACGGCCTGGGTCGGCGCGATGTTGTAGCGCGGCGCCAGGTCGGCCGGCGGCGGCGCCGCCAGGTCAAAAGCCGCCTGCAGATCGGCGGGATCGACGGTGAGGGTGAAGCGTCCGCACATCGCTGGATCTCCCGTGACCGGCGCAAACCAAACTGCCGGATCGACGCTGCGAGAAGCCAGTATACTCCTCCTCATGACGGCCTTCAAACTGTCTGATGCCGTGGAGACGCTGGGCGCGCACACTCTGCGGGTCGTGCGCGGCGGCCAGGGTCCGCTGGTGCTCTTCCTGCACGGCTTCGGGATCACGGCCGACATGTGGCGCCTCAACCTGCCAGCGCTGGCCGAGGCCGGCTACAGCGTGTTAGCCCTGGATCTGCCCGGCCACGGCGCCTCTTTCCGCCCGCGCCGGCCGATGCGCGTGCAGGATCTGGCCCGCGTTGTGGGCGAGGTGCTGGACGCGCTGGGCGCCGCCGACGTCCGGCTGGTGGGCAACTCCCTGGGCGGCGCGGTGTCCAGCGAAGTGGCGCTGGCCTTGCCCGGCCGGGTCCGGCAACTGGTGCTCGTCAACGCGCTTGGCCTGGACGCGCACATCCCGCTCTTTCAACGCCGCAACTACTGGACCGATTTGCTCCTGCCCAGCGCGGCGCAGATCGTGGGCGGGCCGCGCCCGTGGATTTGGCGGCGGCTGCAGCGCATGATCTACTACGCGCCCGAGCGCATCCCCGCCGACGTCCTGGTCCTGCGCTACCCCGGTGGCTGGCGCCACAACCACGTCGGCCGCGGCCTGGTGGGCTGGGGCGTGCTCGGCCAGCTGGCCACCCGCCGCCAGCGCCTGGCTTTCGCGCAGGGGCGCGCCGGTCTGACCACGCCCACGCTGATCGTCTGGGGCGAGGACGATCAACTCCTGCCGGTGGCCCACGCCTATGCCGGCCAGGCGCTCATCCCGGGCGCGCAGCTGCGCGTCTTCGCGCGCTGCGGCCACGCGCCCAACATCGAATACGCCGCCGAGTTCAACCAGGCCCTGCTCGAGTTTTTCCGCTCAGCCTGAGGCTCGACGCCGGTTGTTATGGACAACCGCCCCCGGCGTATTACCATTTCGTAACAGGCTGTTACGACGCCGCCATCCCCCCTGCAAACGAAGGTAATCCTGGCCGCCTAAAGTGAGACGAGGCGCAGTTGGCCGCGCTCACGATGGGAGGCTTGTATGCCGCGCTTTGCGACTGATCTGTATGACGCTCTGGTATCATTGACGCCGATGGACGAGCCTGCCCTGATCCGCGACGCCCAGCGCGGCGACGTCAACGCCTTCAACCGGCTGGTGTTGGAATACCAGGCGCTGGCCTACAACGTCGCCTACCGCGTGATGGGCGAGGCCGAGGCGGCTGAGGACGCCACCCAGGACGCCTTCATCTCAGCTTATAAGCACATTGAGTCCTATCGCGGCGGCTCGTTCCGCGGCTGGCTGATGCGCATCGTCACCAACGCCTGCTACGACGAATTGCGCCGGCGCAAGCGCCGCCCGGCGGTGTCCCTGGAAGACATGCTCACCGCGCCGGACGGCACCGAAAACGAGAACGGCTCGGTGCTGGTGTCCGCGGATGAGACGCCCGAGGAACGCGCCCAGCGCCACCAGCTGGCGGAGGCGCTCCAGCGCTGCCTCGACCATCTGCCCGACGATATGCGTATGGTGGCGGTGCTCAGCGACGTCCAGGGCCTGGACTACGCCGAGATCGCCACCGCTACGAACGTGGCTCTGGGCACCGTGAAATCGCGGCTGTCGCGCGCCCGCGCCCGGCTGCGCGATTGCCTGCAAGAGGCCCGGGAACTCCTGCCCAGTGTTTATCGTCTTGAGGACGAGGCCACGACATGATTTCTGAGCAGGATTTCATCCGCCTTTCGGCGTATCTTGATAACCAACTGGCGGCCGCCGACCGGGCGGCGCTGGAGGTGCAGCTGACGCGCGACCCTGAGCTCAAGGCCGCGCTGCGTGATCTGCGGCTGCAGGTGCGTGCCCTGCGCGCTCTGCCGCGCCGCCGCGTCCCCCGCAACTTCACCCTCACGCCCGCCCAGGCCGAGCAGCTGCGCCGCCGCTCGCCTCTGGCCGGGCTTTTTCCGGCTTTTCGGCTGGCCACCTCGCTCTCGGCCGCGGCCTTCGCCATCGTCACCGCGCTGTCCGTGCTGCGGCCGGCCGCCCTGCCGCTGGCTATGGCGCCGGCCCCGGCTCCGGCCCCTGAAGCCGCGCTCGCCACCGACGCGTTAACGACCAAGAGCGCGGCCGGCAGCGCCGAAGCGGACATGCAGAGCTTGGCCGCGCCGCCCGAAACGGCCGCCGGCGGGGGCCTTGGCGCCGCAACCGGCGACGAGTCCGCCACGGAGGCCGGCGCCGACAGCCCGACCCCGGAAGTGTTCTCGGTGGCCGGGTTCCCGACACCGAGCCCCACCGAGTTGGCCTACGCCGCCGAGCCGACGCCGGACGCGGCGCGGCAGGCGCTGTCTGGCGCGGATGGGCAGGCCGATAACGCCGCCGCGGACTCGGCTTTGACCACGGCCTCGGCCCCGCTGGAAACGCCGCCCCCGCCCGCGCTGACGCCGCTGCAGCAGTGGGCCATCGGCCTGGGCGCGCTCACCGCCATCCTGGTCGCGCTCACCTGGGCCGCTCGCCGCCGCTGAGCGAATGTGCTAACCTCCCGCCGGCACTCCAGGCCGCGGGAGGTTTTTTTTATGGCCGCTTCTCCAGCGCCGCCGCCGGGCGGCCGCGCCGCCGAAATCAAGTATTGCGTCCGTTGCGGGCAGGCCGTGGAATACCGGCCCATCGAGGGCGCCGTGCGCCCGGTCTGTCCGGCCTGCCGCCGCATCCACTTCATCGACCCCAAGGTGGCGGTGGCCGTCCTCGTCGAGCGCGGCCCAGAACTGCTCATGATCCGGCGCCGCGGCGACCCCGAACGCGGCAAGTGGTCGATGCCGGCTGGTTTTGTGGACGCCGGCGAAGACCCGGCCCGCGCGGCCGAGCGGGAGGCCCGCGAGGAGACCGGCCTGGTGGTTCAGGTGACCGGCCTGGTGGACGTCATCCCGAAGACCGAGTCAAACGAGGGCGCCGATATCCTGATCGTCTATCGCGCCGAGGCGCGCGGCGGCGAACTGGCGGCCGGGGACGATGCGATCGAGGCCGGCTACTTCGCCGCGGAACGCCTGCCCGCCGACCTGGCGTTCGCGTCGACGCGTCTGGTCATCGCGCGCTGGTTGGCGTCTCATTAACTGGGCATAATCCGCGGCTTCTTTGCGACTCGGTATGGTTAGCGTATAATGAAATCCGCTGGCCAGCCAGCACAGTTGCTTGGCTGATAGAGGATTATTCCCGGATGCCCGCTGCCCCGACCACCCCCACCCCCACCCCCGGAAAGCTCGTCGGGGACATGAGCCGCCTGGCGGCCGATCTGCGCACGGCGCTGGTCAGCCAGAAAGACCTGGCGAACCGCGTACCGGCCACGGTGTTGGAGGGGCTGAACACGGTCCGTGAGACCCTGGAGCGCATTCAGCCGCAGGTTTCCGCCCAGGACGCCGAACTGCAGCGGCTGCGCGCCTTGGCCACCACCGCTGAGGTCATCAACTCGTCGCTGGACCTGTCGACCGTCCTCAACGAAGTGATGGACACCATCATCCGGCTGACGGGCGCCGAGCGCGGCTTCCTGATGCTCAAGGACGAGCGCGGCGAGCTGCAATTCCGCACCGCGCGCGGGATGGAGCGCGAGACGCTCACCAAGGCCGATTTCCAGGTCAGCCGCACCATCCTGAACACGGTGGCCGAGGGCGGCCAGCCGGTGGTCACCACCAACGCCGCCGCGGACCCGCGCTTCTCGGCGCAGGAGAGCGTCATCGGGTACAACCTGCGCTCGATCGTGTGCGTGCCGCTGAAGTTCAAGAGCCGCGTCACCGGCGTCATCTACGTCGACAACCGCATCCGCACCGGCCTGTTCACCGAGAAGGAGCGCGACCTGCTCTCGGCCTTCTCCAACCAGGCCGCCATCGCCATCGAGAACGCGCGCCAGTATCAGCAGGTGGTGGAGCTGAAGGAACTGCTGGACAACGTCTTCGCCTCGATCGCGTCCGGCGTGATCACCACGGATATGCAGGACGTGGTGACGCTGTGCAACCACGCCGCCGAGCAGATCCTGGGCCGCACGCGCGGCGAGATCGAAGGCCAGCCGCTCGGCACGGCCCTGCCCATCGACGAGACGCTGACCCAGGTGGTGAGCCGGGTCAAGGCCCAGCAGCGCGCCGAGGTCGGCCACGAGATCACGCCGCACCTGCCGCTGCGCGGCTCGGTCAACTGGAACCTGAACGTCGCGCCGCTCAAGGACGGCGGGCAGGGCAGCCAGGGCCTGGCCATCGTGGTGGACGACGTCACCGAGAAGAAGCGCCTGCAGAACAAGTTCGAAGTCTTCACGCGCATGGTGCCGCCGCAGGTGGTGGAACGCCTGGATGTCAACAGCCTGAAGCTGGGCGGCATCCGCAAGGAAGTCAGCATCGTCTTCGCCGACATCCAGGGCTTCACGACATTGAGCGAGACGCTCGACCCGGAGATCCTGATCGAGAAGCTCAACCGCTATGTCGGCACGGCGGCCGAGGCTATGCTGCTGCAAGAGGCCACCGTCGACAAATTCATCGGCGACGCGGTGATGGCGTTCTTCAACGCGCCGGACGACCAGCCCGATCACACGCTGCGCGCTATCCGCGCCGCCATCCAGATGCGCGACGACATCATCGACCTGCGCGAGACGATGGAGCCGCAGTTCCGGCTCAACTTCCGCATCGCCGTCCATCGCGGCGAGGCCGTGGTGGGCCTGGTCGGGACCAAGGACCGGCTGGACTACACGATCATCGGCGATACGGTCAATACGGCCAAGCGCATCCAGGACAACGGTATCCCCGGCAAGGTGATCATCAGCGATACGGTGTACCGCCAAGTCCAGGACGTGGTGACGGTGGTCCCGTTGGAGCCGATGCACGTTAAGGGCCGCATCCAGCCGATTACGGTCTTTGAGTTGGTCGGGCTGCAATAGCCTGCCCAGCCGAGGCGATTGTCCTCCAGCCCGCGACGATCAGCGTCGCGGGCTGCTTTCTTCTAATCACGATTATTATTGTCTATAGGTGTTGGCTATGTCCCTCGAATGGGTTGCCTGGATTTATGCTTTAGTTCTGCTTGGCCTGGCGGCCTACGGGTTGATGCTGTTGGCCAACCTGTTGGGCGCGCTCTGGCACTGGACGCCCCGCCCGCCGGCGCCGCCGCCAGCCGAGTGGCCGCTGGCCTTGGTGCAGTTGCCGATATTTAACGAGCGCTATGTGGTGGACCGGCTGATCGACGCGGCCGCGCGCCTGGATTACCCGGCCGAGCGCCTGCTGATCCAGGTGTTGGACGACTCCACTGACGAGACGACGCTGCAGGCCCGCGCGCGCGTGCAGTATCACCGCGGCCGCGGCGTGCCGATCACCTACCTGCACCGCCGCGACCGTTCTGGCTTCAAGGCCGGCGCGCTCGCGGCCGGCCTGGCGGCCGCGCCGCAGGCCGAGTTCGTGGCCATCTTCGACGCCGATTTCGTGCCGCAGCCGGACTTTCTGCGCCGCCTGATCCCGGAGTTTGCGGCCGACCCGCGTCTGGGGATGGTCCAGGCGCGCTGGGAGCACTTCAACGCGGAGCAGAACCCGCTGACGCGCGCCCAAGCGCTGGCCCTGGACGGCTTCTTCACCATCGACCAGGTGGCGCGCAGCCGCGCGGGCTGGTTCATGAACTTCAACGGCAGCGCCGGTGTCTGGCGCCGGGCCTGCATCGACGACGCCGGCGGCTGGCAGGGTGACACCCTGGCGGAGGACATGGACCTGTCTTACCGCGCCCAGATGGCCGGGTGGCGCCTGGATTACCGGATGGATGTGGCTGCGCCGGCTGAATTGACGCCTTCGATCCTGGCGCTCAAGCGGCAGCAGTTCCGCTGGGCGAAAGGCTCTTTCCAGGTTGTGCGGAAGCTGGGCTGGTCCTTACTGACGGCGCGCCAGCCCCTGCACCGCCGGGTGCTGGGTTTCCTGCACATCTCCGGCTACCTGACGCACCCCCTGGCGCTGGCCTCGCTGTTGCTCAGCCTGCCGATCGTGTTGATGCACGGCCGGACGCCGGTGTCGTGGGATCTGCTGGGCTGGCTGGGCGTCACGCCGTTCCTGGTGGCCTTCTTGGGGCAACTGCGCCTGCGCCGCGACGCGCTCTGGCGGATGCGGGATTATCCCCTGGTGACGCTGGGCCTGATCGGCATGGCGCTGGGCAATACGCGCGCTTTTCTGGAGGTGCTGGCCGGCCGCGCCAGCGAGTTCCAGCGCACGCCCAAATTCTCGCCCGAAGCGCGCGCGGCCAGCAGCTACGCCCTGCCCTTGGAATGGACGACCATCGGCGAGATCCTGCTGGCGCTCTACGCCCTGGCCACCGGCCTGCTGGCCGTGGAGGAAGCGCCCGGCCTGGCGCCGATGCTGTTTATCTACGCGCTGGGCTTCGGGTGCGTGGGCCTGGCGAGTCTGTGGGAGAGCAGCCTGGCCAGCTACTTCAACCTGGAGGTCGGCTAGCCGCCGGCTGGGTCAGCGCCGCTGCCACCCGGCGACGGTGATGGGCCGTCGCCGGTTTTGTTTAACGGCCGCGGCCGGCCGGGTCAGCGGGTCAGTTGCGCTTCATAGGCGAAGAGCGCGGGCGCACCGCCGGTGTGCCAGAAGAGCACGGACTCGTCGCGGCCGATGACGCCGCGCCGGCACAGGTCGATCAGGCCGGCCGCCGCGCGGCCGGTGTAGACCGGATCCACCAGCAGGCCCTCGGTGTGGGCGAACACCTGCACAGCCTCGCGCTCCGGCGCGCCCATCACGGCGTAGCCGCCGCCGAGGTAATCGGCATTGACGTGGATGTCGGCGGGCGTGTAGGCGTGGGGCGCCTGCAGCCGGGCCGCCGTCTCGGTGGCCAGGTGCGCCACCAGAGCGGCCAGCTCCGCCGCGGATAGATCGACGCTGATCCCCAGGACCTGGCTGCGCAGGCCGGCCAGCTGCGCGCCGACGACCAACCCGGCGTGCGTGCCGCCGGAGCTGGTGGCGAAGACGATCCGGTTGATGGGCAGGTTGTGCGCGTCCAGCTGCCCCTTGAGCTCCAGCAGCGCGGCGGCGTAGGCGGCCGCGCCCAGCACCGTGGAGCCGCCCAGCGGAATGGCGTACGGCCGGCGCCCGGCGGCGCGTTCGGCGGCCACCGCCTCGGCGAAGGCGGCGTCGCGCGGCTGATCCCCGGCCCAGCGCACGTCGGCCT
>CALFZO010000169.1 GCA_937952305.1 uncultured Anaerolineales bacterium | reverse complement strand
CCCACCACCCGCCCACCGGCGGCAGGCCTTCGGTGCGGCGTTGGTCCAGCCAGATAATGGCCGGGCGCAGCGGCCGGCCGTCGGCGTCCACGTTGACGATCGTGCCGCGCTGGGTGGTCAGCGCGGCGGCGGCCAGGCGCTCGCGGGCCACCCCCGGCAACGTCCACAACTGCTGGCAGGCCTCGCCCAAGACGCGCCAATACAGGTCGGGGTGCTGCTCGGCCAGGCCCGGCCCTTCCGAGAAATACGGCTCAATCGGGACGCGCGCCTTGGCCACCAGCGTCCCGGCCAGGTCGAACACCAGGGCGCGCACACTCTGCGTGCCGCAATCGATCGCGAGGAGATGGTCTGGCTGCATAACCTCCGCCGTTATTCGTCCGAGGGCGCAAACAGCCGGGCAAATCCCGGATAGGCCGTCAGCGCGATGACTTCAAAATCAATCAGACCGTGCGCCACCAAGGGCAGTGACCCCAGCAGGGCGCGCGCTTCGGCCGTGTCCTGGCATTCCAGAATCAAGACGGCCTCCGGTCGATCCTGCCGGAAATAGAGCTCGCGCAGCTGGCCGGCCTGATACAGCTCCCACGCGCGGAGTGCTTCAGCCCGCTTGAGTTCGGGCGTAAAGGCAGCGTCTTCGACGCCAGGAACCGCGCGCTCCAGGGCCAGGAGCCTCATCCGGCACCACCCGGCGGCGCATAGGCCGCCCGCCACAAGCGCCGGTACGCGGCGGCTTCGCGTTCCCAAGCGGCATCGTCCCAGCCCAGTTCCGGCTGCGCGATGGCGCGCACCTGGTCGAGCAGCGCGCGGCCGCCGTCGCGCAGGATGAGGCCGAGGCGCGTGCGCCGCAGCAGCAAGTCATCTAGGTGGACGACACCCTCCGCTCGCGCCGCCCAGCGCAACTCGGCCCACAGCGCCGCCGAATCACCCACGGGGGCCACCTCGCCCGGACGCGCACACTGCAGCAACGCCGCGCTCTCGGCGCCGTAGCGGCCGGCCAGGCGCAGCCGCCGCTGCGGATCAAGCCGGCCGGCCGCCGCGCCGGCTTCGTCCGGCAGCGCGTCCAGCATCGGCGCGCGCGGGTCCAGACGCGGGGTGCCGGGCAGGCGCGCCCGCACCGCCTGCAGCGCGGCATGCGCCATCAGCCGGAATGTGGTCAGTTTGCCGCCCGTGACTGTCAGCAGGCCGTGATCCTGCCAGAGCACGTGCTCGCGCGATTCTTTGGAAGGATCGGCCTGGCCGGTGTCCACCACCGGCCGGATGCCGGCCCAGGTAGACACCACGTCGCGCTGCTCCAGCTCGAAGGCCGGGAAGGCGTAGCGGATGGCCGTCATCAGGTAATCGACCTCGGCCGGGCTGATGGTGGGATCCGTCTCGAGGGCACGGCCATGATCGACGTCGGTGGTCCCGACCAGCGTGACGCCTTCCCACGGCACGACGATCAGGGGCCGGCGGTCGGCCGGGTGCATGAAGCTGATGGCGCGGCGCAGCGGCAGGCGGTCGCCGGCGAACGCCAGATGACTGCCGCGCAACGGCCGCAGCCGCTGGCGCGAGCGGGTTGACTCGGCCTGAACGCGCAGGCCGTCAGCCCAGGCGCCGGTGGCGCTGATGACGACCGCCGCCCGCACCTCGGCCGTGCGGCTCTGAGGATCGGCCCGGTCGCGCACGACCACGCCGCGCACCTGTCCAGCGGCGTCGCGCAGCAAGCCTTCCACCGGGGCGTAGCTGAGGGCGGCGCCTCCGCCGCGCACGGCCTCGCGCAGGACGCGCAGCACCAGGCGGGCATCGTCGGTCAGCGCGTCGAAGTAGCGATAACCGCCCAGCAGCCCGCGTTCAGACAGCCCCGGACACAGGTCGCGCATGTCCAGGGCGTCGTAGTGGCGGTGACTGAGCTTGAGGGCCAGGATATCGTAGACGGTGAGGCCGAGGCCGAAGACCCAGGCTGGCGGCCGGTCGCCGGCGAAGGTCGGCAGGAGGAAACCCAGCGACTGGACGAGACCGCGCCCCTCCCGCAGCAGGCGCTCACGCTCGCGCACGGACTCAAAGGTCAGGCGGACCTCGCCCTGCTTGAGGTAGCGCAGCCCGCCGTGGACGAGCTTGGAGGAGCGCGAGGAGGTGCCGGAGGCGAAGTCGTGCTGCTCAAAGAGCAGCGCGCGCAGACCGGCGCGCGTCGCTTCCCGCAGGATGCCGGCGCCGGTGATGCCGCCGCCGATGACGATGAGGTCCCAGGGTTGCCCTAACTGTGACCAGACTTGTTCGCGCCAACCGGAGGTCCACATGGATTTCGGCCGGGCCTTGTTCAGCGTTCGAGCAGCTTGCCCGGGTTGAGCAGGCCGTCCGGGTCGAGCGACTGCCGCGCTGCTGCGAGTGCCTGCAGCCCGAGGCTCCCCTTTTCGGCGGCCAGGTAGGGCGCATGATCCACGCCCACGCCGTGCTGATGACTGATGGTGCCGCCGTGCGCCACCAGGGTGCGGCTGGCGCCGGTCTTGAGCGTCTGCCAGCGGCGCAGTGTCTCGGCCGGATCGGGCGCGCGCCGGAACAGGTATGTCACGTACAAGCTGGCGCCGTCGGCGTAGACATGCGAGAGATGGGCGAAGGCCAGCACCTGCTCGCCCAGGTCGGTCAGCCCGCCGCGCAGACCGGCCGTGAGCGCCGCCGCCAGCGGCAGGACCCTGGCCCAGGGCACGGCTGTCTCAAGGGTGTCCAGGGCATAGCCGGCCTCCCACAGGGTGTTGCGCAGGTAGGGGCTGAGGAAGCGCGTCTTGCGCCAGCGATTGCCGATCGCGGTCCCCACCACCAGGCCGCCGTGCGCGCGGCAGACTTCCGTCGTCTGGCTGTGGGCGAAGCTGGCCGCGGCCCGGTCGCCGGTGACGCCGAAGAGCAGCAGGCAGCGCTCCGGCCCGAAGCCGGCCAGGCGCAGGCCGCGCTCAGCCCACGCCACCAACCGCTCGTGGCCGGCCAGCCGCAGCGTCGTCTCGGTCTCCTGCGCGTCGCTCAGGCGCAGCATCGACACGCGCACACCGGCCTGGGCCAGGACGCGCACGGCGTCGGCCCCGGAGCGCCAATCGCGAAAGAAGACGCCGTGGAAGCTGTCGACCTCGGGCCGTGGGCGGACGCGCACGATGGCACGCGTGATGAGGCCCAAGCGCCCTTCCGAGCCCAGGATCAGGTGGCGCAAGTCCGGCCCGGCCGCGCTGGCCGGGTGAGGCGGCAGATCCAGCGGGCCGGCCAGAGTCTCCACCTGGCCGCCCGCAAACAAAGCTTCAATGCGGCCGTAGTAATACGATTGTTGACCGCTGGAGCGCGTGGCAATCCAGCCGCCCAGGGTCGATAACTCATACGACTGCGGAAAGTGGCCCAGCGTGTAACCGCGCGCGCCCAACTGCGCCTCGATCTCCGGGCCGTTGGCGCCGGCTTCGAGCGTGGCCAGGCGGCTGACCTCGTCCAGGTCCAGCAGCTGGTTGAGCCGGCTGAGGTCGACGGTTAGCACCGGCGCATCCTGGGGCCGCGGGTTGATGTGGCCCACGACGCTGCTGCCGCCGCCGTACGGGATCAGGCGCGTGCCGGTCTGGCGGGCATAGTCCAGCAGCGTCCGCACTTCCGCGGCGGTGCTCGGGTAAGCGACCCCGTCCGGGCAGGCGCCCGGCTGGCCCGCGCGCAGCGCCACCCAGTCCGGGAGACTCTGGCCGCGCGCATGCCGCAGCCGGTCGCCCGGCTCAACGGACGCGAGAGGGTGTGCCCGCAGGCGCGAGGCCGGCACTGTGCTCAGCGCCGTCTCCCAATCCGCGTCCTCCAAACGCGGGCCAGCCCCGACCAAACCGCTCAGATACACGGCGGCCGAGGCCGGCAAAGGATACGTGGTTGCTTCGTCGCCCCACCCATTCCAGCGGCGCACACGCCCTCCCATTTTCCTCTTGTCGCAATCAGTGGCCTTTAGCCATCATAATCCAAGTCAGGCGCAACGCAAGGCCAAACGGGCGGCCTCGGCGGGCGCTTCAGGTTTTGGTCCGAGCCGGGTAAGATTAAGCCTCGGCTCAGCCGGCCGGCGTTAATAGCGGGAGCGCTTGGTCATGGCGGCATCCAGCAGAGATAGACGAACACCATGCCCTCCCTCGCTTCACCTCGCTTCATCCCGCTCGCCAAGCTGGCCGTCTGCCTGGCCAGCCTGGCCGCCCACGCCTTGGTCTTCCCGCCGGCCTATGCCCGTTTTGGCACCACGGCCATCACCTTGACCCTGCTGCCGATCATCGTCGGCGGCGGCCTGTTCGGGTGGCGCGGCGGCCTGTTGACGGCGCTGAGCGCCTTCCCGCTCAACGTCGGGCTGTTTACGCTCGTCGGCCGCTCCGGCCTCACGGCCATCACCCAGAATTGGATCGGCGCCGGCGCCGGCCTGCTGTCCGGCCTCCTGGTCGGCACGCTCAGCGATACCCTGCGGACCCTGCGCCGTCAGGCGCGGGCGCTGGTCGACGAGCACACCCGGCTGCAGCAGGAGATTGCCGAACGCCAGCGGGCCGAGGCCGCGCTGAAAGCGCTGCAAGCCGATCTCGAGCGCCAGATCGACGAGCGGACCGCGACCCTGCGCGACAACGAGGCGCGCTACCGCACGCTGGTGGAGGGCACGCCCTACGCGATCGGCATACACCGCGACGGCCGCTGGGAGTACGTCAACGCCGCCGCCGTCCGCCTGATGGGCGCGGCCAGCTCCGCCGATCTCCTCGGCCAGCCGGTGCTGGATATCCTCCACCCTGACTCACGCACCGCCGCGCTGCGGCGCATGGCTCAGGTGGTGGAAGCGCGTCTCCCTGCCCCGCCCCTGGCCGAGCGGCTCCTGCGGGCCGACGGCGCGGTGGTGGATGTGGAGGTGACCTCGCTGCCTTACATGCACGAGGGGCGGGCGGCCGCCCAGGTGATCGTCCGCGATATCACCGCAGCGCGCCGGACCGAGGCCGCGCTGCGCGCCAGCGAGCGCCTCTTCCGGCAGGTCACCGACAACATGCTGGACATGATCATGCTCACCGATGCGGCCGGCGTGGTCACGTGGGTCAGCCCGTCGATCCAGGCCGGCCTCGGCTACCGCCCGGACGATTGGATCGGGCGGCCGGCGCTGGAGCTGGTGCACCCGGACGACCAGGCGGCCGTGCGGGATCAGTTCGAGGCCGTCATTGCCAGCGGCCAGCCCATCCGCGCGACCCTGCGCGGCCGGCGGGCCGACGGTGACTACCTCTGGCTCGAGTCGGTCGGGACGGCTCTGCTCGAAGACGGCCGGGTCACGGGCCTGGTCGTCGGCTCGCGCGATATCGACGACCGCATCCGGGTAGAAACCGCGGAGCACGAGCAGCGCCGGTTGGCGGAGGCGCTGCGCGACACGGCCGCCCTGCTCAACAGCAGCCTCGACTACGACGAAGTCCTCAACCGCATCCTGGACACCGTCGGCCAGGTCTCGCCGTACGACACCGCCGCCGTGCTGCTGGTGGAGGCCGGCACGGCCCGGATCGCCACCCATCGCGGCTATGTCGAGCGCAACCTGCTCGAGCGCCTGCAGACGCTGGCCTTTACGGTGGCCGAGACCGCCAACCTGCAGGCCATGCTGACGACGCGCGCGCCGCTGGTCATCCCGGACACGCGCACTTACCCCGGCTGGATCCCTATGGCGGGGACCCAGTGGATCCGGTCCTTCGCCGGCGCGCCCATCTATCGCAAGGGCGACGTCGTCGGCTTTCTCACCCTGGACAGCGCGACGCCGCATTTCTTCACCCCCGCGCACGCCGAACGCCTGCAAGCGTTCGCCGACCAAGCCGCGGTGGCCATGGAGAACGCGCGCCTGTTCGCGGACGCCCAGCAGCGTCTGGGCGAACTGACCCTCCTGCACACGGCCAGCCAGGCCCTGAATGCCAGCCTGGATCTGGAGGCCGTGCTGGACACTATCGCCGACCGGCTGCTGGCCGCCCTCAACGCCGAGACCTGCACCATCTCCCTGTGGGACACCGCGGCCGACAGCCTGACCGTCATGCTGGACCGCGACCCCGTTCCGGCGCTGCGCGAAGCAGCCGGCTCGCGCCTGCCCGTGAAGGACTTTCCTCACCTGCCGCCGCTCCTGCGCGGGTCCGCGTCATTGGCCATCCGGCGCGACGACCCGGCGCTCGACCCTGGGCTGCAGAGCCTGCTGGACCAGTGGCAGTGGGCGGCGCTGTTGGCGTTGCCCCTGCACAACCGCGGCCAGGTGATCGGCTTGCTTGAGTTGGGCAACCGCGCCCGGCCGCGCACCTTCACGCCCGACGATGTCCGCCTGGCCGAGAGTCTGGCCAACCAGGCCGCCACCGCCCTGCGCAATGCCGAATTGTTCGAGTCCGTCCAGCGTCAGACCGCGCTGCTGGCGGCTTTGTACCGGGCCTCGCTGGTGCTGCTCCAGCCCGCCCAGACCCCGGCCGCCCTGGCGGCCCCGATTGCGCGCGCCCTGGCTGAGGAACTCCGGCTCGCCCACTGCGGAGTGTGGCTGCTGGACGAGACCCGCGACCACCTGTGGCCGGCCGGCGCCGACGGCAGCGCGGCCGTGGCCATGCCGGCCCAATTGTCCCTGCTCGGGCCAGGGCTGACGGTGGCGGCCGTGCGCACCGGGGAGGTCGTCTACGCGCCGGATGTGCGCGCCGATCCGCGCTATCTGCCCGGCTGGCCGGCCACGCGCAGCGAACTGGCGCTGCCGCTCAAGGCGCGCGACCAGGTCATCGGCGTGCTCGATATTGAAAGCCCTCACCTGGACGCCTTCGATGCGCACGCGCGCCAGGCCCTCGGCACCTTCGCCGATTATGCGGCGCTGGCGTTGGAGAGCGCGCGCCTGCAGGCCAGCGAGCGGCGCCGCTCCGAAGCGCTGGCGCGCTCGAGCGCCTTGATCACGGCCCTGTCCCGCGTGGCTGCCCGCATTCAGAACACCGTCGACCCGGATCAGGTCCTGGAAACGCTGGGCGCGGAGCTGAGCCGCCTGGGCGTGCAATGCCTGGTGGCCATCCGCGTCCCGGAGGGCGCTGAGCTGGCGCTGCGCTACCTGTCCTTGGAACCCGACCTGCACGCGGCGCTTGTGAACTTGATCGGCATGGCGCCCGCCGACTTCCGGTTCTCGGTGCAGCACTGGCCGATCGCCGAGGTGGTCGGCCAGCAGCGTCCGGTCTACGTTTCAGATGCCATCCAATTGCTGGGCACGCTGGTGCTGGCCGGCCGCCAGCGGGATTTCGCCCAACTGGCCCAGCTGGCCAACCTCACGCCCGAGGTCCGGGCCGCAATCCTGCCGCTGCTCGGCGACGCGCAGGTGACCGGCCTGCTGTTCGTGTGGGGCCGCGACCTGGAGCCCGACGACGTGCGCGCTTTTTCGATCTTCGCCAGCCATGTCGCGGTGGCGCTCAACAACGCCCACTGGCTGACGCGGCTGGAACTGGCCCGCAACGAGGCGGTCCAGGCCAGCCGGCTCAAGGACGAATTCCTGGCCAACGTTTCGCATGAGCTGCGCACGCCGCTCACCGCCATCCTGGGTTCGCTGCGGCTGGTGCTGGACAAGATCTGCGACTCGCCCGAGGAGGAACAGAGCTTTGTGGCCATGGCCTACCAATCCGGGCGCAATCTGCTGACGATCATCAACGACGTGCTGGACATTGCCAAGATCGAGTCCGGTCATCTCGCCGTGCACCCGTTGTCTGTGCCAGTGCTGCCCTTGCTGGAGGAGGTCTGCCGCCTGCACCAGGCGCAGGCTCAGGCAAAGGGGATCGGCTTGGAGTTGTGCATGCCGGCGGAGGCGCCGGCGGCCGCCTGGGCTGACCCCGACCGTCTGCGCCAGATCCTGCTCAACCTGGTCGGCAACGCGGTGAAGTTCACCGAGGCCGGCCGCGTGCAGGTGTGGGCTGAGGCCGCCGCCGAGCCCGGACACATCCGCCTCATCGTCCGGGACACGGGTATCGGCATTGCTCCCGAGAAACAGGCCCAGCTGTTCCAGCCCTTCGTCCAGGCGGACGGCGGATCGACGCGCCGCTACGGCGGCACCGGCCTGGGGCTGAGCATCTCGCGCCGGCTGGCTGAGCGGATGGCCGGGACCTTGACCTTGCACAGCGCTGGCGTCGACCAGGGTTGCACGCTCACGCTGACCTTGCCGGCCGTCGATGACCAGGCCGGCCCGAGGCCCGTGGCAATTGACTGAGCTGAACCGAGCGGCGCCCGCCCTCCGCTCACAGAGGCCGGGCCTTATGCCGCCAGCGGCTTGACGCGCGGCCAGGCGTGCCAGGCGAAGGCCAGGAACGCTAACGCCTCCAGCCCGCGCCCGAACGCGCTCACGGCCGCCGGCCACCCCAGTCCGGCGGCCAGGCCCACCGTCCACACGCCGACGTTCAACAGGACAAAGGCCGCCGCCGCCCAGCCCGCGCGGCGCCGCTCCGTGTGAAACCGCGGCAGGATCCAGTACGCCACGCCCAGCGCCAACTGCGCCAGCCAGCCGAACAGCACCACCTCGATATGGACGGGCAGCCACCGCCCCAGGCTCGGCGACAGCGGCAGGCCCTTGTTCCACAGCAGCAGCGCGCCCAGCCCAAAGCCGGCCGCCAGGTGGAACAGCGCGGCCCGGATCAACCACACGCTCAGACGCGGCATCGCGCGCCTCCGCGCTTCAGCGGCCCGGCGGGAACAGGGCCACTTCGTCGCCGGCCTGCACCAGGCCGGTCAGGCCGCCGGCATAGGCCAGATCGGTGCCGTTGTGCAGCACGCGCCAGCCGTAGCGCGGCACGAAAGCGGCCGTCGTCTTCTGCCACAGCGAGCCGGCTTCTTCCTCAGAATGCCAGACCCGGTCCAGCGCCTCAGCCCGCACCTGCGGATAGTAGTTGAGGAACTTGCGCAGGATTTCGGCCACCGTCGCTCCCGGCGCCGCGCTGACCTCCGTGTCCACCCGGCCCACCAGTGGCCGCAAGCGCCCAAACACCCGGCAGCGTACGGTCCACGGCCCGGCCGTCAGGTCGCGGGCCACACGATAGCCCAACAGCATCTGGTTCAACTGGACGGCCAGGTACTTGTTCCAGGCCGCGCTGGCCTCCGCAATCACGGCCGCCGGCAGGCCGGCCTCCAGCATGTACCGCGCCAGGCTGGACTGCACCAGGGCGATGGAGCCAGTGACATACTCCGGGGGCGTGTGGATGCGGCGCGGCCCATGCCCGGCATGCCACTGCCCGGCCCGAAACAACGTGTAAGCGAACTCGTCGCTGGTGTCCAGGCCGAGGCTGCGCGCCAGCCAGACCGTAAAGAAGCGCCGCCGCTCCTCCAGATGCGCTTCATCCACCGCCGTCTCCCAGCCCAGGATGGCCGCCGTCTCCGGGACCTGCTGCAGATAAGCGTAGGTCGCGGCCACCAGCTCCGGGCCGCGCCGGAAGAGCGCCTCCACCGAGCGCGCCGCGGCCTGTCGTTCCGCCGATCCCCAACCCACAAAGCGCAACAGGCGCCGCCACTCCTCCGGCGGCTCCGGCTCCAATTGATGCAGTTCCAGTTTCTCGGTCATCCCAGCCTCTCCTCGCTCTTCAATCACTTGGCTTTGACGCGGGGCCAGATCAAGCCGACGAAGGTCCAGCCGGCGACAACCTGCAACCCGGCTGAGGCGGCCAGCAGCCACCCACCCGGCCCGCCCGGGTTCTGCGCGGTCCAGGGTTCACCGATGGCCCGCAGAACCAGCCCGCCGTTCAAGGCGCCCCACACCAGCCAGCCCAGGCGCTCGTCGCCGCGCGGCCGGGCCGCGGACGCTTTCGGGAACATCCAATGGGCGACGCCGAAGATCAATTGCGTCACCCAACCCACCATGAGGAGGTGAAAATACACCGGCGCCAGGCCGTTCGGAAAGGCTGGCCCCGGCCACAGCGGCTGGACGGTCAGGGCGGCGCCCAGCCCCAGCGCGGCCGCCCCGCAGACCAGGGCGGCCTTGACGAACCAGCGCGTCAGCGTCGGCATGCCGCTACCACTCCGCGCGCCCCAGCCGCTTGGCCACGGCCCGGCGCAGCGCCTGGCGCAAATACGTGCGCGTGTGGATCGTGGCCCGCACCACCCAGGGCGCGGCGCTGGTGTTCTCAAAGCCATGCTCGACCCCGGCCGGCACGATGATCACGGTCCCAGGCCCAGCCGTGACCGGCTCGCCGTCCAGCCAGACCGTGCCGGTGCCGGCGACCACGTCGAAGACTTCGTGCTCGTGCGCGTGGCGATGGCGCGGCAGCACCTGGCCGGGCCGAAAGCCCAACAGGCAGCCCGAGAACGTTTCAACTTCGAACAGCGGCACGTTGGTCAGCCGCTCACTGTCAAAGCGCGCCGCCGCCGAGGCCGCCACCACCTTCCAGCGCGCGCTCATAGCGCCCGAGCCTTCGGCCGCGCGCGCGTCAGCGCCGCCATCAGCGGCACAAAGACCAGGATGGCGACGACGTTGAAGAGGCCCGCCCACTGGCGGACAGCGGCACTCCCGGCCAGATCGCCGCCGACGCGGATGATCAGCGAGCCGTGCAGGAGCAGCAGGGGGCCGTAAAGCCAGGGCCGGTAGGCAAAGTCGCGTTCGAGCACGGCCGGCAGGATGATGGGGGCATGGCCGAAGATCATCGAGAACACAAAGCCCACCAGCAACGTATGGAGAGCCGCATCATAGATCAGGCGGTCCTCCAGACGCCCGGCGAACAGCAGCCACAAGCCGCCGCCCACGATCAGCCAGACGTAGCCGGGCAGCAGGCTCAGGGCGATGTAGCGCGTCAGGCCGGCCCGGCGCGCGGTGTGGCGCGCGAGGTCGTTCCAGGCGAGCCAAACTCCCAGGGCCGCCAGGCCCAACCCGAAGAGCCGCCCGCCCCAGACCAGCTCCCACAACGAGAGAAGTAGCCCAGCCAGGGTGGCCGCCACCGCCAGGTTGAACGCCAGGCGAGTGGCCCGACTCGGCCGGAGCAGGCGCCCCAGTTCGAGCCGCTCGCCGGCGATGGTCAGGACCAGGAAGCCGATCCACCACGGCACAACGGCCGCCATCGGCGCGCGCCGCCACCAGAGCACGTCCCCGACCAGCCACAGCGCCGCGCCCAGGCCCATCACCAGCGTGTACGGCGCCGGGTGCTGGCGCACGATGCGCACAAACACGATCACCAGGCCAACCGCGCCCGCCGCAATCAGGCCGCGGCCCACGTCGGCGGGCAAGCCCAACGCCAGACCCAGAGTGCCCACCCCCGAGAAGGCCGGCCCGAGGTAGGCCGGCCCCCAGCGCAGCGCCACGGCTCGTTCCACGGCGATGAGGGTTCCCAGGAAGCCGGCCGTCATCAAGGCGCCGTGCTGGCCGGCAATCGGCACCGGCAGCGCCGGCAGGCTCCAGCCCAGCCGGACCAGCGACGCCCACAGCGCCGACAGCAGCGCCAGGCCGGCCAGCGCCAGCAGAGGCCCGCGCACCCGTACGTCGGTCACGCCGGGCCCTTCTTCAGCATGAGCAGCAACATCACCACCGGCGTCCGCGCCGTGATGCTGTGCGCCAACCGGGCCGGCATGTGCACCCAGGTCCCCGGCTGCGCGGACGATGTCTCGCCGCCCAGCGTCAGATCGGCCTCGCCTTGCAGGAAATGCAGGATCGCGGGTACGGACGCCGTGTGCTCAGACAAAGATTGGCCGGCCGCGAACCCAAAGAGCACCGCCTTCACTTGGTCGTCGTCGTGGATCGTCCGGCTGAGGATGCTGTCCGGCGGGATCGCCGGGATCAGGCTGTCTAATCGCAACAGATTGCTGGCAGACATAGCGGCCTCTCAGTGCGCGACACCCGGCTCAGCCGGGCGCCGGCGGGATGTGATCCAATACGCTGCGGCGAAGAGCGCCCGCCAGCCGACCAGGAACAGGCCCCCGAAGCCGACCGTGGCGACTACAAAGACCGTGGGAATGACGGCGCGCCCTAACAGCCAGGAGCGCAGCAACAGGCCCAGCAGGGCCGTCACCAGCCAGACGTTTAGAGACCGGGACAGAAAGCCCAGGTCCGGGCGGCGGCTCGCCCCGGCCAGGGCCGTGGGGAAGCCGCCCAGCCAGGCGCCGACGGCCACCCACGGCGCGACGAACATCAACGTGCTTTGCAGCACGCCCCAGAGCGGGTTGACGGGATCCACCAGGTCATGATCACGCTGGCCGATATACACGAACAGGCCGGCGGCCAGGCAGTCGCCGAGCACCAGCAGCCAACGCGTGTGGCGCCGCCACCCACCGCTCACGGCTGCGCCTCCGCGCCCTGCGCGCGCACGCCCAGGAACGCCAGCCGCGTCTCGGCCTCGACGCCGCGCCGTTCGCCGTCAGTCACCGCCACGGTGGCGCCGGCCTGCACCGGCACCCGTTCACCTCCAGCCAGCATCCAGCCGCGGCCCTCCAGGAAGTGATAAACGGCCGCCGGCCCCGGGTGAGGCGGCAGCGCCTGACCGGGTTCCAGAGCCACCAATACAGCGCGCAGCCCGGCCGCGTCCAGCCACACCTGCGGTTGGGGCCCCTGCGCCGAGTACGCCAGCGCCGAACGGTAATCAGAATAGACGTGCACAGTCATGCTTGCGCGACCTCCTGCCGGGCTAAATCGGATTCCGGTGTAAGATTTAGTATACTCACGCCAGTCCCGGGCAACATGATGACGGTCATAACCCCCTCCACCATGATGGCCCTCCTGCGGCAGCTGCCGCTGCTGGCCGATGTGTCCGACGCCGCACTGGCGGATCTGGCCGCGCAGTGCCATGCCAGCCAGGTTGCGAAAGACGCCGGCATCTTCCTGCAGGACGACCCCAGCGACCGCGTCTGGCTGGTGTACAGCGGCCAGGTGAAGATCGTCTACCAGGATCTGGACGGGCGTGAGATCATCCTGGAGATGATTGCGCCGGGCGAAGCCTTCGGCGGCGCGGTCTTGTTTTTTCCCACGCATCCCGCCACCGCCAAGGCGATGGAGGATTCCATCGTCGTCAGCTTTCCGACGGACGCGTACGCGCGCTTCCTGCAGGTGCACCCGACGGTGACCTTCAAGCTCCTGCGCATGCTCGGCGCCCGCCATCGGTCGATGATCAATATGCAGATCCTGGCCGGCGAGCGTGTGGAGCGGCGCATGGCGCACATCCTGCTCAAACTGGCCGACCGCGTCGGCCAGCCCGGCCCGGACGGCACGCTGATCACCATCTCCCTCTCGCGCCAGGATCTGGCCGATATGTCCGGCACCACGCTCGAATCCGCCATCCGCACTGTCTCGCGCTTCAGCCAGCAGAATCTGGTGCGCACTGAACGCGGCGGCTACCTGGTGATCCTGGATCGCGAGCGCCTGAACGAATTGGCCCAGGCCGGCTGAGCGGCCGCCCAGGCGTCCCGCGCAGCGAAGAGAAAGGCGGCCCCGGCGGGTCGCCTTGTTGATTCCCGGGCCCGGACACCGCGCCGGTCAGGGCGCCTCCTGCTCCACCCGGGCCCGGCAGGCGGGCGTGCTGCCGCGGCAGGCCATCGGCGTATGCTCGCACCAACCGCCGCAGTTGTGACAGCGCACCCGGACCTGATAGCACCAGACTTCCACCTCCGGCTCGCCGCAGTGCGGACAGCGAATGTACTCCGGGAAGGGATCGGGCAGCGGCAGCCCGGTGCGGGCGTCAACGCGCTCATCCCCGGCGGGCGGACACGACGTCTCAGCCATGATTCGTCCTCGCTGTCTGGAACTGGCGCGGGACTACTTCTGCAGCGAACGCACGTAAGCGACGATGTCGGCCAGATCCTGGTCCTTGAGCGCCGGGTTGCCGCCGCGCGGCGGCATATCCACCCCGGTGGTGTTCAGCGCATCGCTGGCCGGCCGGCCCTTGGTCAGAAACAGGATTAGCTCGGCGTCGGCCTGGCTGCGCGTCCACTCGCTAGTGGTCAGGTCCTTGCCCAGGCCGACGATCCCGGTGGCGTCCGGTCCGTGGCAGGAAACACAGGTGGAGTCGAACCCAGCCTTGCCCGGGGCCGGGTCGCCGGTCAGCCTGGCAAAACCCTGGGCCTCCTCGGACACCTGGCCGGAGCCGCCGCCGCTGGCTGGGGCGCCGCCGCAAGCCGCACTCAGCAGCGCGGCCGTGACCGCCAGAACGGCCAGAAACACATTACGCTTGGACATGTCTTACTCCTTGGTGATCAGACGGATAGAAGGGTCGACCACCGACACAGCCCGGCCGCGAAATCAGCCGTGCAAGTTGATGTGAACATGGGCGCGCAGCCCCTCGAAATCGAGGACCGGACAGTCCGTGTCCCCGCACTCGGAACGCGCAAAAGTCTCAGCTGCGTCACGGGCCGCGAAGGCGGCCAAGCCGTGGCCCATCGGCGACGCGATCGTGTCGCTGGCCACGTAGAACGCCGCCTCGCCGCGCGTCCAGGCTTCCGTGTAGAAGTCGTGCACGAACCAGGCCGCCACTTTCAGGTTCGGCCGGTCGAGGTGATACACGAGCATGTCGCCCAGGTCGTCGAACTTGTGCGCGCGTCCGTCCTCCAGGCGCAGCGCGCCGGCAAAGCGCGGCTCGCTGATGACCATGCCGCAGCCGTCGCACGTGTCCAGGCCGTAAGCAATCTCGGGCGGCTGCGGCGCGGTGGTGCGCGGCGCGCAGGCGGCCAGCACGGCGCCAGCGCCGGCGCAGGCCGCGCACAACAGGAAGCGGCGACGGGAGAGTTTCATGCATCACCTCGGCGCGTGAAAACGGCGAAAGCCAGCGCGAACGCCGCCGCCGCCCAGGCGGCCAGGAGGCCGCCCAGCAGCACCGGGAGCGTCTCGCCAAATCGATAGACCGCGTATTGCCCGGCCGCCCCGAGCGTGTCCAGCGTGGCGCGCAGGCTGAAGATGGCGCCGAGCTTGAAGACCTGCAGCGGGTTGGCCAGCAGCATGGCCAGGAGCGCGGCCGGCGTCGGGCGCAGTGCCAGCGTGGCGCCCACCAGGCCCAGGTCACTGAAGAAGACCAGGCCCAGCCACACGATCAGCGCCGCGCCCAGGGCGGTGGCGCTCTTGCGCGTGAAGGCGCTGATCAGAAAGCCCAGGCCGAGCGTCACCAGCGCCAGCAGCAGTGTGTAGCCGGCCAACCCCAAGAAGGCCCCGCCCTGCCCGTCACCGAGAGTGGCTAGAGCCAGCCCCGCCAGGCCGAAGCCCGCGCCCAGCGCGCTGGTCATGCCCAGCGCGGCGCCCAGGGCCTTGCCCGCGAACACCTCGCCGCGGCTGACCGGCTGGGACAGCAGATACAGCAGTGTGCCGCGCTCGCGGTCCCCGGCCAGGCTGGCCGCCCCCAGGCTCAGGCCCAGCAGCGGCACGAACAGCAGCAGGGCGTTGATGAGGCTGGCCGCCGTGCGGCCGAAGCCCCCCAACCCGCCGTACCCGGAGGCGGCCAGGCTGGCGCTGGAAAGCGCGAACGCCAGCGCCGCAAAGCCCAGCGCGTAAAACAGCAGCCACTTGTTGCGCAGCGCTTCGCGCAGCTCGCGCTGGGCGATCGTCCAGATCAGCCTTGCTTCCATAGCCCGCCTCGCTCCATCTCGAAATCCTGGACCGGCATGTCCTGCATCAGCCGCAGCAGCGCCAACTTCGCCTCCGCCCGCACCTCCACCACCACCGTGCCACGGCCGTTCAGATGAGCGTTGAAGCCGGCGCCGGTGAAGCGCGCCAGGGCGGCCGGCCGTTCCGCCTCGGGCACCCACACCGTGAGCTTGAGATAGGGCATGAGCGTGGTCAGCAGGTCCACCGGTGAGACCAGGCCCACCAGCCGGCCGTGCTCCAGCACCGCCACGCGGTGCGCCAGCAGCTCCACTTCCTCCAGGCGATGGGACGCAAACAGGATCGTCTTGTGCTCCTGGCGGCAGAGCGTGGCCAGCAGGGCCAGGTAATCACGCTGGGCGTGCGCGTCCAGGTTGGCCGTCGGTTCGTCGAGCAACAACACCGGCGGGTCGGCCAACAGCGCCACGGCCAGGGCCAGACGCTGGCGCAGGCCCCCGGACAGCGCGGACACAGGCTTGCGCGCATGCTCGGCCAGGCCCAGGCGTTGCAGCAACTCGGGCGCCCGCGCGGCCGGCGCCGCTTTCAGCCGGGCGAAAAAGGCCAACGTCGCTTCCACAGACTGCTCGTAGAAGGCCACGTCCTGGGGCACATAGCCGATCTGGCGGCGCGCCGCCTTGCCGGCGCGCCGTAGGTCATGGCCGGCCACCGTGATCTCGCCCTCCGCGTCCACCAGGCCGAGCAAGGCCTTGATCAGCGTGCTCTTCCCGGCGCCGTTGGCCCCCCACAGGGCGATGGCCTCGCCGCGTGCGGCCGTGAACGAGACATCCGTCAGCACCGTCGCCTGGCCGTAGCGCTTGGTGAGGCCCCGGATCGCCAGGCTGGGCGCCGCCTCTTCCCGCGCCGCCTGGGGCGCCGGAGCGGCCGTGATTCTGCGCTTGGGCATGAAAGCTCCTAAGGTCAGCCCGCCGCCGCCCAGGGCCAGCAGCCCTACCGCGGCTGGCAGCATGGCGCCGTCCGCGCTGGACGCCGAACTGAGCGGCGGCAAGGCGGCCGGCTGGAGGCGCGGGGCCGGGTCGGTGAACTTGGGCTGCGGCCGGAAGAGGGGCAGCGCGGCGCCGGCGAACTCGATGGCCTGGGCCGCCGGGCTGTAGATCAGGGCGCGCAGCAGCGGCTCGCGGTCGGTCAGGCCCTCAAAGAAGCGCTCGGCTCGATAGGGCGTGTCGCCGACGCCGTCGCCGTCCGCGTCGTAGCCGTTGTAGTCACTCCAATAGTTGCCGTGCCAGACGTTGGCCTGGCTCAGGTCGCCGCCGCCCTGGACAGCCATCTGCTCAAGGTTCTCCCAGAACGTGTTGTCTGTGAATTCGGCCCGGCGCACCGAGGTCAGCACGATGACGCCCACGTCGTTGAAGGCCAGGATGTTGTCGTGGAAGCGCGCGTAGCCCTGCGGGCTGAACGGCGCGGCGTCCACGAACAGGCCGCCGCGGTTGTCCACCAGGAGATTGCCGGCCACCTCGACGTTGTCGGCGTCCTTGAAGCCCAACGCGTAGCCGCTCGGGCCGCGCTGGCCGCTCAGTTCGTTGTTGAGCACGCGCACCTCGTCGGAGTACATCGTGTAGATGCCGACCGAGTTGTCGCGGAAGTGGTTGCCCTCCACCAGGGTCTCGTCGGCGTACATCAGGTGCACGCCGTAGCGCGCGTGCGTGACGGTATTGCCGCGCAGGATCACGCCGCGCGAGTACCAGACCACCAGGTCACGGACCTCGTGGGCGGTGTTGCCCTCCACCAGCGTGTCGGTGACGTACCACAGGCGGATGGCGTCGCCGCGGCGCGCCTCGTCGTACTTGGCCTTGCCGGTGATG
Organism: uncultured Anaerolineales bacterium; assembly: GCA_937952305.1. Classification (GTDB taxonomy): domain Bacteria; phylum Chloroflexota; class Anaerolineae; order Anaerolineales; family UBA6663; genus SpSt-583. The sequence continues at coordinate 5,945 of CALFZO010000169.1, read as the reverse complement.
TCGTTGCCGCGCACCACCACCCGGTCCGCCTGGGCCACGAACACGCCGAAGAGCACCTCGCGCAGGCGGTTGCCTTCCACCCGTACGTCCGAGGCCGTCACAGTCACGCCGGCATGGTCGCGGTCCGGCTCGTCGCCGCTGCCGCGCACCTCGAAGCCGCGCAGGACGCTGCCGGGCGCCGCCAGGGTGACTACCGTCCCCTGCCCGCCGCCGTCCAGGACCGGCCAGTCTACGCCGACCAGCGTCACCGTCTGCGTCACCACCAGCGCCGGGTAGGTGCCGCCGTGGACCTCGATGGTGGCGCCGGGCGGCGCGGCGCGCAGGGCCGCCTCGATAGACGTGTACGGCCCGGCCGGGGACACGATCAGGGGCGGCGTCGGCAAAGGCCCTTGGGCTGCCGCCGGCACGGTGAGCGCCCCAGACGTCAGACCCACGAGCACGGCCAGCCCGATCCCGGTCAGTCTCCGAAAGAAGTGGCTCATCGTCCGCCTCGCGCACAACTCGCCAACGACTGAAGCTTGGTCACCGCGAACTCGTCGCCGACAGCCGGCCGCCGGCCACGGCCCGCCGCGCGTCCACGATCGGCTTATAGGCGGCGCGATGGAACCACAGGGCCAGCAACACCACGGCGGCCGCGCCGCAGGCCAGCCACAGCCCAAACTCCCAGTTGGCGATGGTGCCGAACTGGCCGACCTTGCCCTCGCCCCACAGCGGCGGCGTGAAGGGGTCGATGGCGCCGCCGAGCGCCGAGTTGGGGTCAATGCTGTGGCCGTACTGGTACAGGATGATCCACAGGTCGGCCAGGAAGACGAGCGGGTAGCCGAGCACTGGCAGAGCCAGCAGCGCCGCCCACTGGTTGTGGACGAACACGCCCGCCGCCAGCAGCAGCCCCAGCGCCGCCAACGCGAATGGCGCTATCGAGCGCTCCCACTGGCCGCCCTCGTCCAGCGGCGGCATGCCCAGGTAATGGTTGAGCTCGTCGATCTCGCGCACATCGCCGGCCAGGTGCGTCACGTACACGTCCACCTTCAGGCCCTTGGGGTACTGGGGCGCCGTCATGGTCATGCTCCAGTAGGGCACGAACATCGACGTCACCAGCAGCAGCGCGGCCACCATCAACAGGGCGCTGGGCAGCAGGTAATCCAGCAGCTGCCGGGTGCTGCCATCCGGCAGAAGGACTTTGACGTCGGGGTCGAGGTTGAATAACTTCATGACAATCTCCAAGCCAGACCATCCGGAGCAAGGGGGCAGGGACGCTGGGGAGGCCTCGGCGCCCCTGCCCGCCTCACGCTACGGCTTGATCGTCAGGTAGCCCATCATCTCCAGGTGCAGGGCCGAGCAGAACTCGGTGCAATAGTAGGTGAACGTGCCAGACTGGTTGGCCGTAAACTCGATCGTCTGCGTCTCGCCGGGCTCCAGGCTCAGGTTGATGTTGTAGCCGGAGAGCGCAAAGCCGTGCGTGGCGTCCGGCGTGCGCTCCAGGCTGGTCAGGTGCCAGACGACGTGGTCACCCTGCTGGAGGTCGATGCGCTCCGGCTTGTAGTGCGAGCGGATGACCGACATCCAGATCTCGACCTCGCTGCCGTTGCGCTCGACGCGCGCCTCTTCTTCACTGGTGATGGCGTTGGGGTCGACGCTGTTGGTCTCCGGGTTCCAGCCGATCTCGGGGTAGACCTGCCAGGCCTTGAGCTTGTCGGCCTTGATCATCTGGGCGTAGTGCGGCTCGGCCATGCCGATGGGCATGTCGTAGAGCACCTTCATCTGGTCGCCGGTCCGGCTGATATCCACCAGCTGGAAGTTTTGCGGCATCAGCGGGCCGATGTTGGCGAAGCGGTCGATGCTCCACTTGTTGAGGGCCACCACATACTGGCCGTCCGGCGAAGCGGTGTCGCCCTCGGCCGCGGTGATGTGGCCGATGTTGTACTGGACCGGCAGCTTCTGGACCAGCGTCCAGCCGTCCTCCGGGTTCTTCTCGTCGTACGGGCCGCCCAGCGTCCAGCGCGCCACAGCCGAGTCCAGGAACAGCGAGGTGTAGGCGTAGCCCTTGTCGTCGAAAACCGTGTGCAGCGGTCCCAGGCCGAGCTCCACCTGGGCTTCCATGACCTGGTCGAGCGGGATCACGGGCACGCCGTACTGATCGGTCTGCAGGCCGCCGGCCTGGATGGCGGCCTGGATCTTGGCGAAGGAGTAGACTGTGACGTGCGGGTCCAGCTTGCCGCCCACGATGATGTACTCACCGCCGGGGGTGACGTCGGCGCCGTGCGGGCTCTTGGGCTCCGGGGCGAAGAACAGCAGGCCCTCGTCGATGGCCGTCTGCAGCGAGATCACGGCCATACCGTTGATGGTCTCAGTCTTGCCGGCCTGGAAGACCTCCGCGGCCTTCTTCCAGTTGAAGATGTGCAGATAGTCGGTGTCGTTCTTGGTGGTGCCGGCCTCAAAGGGCGGCTGGCCGGCCTCGACGCCGCCGGTGGCCAACTCGGTGTTGAACGAGTTGCAGAAGAACCAGCCATCGCTGACCAGCTTGCCGGCGTCGCACAGGTCCTGCCAGTAGGGCGGCAGCTCAATCTGGAACGACTGGCTCGGGTCCACGCGCCCGGCCACGCGGTCGAACTTCCAGAACGTGATCAGGCCGCGGTACTGGTCGGCGTACGCTTCGATCGGGGCGTATTCCCAGCCCAGCGGGACGCCGTACTGCGGGCCTTCCACCACGTACTCGGTGTTCGGCGTCACGAAGGCGCCGCCGTGGTCGCTGATGGTGTTGGGGTTCTTGACGATCTGCTTGGTCTCGAAGTCCTTCAGGCTGATGACGGCCAGACGGGCGTTGGCCTTATCGTTGATGAAGGCAAATTCGCCGTCGTACTCGCCGTTCGTCTCGGAGATGTTCGGGTGGTGCGTGTCGCCCCACTTGATCTCCGAGCCATCCGGCATGAAGCCGCTGGCCAGGACCGCATCGCCGGAGCCGCCGTAGCCGTAGCCCTGCCAGGACTGCGGCGTGAAGACCGCGATCTCCTTGAGGATGCGCATGGACGGCACGCCGATCACATACACCTGGCCGCTCTGGCCGCCGGACGAGATCATAATGTAGGGATCAGTCTGGCCGGACGGCATGTAGGTCTTGACCGCGGCGTAGATGTCGTCGGGTGTCAGGCCGCGCTCCTGGGCGACCGCGGCGGCGTCCGCCGGCAGGCCGCCGCCGGCCGAAGGCGTCGCCTTGGGCTGCTGGCCGCAAGCGCTCAAGATGAGCATCAGGGCCAGACCGACCGAGAGCAGGTGTTTCTTCATGGGGGGTCTCCTTCTGCGATGGGCGAAAATCCGATAAAGCCAACCCCATTATTGAAGGATCACGCCGGCGGGGGTATGACAGGGGTCATGCGGCCGCCCAGGACGGTCCCGCAGGCGGACTCCGGGCGCCACGGCCGGAGAACCATGACAAACGTCATCACGAGAATATGACTTTCAACTATCGCCGGTAACCGATGAATTCGACCATGATTATCTAATGCTTGACCTGTTGCGGGGCCGGGCGAAAGGCAACCCTAAGAACGGATCCGACGTAACGACCTCGTTACCAACGCTGCGCCGGCAAGTGCAGACACTGAAGCGCTGGGTGCCGGTCGGCCTGGTGATCGTGGTGTGCCTGTATGAGTTGGGCCCGGCGCGCTGGGTGCATGACCGCCTGGGCGCCGACGTCCACTTCACGGTCGAAATCGTCGTCTTTGGCACGATCGGGCCGCTGCTGACGTACGTGGCGCTGGAGCTGCTCAGCCGCTGGCTGGAGGCGCGCGAGGCCGCCGAACGGCAGGCGGCGCTGCTGGCGGCCGCACGTGAGCACGTCGAGATCAGCCGGCAGCTCAACGACGACGCCATCCAGACCTTATTCGCGGCCAGCGCGGTGCTGAGTGCCGTGGAGGACAGCGTGCCGCCGGACCTGGCCTCGCAACTTGAAGCGACCGGCGAAGCGCTGGATCAGGCGATCCGCCAGCTCCGCGCCCACATCCAACGCCCCCAACCTCCCACGGAAGCGCCCGATGACCCCTCAATCTGATGTCCACTGCCTGAGCTGTAACCGCACCGAGCACGAGGTCCCGCTGATGGCCTGGCGTTACCAAGGCCGCGGACTGTGGATTTGTCCGGACTGCCTGCCGCAACTGATCCATCGCCGCGCCGAGCTGGCGGACAAACTCGCGCCCAGCGCGGCCCCGCCGCCCCAACCCTGACACGCTCGGGTGGATTTGGGATTGATCGCCGGCCCCTCGCCTTGCGCCCGCTCGCTCACGCTCGGGGGACAGGCCGCGGCAGGGGCCGGCATCCCGCCCCAACACGGAGCTTTGGGCACGAAGTCGAGGGGGCCTGACTTAAGCCCCCGCCGGCAACTGCACCCACGCGCGCCGTCCGTTTTGCGGGTAGATTGATCCACCCTATAATGGGAAGTCAATCGTTCCTGCGCGCACAATCCAAAGGCCAGACGTCAAAATTGGTGATTTCCGCCACTAGCCGGCTAAACAGCGCTTACTACAATAAGCCTGTTCCGTTGTGGGCCTGCCCAATTGAGACCGCCGCTTGTCGCGTGTGAAAGGAGGTGCCGCCGCCCAGCTGCTTCGTCACTCCCCCCTTTTCCGAGGACCCTGGCCATTGCTCAATGAGGAGGAGCACGTCATGCATTCGAAACTCTGGCGCCTGGCGAGCCTGTTCGCCAGCCTGGCTCTGCTAGTCACCGCCTGCCAACCGGCGGCCACGCCGACCGCCGCCCCGCAGGCCACAGCCGCCGAACCGACCGCCGCCCCGGACAGCGGCGGCGAACTCCAGATCCCGGCGATCGAGGAAGGCAAGTTCAACATCGCCATGGTGTTGATCGGCCCGCACGACGACGGCGGCTGGAGCCAGGCCCACTACGAGGGCCTGCTGTACGTCGAGCAGAACGTTCCGGACACCCATGTGGCCTACGTCGAACTCGTGCCCGAAGGCGCGGACTCGGAGCAGGTCTTCCGCAGCCTGGCCCGCAAGGGCTTCGACCTGATCATCGGCACGTCGTTCGGGTACATGGACCCCATGGAAGTGGTGGCCGGTGAATTCCCGGACGCGATGTTTATCCATCTGACCGGTTACAAGTCCAACGGCACGAACTTCGGCAACCTGTTCGGCGAGATGGAAGTCTTCAAGTACCTGGCCGGCATGCTGGCCGGGGCGCGCGCCAAGGCCGACGGCAACCCCAAGATCGGCTACATGGCCACCTTCCCCATCCCGGAGGAACTGCGCCTGGGCAACGCCATCATGCTCGGCGCCAAGCGCACCTGCCCGGAGTGCACCATGGACGTGCGCTGGATCAACACCTGGCACGACCCGGTGATTGAGAAGGAAGCGGCCGCCTCGCTCTTCGACGCCGGCGCGCAGGTGGTCTTCACCGGCGCGGATACGCCGGCCGCCGGCGACGTGGCGACCGAGAAGGGCAAGTGGGGCGTCAACTACGACTGGTTCGGCAACTGCACCAAGAGCGGCTGCCTGACCTCGATCTACTGGAATTGGGGCCCGGTTTACGCGCAGATCGCGGCCGACATCAAGGCCGGCACCTACCAGGCTGGCTTCCAGTACTTCGGCGCGGACGCCGGCGCCATGGGCCTGTTCGGCTTCATGGAAGGCCAGACGCCGCAGCCCGGTGTGGAAGGCATCGCGCCCGAAGACCTGCAGCTGGTGAAGGACACGCTGGCCGACGCACTGGCCGGCAAGTTCACGCGCTTCGACGTCTTCGCCGGCCCGGTGGTGGACAACACCGGCAAGACGATTGTGCCGGCCGGTGAGCGCATCACCCAGGCCGACATCGACCAGTTCCCGCCCGGCGCGCCCGGCCTGGAATGCCAGTACTGCATGTACTGGTGGGCCGACGGCATCACGGCTGAGCTGCCCAGCCTGGGCAACTGACGGCGAACGTCTGACGTCAACCACCTAGC
>CALFZO010000168.1 GCA_937952305.1 uncultured Anaerolineales bacterium | reverse complement strand
CAGTACTGGACGCCGGGCATGTTCGCGCCGATGCCGCTGATGGGCAAGTATTTCTCCTACTACGAGAACAAGTTCTATGAGCCGCACGCGCTCGGGCGCAAGAACGTCGAGCGCTTCGTCTATGAACTCTACTCGGAGAACACCGGCGCGTGCCGCTTTCACCGCAAGTGGACTGAAGCCCTGATCGACGAGATCGTGGTCAGCCACTTCGAGCTGCCGGACCTGGATTACTGGCGCCAGAACTTCCAGCTGGCCCGGGCCATCCACGACCATCAATCCGCGCGCGGCGTCGCTTGGGAGAGCCGGCGGACGGTGGACATCATCGTCGGTTTCCTGGAGAATTGGGAGCGGGACGGCCTGACGGACCCGGACTTGCAGCACTGGCTGGCGCGCTTCCGCGCCGACCGCTGGCAGGCCGCCCGCGACTTCTGGCAAGCCATGTATGCCGGCATGGCGGAGGCATTCGCGCAGGGCTTTCCTGAGCCGGCGTCGGCGCCCGGCCCAGCCACGCTCAAGTGACGGTGATGGGAGACGCGCTGATGAAGATCAATTTCTACGCCACGCTGCGCCCGATCGTGGGGGGCAAGACGATCGAGATGCCGGAGGCGCCGGGCATGTCGGTCAGCCAGATCCTGGAGGCGCTGGTGGCGCGTTTTCCGGGCCTGCAGAAGGAGTTGTTCCGCGCCGACGGGACGCTCTGGTCGCACGTGCACTTCTTCATCAATGGCCGGGACGCGCGCTACCTGGACGCCGGCCTGGACTACGTGGTGCAGCCCGAGGACACCATCAACATCTTCCCGCCCGTGGGAGGCGGCTGAGATGCGCTACATCGCCCAGGACATGCGCGGCCTGCCGCTGTGGCTGCTGCGTGAGTACCTGGAGGAGATGGGCGGCGCGGCCGAAGGGGAGAGCCTGGTCCGCGGCGCCGGCTGGCAGGTACGGCTCACGCGTCTGGAGCCGCTGCGGCTCGGGTCGCTGGCTATCGGCCAGGTGCGGGTGGAGCTGGAGATCGAGGAGCCGCTGGCCGATGAGTTCGTGGCCCGCTTCGCCAAGAAGACCCTGCGCGCCGGCGGCTGAGAGGCCGGCCGGGGCCAAGCGAGGTTGGGCGGCAGGCCCCGCCCGAGACAGACCACAGACAAAATAGCGCGGCCCGGGCGGGCCGCGCTATTTTTCGCGTCTGAAGCGGCTGCAGCTTACAGGACTTCGAGCTCCTTCAGCTTGGCCTCCGGCACCACGCCGTTCTCCCAACCGCGGGCCTTGTAGTACTCGGCCAGCATGTCATCCAACTCACAGACATGCCCCTTGGAGCCGGGCATCGTGGACGGCTCGTGGGTGAAGCGCTTGGGCAGATAGTCCGAGCCCGCGCCGTGGCCGGCCAGGTTGTTGTAGTGGCGCTCCAGGTTGTAGATGCGCTCGCCGGTCTTGATGACGTCGTCGGCCGTGCAGGGCAGGCCCACCATGGCCGAGTACTGCGCCGCATACTCGGCCGCGCCCTGAGCGAAGGCGCTGAACTTGCACAGGTCCATGCTGTCTGAGAAGGCATGGATATCCTGGAAGATCTTCACCAGTTCGCCCTTGCCCTTCCAGGCCAGCGGGTCCACCTTGAGCGAGCCGAAGGGCATCACGCCCAGCTCGGCCGCCGGCGTGTAAGCGCGCAGGTGGCAGGCGCCGCGGTTGCTGGTGGCATAGCCGATACCCATGCCCTTCAGGCCGCGCGGATCGTAAGCCGGGATGCCCTGGCCCTTGACGGTCATGGCGATCTCGGGGTGCCCGAAGTGCTTGGCGGTGGCATTGGCGCCGTCGGCCATGACGTTGCCCAAGCCCTCGCGCAACGCGATCTTGCGCACAGCGTCGGTCATGCCGAAGATGTCGCCCCACTTCAGGCCGCCGTCGCCATTGGTCCAGCTCTTCTCGGTGGCTTCCATCCACACCGACAGGGGGTGGCCGATCTCGATGGCGTCGATGCCGAAGTCGTTGCACAGGTCGATCATCTTGGCCACGGTGTTGACGTCGTTATTGCCCAGGTTGGCGCCCACCGACCAGGCCGGCTCGTACTCGACGCTCTCCATGCGCAAGCCCTTCCACGGGCCTTCCTTAACCTCCACTTCCTTCTTGCAGGCCACCGGGCAGGCGTGGCAGGTGGGGTCGTTGACCAGGACATTCTGCTTGACGTATTCGCCGCTGATCTTCTCGGCGTCCTCGCCGAAGGAGGTCAGCATGCTGTTCTTGGTGGGCAGCGCGCCAATGTTGCTGGTGATGTTCATCAGCACGTTGGTGCCGTAGACCGAGAGACCGCCCTTGCGCGGGCTGGTGATGTTCTCCTCGGCCATGATCGTGGCCAGGGCCCGGTCGTGGGCCGGCTTCCAGGCGTCGCGGTCGGCCGCCTTGACGATCTTCTTCTCAGACTTGATGACGATGGCCTTGAGCTTCTTGCTGCCGCCCACACAGCCGGTGCCGCCGCGGCCGCTGGCGCGGTCGTTCTCGTTCACCCAGCACGCGAACTTCACCAGGTTCTCGCCGCCCTGGCCGATGGTGATCACGGTCAGGTCCTTCTCGCCGTACTTGGCCTTGAAGTGCTTGACGGTGTCATGCACGCCCTTGCCCCACACCTCGGCGGCGTCGTGCAGTTCCACCTGGCCGTCGTGAACATAGGCGTACACGGGCTTGGCCGCCTGACCCTTGAAGATCAGGCCGTCGAAGCCCGACCAGCGCAGGCGCGCCGCGCTCCAGCCGCCGTGGTGGCTGTCGGTGACGCCGCCGGTCAGCGGGCTTTTGGTGACAACGGCCATGCGGCCGCTCATGTTGGCCTCTGAGCCGGTGAGCGGGCCGTTCATGAAGCACAAGAGGTTATCCGGGCCGAGCGGGTCCACCTGGGGGCCGGCCTCGAACACATAGCGGACGCCCACGCCGCGGGCGCCAATGTACTTGCGCTTCCAATCCTCCGGGATCGGCTTGTATTCCACGGTCCCCGTGGTCAGATCCACGTGTCCGACCTTGTCAGCATACCCACCAAGCATAGCGGCCTCCTGTGAAGTTGGGGTGCGATTGCGGCGGAAAAAAACAGGCGTTGTGCCTTTCGGTCACAACGCCTGTCTGCCTTCTAAGTGGGCTGGCCCAGCCGTGCAAAACGCTAACGCGCTACACGAACATCTTATCCGCATTTCCGCCAGTCTCTATTGGATTGATTTCACAATCATAACGATATCCTGAGAGTAAGTCAATCACGAGCCCGCCTCCGCGCCGGGTTGTTCACGATTCCGGTGTGACGGTAGTCATGATATAGTCCGCGCCGATGTTGATTTCAAGTGGGCAGAACCCGCGCGTCAAGGCCGTCGTCCGGTTGCGCGAACGCCGCCACCGCCAGGCGGAAGGCGTCCTGATCGTCGAGGGCGCCGACGAGTTGACGCTGGCCCTGGAAGCCGGCGTCCGGCCGACGCAGGTCTTCGTCTGCCGGGAACTCAGCCAGGCGCGGCCGGGCGGCGCGCCGCGGCAGCCGCCGCTTCCGGGCGACGTCGAAGTGATCGAGGTCACCGCCCCGGTCTTCGCCAAGCTGGCCTACCGCGAGAACCCGGACGGCTGGCTGGCGGTCGTCCCGGCGCCGTGGAGCGGCCTGGAGGCCCTGGCCGCGCGCCTCTCCCCCAACCCGCTGCTGCTGGTCTGCGAGGCGGTGGAGAAGCCCGGCAACCTGGGCGCCATGCTGCGCACCGCTGACGCCGCCGGCGTGGACGCTTTGCTGGTCTGCGACCCAGGCACGGATCCCGGCAATCCCAACGTCGTCCGCGCCAGCCGCGGAACGCTGTTCACCGTGCCGGTGGCGCTCGCCTCCGGCGCGGAGGCCCTGGCCTGGCTGCGGGCGCGCGGGATTATGACTGTGGCCGCCACGCCGCAGGCCGAGCGGCTGTACACCCAGGTGGACTTGCGCGGACCGGCCGCCATCGTGGTGGGCGCGGAGGATCAGGGGTTGAGCGAGCCCTGGCTGCGCCGCGCGGACCAGCAGGCGCGCATCCCGATGGCCGGCCGCGTGAACTCGCTCAACGTCTCGGCCGCGGCGGCGCTGCTGCTCTACGAGGCCGTGCGCCAGCGCGGACGCTGACATGGGGCGCCGCGGCACCTGGTTCATCGTGCTGGCCGCCCTGTCCTGGGGCACGATCACGGTCAGCACCAACGCCATCTATCAGCTCACCCCCGCCGCCAACGCCTCGTCCATCGGTTTCTGGCGCATGGCCTTCTCGACGCCGGTGCTGGCCGTGCTGGCCTGGGGCGCGGTCGGCCGCCGGCTCTGGCAGGTGACGCGCCGGGACCTGGGCCTGATCGGCCTGATCGGCCTGGCGATGGCCGCCTACCAGGTCTGCCTGTTCAGCGCGATCCCGCGCCTGGGCGTCACCGTGGCCGTCATCGTCACCATCTGCTCAGCGCCAGTCATGGTCGGCGTGCTGGCCGCGCTCTTCCTGGGCGAACGGCTGACCGCGCCAGTGGGCCTGGCGCTGGCCCTGGCGCTGGCCGGCACGGCGCTGCTCTCCGGCCTGACAACGCCAAACGCGGCGGCGCGGCCGGGCGACCCGCTGGGCGTGGCCCTGGCGCTCGGCGCCGGGCTGAGCTATGCGCTGGTGACGCTGTGCGGGCGCGCCCTGGCCGGGCGCTATCATGCGCTGCAGACGGTGGGTTTGGGGTTTACGGCCAGCGCCGTGTTGTTGCTGCCGTACGCGCTGGCCAACGGCCTGGTGACGGCATTCCCGCCGGCCGGCTGGGGACTGCTGGTCTATCTGGGCGTCATCCCCACGGCGCTGGCCTACTGGCTATATGTCGAGGGCCTGAAGCACACCCCGGCCACAACTTCCAGCATCATCGCCCTGCTGGAGCCGCTCACCGCCTCGGCCCTGGCCGCGCTCTTCTTCGGCGAGCGGCTGGACCTGGCGGGCTGGAGCGGGGCGGCGCTGCTGCTCACGGCTATGGCCGTCCTGCTGCGCCGCTGAGCTTGGCCTGGCTCAGCCTGCCGCGGCGGGATCGATCAGGGGCAGGAAGGCCCGCACGACCTGGGGATCGAAGTGCGTGCCCGCCAGCTCGGCCAGGTGGGCGCGCACCCGCTCCGGGGACCAGGCCGCCCGATACGGGCGGTCTGAACTGAGCGCATCCCACACGTCCACCACCGCGAACAAACGCGCCGCTACCGGGATAGTGTCCCCGGCCAGGCCGCGCGGATAGCCGGTGCCGTCCCACTTCTCGTGATGGCAATACGGGATATCCAGGGCCGGCTGCAAGTAGTCGATGGGCCTCAGCATCTCGAGGGCATACTCCGGGTGCCGCCGCATAATCGCCCACTCGTCGTCGGTCAACGGCCCGGGTTTGAGCAGGATGTTGTCCGGGATGCCCATCTTGCCGATGTCGTGCAGCAGCGCGCCGCGCCGGACGTGCACGCGCTCGGCCTCCGGCAAACCCAGCGCCGCGGCCAGGCGCAGGGTCATTTCCGTGACGCGCTGGGTGTGGCCCTCCGTCTCCTTGTCGCGCAGATCGAGCGCGCGCGACCAGCCTTCGATGGTGGCGTCGTAGGCCCGGGACAACTCCGCATTGGTCTGCTCGAGGCTCACAAACAGCGTCGTGTTATCAATGGCGATGGCGGCCTGGCCGGCCAGCGCCTCGAGGAAGGCCAGCCACTCCTGGTCGGCTTCAAGCCGGGAACGGTGGAAGACTTCCAGGACGCCCTTCACCTGCCCCTGCGCCACCAGCGGGGCCGCATAGTAGCTGGCGAACCCTTCGGTGTGCAGCAGCGGCGCCAGGGTCAACAGCGCCGGCGCCGTGCTCAGGTCCGGAAGCTGGACCACGCGCTGCTCCAGCGCGGCCTGGCCGGCGAAACCTTCGCCCAGGCGCAGGCGCGTGTATTGCAGCGCCTCGGTCTGGAAACCGCGGCTGGCGCCGTACAGAAGTTCCTGCTGGCCGGGCTCAAACAGCAGCACCACCGCGGCATCAACGCGCAGCTGATCGGTCACCTGGGCCAGCAAGGTCTCCAGCATGTCGCGCAGATTGTGGTTGGTGGCGATCGCGATATCGATGGCGCGCAGCGCCTGCAGCTGCTGCGAACGCCGCTGTGCGTCCTTGAACAAGCGCGTATTGACGATGGCCAGCGCCGCCTGGTCCGCCAGCCCGCGCAGCAACATGCGGTCGTCGTCCGTGTATTCCCGGCCGGCGGCCAGCGTCAGGACGATCAGAGCGCCGATCAGCTGGTCTTCCTGCACCAGGCTGGCGAAGGCCAGCGAGTGCACGCCCAGGTCGGCGTAAAGCTCCCGGCCGGGCAAGGACGGGATGGCCCGCAAGTCTGGCAGCACGCCCACCGGCCCATGCTGGGCGACGGCCCGGTCATACTGGGCGCGGGCTACCGGCGGCACCTGGGCCGCCTGCCCGGCTGGCAAACCGACCGCGCCGGCCAGGGCTAGCACGTCGCGCCGGGCGTCGTACAGGCTAATGGCCGCGACCGGCACTTCCAAAGCCTGGGCGGCCTCCTCACAGATGACGGTGAGCAAGGCTTCCAGGTCCAGCAGGCGGTTGAGCCGGCCGGCCACGCGCAGGAGCGCCTGGGCGCGGGCAGCCTCCCGCCGGATGCGCTCCTCCGCGCGTTTGCGTTCGGTGATATCCAGCAGGACGCCCTGCCGCAGGCGCTGCCCGGTGACCGCGTCCCAGCGGACCTCGGCATGGTCCTGCACCCACAGGACGCGCCCGGCGCGAGTGACGAGGCGGTACTCCTGCGCGGCCACGGCATCCGCGGCGTCAAAGTGATCGTTCGCACCCAGGACGCGCGGACGGTCGTCCGGGTGCACCAGCTCGCGCCACAGCTGCGGGCGGCGCTGGTACTCGGCGCTGGAGTAGCCCAGCCACGCATCGAACTGCGGGCTGACGTAGACGGGCGTGAAGCCGGCCGGGTCAGCGGGGTTCACAGCATCCAGGTACGTGATCGCCGGGATCTGCTCGACCAGCGTGCGGTAGCGCAACTCCTTTTCGGCCAACTCCGCCTGGCGGTCGCGTTCCAAAACGTCGCGATAGCGGGTCAGCAACAACAGCATGGCGCCGGTGACCAGCACGAAGCTGAACGGCCCCACCAGGATGGCGTCCAGGCCCACCTGCGGGACCAACAGCGGGTAGAGCAGGAGCCCGGCCAGGGACAAGCCCAGCAGACCGAGGAGTTCACGCAGGCCGAAGTAAACGCTGGCCAGCCAGACCGGCAGGAGCAGATAATCCAGCAAGCCGCCCAAGACCCAATCCGGCTCGGCCACGGCGCTGACAAAGGTGGCCACATTGGCGATGATGACGGTGAGCGCAGCCGCCAGCCGGAGGTGCCGGGTGCGGCTCAGCCCGTAGGCCACCGCCAGGGCAGCCACCGAGCCAATCGTCTGATAGTAGCCGGTATACGCTTCGCTCGGCCGGAGCAGGGCCACGGCCAGGATTTCCACGACCGCGGCCAGGACGATTAGGGCGAGGATGAAGGCGGATAGAAACGTGGCCTGGCGCCGCTGATCGCGGCCGGTGAGGGCGGCATGGGGAGCTACTAAGCGGCGCCAGAACGGCATCGGCCTCGGGCGGCGCGGCTCGACCGGTGGAGGGATGAAGGCAGGCTCTGGCGACGACCGACCCATGATGCTTGCGGCCTTTCAACCGGCGCGGCGCGTGAGGCGCAGAGGAGGCGGGCGCAGCCCACCGACACCCACGAGGCTTGGCGAGAATTTACCCCCTTGTCAGCCGGGCTTCACCATAGCACAGCCCACACTCGGCAACAAGCGGAAACAGTGGGCCTGGCCCGCACGCGGACAGCTACTGTTTGGGCGGCCAGGGGATAAAGGCGGAGGTGCGCTGAACGTATTCGCGATAGCCGGGCCGCTGGCTCAGAGTCTGCTCCAGCAGGGCGACGCCAGACACGCGCACGAGCAGGAACGTCATCAGCGCCGGCGCGAAGACGGTGAGCCAGCCGCCCGGCCCGCCGCAGGCGATGAGCCAGAGGCCCCACCACAGACACGCGTCGCCAAAGTAGTTGGGGTGGCGCGTATAGCGCCACAGGCCCCGGTCCATGACGCGGCCCCGGTTGGCCGGGTCGGCTTTGAAACGCGCCAACTGCCAGTCGCCCACTACCTCAAAGAAGAAGCCGGCCGCCCACACCAGCGCGCCCAGCCCATCCAACGCGGTCAGCGGCGTGGCCGGCCCCAGCTGCGCGGCCAGCAGCGGCGCCGAGATCAGCCACAGCAGCGCGCCCTGCAAGAGATAGACCTGGAAGAAACTGATCCACCAGTAGTTGGCGCCGTACTGGCGGCGCCAGGCCCGGTAGCGATAGTCCTCGCCGCGCCCGTGATTGCGGCGGAAGATGTAGACGCCCAGGCGCAGACCCCAGACCAGCACCAGCGCCGTAATGAGGCATTTGCGCCCCCAGTCGCCGTCACCGCCCGCGAAGTAAGCCAGCGCGGCCAGGCCGAAGCCCGGCCCCCACACGCTGTCCACCAGGCTGGCGTCGCGAGCCGCCACGCTCACCGCCCAGAGCAGCGTCATCAGGATCAGGATCGCGGCGCCGCCGCCGAGGTAGACCTGCCACCAAACCATGTCACTATGATAACGCTTCCGGCCCCGCCTGGCGACCCGCCCCACCCAGACTTCGCAGCCAGCGCCAGGTCGCCTACAATTGGGCCGTGGCCCGCCTGCCCCGCCAATTCTTCGCCCGTGATACGCGCCGCGTCGCCCGCGACCTGCTCGGCCTGCGCCTGGTGCGCGTCCTGCCGGACGGCACCCGTCTGAGCGGGCGTATCGTCGAGACGGAGGCCTACCGCCCCGGCGACGCCGCCGCCCACGCCTTCCGCGGCCGCACCGCCCGCAACGCGCCGATGTTCGCGCGCCCGGGCACGGCCTACGTCTACTTCACGTATGGTATGCACTTCTGCTTCAACGTCGTCACCGAGGCGGAAGGCACGCCGGCCGCGGTGCTGGTGCGCGCCCTGGAGCCGCTGGAGGGTTTGGCCGGGATGCAGGCCCGCCAGCCGCACCTGGCCGCGCGCGACTTGTGCCGCGGCCCGGCCCGGCTCTGCCGGGCGCTGGCCATCGACCGCGCCTTCAGCGGCTGCGACCTGCTCGAACGCGGCAGCCCGTTGTACCTCACCACCGGCGAACCGGTGCCGGCCAGCCGTGTGGCCACATCGCCGCGCATCGGCATCAGCGGCGACGCGGCGGCCAAAGCGGCGCTATGGCGCTGGTATGTGGCGGACAGCTCCAGCGTCAGCGGACCGGCCCGGCGCCGGGCCGCCCCCCCACCCGGCCAGGCTCCATGAAACGCGGGATCTGGTATGCGGTGGCGGCCTACGGTCTGTGGGGGCTGCTGCCCGTCTATTGGAAATGGCTGCACGCCGTGCCGGCCCCCCAACTCCTCAGCCACCGCATCGCCTGGTCCTGCGCGATGCTGCTGGTCGTCATCGTCGGGCAGCGCCGCTGGCCGGACTTCCGCTCCCAGGCCCTGACCGGGCGGGTGGTGCGCGCGTATCTGCCGGCCGCGGCCCTGATCGGCCTGAACTGGCTGACCTACGTCTGGGCCGTCAACGCCGGCTTCATCGTGGAGACCAGCCTGGGCTATTTCATCAACCCGCTGCTGAGCGTGTTGATGGGCGTCATCTTCCTGCGCGAACGGCTGCGCGCCGGCCAGTGGCTGCCGATCGGCCTGGCGGCGGCCGGCGTGCTCTATCTCACCTTCGTCTACGGGTCCCTGCCCTGGATCGCGCTGACGCTGGCCGTCACCTTCGCGCTGTACGGCCTGGTGAAGAAACTTGCGCCGCTCAACTCGCTGTATGGCCTGACGCTGGAGACGGGGCTGCTGCTGGTGCCGGCGCTGGGGGTGCTGCTGGCGGCCGGGGCCAGTGGCCAGGGCGCCTTCCTGCAGGGCGGGCCGGCCAGCGACCTGCTGCTGGTGGGAGCGGGCCTGGTGACCACGGTGCCGCTGCTGCTGTTTGCGTCGGCGGCCCAGCGCATCCCGCTGTCGCTGGTCGGGGTCCTGCAGTACCTGGCCCCGACGCTGCAATTCCTGCTGGGCGTGCTCGTCTATCACGAGCCGTTCTCGGGCGCGCAGTGGATCGGCTTCGGCCTGGTCTGGGTGGCGCTGCTCCTGTTCGGCGTCGAAGGCGTCCTGGCCTACCGGGCCCGGCTGCGCGCGGCCGCCCACGGCTGAGGCCGCCCGCCCGCGCGTCCGGTCTCGGGTATCATTGGGGCCGCACCCCATCCGGCGGCGGCCGCATTCCTGGAGGAGATCGCACCATGGGCTTACTCACCGGCAAGACCGCGCTGATCTTCGGCGTAGCGAACGACCACAGCATCGCCTGGGGCATCGCCAAAGCCCTGCACCGCGAGGGCGCCACGCTCGGCTTCAGTTACGCGGGCGAGAAGCTCGAGCGGCGCGTGCGCCCGTTGGCCGAGTCGCTGGGCTCCACCTTCGTGGAGCCGTGCGATGTGAGCCAGGATGCGGACATCGCTGCCGTCGTCGAGAAGACGCGCGCCGCCTTCGGCGAGATCGACATCCTGGTGCACTCGATCGCGTTTGCCGGCCGCGACGACCTGGCCGGCCCGTACTACGCCGTCTCGCGCGCCGGCTTCGGGCTGGCCATGGACATCAGCGTCTACTCCTTCACGGCCCTGGCCAAGGCCTACCTGCCGATCCTGCGGCCGGGCGGCGCCCTGCTGACCATGACGTACCTGGGCGCGGTGCGGGCCGTCCAGCACTACAACGTCATGGGCGTGGCCAAGGCCGCGCTGGAGGCCAGCGTGCGCTACCTGGCCCTGGACCTGGGGACGCATGAGAAGAAAATCCGCGTCAACGGCATCTCGGCCGGCCCTATCCGCACCCTGGCAGTGGCCGGCATCGCCGGCTCGCGCCAGATGATCAGCGAATTCGCCAAGGCCAGCCTGCTGCGCCGCAACATCACCATCGACGATGTTGGCAACGCCGCCGCCTACCTGTGCTCCGATTTGGCCGCCGGGGTGACCGGCGAGATCCACTACGTGGACGCCGGCTACAACGTGGCCGGTTTCCCCAGCCCGGAGGAAGGCGCCGCCTGAGGCGCCTCCCGCCATCACTTGAGAGCGAAGCCGCATGAGCACTCCTATCACTCCTGAACTGATCCAGACCATCCAAAGCCGGGTCGCCGCGCAGCGCGAGACGATCCTCAAGTTCATGCGCGAGATCTGCGCCATCCCGAGCATGGAGTCCCAGATCGGCCCGGTGGGCGAGCGCATCCAGGCCGAGATGCGCGGCCTGGGCTTCGAGGACGTGCGCTTCGACAAGATGGGCAACACCCTTGGGCGCATCGGCACCGGGCCGCGCGTGCTGGTCTACGACTCGCACATCGACACGGTCGGCATTGGCGACCGCGCCGATTGGGAGTGGGACCCGTTTGTGGGCAAGGTCGAGGACGGCCGGCTGTACGCCCGCGGCGCCTGCGACGAGAAGGGCAGCACGCCCGGCATGCTTTACGGCCTGGCGCTGGCCCGCGATCTGGGATTGCTCGATGGCTGGACGGCCTACTACTTCGGCAACATGGAGGAGTGGTGCGACGGCATCGCCCCCAACGCCTTCGTCGAGGCCGACCCCCAGGTGCGGCCCGACGCCGTCGTCATCGGTGAGCCCACCCGGATGCGCGTCTACCGCGGCCACAAGGGCCGCATCGAGCTCAAGATTACGGCCTACGGCAAGTCGGCCCACGCCGCCTCGCATTACCTGGGCGACAACGCCGTCTACAAGATGATGGCCGTCATCACCCAGATTCGCGAGCTGGACCGCCGCTTCCGGCTGGGCATGGGCGCCCATCCCATCCAGGGCAACCCCTCCATCGCTGTGACGGACGTCGCCGCCCGCACGGCTTCGCTCAACGCGGTGCCGGACCAGTTCACCATCTTCCTCGACCGCCGGATCACGTCCAACGAGCCGCGCGACCAGGTCATCGCGCAGGTCCAGGGCCTGATCGCCGACTATCTCCAGGACGAAATCCACGTCGAAGAGCTGTTCTACGACGAGCCGTCCTACACCGGGTTCGTCTTCCCGGTCTCCAAGTTCTACCCGCCCTGGCTGTTGGAGGACGCGCATCCGCTGGCGCAAGCCGGGCAGGCCGCCATCACCGCGCTGTGGGGCGAGCAGCGGCCGCTGGGCACCTGGGACTTCTCGACCAATGGCACTTATTGGGCCGGCAAGGCCGGCATCCCGTCCATCGGTTTCGGCCCCGGAGACGAGAAGACCGCGCACATGCAGGACGAGAACGTGCCGCTCGACGACGTGGTGCGCGCCGCCGAGTTCTACGCGCTCTTCCCGGGCCTGTTCAAGCCAGCCTAGGCCCCGGCCCAAGTAGCGCGCCAGCGGCGCCGATCCCTTCCAAGGGAGGGGGTACTAGCCGCGGCGCCGGGTCTGACGGGCGCAGTCGCTCTGGCGGCTGCGCCCGTTCTTGTTGGTGGGTGACATTCCGCCCGGCGCCGGGCGCCCAAAAGCAATACCACCGCCCGCCGGACAGGACTATCCTCCGATTGCCCCGTCACCACAATCTCAGGAGGCTAGAGCCATGCGAAGTTTCCTCGGGCGCGATATCCTGTCGCTGAAAGAGTTCGAGCGAGAGGAGTTTTTTCGCGTTTTCCAGGTCGCCGCGGAGCTGGAGCCGATTGCGCGCAGCCGGCGCAACAGTGACCTGCTCCGCCAGAAAACCCTGGTGACCGCCTTCTACCAGCCCAGCACCCGCACCCGCCTGGCCCACGAGGCCGCCATGCACCGCCTGGGCGGCCACGTCTGCGGCTTCGCCGACCCCAAGATGACGCGGGCCGGCGACTTCTACCAGGAGTCGATCAAAGACACCGTCAAGATGCTCGAGTACTACGGCGACGTCATCGTCATGCGCCACTTCCAGCAGGGGGCGCCGCACGAGGCCGCGCGCTGGGCGTCCATCCCGGTGATCAACGGCGGCGACGGCTGGGGCGAGCACCCGACGCAGATCCTGACCGACCTGTACACGGTTTGGCAGGAGAAGGGGCGCCTAGACGGCCTGCGCTGGCTGGCGGTCGGCGATATGCGCATGCGCACGATGCACTCGCTCAGCTACGCGCTGACGCAGTTCGACTGCCCCATCACGTACGTGGCCCCGCCGGACATGGGCCTGTCCCCGGAGTTCAAGGCCGAGCTCCAGGGCTACAGCCTGAACTTCCGCGAGGCCGAGCACGTGGAGCAGGCGCTGGCCGACGCCGACGTGATCCTGGTGGAGCCGGTCGTCCAGCCGGACTACACCAAGTCACGCGATGAGCGCGGCCAGGCGGTGAGCCTGACCCCGCCCAACTACAAGCTCACGCGCGAACTGCTCGGCGCCAAAGCCAAGTCGGACGCCATTCTGCTGCACTCGCTGCCGCGCATGGACGAGATCCCCACCGACGTGGACACCACGCGCTGGTCGCGCTACTGGCAGGAGGCTTTCTACGGCGTCGTCGTCCGCATGGCGCTGCTGGCGCTGGTGCTGGGCGCGCAGGAGTAACCGTCACCGTCTGTCCTCTTCGCGGCGGTGGCGCCTGTCAGCCACCCAGCCCTCCATCAGCCTCAGCGCCGAACTTAAGCAGCGCGCTGCGGCCTTGGCGTCCTGGGGCAATTCGGCCATGTCCCCACGCCGTTTGGCAAGGGCCGCGTTAGCGTCAGCGAGCTAGCGCGGCCCTTTAGTCTGAATCGCGTTAGGGGTCCCGGAACGGCACAGTGCCTGGCTCTTGGCAACCCCCGGTACGCGGTACATTTGGCCCATTCAGCCCTGAACCAGCCGTTCTAAAATAACTTGGTACTGGTCGCTTCAATTCACAAATGGAAACCATTGGTATGCATTCCTGGTTGCGCCCAGCCTGGGCAGTGATTCTGATGTTCGCGTTGATCGGTTCGAGCGGTGCCCTGGCCGCGGATTATCCAACGGCCGGCGGCCTCGATAACTTCAACCGCGCGGACGGCGGCCTGGGCGGCAGTTGGTCCGGCGCCGTCGGCGGTTACGCCATCCGCAACAACCAACTCGATGTCGGCAGCGGCGACGCCGTCTTCTGGAACACGGCCTTCGGCGCCGACCAAGAGGTCTACCTCACTCTGACGGCCGTTGACCCAGCCGCGTCCGAGATCGACCTGCTGCTGAAGTCACAGAGCAACACCGGCTGGAACAGCGGCCTGATCGAAGTCTGGTACGAGCCGGCCAAGAGCCAGGTCAAGGTCGTCACCTACGCCGCCAGCCAGGGCTGGGTCGAACACGGCGCGGCCCTGCCGGTCACCTTCGCGGCCGGCGACGTCTTCGGCGCGCGCGCCACCGCCGCCGGCGCGGTGGAGGTCTATCGCAACGGCGCCCTGCTGGGCACCCGCGATGTCAGCGCCTGGCCGCATGCGGCCAGCGGCGGCTATATCGGCCTGTGGTTCCTGAACGCCGGCAACGCCCTCGTCGACGACTTCGGCGGCGGCCAGGCCGGCGCCGTCCCGGCCACGCCCCTCCCCAGCGCGACGCCGAACGCCTCCGCCACTAACGCGCCGGCCACGGCCACCGGCCTCCCCAGCGCCACGGCCGCGCCTGGCGGCGCCTTCATCGAGCAGGGCGGCCAAATCGTGCTGGAGGCCGAGCACTTCGCCGAGAGCCTCGCGCGCAACGGCCAGGCCTGGTCGCTGCAGACGGACCGCGCCGGCTTCAGCGGCGCCGGCTTCCTGGCCGCGCTGCCGGATACCGGCAGCAACCTGGACACCGGTTTCGCCAGCACCAGCCCGGAACTGCGCTACGCGCTGCAGGTGACGACCACCGGCACCTACTACGTCTGGCTGCGCGCCCTGGTGGACAACAACCAGCAGGACTCGGCCCACGCCGGCCTCAACGGTCAGGCCGTGGCCAGCGCCGACCGCCTGACGCTGAACGCCAACAATTACGGCCAGTGGGCGTGGACGCGCAACACCGCCGACAACGCTAGCGCCTCGCTGTCCATCACGGCGCCCGGCACTTACACGCTCAACGTCTGGATGCGCGAGGACGGCTTCCGGCTGGACCGCATCTTGCTGACGACCAACCGCGGCTACCGCCCGAGCGGGAGCGGCCCGGCCGAAAGCTCCCGCGCCGGCGCGGCTGCCACCGCCACCCCCACCAGCACGGCCACGGCCTCCTATACGCCCAGCCACACAGCGACCGCGGCCGTGGCGCCGGCCACGGCCACCGCGTCGCTGACGGCAACCTTTACGGCGACCCTGGCACCGGCTACACCCACCTCCACGGCTACGGCCTCGCCCACGCCCTCCAGTACGCTCACCAGCACGCCGGCCGGCACGCCGACTTACACGCCGACACCGGCGCCGCCCACCGCTACGCCCGTGCCGGCCGCCGCCAACCTGCTGGCGAATGGCAGCTTCGAGACTCGTTCGCTCTCCGGTTGGGAGACCTACGGCGGCATTTCCGTCGTTGAGGCGGCCGCCTACAGCGGCACGTATGGGGCCAGCCTGGCCGCCACCGGCCGCATCGATCAGCGCTTCGCGACGGCGCCCGGCCAGACCTACACTGTCAGTGCGCGCCTGCGCATCAACCGCCAGATCGTGGCTCCCACCTGGGGCGGGCTGCGCATCCAGGCCGTCAACTCCAGCTGGCGCCAGCTCGGCACCAGCGACTACCTGACCCTGGCCAACTCGCCGGCCGGCTCCTGGACGCTGGTCACCTTCAACTTCACGGCCGACACCGCCCAGACGCGTCTGATCTTCGAGAACTTCAGCGGCGGCGGGCAGTTCGACGCCTACGTCGACGACCTGGCCGTGAGCGCGGCCGGGGCCAGCGCCACCCCGACCGCAACTGCGCCGCCCGCCAGCGCCACGCCGGCCGGGCCGACGGCCACGGCCACCCGCACCGCCACCCGCACCGCGATCGGGCCGACGGCGACGCCCTCGCGCACGCCCCTGCCGCCCAGCGCCACGCCCACCAGCGGGCCGGCGACCGCTACGCCCGCCGGCGGCGCCCCGGTCGTCTTCGCCCTCGGGCCGGGCGGCTCGGACGTCGTCCCACACCAGATCGTGCGCACGGACCAGGATCGGTTGTACTTGTTCGTCAGCCAGAACAGCTCGAACGTGATCCGCGTCTACCGCAGTCAGGCTGCCGGTCTGCCCGCCAGCGCCGCCGACTTCCGCGCCGGCCCCACCCTCACCGAGACGGACGGCAACCCGATCTCGATCGAGGCCGCCTACGACGGCAAGGACACGGTCTACCTGCTCGTCAACACCACCAGCGGCGCCCTTAAGGTCTACCCATACGACCTGGCGCAGGACGCCTTCCAAGCCGCGGTCACGCTGGCCCAGAACGGGGCCACCATGAACGCCGGCGACATGTACGTCGGCACCAGCGGCCTGTCCGCGGCCGTAGACCTGAACGGCCTGCTGCAGGTGGCCTACTGGCGCAATGACCGCCGCATCGTGCACGCGGCCTACCAGCCGGCCGCCGGCGCGCTCAACCTGACCTCCGGCCCCACGGTCGTCGACACGGCTGGCTCGGCCAACCACCCGGCGCTGGCGGTCTCACCCCTGGACAATTCGCTGACGGTCGCGTGGATCTCCGAGGCCAACGCCACTGTCCAGGTCCAGGCGCGTTTGCGCACTTCCAACGGGCTGTGGGGCTCGGTCCAGACCGTCAGTACGGCGCCGCTCTGGCACAGCACGTACTTCGGCCTCAACGTGGACCAGGGCCCCAGCCTGATCATCACGGCCGACGGCGTCCGGCACCTGACCTACATCCAGGACTATGACAGCACCGGCGACTACGGCCGCGTCCGCTACGCCACCAGCACCGCCACCGGGTGGACGGACACGGCGCTGGCCAACTACTCGCACGACCCGGCGCTGGCCGTCAACGCTGCCACCGGCGAGATCGTCCTGGTCGGCCACGGCCATCCGCAGAACGGCGCCAGCTCCACGGCCTGCCTGAGCATGGACAACATGTGCTTCATGAAGAAGAGCGGGGCCGGCTGGGGGGCGATGCAGCTCCTGGCAGCGGAGGCCGGCCGGTCCTTTGACTCCAGCCCGTCGGTCAAGTGGTCGGCGGTCGGCTTCAACCGGCCCGGCGTGGTGGAAGTGATGTTCTTCTCCATCCAGGGCGGCGACTACACTAAACCCACCATCCACTACGCGCGGCTGCCGTAAGCGCGCGGGGTTCCCGTCAAAAGAAAACCGGGTCAGCGGCTGGCTGACCCGGTTTCTGTTTAAGCGGGATTAGGTGAGGCTGATCCGTCAGCCCAGGCCCTCCGGCCGGACGCCTTTCTCATCGGTGGCCGGGGTCAGCCGCTTCAAGACGTTGTTGACCAGCTTGAAGGCCAGGTTCTGCTGGAAGCCCACGACCCAGGCCAGGATGTACAGGACCATGGGCGAGTTCTGCAGGAAAGTCAGCACGCCGGACATCACCACCACGTACACGAACGCGCCCAGCATCATGCCCATCAGCGGGTTGGTGTAATACCAGATGCTGAAGCCGGGGTCGAAGTCCTTCTTGTCCGCGACGTGCGTCCACAGCCCATACAGGGCGCCGGTGATGCCGCCCAACGCCCCCCACAGGATGGTGCTCCACAGGTCGATCAGGCGCACGCCATCGCCGAGCTGCAGCAGCTCCAGCTGGCGGCTGAGCGTCTCAAAGGCCTCGAAGTTGACCAGCGGCCAGGCGAAGCCGAGCACCGCCAGGACCATCATCACCAGCAGCGAGCCGAAGATGAAGCTCGGCTGTTCAAAGTAGCGGCTGCGCTTGACGTGCTCGTAGCGGAAGCGGACCTCGGCCAGCTCGCGCTCGGCGTCCTCGATCTGGTCGCGGTTGTTGAGCAGAAGGTTGCGCGCCGTCTGCAGCCGATCCAGCATGAGTTGGGCCAGCGACTGGCTGAGCTTGGCCATCGACGTCAGCCGGTTTTCCAGCTCGTCGATTTCACCCCAGCGCTGCTTGAGGCGGTTATCCGTGGCGAACATCGCCAGCAAGGCGGCGTCGGCCGGCAGCTCCTCGGCGCGCTCATAACGCTCCGAGCGCGGGCCGATGGCGTCCGGGTTGATTTCCAAACCGATCCACTCGATGTCCGGATCGTACATGTTGTTGCCGGTCGGGCGCTCGCCGTCCGGCTGCGCGGCCGGCTGGCCGGCCGGGGCGGCGGCCAGCGTCGCCGTGGCGGTGGCGACGGTTGTGGCTACCGTTGTGGCGGTGGCGACCACAGCCGCGCTCGGCGCCTCAGCCGCAGCCGCCGGCAGTGTGGCGTAGGGCTGCATCGTCGCCGCGAACGCCGGGTCCACAGCCGCGGCGCCCGGCGACCCGGCCGCCGTCACTTCGGCCGCCAGATTCGGCGAAGGCGCATCCGGGAACAAGGACGCCAGGTCTTCCGGCGTTAAGTCCGGCGTGCCCGCCCCGCTCGGCGCGGCCGGCGCTGGCCCGCTGCCCGCCGGCTGGAAGGGGTTGCCGCGGGCCGGGAGCATCGTTTCGGCGCCTTTGCCCTTGACCGAGCCTTCGTCTGGATTATTGAGCATGCAGGACCTCCTGTGCCAGGCGACGGAACGCCGCCGCCGCGCTGCTGCGCGGGCTGTACGCCAATACCGACTTGCACGCCACCGGGGCTTTCGCCACCGCGTCTTCGTCCTGGATGACGGAGTCAAACAGCTTCTGCTCGAACACTTCGCGGAGTTCATCCAGCACTTCGCGCGAGTGGTCGGAGCCGGTCTTGTACATGGTCGCCACCACCCCGAGCAGATTCAAGTCCGGGTTGAGGCGTTCATGGATCAGCCAGATCGACTCGAGCAGGCCGCGCACCCCGCGCATGGCCAGGTATTGGCACTGCACCGGCAGCAGCAGCTCGGTGGCCGCCACCAGGCCGTTGACGGTCAGCATGCCCAGGCTGGGCGGCGTGTCGATCAGAATGAAGTCGGCCGGGACCCGGCTGCGGAAAAAGGCGTTGCGCAGCCGAAAGGCATGGTCCGGCGCGTCGGCCAGCTGATATTCCACGGCCGCCAGGTCCACCGAACCGGGCACCAGCACCAGGTTGTCGCCGATGGGGCGCAGCACGCTGGCCAGGCTGACATGGTCGCGTGTCAGCAGTGTGTAAGCCGTGCGCGTCAATGTATACGGATCAAAGCCAAGGCCCGCCGTCAACGCGCTCTGAGGATCGAGGTCCGCCAGAATGACTTTCTGGCCCAACTCCGCCAGCGCCGCGCCCAGATTGACGACGAGCGTGGTCTTGCCCACGCCGCCTTTCTGATTGGCGACGACGATCACGCGGGTCATGTCGGGGAGTATAGAATAGAGCCTAGCGATTGGCAAATAGGAGAAGCGTTGTGCGCTTACGATCGTCATACTCTGCGCTCATCGGCGCCGCGCTGGGCGCGCTGACCGTATGTGCGTTGGCGGCGGCCGGGCTGGCCCTGTGGGCGCTGCGCCCGGCGACGCCGGCCACAGCTACAGCCCCGCCTCCCCC
>CALFZO010000167.1 GCA_937952305.1 uncultured Anaerolineales bacterium | reverse complement strand
GAGTAGCATGGTGTCATCCCATTCAAGGTGCCGCCATGTTTGCCCTCGCGCAACCTGTTTCTCGGCGCTGCCCGGCCGTCTCGGCGTTGGCCGCCGTCTTGTGTCTGAGCCTGGCCGCCTGCGGCCCCGGCGCCACGCTGCCGCCCACAGCCGCGCCTACCACGACTCTTGCGCCCACGGTCACGGCGCCCTCGCCGACCGCAGCGCCGCGCGTCATCGCCCGCCCCACCGCCCCACCCTTGCCCGCCGCCGAGACGCGTCTGTCCGCTTTCGGACAATATGCCGGTTACTCGGAGGCGCGCTATCACGGCTTTACCCGCTCGTCCCAGTACGTGCCCATGCGGGACGGCGTCCGCCTGGCGGTCGATATCCTGCGTCCGACCGACGCCTACGGCCAGCCCGCAACGGAGCCGCTGCCCGTCATCTTGATCTACACGCGCCAGCATCGCGCCTTCTACTACGGCGACCAGATCCTGAGCTACGTCGACGTGATCCCGGACGCGCGCCTGTTGCTCGAGCAGGGCTATGTGCTCGCCATCGCCGACGCGCGCGGGACCGGCGCCTCGTTCGGGCGCTACGAGGGCTTCCTCTCGCCCACCGAAGCCCGCGATGCCTACGACCTCATCGAGTGGCTGGCCGCCCAACCCTGGAGCACGGGCCGCCTCGGCATGACCGGCTCCGGCTACGACGGGGCCAATCAACTGCTGGCCATGAGCCAGGCCCCGCCGCACCTGGCCGCCATCTTCCCGGCTTCGGCCGGCTTCGATTACTTCGACTTTGTCTACCCCGGCGGCATGTACCGCCAGGAGTTCGTGCAGGCCTGGAGCGAGTTCATCGACGCCATCGACCAGGCGTACGCGCCGCCGCCCGTGGACGCCGACCCCGGCCGCCGCCTGCTGGCCCAGGCCCGCGCCGAACACGCGAACAACTGGAACCTGTCGGCGGCGATGGGGCGGCGCCTTTTCCGCGATGAGGCCGGCTTGGGTCTGGACTCGCCGGCCGACAACCTGGCCGCGCTCAACCGGTCCGGCGTGGCCGTCTACGTCTGGACCGGCTGGCTGGACGGCTTCGTGCGCGACGGCCTGCTGTGGTACGCCAACCTGGCCGGCCCGCGCAAGCTGGCCATCGGACCGTGGGAGGCCAACCCCACCCGCAACCGCTTCGCCTACGCGCGCGAGTACGCGCAGCTGCGCCCGGTGGAGATGCTGCGCTGGTTCGACTACTGGCTGAAGGGCGTCGAGAACGGCGTCATGGCCGAGGCCCCGATCCACTACGCCACCGTCCGCGCGCCCGGCCTGTGGACGTGGCACACGGCGTCCGCGTGGCCGCCGCCGGAGACGCAGACGGCCCTGCTCTACGCGGCCGCCGGCCCGTCCGGCAGCGTGGCGTCCGGCAACGACGGCGTGCTCGCGGCCGCGCCGCCCACCCAGGCCGAGGTCGCCGACCTGTACACCGTCGACCTGACCACCACGACCGGCCGCGCCACGCGCTGGGACAACCTGGCCGGCAAGTCCGTGGACTACCGCGAGATGCGCCCCAACGACGAGAAGGGCCTCACCTACACCACGCCCGTCCTGCAGACTGACCTCACGCTCACCGGCAGCCCCGTGATCACGGTCTACGTCAGCACCGCCGCGCCGGACCTCGATCTCTTCGCATATCTGGAGGAAGTCAACGCGCGCGGCCAGTCTGAGTACATTACCGAGGGCGCTTTGCGCGCCACGTACCGCGCCCTGGCCGCGGCACCCTTCGCCAACTTCGGCCTGCCCTACCACCCCGGCCAGCCGGAGTATCTGGCGATCCTGCCCGCGGACGAGCCGGTGGCCCTGGTCTTCGACCTGCTGCCGATCTCCAACACCTTCCAGGCCGGCAAACGCCTGCGGCTGACTCTGACGGGCGCGGACGCCGGCCACACCGAGCCGCTGGATTGGACGGCCGGGACCACGCTTAGCGTCCACCGCGGCCGCGCCCACCCCACGCTGCTGGCCCTGCCGGTGGCGCCGACCCCGTGAGGCAGCCCCATGACTCCTGCCGCGCATCTTGACCTCAAGCCGCGCCGGCGCCCGCGCGGCTGGTGGCTCGCCGGCCTGCTGGTGGCGCTGGCCCTGGCGGCGCTGGCCGCCATCTATCACCGCCAACTGCCCGACCTGACACTGCCGCGGGCTGTGCAGATCGCGCGGGAGCTCCTGCAGGTCTTCCAGGTGGACGTCGGCGCCGTGGAAGGCGCGGCCTGCTACTGGCGCGCCACCGACGAGCTGGAATGGACGTCCACGGCCGTGGTCCGCGTCGCCGACACGGTTGGCGGCCCGGCCGCGTTCGTGACCACGCTGGGCGGCCTGGTGCGGATGGCGCGCGTGCCCGTGCCTGAGCTGCGCGCTTTCGCGCCGCCGGTGGGCCAGGACGTGCTCGGCGATATCGTCCTGACCGACTACAACTTCGACCACGGCGCGGATTACGCCATCTACCTGATCGTCCACGAGATCGGCCACGTCCTGGATTGGCGCAGCCACAAACACCTCTCGCAGACCGTCTCCGCTGAGACCGGCGCGAGCCAATGCGACCTGGACAACCCGTCGGTGGCGTGCGTGTTCGACACTCAGCGCGCCGTGGAGCCGCCGCCCGGCAACCCGGCCGAGCCGTACGCGGGCGTCTCCACCGAGGAATACTGGGCCGAGGTCTTCGCCACCACCGTCTACCCCGAATACTACGGCCAGAGCACGGCCAATAACCTGGTCGGCCCGCAGACCGCAGACGTCGTCAAGACCACCCTGCGCGGCCTCGGCGCCGAGTGAGCGGTGCTGGCCAGCCTTCTTAACGCAACAGGGCCGCCCAGGTGGACGGCCCTGCTGCGGTCAGGGGAATTTCGAGTCAGGCCCGCGCGCGCACGGCGCGCAGCGCCAGAAACTCAAAAGCCAGGTTGGCGGCCAGGATGGCCGTGATCTCGGCATGGTCGAACGGCGGGCTGACTTCCACCAGGTCGAAGCCGACCAGGTTCAGGCCTTTGAGCCCGCGCACCAGCTGCAGGAGTTGATGGCTGGTGAAGCCGCCCACTTCAGGCGTGCCGGTCCCGGGCGCGAAGGCCGGGTCGGCGGCGTCGATGTCCAGGGTCACGTACACCGGCCCGCGCGCCGTCGCCTGGATGGCGGCCACCACGGCCGGGACGCCCAGCGCCGCGGCCTCGTCCAGGGTGATCACGCGGATGCCGAGGTCGCGCGCCTGCTGCCAGTCTGCGGCCCCGCTGGTGGGCCCGCGCAGGCCCACCTGGATGTAGCGGGCCGGGTCGATCAGGCCTTCCTCCAGCGCGCGCCGGAAGGGCGTGCCGTGGCTGTACGGGCGGCCGCCAAACTCGGTCTCCCAGGTGTCCGGGTGCGAGTCGAAGTGCACCACCCCCAGCGGCCCATAGCGGCGCGCGTGCGCGCGCAGCAGCGGCAGGCTGATGGAGTGATCACCGCCCAGAGCCAGCACCGTGACGCCGGCCTGCACCAGCGCGCCCACCTCGGCCTCGATATGGTGCATCGTATCGACGATCGACGGCGGGATCACGTCCACGTCGCCGTAGTCGATGACGTTGAGCACGTCCAGCGGTTTGACGGCCAGCGGGTTGTGATAGCCCCACAGCAGCAGCGAGGCGGCGCGGATCTGGCGCGGCCCGAAACGCGCGCCGCTGCGGTACGAGGTGCCGCTGTCGAAGGGCACGCCGACGATGGCCACGTCCACGCCGGCCAGGTCACGCGTGACCGGCCGGCGCATGAAGGACGGAATTCCCGCGAACGGCTGCAGCTCCGCGCCGTAGGCGTTGGGCGGCGTGGTCATGGCTGGCGGGCCGGCATGACCGGCCGCGGCCGTTCGTTTAAGGGCGACGCCGATGGCGTCGGCCCCGCGAACGGCTGCAGCTCCGCGCCGTAGGCGTTGGGCGGCGTGGTCATGGCTGGCGGGCCGGCATGACCGGCCGCGGCCGTTCGTTTAAGGGCGACGCCGATGGCGTTGGGCGGCGTGGTCATGGCTGGCTTATTGGTCGAGCGGCCGCGGTTACTCAGCTTCCAGGACGCGCAGGTTGTCGAAGCGCACGTCGGCGGTCGGCTCGTCCCAGGTCAGCACGAACAGGCCGATCTGGCCGCTGGTGAAGGTGTCGTCCTGCACCGTGGCGATGGTCTTGCCGTCGACGACCAGCTTGATCTCGCCGTTCGCGCATTCCACCTCCAGGTCATAGCGGTCGGCCTCGACGGCGATGTCGTCGGACTGCAGCCAGTTGCCCTCGCTCATGTCGGTCAGCACGGTGTCCTCGCCGCCTTCGGAGCGGACGATGGCGTAGAACCCGTCTGAGCCGAAACCGGCATAGTAGAAGTTGTTTTCGTCCTGATACTGGCAGATGACGCCGAAGGTCGGCTCGGTGGTGTTGCTCTTGTTCTCGACCTCGGTGATGACGCGGATGTTCGTGAACGTCTCCTCCGCCAGGTTGCCCCAGGTGAAGTACTTGGACTGGGTCATGCTGAAGCGGTACTGGCCGTCTTCGTACTGCAGCGAGCCCGTGTCATCCGTGCCCACGCCCCAGCCGCTGTCGGAGTTGGAAAAGTCGTCCTTGTAGAGTGTGGCCGTCCCCGGGGTCGCGGTGGGGTCGGCGGCCAGCGGGCTGCAGGCCAGCGCGGCCAGCAGCAACACCGCCAGCGGGGCCAGGCCGCGCCAGGCAGAAATTCGGTTAGCTCGCATGCCATCCTCCTCGGAATAGGTCGGCCCGGAAAGCCCCGGGCCGATTAGTATGGGGCGCTATTTTGGCACACGGGCCATGATCCGACAACTGGGGATTTGTTGGGGCTCAGACCGGCTCCAGGCCGTGGGCATCCAGGAGCGCCGGGTCGCCGAGCAGGCGCGCGGTCGGTCCGTCGGCCACCACCCGGCCCTGGTCCATGATCACCGTGCGCGGGAAGACCTCGGCCACCAGGCGCAGGTCGTGCGTGGAAACCAGCATGGTCTGGGGCAGCTCGCTCAGCAGCCGGATCAGGCCGCGCCGGGCACGCGGGTCCAGCCCGGCGGACGGCTCGTCCAGCACCAGGATCTCGGGCGACATGGACAGCACGGTGGCGATGGCGATGCGTTTCTTCTCGCCGACGCTCAGGTGGTGCGAGACGCGCTGCGCGTACGCGCCCATGCCCACCGCCGCCAGCGCCCGTTCCACGCGGGCGCGCACCTCGGCCTCGGCCAGGCCCATGTGCAGCGGCCCGAAGGCGACGTCTTCAAAGACCGTCGGCGAGAAGAGCTGGTCGTCCGGGTCTTGAAACACCAGGCCGACGGCGGCCCGCACCTGGCCGAGGGTCTCGGCGCGGATGGACAGGCCGCAGACGCTCACGGCGCCGGCGCCGGCCTGCAGCAGGCCGTTAAGGTGCAGCATAAGCGTGGACTTGCCGGCCCCGTTGGGGCCGACCAGCGCCACCTTCTCGCCCGGCGCGATGCTCAGATCCACGCCGCGCAGAGCGGTGTGGCCGTCCGGATAGGCGAACTGCAGCGCCTGGACTTCAATCGTGTGGTGCATACGCTCTCGTCGTTCCCAGCGCGCCGCTAGCGCGCAAACACAAAACCGATCAGGGAAGCCATGGCCAGGAACGTCACCCAGCCCGCCAGGGCGTAGCGGTCAAACTGCGTCAGCGTCGGCGGTGTCAGCGTCTTGAGCTCGCCCCGGAAGCCGCGCGCCAGCATGGCGTTGTAGATGCGCTCGCTGCGCTCAAAGGCGCGCAGGGTCAGGTTGCCCACCAGGCCGCCGGCCACCCGCCCGCGCCAGAGCACGCTGCCGCCCGTGCGGCGCGGGTCCTGGCCCTGGGCCGAGCGCGCCGCCCGCGCGCGCTGCAGGCGCAGCGCCTCATCGGCCAGCACAAACATGTAGCGGTACATGAACGAGATGATGCTGACCAGCGGGCGCGGCACGCGCAGCTCGCGCAGCGCCCACAACAGGTCCGGGAAGGCCGTGGTCACGGCCAGCAGCAGGGCTACCTGGACGGAGACCCAGGATTTCACCAGCACGCTCAGGAAGCGCACAGTGCCTTCGACGCTGATCACGAACGCACCCACCTGCGCCAGCGTCGCGCCGGGCACCGTGAAGGGCAGCGTCACCGCCGCCAGCGCGAACGGCAGGACCACGAAGGAACGCTTGAGCGCGTACGTCACCCCCAGCCGGGACTGCCAGGCGACGCCCAGGCTGCCCAGAAAGAGCACGGCCAGCGCGGCCCAGCTCCCCGGCGGCAGCAGCGTGGCCGCCAGGATGAACAGCAGCGTGCCCACAATCTTGACGCGCGGGTCCAGCCGGTGGATCGGGCTGGTGCCGCGTTGATAGTGGTCGGCCAGGTCAATGTGCAGCATGACGGAGGACGGCGAGGGAAAGGGCGGGGCCGCCCAGCGGTCCCGCCCTCAGGAGTTGTTCCCGACGGCCGCTACGCGCCGGCTTTGCGGCTGCCCTGGACGCGCGCCAGCAGGAAGGCCGCGCCGAAGACGATCAGCGTGCCCAGGATGACGGCCAGGATGCCCGAGACCAGCGGATCGCTGATGAAGGGCAAGGTGTAATCCGGGAAGAGGTTGTAGACCGGCTCCAGGGCGCGCCCGAGGAAACCGGTGTCCTCGGCCACCCGCTCCAGGCCGTCCGGATCCGGGCTGGCCGCGAACGAGAAGGCGGCCACCACCAGCGCGATCCCCAGGCCCACGCCCACCCAGCTGGCGCTGGCCTTGCCCGGCGCCGTCTCGCCGATGGACAGCAGATCGCGGCGCGCGGCGTACAGGAAGGTCAACGCGCCCACCGTGATCACGGCCTCGCCCAAACCGATCAGGGCGTGCACGCCGGCCATGGCCGGCAGCGCCACGCCCAGCGGCGAGGTGCCCGAGACGCCCAGCTGAATCGCCGTGGCCAGCGCACCCACCATCACCGACAGCCAGGCGCCCACCGCGCCGGCCGCCAGCAGGCTGTTGCGGCCCTCGCCCAGCAGGCGCCGCATCAGCTGGTAGACGAAGTAGCCCGTGAACGCGGTCAGCACGCCCATGTTCAGGATGTTCCAGCCCATCACCAGCAGGCCGCCGTCCTGGAAGATCAGGCCCTGGATGGCGACGACGCTGGTCATGATCAGCACGGCCGCCCACGGCCCCATGATGATGGCGGCCAGCGCACCGCCCAGCAGGTGGCCGGAAGTGCCGCCGGCCACGGGGAAGTTGATGGCCTGCGCCGCGAAGATGAAGGCCGCCAGCACGCCCATCAGCGGGATCTGGCGCTCGCCCAGCTGGCCGCGCGTCTGGCGCAGCGCCACCGCCACGGTCACCACCAGCAGCACCCAGCCAATGATGGAAACGGGCGTCGACAGGAAGCCGTCTGGGATGTGGAGTTGCACGGGTTTGAACAGCATGTGGTCCTCCTCAAAAATGGTTGAAAGCGCCTCACCGGGCGCGCGAACGCGACGGGGCCGGACGGCAGCCCGGGCACAGCCCGAACAGCGTCAGATGGTCCATATCCACTTGAAAGGCCTGTTGCTGGGCGATCTGGGCGAAGAAACCTTGCACCGCCTCGTGCCCAAGTTGTATCACCGCCCCGCACTGGCGGCAGATCAGATGGTGATGCGGCTGCGCGCCCGCGATCTCGTAGACCGTGTGGCGCCCGATGTGCGCGGCCACCACCAGGCGCACCTCGCACAGAAAATCCAGGTTGCGGTAGACCGTGGCGCGGTTGACGGCCGGCGCCCTGCCCCGCACGCGTTCGTAGATGACTTCTGGGGTGACGTGCCCGCCCAGCTCGCAGATGGCGTCCAGGATCATCTGGCGCTGCGGGGTGAGGCGGTATCCCTGCGCGCGAATGCGTTCGGCGTAGTCCGTGGTGGTATGGCTCATGGAGTTTTTGCTCTTGCAAAGAGTTGCATGAGTATTGTAACGCATCGCCGGCTTTCACCAAAGCCCGCTGGCTGGGTGCCTGGGCCCGGGAGGCCCAGAATCGGGCCCTGAGCGGCGCGAAGTCGAGGGGCCGGCCAAAGCTCCGAGCGCATTCCGCTGTATGGACGCTGGCTGCGAAGAATCGTTACAACGAAAGGGCCGGGCCGGCCATCCAGCCCGGGCAGCGCCCTCTCCGGGTCCCGGCCGGAGTTCACCCCGGCGAACCATGGCCCCCGCAGCGAAGCGAAGTGGGGGGCCGGGGCCGGGACGACATCACCCGATTGGCCGGAGGCGCCTTGCTCAGAGTGAAGAGGTACTGGCCATCATCCCGCCCCAGCCAGCGGACGAGCACTACGGGTCGGGGTTACAGTCGGCCGAGGCGGGCGAAGCCGGCGTGCACAGGGTCCCGGGCTGGACCTGGACGACCTCGAAGGCGCTGCCGGGCACATCCTTGAGCTGGCCGAGGTCGTCGTTGTCCCAGCGCGCGTCGGCGGCGCCGGTGATGTACCAGCTGGAGCCGTTGTCGGCCACGATCATGCCGTACTGCTTGAGCGCGGTCAGGATGACGCGGGCCTGCCCGGTGAAGGCGCTCAGGTCATAGCTCGCCTGCAGGCGCAGGCGCAGCCCCATCGGCGGCGCGTTGGGGTTGAGGTTGCTGGAGGCCCAGTGCCGGGCTGGAGTGATATACGCTTTCTGCGTGGACGCCACCGTGAAGCGCACGGCGTGCCGGATGACGCCGGCCGCCACTTCGTCGTAGCGCACCAGGCCGGGCAGGATGGGCAGGCCGGCCGCGTCGGCCGAGGTCCAGCCCGCCGGCCGCAGGGTGTTGGCGGCCAGGTCGAACACGGCGCCCGAGTCCGCGTTCCAGCGGCTGGCCTGCGGGAAAGCCCGGTAGAGCTCGTACAGCTTGCACTCGCCGGAGCGCACCGCCAGCACGTGCCGGTCCCCGCCGGAGCCGCTGCCGCCCTCGATGGGCGCGTTCAGCGGGATCGGGTACGGCCCGGGATCGCTCTGGCTGCCATAGGCCGTGAAGTTGATGGCGACCTCCGGCTCGCTCTCCGGGACCACCAGATACGGGATGCCGTACAACTCGCCGGTGTCCGGGTCCGAGCCAAAGTCCGGATGCAGATAACCACCCGATTGGAGGATGTAATTGAGGTAGCTGGCCGAGTTCGGGTCGACCGGGTCCTTGGAGATGTCGCGGTTCCAGGCGTTGTCCGGCGGGAACATCGGGCACCCTCCCAACATGGGCGAGCCGGAGTAGTGCGTCACCAACGGCAGGTACACGGTGGTGTTCGGCGCGCCGCCCAAAGCCAGGCGCGCTCCGGTCAGAGCCACGATCAGCACCGGCAGCAGACGCAGATAACGCATGGGGGTCTCCTCCTGGGATGCGGCCTGGGCGCGGACGCGCCCCCGGTTCATCAGTGTAACGGCAAAAGGCCCGGCCCGTCCGGCGCAGACGCACTGGCCGCCGGCCGGTACAATTGGGGAATGTCAGCCTCCTTTGAAATATGGCCGCGCACCTGGCGCCTGGACGCGCGCGGCCTGCAACCCATCGCGCTGGACCCGGCGCCGACGACGCTGGACGCCGCCTCCGCCCAACTCCCCGCCGGCGTCTACACCACCTTCCGCACCTACCTCGGCCGCACCCGCGT
This sequence comes from uncultured Anaerolineales bacterium, assembly GCA_937952305.1. Lineage (GTDB taxonomy): Bacteria > Chloroflexota > Anaerolineae > Anaerolineales > UBA6663 > SpSt-583. The sequence continues at coordinate 632 of CALFZO010000167.1, read as the reverse complement.
GGTCGGGCTGACCGCGCACCTGGACCGGTTGGACGCTTCGGCGGCCGGGCTCGGCCTGGGACAGCCGCCGGACCGCGCCGCCTTGCGCTTGGCTCTGGGCCAGACCCTCGCGACGATGGCGCCGCCCGCCGAAGCCCGCGTGCGGTTGACGCTGGACCTGAGCCGCGCGCCCGGCACACTCTACCTCACGCTCCAGCCGCTGCAGGCGCTGCCGGCCGAAGTCTACGAGCGCGGCGTCGCCGTGAGCACCTCGGCCCTGCACCGCGACGCGCCGCAGATCAAGAACACGGCCTTCCTGATCGACTCGCAGCCCGAGCGCGCGGCCGCCGGCGTCTTCGAGCTGCTGCTGTTGGACGCGGCCGGCCGCGTGCTGGAGGGCGCCTCCAGCAATTTCTTCGGCGTGCTGGACGGCTGTCTGCGCACAGCCGGCGCCGGTGTGCTGGCCGGTGTGACGCGCGGCGTGGTGCTGACCCTGGCGCGCGAGGCCGGCCTGGAGACAGTGCCGGAGGCCGTGCCGCTGGCCCAGGTCCCGCGCCTGAGCGAAGCCTTCCTCACCAGCAGCTCGCGCGGCGTGGTGCCGATCGTGCGCGTGGACGACCACGTCATCGGGACGGGCGCGCCCGGGCCGGTGA
>CALFZO010000166.1 GCA_937952305.1 uncultured Anaerolineales bacterium | reverse complement strand
TCCGCGAAGGCGGCCTGACCGTCGGCGCCGGCGTCATTACCAAGGTGCTGGAATAGACCCATGGCCAAGCAGAAGATCCGCATCCGCCTGAAAGCTTACGATCATCGCGTCCTGGACCAATCGGCCAAGCGCATTGTGGAAACGGCCGAACGCACCGGCGCCAAGGTGGTCGGCCCGGTGCCGCTGCCGACCCGCCTGGAGCGGTTCACGGTCCGGCGCGGCGCGTTCATCGACAAGGACTCGCACGAGCATTTTGAGATTAGGACCCACAAGCGTCTGATCGACGTGCTGGATCCGGATGCTAAGACGATTGACCTGCTGACCCGGTTGAATTTGCCGGCTGGCGTGGATATCGAAATCAAGCTATAATGCTGAGCCGCCGTTAAATGGCGGCTTAGCGTGGGGACGAACTCGTCCGAGCGCGGTCCCAAAACCGGAGCGCCGCGCCGGCGGGTTGACGCCCACGCTGTAGGGATGATGATGCCGTTGCCCAGGCATACAGTCCCACGTAAATCGCAGTGGCCCTGTCTGGGTGCACTGCCTGGCACAAAGGAGATTTGTGATGAAAGGGCTGATTGGGAAGAAGATCGGCATGACCCAGCTGATCTCGGAGAAGGGCGTCGTGACGCCTGTTACCTTGATCCAAGCTGGGCCATGCTTTGTCACCCAGGTGCGCTCGGCTGAGAAGGACGGCTATGTGGCCGTACAGCTCGGCTTTGAAGAGGTCAACCCCAAACGCCTGACGGGCGGCGAAAAGGGGCACCTGAAGCGCAATGGGTTGAATCTGCCGCCGCTGCGCCACCTGCATGAGTTCCGCCTCGAGGCCGCCGATGTGAGCGAGGGGGACAAAGTGCAGGTGGACGTGTTTGCCCTGGGCGAACACGTGGATATCAGCGGGGTCAGCAAGGGCAAAGGCTTCCAGGGCGGCATCAAGCGCCACAATTTCCGGCGCCAGAACAAGACCCACGGCGCCTCTGACCGCACCCGCGCTCCCGGCGCCAGCTCCTCCAACACCACGCCTGGCCGCCTGCGCAAGGGCAAGCGGATGGCCGGCCACATGGGTGTCGACCGCGTCACCTCCCAGAACATCCAAGTCGCCCTGGTCGATCCGGAGCGCAACCTGCTGGGCGTTGCCGGCAGCGTTCCGGGCGCGAGTGGCGCGATCGTCTATATCCGCCCGGCGCGCAAGGCCAAGTAAGCGCGGCGCACTAGAGAGAGACGACCATGCAAGTCGATGTCAAGAACCTAAAGGGCGAGACGGTCCGGACGGTCGAGCTGCCGGCGGCCATCTTTGAAGCGCCCATCCGTCAGGACCTGATGCACCAGGCCCTGGTGCGGCAGCTGGCCAACGCGCGGCAGGGCACGCATGCCACCAAAACGCGCGGCGACGTGTCCGGCGGCGGCAAAAAGCCCTGGAAGCAGAAGGGCACCGGCCGCGCGCGGCAAGGCTCCACGCGCGCCCCGCACTGGAAGGGCGGCGGCAAGGCGCACACGCCCCAGCCGCGCGATTACAGCCTGAAGATGCCGCGCCAGATGCGGCGCGCCGCGCTACGTTCGGCGCTGTCGGCCAAAGCGGCCGGCGCGCAGATCGTTGTCGTGGACGAGTTGCTGCTGGCCCAACCCAAGACGGCCGAGATGCTCAAGGCGCTGGTGGCGTTGGTCGGCACCGATAGCGCGCTGGTGCTGCTGCCTGAGAAGAACGACATTGTCGAGAAGTCGATCCGCAATATCGAGCACGCCAAGTATCTGCGCGCCAACTACCTGAACATCCGTGACCTGCTCGGCTACGACCGCGTGGTGCTGCCAGTGGCGGCGCTGGACGTGATCCAGGGCTATCTCGGCTGAGGAGACGGAGCATGTTGACTGTATACGACGTCCTGCGGCGTCCGATCGAAACCGAGAAGTCGCGGTACCAGAACACCAAGTTGCACCAGTACGTGTTTGAAGTGCATACGCACGCGACCAAGACCCAGGTCAAGGAAGCGGTCGAGACGCTCTTCGATGTGGAAGTCATGAAGGTGAACGTGGTCGTGGTGCCCGCCAAGCGCGGCCGCCGCGGGCGCACCCGCCGTGAGGTGGTGCGCAAGTCTGAGTACAAGAAGGCCATCGTCACCATCCGCGCCGACCAGACCATTGACCTGTTCGAGGGTGTGAAATAATGGCCGTCAAAATCTACAAACCGACCTCGCCCGGCCGGCGCGGGATGACCAGCCCGACCTTCGAGGAGATCACCAAAGACAAGCCGGAGCGCCGGCTGATCACCCCCAAACGCCAGACCGGCGGCCGCGACCATCAGGGCACGGTCAGCGTGCGGCATCGCGGCGGCGGCCACAAGCGCCAGTTACGCTTGGTTGATTTCAAGCGTGACAAGCTGGACATCCCGGCCAAAGTGGCGGCCATCGAGTACGACCCCAACCGGTCGGCCCGGATCGCGCTGCTGCATTACGCCGACGGCGAGAAGCGCTACATCGTGGCGCCGCTCGAGTTGAAGGTGGGTGACCGGGTGCTGGCCAGCCGCAAGGAAATCGACATCCGCAGCGGCAATGCGCTGCCGATCGCCAATATCCCGGTGGGCACGCTGATCCACAACATCGAGATTCAGCCGGGCAAGGGCGGCCAGATCGCCCGGTCGGCCGGCATGGCCGCGCAGCTGCTGGGCAAGGAAGGCGATTACGCCCAGGTGCGTTTGCCGTCCGGGGAAGTGCGCCTGATCCGTCAGGAATGTATGGCCACCATTGGCGTGGTCGGCAACCTGGATCACTCCAATGTGAAGCTCGGCAAGGCTGGGCGCAAGCGCCACCTGGGTGTCCGGCCGACGGTGCGCGGCACGGCCATGAGTCCGCGCGACCATCCGCACGGCGGCGGTGAGGGCCGGCAGCCGGTGGGCAAGCCTGGCCCGCGCAGCCCGTGGGGCAAGCCGACGCGCGGTTACAAGACCCGCCGCAACAAGAAGTCAAGCCAGTTCATCGTCAAGCGGCGCGGCCAGCGCTAAGCTGTAGGTACGAGGAGAACGTCGTATGTCGCGATCACTGAAAAAAGGGCCGTTCGTTGAGCCGAAACTGCTCAAGCGCATTGAGGCCATGAACCAGCGCGCCGAGAAGAAGGTCGTTCGCACCTGGAGCCGCGCCAGCACGATCTTCCCGCAGATGGTCGGCCACACCATCGCCGTGCATGATGGCCGGCGGCACGTGCCGATCTACATCACCGAGAACATGGTCGGCCACAAGCTGGGCGAATTTGCGCCGACGCGCATGTTCCGCGGCCACGTGTCCAAGGAGAAGACGACCGAAACCGCCGGAGGCGCCAAGGCATGAGCGACGTCAAGGCGCAAGCCCGCTACATCGGCCTGTCGGCTCAGAAGACGCGCCTGGTCGTGGATCTGGTGCGCGGCCGGAGCGCCGACGAGGCCCTGACCATCCTGAAGTTCACGCCCAAGGCGGCGGCGCAGGCCGTCTATAAGGTTGTGCGGACGGCTATTGCCAACGCCGAAGAGAATTTCGGCCTCAACCGGGCGGAACTGTACATCAAGAAAGCTTACGCGGACGAGGGGCCGACCCGCAAGTGGCGCCGCTTTGGCGCGCGTGGGCGGTTCAAGCCGCTGCTGCGGCGTTCGTCGCACATCACGATCGTTGTGGCTGAGAAAGAAGGAGCGGCGTCCTAATGGGTCGTAAAGTTCATCCGATCGGCTTCCGGCTGGGCATCATCAAGGACTGGGAAGCGCGCTGGTACGCGCCCAAGGGGCGCTATGCGCAGCAGCTGCAGCAGGATTTCGCCATCCGCAAGCTGGTGTATGTCGAGGCCCCCAAGGCTGGCGTCGCGCGTGTGGACATCGACCGCTCGCCGTCCAGCGTGACGATCACGATCTGGACCGCCAAGCCCGGCATCCTGATCGGGCGCAAGGGCGCGCAGGTGAAAGTGCTGCGCCACAAGCTCGAATCCCTGACGGGCTCCAAGGTCAAGCTGGAGGTTGAGGAGATCTCGCAGCCGGACCTGGAGGCCAAGCTGGTGGCCGAGAATATCGGGGACCAGATCGTGCGCCGCATCAGCCACAGCCGCGCCATGAAGCGCGCGGTGACGCAGGCGATGCGCCAGGGCGCGCAAGGCATCAAGATCGTGTGTTCCGGCCGCCTGGGCGGCGCCGAGATGTCGCGCCGCGAGACAGCGCGCGAAGGCCGCGTGCCGTCGCAGACGCTGCGCGCCGATATTGACTTCGCCCGCGCCGAGGCCTTGACCACTTTCGGCCGGATCGGCATCAAGGTCTGGATATACAAGGGCGAAAAGTTGCCGGAGACGATTGAAATACCGGAAGTGACCGAGGACGTGTACGTCAGCGAGTAGGAGTAGCACGTTGGCGTTGGACCGGTGCGACGGCGCCGGGCGGCAGCGCCGACCGTGAGGTGAACTATGTTGATGCCAAAGCGCGTCAAATGGCGCAAGCAAATGCGCGGGCGCATGACTGGACATGAAACCCGTGGCGTCGAGATTTCGTTTGGCGAGTACGGCCTGCAGGCCCTTGAGCCGTGTTGGCTGACCCAGCGGCAGATCGAGGCCGCGCGCCGTGCCTTGGTGCGCTATATGAAGCGCCGCGGCAAGGTGTGGGTGCGGGTTTTCCCGGATAAGCCGGTCACCCAGCGTGCGGCCGAGAGCCGCATGGGCAAGGGCAAGGGCGCGGTGGACCACTGGGTTGCCGTGATCAAGCCGGGCCGCATCATTTTTGAAGTCGCCGGCTTGCCGGAGGACATCGCCAAAGAGGCGATCCGCCTGGCCTCGCACAAGTTGCCCATCAAAACCAAGATGGTGACGTCGGACGAGGTCCGGGCCGCAGGAGGTCAGTGATGCGTTCAAGCGAAATTCGGGCGCTGGCCACAGCTGAGATTGAATCGAAGCTGGAAGACGCCCGGGAAGAACTATTCAAGTTGCGCTTTCAGTATCGCACCGGCCAGTTGACCGATTACAGCCGCCTGCGCGCTTCGCGCCGGACGATTGCGCAGTTGGCCACCGTGTTGCGGGAGCGCGCGATTGCGGCCCAGCTCGCGGCCACGAAGGAGAGTTGACATGCCTCGCCGTCGCTTAGTCGGTCGAGTGACCAGCAACAAGATGATGAAGACGGTGGTGGTGGAGGTCGAGAGCAGCTACCGTCACCCGCTGTACGGCAAGGTGGTGCACCGCGCCACGCGCTTCATGGCCCACGACGAGCACCAGTGCCAGGTCGGCGACGCGGTGCAGATTGTGGAGAGCCAGCCCATCAGCCGGCGCAAGCGTTGGGTGGTGGAGAGCGTCCTCAATCGCGCCGTGCAGGTGTCTGAGCTGGCGCCCGAGGGGGGTGCGGCATGATCCAGCAAGAGTCGCGTTTGGCGGTGGCCGACAATACCGGCGCCCGCGAACTGCTGGTGATTCGGATCCTGGGCGGTTCCAAGCGTCGGTACGGATATGTCGGCGACGTGGTGGTGGCGTCGGTCAAGGAAGCCGCCCCGCAGGGCGCGGTCAAGAAAAGCGCCGTCGTCAAAGCCGTGATTGTGCGCTGCGCCAAGGAGTTCAAGCGGGACGACGGCTCCTACATCCGCTTTGACGACAATGCGGCGGTGATCCTGGATGACGACGGCGAGAACCCGAAAGGGACCCGCATCTTTGGCCCGGTGGCGCGCGAACTGCGCGAGAAGGGCTTTATGAAGATCGTCTCCCTGGCGCCGGAAGTGTTGTGAGGCGGGAGGCCAGAGCGCAATGAAGATGAAGATCAAGAAGGGCGACACCGTGGTGGTGATCGCCGGCAAGGACAAGGGCAAGCGCGGCGAAGTGCTGGAGGTGTTGCCCAAGGAAAACCGGGTGGTGGTGCAGGGCGTCAATGTGCGCAAGAAGCACAAGAAGGCCGCCCCACAAGCTGCCGGCCGGCAGAGCGCGCCGCAAATCGCCGAATTTGACGCTCCCATTCACGCCTCGAACGTCATGGTCGTGGACCCGAAGACTAACGAACCGACCCGCATTGGTTATCGGCGGGAAGGGGATAGTTGGGTGCGCGTGGCCAAAGAGAGCGGCGAAGTCCTGGATAAGTAGGGCACGGGGCAGGAGACAGTCGTTCAATGCACAGGCTACAAGAGCTTTACAAAAACGAAGTGATGCCGGCGTTGACGCGCGAGTTCGCCTTCCGGAACATCATGGAAGTGCCGCGCGTTGAGAAAGTCGTCATCAACATCGGCGTCGGTTCGGAGACCCAGACCGATTCCAAGGCGCTGGATGCGGCCGTCAGTGATCTGACGATCATCGCGGGCCAGAAACCGGTCATCGCCAAGGCGCGCAAGAGCATTTCGAACTTCAAGCTGCGCGAAGGCAAGCCGATCGGTGTCAAGGTGACGTTGCGCGGCGAGCGGATGTGGTCCTTCCTGGACCGCCTGATGAACTTGGCGCTGCCGCGCGTGCGTGACTTCCGCGGCATATCGCCAGACGCTTTCGACGGCCGCGGCAACTACACCCTGGGCCTGCGCGAGCAACTGGTCTTTCCCGAGATCGATTACGACAAGATCGACAAGCTGCGCGGCATGGAGATCACGGTGGTCACCACGGCCAGAACCGACGAGCATGGCCGCCGGTTGCTGCAGATGCTGGGCATGCCGTTCCGCAAGAAAGGCGCGTAAGAGACGATGGCCAAGAAATGCATGACCTACCGCGAGATGCGGCGCAAGTTCCCGGTGCGCGTGCGCAACCGCTGCAAACTGTGTGGGCGTCCGCGAGGCTTCATCCGCCGGTTTCATCTATGCCGCATCTGCTTCCGTGAGCTGGCCCTGGCCGGGAAGATCCCGGGCGTGGTAAAGGCGTCCTGGTAAGCGGGCAAGGAGAGCAGGTATGCACAGCGATCCCATTGCCGATATGTTGACCCGCATCCGCAACGGTCTGCGGTCCGGGCACAGCACGGTGGCGTTCCCCAGCTCCAAACTCAAGCTGGCCATCGCCCACATCCTGAAAGAAGAAGGCTACATCGACGAATACGCGCAGCTGCAGGCGGAGGGCGAGCAGCAGCCGACCCTGCGCTTGACGCTGAAGTACGTCGGCGAACGCCGCGACAAGCGCCCGGTGATCACGGGGCTGGAGCGCATCTCCAAGCCTGGCCGGCGCGTCTATACTCGCCGCAGCGAGATCCCGTGGGTGCTGCAGGGGATGGGCATCTCCATCCTGTCCACGCCGCGCGGGGTCATGACGGGCGCCAAGGCCCGCAAGCTCGGCGTCGGCGGCGAAGTCTTGTGCAAAGTCTGGTGACCGGGCGCCGGGAGAGGTGAACTATGTCGCGGATTGGAAAAAAGCCGATCGACATCCCCAAGGGGGTGACGGTCGATGTCTCTGAGAAGACGGTCAAAGTTAAGGGTCCCAAAGGCGAGCTGACGCGCACCTTTGCGGGCGAGGTCGGCATCGGCCTGGAGAACGGGCAGTTGGTGGTGACCCGCGCCTCGGATGCGCGCCAATTACGGGCGCTGCACGGCACAACGCGCGCGGTGCTGGCCAACATGGTCCACGGCGTCAGCCAGGGGTTTGCCAAGACGCTGCAGATCGAGGGCGTCGGTTATCGCGCCGAGGTCAAAGGCAAGCAACTGGTGATGGCCCTGGGCTATTCGCACCCGATCACAGTCGAGCCGCCGGCCGGGATCGCCTTCGTCGTCGACGAGAAGGCCCGCACGATCACCGTGTCGGGTTTCGACCGCGAGTTGGTCGGTCAGGTGGCTGCGAACATCCGCCACTGGCGCCCGCCGGAGCCCTACAAGGGCAAAGGCCTGCGCTACGTGGGCGAGCAGATCAAGCGCAAGGCGGGCAAGGCCGGCAAGGTCGGCTAAAGCCACAGGAGTGATGTAATGCCCGATAACAAACGTCTCGCTGGACGGGAGCGGCGTCGCCGCCGGGTGCGGGCGCGCGTGTCTGGGACGGCCAGCCGCCCGCGGCTGAACGTCTTCCGGAGCCTGTCTAACATTTATGCGCAACTCATCGACGATCAGCAGGGCGTGACCCTGGTGTCCGCGTCCACCGTCGACACAGCGCTCAAGGTGCAGCTGACCGGTAAGAAGAAGGCGGAGCAGGCCAAGCTGGTGGGGATGGCCATGGCCGAACGCGCCAAGGCCCACGGTATCACCCAGGTGGTCTTTGACCGCGGCGGCTATCGGTATCATGGGCGCGTCAAAGCGCTGGCTGACGGCGCGCGCGAAGGCGGATTGGAGTTCTAAATGGCACAACGAGCACCCCGAGCACCCCGAGGCCGCGATCCCCAGACGGACGAGCGCGGCGACGAGCTCGACGAGCGCGTCATCGATATCACCCGCGTCGCCAAGGTGATCAAGGGCGGCCGGCGCTTCGCTTTCCGCACGATCGTGGTGGCCGGGGACAACCGCGGCCGCGTTGGCATCGGCATCGGCAAGAGCCGGGCCGTCCCGGATGCGATCCGCAAGGCGACCGAGCGCGCCCGCAAGAATCTGCGCACGGTCCAGATCATGGGCACTACCATCCCGCACGAGGTCACGGCCAAGCGCGGTGGAGCCCAGATCCTGCTCAAGCCGGCTTCACCCGGCACGGGCGTGATCGCCGCCGGCGGCGTGCGTGCGGTGCTGGAAGCGGCCGGTGTGCGCGATATCCTGACCAAGTCGATGGGCAGCTCGAATGTCTTGAATGTGGTCAACGCCACATTGGACGCGCTCGGCACACTCAAGGACCCGCGCAGCGAGGCCACTGACCGCCGCAAGGACGCCCGCCATGTGACGCCGTTCTGGAACCGGGATAAGAAGCATGGACAGTAAAGGTTCAGCCCCCAAGACGCTGCGCATCACGTTGGTGCGCAGCCCGATCGGGTTCACGCAGCGCCACAAGGCGACGGTGCGGGCGCTCGGCCTGCGCCGGATGCATCAGACAGTGGAGCAGGCTGATACGCCGCAGCTCCGCGGGATGCTGGCTAAGGTGGCACGGCTGGTAAAGGTAGAGGCAGCGTAACGGTAGTCCGGTCGGCGGTGGGCGCGTCCGCGCCGAAACGCCGCTGTCCGAATTCCGGAGGCACTCATGAAGTTGCACGATCTGGCCCCGAATGCCGGGGCTAACCGTAAGAAACGCCGCGTCGGGCGCGGTATCTCGGCCGGCCAGGGCAAGACCGCCGGGCGCGGCACCAAAGGCGAGGGCGCCCGGACGGGCAGCGGCGGCAAGCTGTACCGCCAAGGCGGCAACCTGCCGTTCTACCGCAGCTTGCCGTTCAAGCGCGGTTTCATCAACATCTTCCGAACCGACTTCGTCGAGGTCAACCTGGCCCGGCTGGCGGGCTTTGAAGCCGGCGCCGAGGTCACGCCAGAGGCGTTGGTGGCGGCCGGGGTGGTGCGTGATCTCAGCCAGCCCATCGTCCTGCTGGGCGAAGGGGACCTGCAGAAGGCCCTGACGATCCAGGTCCACCGCGCCAGCAAGTCGGCTGTGGCCAAAGTCGAGGCCGCCGGCGGCAAAGTCGTGATCCTCGCGTAAGCGGAGCTAGGCGATGAAACTATCGGCTTGGCGGTACATCTGGACCGCTGAAGACCTGCGCAACCGAATCCTGATTACGATCGCCTTGCTGGTTGTCTACCGGCTGGCAGCGCACGTCCCGGTGCCGGGCGTGAATGTGGAGGCGGTGCGCGCGATCTTGAACTCCGGCGGCGCGGGCGGCAATTTCTTGGGCATCCTGGATCTGCTCTCGGGCGGCACGGTGTCCAACTTCTCGGTGCTGGCGATGGGGGTGTACCCCTACATCACCGCCCAGATCATCCTGCAGTTGCTCGTGCCGATCATCCCGCGCCTGCAGCGCGTGATGGAAGAAGACCCCACCCGCGGCCGCGAGTTGATGGAGCGGTGGACCTATTACCTGGCGGTGCCGATGGCGGCCTTGAACGCCTTCGGCCAGATCCAGCTGATCCGCACGCTGCAGCCGTCGGCGACTACGCCCATCCTGACGTTTGGCGAGCTTGGGTTTAACCTGCCGACGATCACCATGATCATCTCGATGACCGGCGGGACCATGTTCGCCATCTGGCTGGGTGAGTTGATCTCAGAGTACGGCCTGCGCAAGCAGGGCCTGTCGCTGATCATCTTCGCCGGTATCGTGGCGCGCATCCCCACCCAGCTGCTGACGCTGCTGCAGGATCAGACCCGCTGGCTGCTGTATATCGTGGTCTTCGTGCTGCTGGTCGTGCTGATGGTGTTCGTGATCGTGTTTGTGCAGCAGGGCCGCCGCAATGTGCCGGTGCTCTATCCCGGCCGGCGCATGGGCAACCGCATGAGCATGCCGGTGCGCGGCAATCTGCCGCTGCAGATCAACATGGCCGGCATGATCCCGATCATCTTCGCCCAGGCGCTGCTGTCTTTCCCGGCCATCATCGCGCAGTTCTTTGTCACGTCGACGACCCAGTGGGTGGCCGACGCGGCCAGCGCGGTCAGCCGGCTGTTCGGCGGCACGAGCGAATGGTACTGGCTGCTGTATTTTCTGATGGTGGTGGCGTTCACGTTCTTCTACACGGACGTGCTCTTCACTCAGCAGAACTACGGCGAGAACCTGAAGCGGGCCGGGGCCCAGATCCCGGGAGTGACTAAAGGCACACCGACCCAGAAGTATCTGACCAAGGTGCTGCGCCGGATCACGCTGCCCGGGGCGCTGTTCCTCGGGATCGTGGCGGTCATGCCGTTCCTGGTGCGGCCGCTGTTGCCCGGGGCTACTTCGCTGTCGATCCTGAGCACCGGTCTGCTGATTGTGGTCGGCGTTGTGCGGGATACGTTCTTCGGCCTGGATGCCGAGTTGAAGCTGCGCGGCTTCAATGACTCGCTTCTGGTCAAGTAGACGGGGGGCCTATGACGCCCAGGTACTTCCTGCTGTTTGGTCCACCGGGCGCCGGCAAGGGCACGCAGGCGCACATCCTGAGCGTTGAGTACGGGCTGCCCCAGGTAGCCTCGGGCGACCTGTTCCGCGACAACCTGAAGCGGATGACGCCGCTGGGGCAGCTGGCCAAGCGGTATATGGACAAGGGCGAGCTGGTGCCGGATGACGTCACCATCCAGATGATCCGGGACCGGCTGTTGCAGCCGGACGCGCGGCCTGGCGCGCTGCTGGACGGCTTCCCGCGCACGGTGGCGCAGGCTACCGCGCTGGACGCGCTGCTGTCCGAATTCGGCGGGCAGGTGGACACCGTCCTGTACATGATCGTGCGGGAGGCGGTGTTGCTGGAGCGGCTGGCGTCGCGCTACGTGTGCCGCGGGCCGCTGCAGCACGTGTACAACTTAGTGACCAATCCGCCCCAAGTCGCCGGCCGTTGCGACGAGGATGGGACGGAGCTGTATCAGCGCGACGACGACAAGGCCGAGGTGCAGGCCAAACGCATCCGGGTCTTTATGGAGCAGACGGCGCCGCTGATCGATTTCTACCGGAGCCGCGGTCGGCTCGTGGAGATCCAGGGTGAGCAGTCGGTGGCAGATGTCACCGCCCAGTTGCATGCGGCCGTGTACACGGCCACGGGCCGGACGCCGGCGAACGGGTGACGCAACCCTGCCGCCGCAGCGTGAGCGCCGTATGCCGGCTGTAGAGCGCAAGAGCCCGCGCGAGATCGCTGTCATGCGCGCGGCCGGCCAGATCGCGGCCCAGGCCTTGGCGGCGATGCGGGCCGAGCTCCGGCCCGGCATCACTACCCGGCAGCTGGACGCGATCGCCGAGAAAGAGATCGTCCGCCACAAGGCCCAGCCGGCCTTCAAGGGCTATCCTGGTCCGTATCCATATCCGTTCGTCAGCACCATCTCGATCAACGAGCAGTTGGTGCACGGCCTGCCTGGCCCGCGGGCGATCCGCGAAGGCGACTTGGTCAGCCTGGATTGCGGCGTTGTGTACCAGGGCTTTTATGCCGACACGGCTATCAGCGTTGGGGTGGGGCGCTGCTCGGCTGAAGTCGAACGGCTGCTGACCGTGACCGAACAGGCGCTGGCGGCTGGGATCGAGCAGCTGCGGCCCGGCCGGCGCATTGGCGATGTGTCGGCGGCGATCCAGGCCCACGTCGAAGGGCAGGGCTACTGCCTGGCGCATGAGTATACCGGGCACGGTGTCGGGCGCGCGATGCATGAGCCGCCGGACGTGCCCAACCTCGGCCAGGCTGGCACGGGCCGGCTGTTGCGCGCGGGGATGGTTCTAGCGGTTGAGCCGATGGTGATCGTCGGGACGCCAGACACTCTGGTGCAGCCAGATCAGTGGACGGTGGTTTCGGCGGATGGGTCGTTGGCGGCGCATTTTGAGCATACCGTAGCAATTACGGAGGGCGCACCTGAAGTCTTGACCCGGCCCTAAATCGGCCCTAGCCGAAATGTCAAGTGCCGAGTATAATTTAGGTTTGCGCTCATTCAAATTGGGAGTTGCATCGATGAAAGTCCAGGCGTCTATTCGCAAGCGCTGCGCCAAGTGCAAGATTGTGCGCCGGCGCGGCCGTGTGTACGTGATTTGTTCGGACCCGACGCACAAGCAGCGCCAGGGTTGAGTTGATTGAGGAGCGAAGCAAGCTATGCGTATTGAAGGCGTTGACCTGCCGCGCGATAAGCGCGTCGAGATCGGGCTCACCTACCTGTACGGCATCGGGCCGAAGTCGGTCAGTGATATCCTGGCCTCGACCAAAATCAGCCCGGACAAGCGTATCCGCGACCTGACCGAGACCGAAGCGTCCGCGATCCGCGACTACATTTCGCAGCATTTCGTGGTGGAGGGCGACCTGCGCCGCGAGGTGCAGCTGAATATCAAGCGCCTGATGGAAATCGGCTGCTATCGCGGCTTGCGCCATCGCCGCAACCTGCCGGCGCGCGGCCAGCGCACCCGCACCAACGCCCGCACGCGCAAAGGCACCAAGAAGACAGTGGCCGGGCGCGGTCGCCGGCGCGGCGCCAAGAAGAAGTAATCGAAGACGTGGCTGCCAGTGCGGCGACCGGGACGTTGGGCATCCTTCCAGCCCGCGGCTGCGTCCCGATCGGTTGAGCTGGCGGTTCGTAGGCACTACTCAGGATCAGATAGTGAGGCAGAATGGCTCGTCCTACCAAAGTTGCACGGCGTAACACCGGCAAGAAGGCCAAGAACGCGCCCGCGTTGGGACAGGCGCATGTGTTCGCGTCCTTCAATAACACCATCGTGACCTTCACCGACCAGCAGGGCCAGACGGTCTGTTGGGCTTCGGCCGGCACGGCCGGGTTCAAGGGCTCGCGCAAGAGCACGCCGTACGCCGCCCGGATGGCGGCGCAACAGGCCGCTCAACAGGCCCAGAACTTGGGCATGGCTGAGGTGGAATTGTTCGTGAAGGGGCCTGGCCCCGGCCGCGAGTCCGCCATCCGCGCCATCCAGAGCGTTGGGCTGCGGGTCCGCTCGATCAATGACGAGACGCCCATCCCGCACAACGGCTGCCGGCCGCCGAAGCGCCGCCGCGTCTGATCCACCAGTCGAATGGCATGGCCGCTGCGCGGCGCCGGTGGGCGCACGCGGCGGCAGTGGAAGGAAAACGAACGTATGGCAAAGTACACGGGGCCGGTTTGCAGGCTATGCCGGCGTGAAGGTGAGAAGCTCTACCTCAAGGGCGCGCGCTGCCTTTCGGCCAAGTGCCCGTTTGAGAAGCAGGACAACCGCCGCGACTTCGCGCCCGGCCAGCACGGCCGTGACGCGCAGTTCAAGCGCAATCGCTCGTCGGACTACTTGCTTCAGCTGCGCGAGAAGCAGAAGGCGCGCCGGGTCTACGGCGTGATGGAGCGGCAGTTCCGACGCTACTACAGCATGGCGCTGAAGAGCCGCGGCGTGACCGGCCAGATGATGCTCCAGCTGCTGGAGCGCCGCCTGGACAACGTGGTCTTCCGGTTGGGTTATGCCGACAGCCGGGCGCAGGCCCGCCAGTTGGTGACCCATGGCCACTTCAATGTCAACGGCCGGCGGTCGAGCATCCCGTCCCAGCTCGTCAAGCCAGGCGATACGCTGGAAGTCAGACTGGGATCCCAGAAGCTCACCTACTTCAAGACGCTCAAAGAGTCGGACGAGCCGCGTTCGGCGCCGGGTTGGCTGATTCGGAATTGGACCACGCTCTCGGCCCAGGTCGCCAAGCTCCCCGCGCGTGAGGACATCGACGCCAACCTGAACGAGCAGCTGATCGTCGAGTACTACTCGCGGTAAGCGACCCTGATCGGATTGGCCCCGCGCGCGCCGCTCGCCGCAGCGTCTGGACACCCAGCCGCGACCGGCCGGCGCCGGGGGGAAAGGGAGCGACATGAACGTCACCAACAATATGGTCTTGCCCAAGATCGAGGGCGAGAGTATTTCGCGGAACTACGGCAAGTTCATCATCAGCCCGCTGGAAAGCGGCTACGGCGTCACGGTGGGCAATGCGTTGCGCCGGGTGCTGCTGGCCTCCCTGGACGGCGCCGCCGTTTCGTCCATCCGCGTCTCGGATGTCCCGCACGAGTTCTCGGATATTCCGGGCGTGAAAGAGGACATGACGCAGGTGCTGCTGCAGGTCAAACAACTGCGCTTGATCCTGCACGAGGGCGAGACCGCGCGTCTGCGCCTGGACGTGCAGGGTGAAGGCGAAGTGACCGCGGCCGACATCATCTGCCCGTCCGAGGTCGAGATCGTCAACCCGGACCTGTACCTGTTCACGGTTGACAACGACAAGACGCGCCTGGAAATCGAGATGACGGTCCAGCGCGGTCGTGGCTATTCGCCGGCCGAGGAGCGCGGCCGCCTGCCGATCGGCGAGGTGCCGGTCGACGCGATCTACAGCCCGATCAAACGCGTGGCCTTTGAGGTGCAGCGGGCCCGCGTCGGACAGAACACCAACTACGACAAGCTGGTGATGGAGGTCTGGACGGACGGCACGATCCGCCCGGAGGCCGCCCTGAAACAGAGCGCCCAAGTCCTGATGGCGCACCTGCGCCTGATTGCGGGCGTCACCGAAGAGTCGCTGGCCCCGGCCGCCCCGACCGAAGAGGCGCCGAAGATGTCCAGCGAAATCTATGAGCTGCCGATCGAAAACCTGGATCTGTCGGTGCGGGTCTTCAACTCGTTGAAGCGCACCGGCATCACCACGATCGGCGAAGTTCTGGATATGCTCGGCAAGGGCGAGGAGGCCATGTTGGCCATCCGCAACTTCGGCGATAAGAGCCTGGATGAGCTGCGGACGAAGCTGCGCGAGAAGGGCTACCTGAAAGACGGCGAGCCCAAGCCCGAGTCGGAGAAGACAGCATGAAACATCAAGTCGCTGGCCGCAAGCTCGGCCGGAGTCTGACCCAACGTAATGGCCTGCGGCGCACCATGCTCAAGCAACTGCTCGAGCATGAGCGCATCAAGACCACCGAGGCCAAGGCCAAGTTCATTCGCGGTGAGCTGGAGCGCCTGATCACGGTCGCCAAGCGCGGGCTGAAGTCCGGCACCGGGGAAACGCCGGAAGCCAAGGCCCGCCTGGTGCACGCGCGCCGCATGGCCGCGACCAAGGTGGACGACCCGAAGCTCGTCAAGAAGTTGTTCGACACCATCGCGCCGCGTTACGAACGGCGCCCGGGCGGCTACACGCGCATCCGAAAGCTGGGTCCGCGCCTGGGCGACGCCGCCGACATGGTGCTGCTCGAGATGGTGGAGGAATAGCGGCGGCGCGGTCAGCCGCCGGCGGCCCATGGCCCGCTATCGGGCGGTTGTTGAGTACGACGGCACGGAGTTCCTGGGCTTCCAAAGACAGGCGCACGGCCGGACGGTCCAGGGAGAGCTCGAAGCGGCCCTCGGCCGGATAGGTTGGACCGGGCGGACGCTCTGGGGCGCCGGACGCACCGACACGGGCGTCCACGCCGCCGGGCAGGTGGTGGCCTTCGATCTAGAGTGGGGCCACGGCGACGCGGCGCTGGTCCGCGCGCTGAACGTGAATTTGCCGGTTGACTTGGCGATCTGCTCAGCCAGCGAGTGTGCGGCCGGTTTCCAGCCGCGGTTTGCGGCCCGGGCGCGCCGGTACCGCTACACGATTTACAATGCGCCGACTCGTTCGCCCCTGCGCGACCGATACGCCTGGCATGTGGCGCGACCCCTGGACGGGGCTGCCCTCCAGGCTGCCAGCCGCGCGCTGGTGGGGCGCCATGACTTTGCGACGTTCGGGACGGACCCGGACGAAGGCAGCAATACGGTCCGCACGGTCAGCCGGGCGGAGTGGTCGGCTCGGGACGCTGACCTGATCTTTGAAATCCAGGCCGATGCCTTCTTGTATCGGATGGTGCGCAGCGTGACCGGCGCCCTCAAACTGGTCGGCACGGGCGAGCTAACGCCAGACGCCCTGGCCGACCTGCTGAGTGCCCGCAACCGGGCCCAATGCCCGCCGCTGGCGCCGCCGAACGGGCTGTGCTTGATGGAAGTACTCTACTGAGAGGAACGGAACGTGCAGAAGACATACGTCACCAAAAAGGACGCGATCCAGCACGACTGGTATGTCGTGGATGCGGCGGGCCAGAACCTGGGCCGCTTGGCCACCCGCGTGGCCGCGGTCTTGCGGGGCAAGCACAAGCCCATCTTTACCCCCAGCCTGGACACCGGCGACTTTGTCGTGGTCATCAACGTGGAAAAAATCACGGTGACCGGCGCCAAGCTCGAGGACAAGGAGTACTTTGACTACTCCGGCTACCCGGGCGGCCTGCGCACCACGACGCTGCGCGAGCAGCTGAGCAAGCACCCGGACCGTGTGCTGACCCACGCGGTGAAGGGCATGCTGCCGCACAACCGGTTGGGCCGGGCCATGCTCAAGAAGCTCAAGATCTACGCCGGGCCGGAGCACCCGCATCAGGCGCAGCAACCGAAGGAAATGAAGCTGGAGTAATGCTATGACTGTTCAATACTACGAAGGCGTCGGCCGCCGCAAGACCAGCACCGCTCGGGCCCGCGTGATGGCTGGCGATGGCGCCATCACGTGCAATGACAAGCCCGGCCTGGAGTACTTCGGGCGCATCGGCGACCTTGAGTCCATTCAGGCGCCGCTCAAGGTGACCGGCACGCTCGGCCGCTACAACGTGACGCTGAAACTGGTGGGCGGCGGCGTCACCGGTCAGGTGGGCGCGGCGCGCATGGCCATTGCGCGTGCGCTGCTCAAGTTCAACCCGGACTACCGCAAACCGCTGCGCAAGGGCGGCTTCCTGACACGCGACGACCGCGAGAAGGAACGCAAGAAGCCGGGTCTCAAGCGCGCGCGCAAGGCGCCGACCTACACCAAGCGCTAAACGCGCCGGCGTTGGCTTCGTGTTTCCAGGGATTAGGGTAAGATGCCCTAATCCCTTTTTTGTTGGGTGAGTGTCTTGTGGAGATGCCTATGCCCGGAATCACTATTGTCGGCCTCGGTCCTGGCGACCCCAGCCAGCTGACGCGGGCGGCCTGGGACGTGCTCAGCGCCGCCGACGAGGTGCACCTGCGCACCGCCCGCCATCCCACCGTCGCCGGCCTCCCGGCCAGCGTCGCGCGCTTCAGCTTCGACGAGCTCTACGAAACCGTGGAGCGGCCGGAGCAGGTCTATGCCACGATCGCTGAGCGCGTGCTCGAGCTAGGCGCCCGGCCGGCGGGCGTGGTCTACGCCGTTCCGGGCCATCCGTGCGTGGCCGAAGCCTCGGTGCAGCTCATCCGCGCGCGGGCGGCCGAACGCGGGCTGCCGGTGCGCCTGGTGGCCGGATTGTCGTTCGTGGAGCCGGCTCTGCAGGCGCTCAACACCGACGCGCTGCCGCGCCTGCAACTGGCCGATGCCCTGGAGTTGGCCGGGCGCCACCATCCGCCTTTTCACCCGGACGCGCCGGCGCTGGTGGCGCAAGTCTACTCCGCGCGCCTGGCCAGCGACGTCAAGCTCACCTTGATGAACCAGTATCCGGATGAGCACCCGGTGACGCTGATCCACGCCGCCGGGACAGCCGACGAACTGGTGGAGGCCGGGCCGCTTTACGAGGTGGACCGCAGCCCGCACATCGCCCACCTGACCACCCTGTACGTGCCGCCGCTGCCGCGCGAGTCGGCGTTGGAGTCGTTCCAGGAGACCATCGCGCACCTGCGCGCGCCGGAGGGCTGCCCGTGGGACCGCGAGCAGACCCACCAGACCCTGCGCCGCAATCTGCTGGAGGAGACCTACGAGGTCCTGCACGCCATCGACAGCGACGACGCCCAGGCGATGCGCGAGGAGTTCGGCGACCTGCTGCTGCAGATCGTGCTGCATGCCCAGATCGCGATCGAGGCCGGCGAGTACTCGCTGGCCGACGTCATCGCCGACATCCAGGCCAAGATCATCCGGCGCCACCCCCATGTCTTCGGCGACGTGCACGTCGCCGGCGCGCAGGACGTGGTCAAGAATTGGGAGCAGCTCAAGGCCGAGGAGCGCAAGGCTAAACCGAAGAAGACCAAGACCGGCGTGCTGGGCGACGTGCCGCGCGGCCTGCCGGCGCTGGCCCAGGCCGAGACTTACCAGCAGCGGGCGGCGCGCGTGGGCTTCGACTGGCCGGATGTCAGCGGGCCGCGGGCTAAGGTGGACGAGGAGATCGCCGAGATCGAGGCCGCCGCCGCGCCCGAGGAGCAATTCCTGGAAGTGGGCGACCTGCTCTTCGCCGTGGTCAACTGGGCGCGCTGGCTGGAGATCGACCCCGAGTCGGCGCTGCGGGCGGCCAATGCCCGCTTCGCCGGGCGTTTTGCTTACATCGAGACGGCGGCCCGCGCCCAAGGCCGCGAGCTGAGCGCCATGACGTTGGCCGAGCTGGACACCCTGTGGGAACAGGCTAAGTCCGTGGCCGAAGACTGATCCGCCAGGAACCGCCGGTGCCTCAACCCGCCGACTTTATCCTCACGTCCGCCCGCGTCCTGACGCAGGACCCGGCCCAGCCGCGCGCCGAGGCCGTGGCCGTCCGCGGCGGCCGGATCGCGTTCGTGGGCAGCGCCCTGGATGCGGGCGGCTGGCGCGGGCCGGGCACGCGCGTCATCGACGGGCAGGGGGCCACGCTCATCCCCGGCCTGATCGACAGCCACTTTCACCTGCTGTCTGGCGCGTTAACCCTGGAAATGGTGCCCCTGGCGGAGGCGACCACGCCGGCGGAGGTGGCGGCGGCCGTGCGCGCCCACCGGCTGGACGGCGCCGAGCCCGCCTGGGTGCGCGGCCGGGGCCTGCGCTATGCCGTGTTTCCGCCTGATCAGCCGGTCCGGCGGCAACTAGACGCCATCGTCGCCGACCGGCCGATGTTGCTGACGTCTTACGACGGTCACACCGCCTGGGCCAACACCCGCGCCCTGGAACTGGCCGGCCTGCTGGGCGGCGAATTGCCCGCCGATAGCGGCGCGGATCTCGACGACTGGCTGCGGCGCGATGCGGCCGGCGTGCCCACGGGCGAGCTGCGGGAGGCGGCCATGGACTTGGTGCGCCGCCACCTCCCCAAGCCGGACAGCGCCCAGCAGCGCCGCCTGGTGCGCCAGGCGCTGAGATTGCTAGCTCAGGCCGGCCTCACCAGCGTCCACAACATGGACGGCAGCCTGGAACAGCTGCAGTTGTATGCGGCCATGGAATACGCCGGCGAGCTGACCCTGCGGGTCTATGTGCCCTACAGCGTGACGCCGACGACCACCCCGGACCAGCTGGCCGAGGCCGTGACGATGCGCGAGCTGGCGGCCGAGGGTGCGCCGCTGGCGCGGGGCGGGGCGGCCAAGTTTTTCATGGACGGCGTGCTGGAAAGCCACACGGCCCTGATGGTGGCGCCTTACGCCGACCGGCCCGAGCTGAGCGGCGCGGGTCTGCACAGCCTGGAGCAGTTCACGACCCTGGCCGTGGAATGTGACCGGCTGGGGCTGCAGATCTGCGTGCATTGTTGCGGCGATGGCGCGGTGCGCCGGACGCTGGATGGCTATGCGGCCGTGCAGCACGCTAACGGCCGGCGCGACAGCCGTCACCGGGTTGAGCACATCGAAGTCATCCACCCGGACGACCAGGCGCGGTTTCGCGAACTGGGCGTGCTGGCCTCGCTGCAGCCCCTGCACGCGCCGACCGGCGCGGACAGCGGCGATATCTGGCTGGCCAGCGCGGGCCGGGAACGCTGGCGCTTCGCCTTCGCCTGGCGCACGCTGCGCGAGGCCGGCGCGCGCCAGGTCTTCGGCAGCGACTGGCCGGTGGTGACCTACGATCCGCTGCGCGGGATCCAGGCCGCCCGGACGCGTCGGCCCTGGCAGCCGGGTGACCCGGACCAGAGCCAGACCCTGGCCGAGACCCTGGCCAGCTACACGCGCGAGGCCGCCTACGCGGAGTTCCAGGAACACACCAAGGGCCAACTCCGGACCGGGATGGCGGCCGACCTGGTGCTGCTGTCAGCGGACTTGGAGGCGACCCCGCCGGACGCAATCGCGGACGTTCGGCCCGTGCTGACCATGCTGGACGGCCGGGTCGTATTTGAGAGCTGAGGCGGCGCTTAACTGAAAAGCGAGGCACGCGCTTGGCGCGCCTCGCTTTTTTTGTTTGGTCTACAGCGGCCGCAGCGTTGTACTACTTGAGCTCGCCCTTGTAGATCTTCATCATATCGCCGAGCAGCTTGAGGGCCTCCGGCTTGGGGCGCTGGAAGGCGTTGCGGCCCATGATCGAGCCGAAGCCGCCGCCGTCGCGGATGGCGCGGGCCTCATCGAGCACGGCATTGGGGTCGTCCTTGGTGGCGCCGCCCGAGAAGATGACGATGCGGCGGCCGCCGAAGGAGGCCTGGGTCATGTGCCGGACGCGATCCGCCAGCGTGCTGACCGGGATCTGGTACTTGTCGTAGACCTTCTTGGCCTCGGGCTGCTCCACGTGCTCGGTGGACAGCTTGATCTTGATGATGTGGGCGCCGAGCTGGGCCGCGATCTGGGCGGCGTAGGCGGTGACGTCCACGCCGGTCTCGCCGGCTTTGCTGAGCGCGCCGCCGCGCGGGTAGGACCAGACCACCACGGCCAGGCCGGCCGACTTGGCCTCCAGGGTGAGTTCCTGGAGCTGCTCGTACTGCAGGCGCCGGTCCAGCGTGCCGGGGTAGATGGTGTAGCCGATGGCCACGCAGCCCAGGCGCAAGGCATCGTCCACGCTGGCCGTGACCGCGCCGAGCGGGTCTTTCTCGTCCTGCAGAACGTCGTGGTTGTTGAGCTTGAGAATCAGGGGGATATCGCCGGCGTAATCGGCGGCGACGGCTTCCAGGAAGCCGAGCGGCGCGGCGTAGGCATTGCAGCCGGAATCGATCGCCAGCTCGACGTGGTAGCGGGGGTCGTAGCCGGCCGAGTTGGCCGCGAAGCTGCGGGCTGGCCCATGCTCGAAGCCCTGGTCCACGGGCAGGATGACCAGCTTGCCGGTGCCGGCCAGCGAGCCGGAATTGAGCAAGCGCGCGAGATTGGTCAGGGTGCCCGGATTGTCGCTCCGGTACCAGGACAGAATCTCCTTAACACGTTCGGTAGCCATGTTTCGCTCCTTGCGATCTGGGATTTCGGAGAAGATGACGATCCAAGTATAACCCGCCTCGCCAGACTTGACGAATGACATTTATCCGGTCTTGAGGCCCTAACGCATGCTAGGTCCGGCCGGCCGGCGCGCCGTCTTTGCGCCGGACGCGCAACACCGCGATCTTGGTGGCGTGATTGAACGGGGCCGGATCGGCGGGCAGGGCGCGGACGATGGCGGCCGGATAGCCCGCGCAATCCAGCGGCACCGGGAGCAGCTCTTCCAGCGACAGGTAGCCGTCGGCGCAGAGCGCTTCCAGCGCCTGCAGGTAATCGCGACCGCTGACGAACAGGGCATTGTTGACCGTTACCAGCCAGCCGCCGTCGGCCACCAGCGGCCGGGCCTTGTTGATCAGGCGCGCGCTGGCGTTGACGAGGTCGACGCGCCCGCCGTCGCTGTCGGCGAACAGCGGCGGGTCCAGCAGGACGCAGTCAAACAGGGCGCGGCCGTGGCGGAGCTGGCCAGCCACCTGGAAGAAGTCGCCGGCCAGAAAATCCGGCTTGCGGATGGGGAAGCCGTTGAGCGTGTAAGAGGTCTTGGCGACATTGAGAAAATTGCGGTTGCGGTCCAACTGGACGACGCGGGCGGCGCCGCCGGCCAGCGCCGCCACGCCCAGGCTGCCGGTGTAGGCGAAGGCGTTGAGCACCGTCCGGCCGCTGAGATGGGCCTGGACCCAGGCGCGCAGCGCGCGCGTATCCGGGTAGAAGCTGGTGTCTTGGTTGAGGCGCAAGTCGAGCGCGTAGCGCACGCCGGCCTCACGCAGACGCGTATCGGGCGCAGGGCCGAAAGCGAGGCCGCCGCGCCGAGCCTCGGGCGCTTCGGCGTAGCGGTGCTTGACGAGGCCGGCGGCCAGCCAGGGCAGCGCGCCACGGTAGAAGGCCAACGCTTGCTCCACCGCCGACTGGTGATCGGGCGCGTCCGGCCGGGAGTGGTCGTGCAGGACGAGGGTGCGAGCGTAGACCTCGGCCACGAGATCGGGCGCGCCTTCCACGAAGCCGTTCAGGAGGCGCCAGGCGGACTCGTGGCGCGGGTCCGACTCCAGGACCGGAGCCCGGGCCGCCAGTGCGGCGGCGAGACGGTTCCGCAGATCCGGGGCCTCCGGCGCGGAGGCGGCCGACCCGATCACCTCTGTCATCCCCAGCCCAGGCCTCGCCCGAGTTGGAGCAGCCCGAAGACGGCCAGGGCGAGGGCCGCGACGAGGTTGAGGCCGCGGGCGAGGCGCGGGTCCAGGCGGTGCGCGGTGGC
Source organism: uncultured Anaerolineales bacterium (assembly GCA_937952305.1). Taxonomy (GTDB): domain Bacteria; phylum Chloroflexota; class Anaerolineae; order Anaerolineales; family UBA6663; genus SpSt-583. The sequence continues at coordinate 43,022 of CALFZO010000166.1, read as the reverse complement.
GAAGAGCAGGATCAGCGCGCCCGTCCCCGTGATCAGGGTCAGGTAGAAGCCGAGGCCGAAGAGCAGGGCGTTGGCCGGGGCTTGCGCCCAGGCGGCCAGGATCAGCGGGCCGCCGATGACGCTCCAGAAAAGCCACGGGTTGGGGTTGAGCAGGTTCATGAGCACGCCCTGGCCCAGGCTGCGCTGGGCGGTGACGCCGGCGCTGGCCGGGGCGGAGGCCGCCCGCGCGGCCTGGAAGGCGCTCCAGGCCAGGTAGAGCAGGAAGACGCCGCCGGCGATCTGCAAGGCGCGCAGCAGGCCGGACGGCATTTGGCTGAGCGCGATGAGCACCAGCGTCACGATGGGGCCGTCGCTGAGCAAGGGCACCACGGCCAGGGGCAGGGCGCGGCGCGCGCCGAGCTTGAGGGCCTGGGTCAGCAGGTAAGCCTGGAAGGGGCCGGGCGCGACGGAGGCCGAGAAGCCGAGGGTGAGGCCCTGCAGGAAGAAGACCATCGGCGCTTCAGGCCAGCAGGCGGTAGTAGATGACGGTGGCGTGCAGGCTGCCGTCGGCGCTGCGGGCGAAGTCGGGGATGACGCCGGCCCGGACCCAGCCCAGGCCCGCGTAGAGGGCCTCGGCCGCGTCGCCCTGGCGCGTGTCCAACACCAAGGTGGTCCGCCCGATCCGGCGCGCCTCGGCCTCCACCGCCAGCAGCAGCGCCCGCCCCAGACCGCGCCGCCGGTGGGCGGCGTGGACCATCACCTTCATCACCTCGGCGCGGTGGAGACCGTTGGGGCGCAGCGCCAGGTCCAACTGCACCGTGCCGGCCAGCGTCTCCCCCACGCGCGCCACCCACAGCAGCCGTGAGCCGTCGGTCACGGCCGCGGCCACGCTGTGCCAGTAAGCGTGGGCGGCCGCGTCGGTGACGGGCGGCAGGAAGCCGAGCGCGGCGCCGGCGTGGACGGCGTTCTGCAGGAGGCCGGCCAGCTCGGGGACAGCCTGAGCGGCCTGGGCGGCGTCGAGGCGCACGATGGACATCGGGCCGGAGTATAGCCGGGCTGGGGCCGGCCGGCAACACAATAGCCAATTGGGCAGGGCGACAGGCCCGCCGGACTGCGCTATCATGGAGCGCGTTGTGCCTGGGATATTTATGCCGATGACTGTGACGACACCGACCCTGTATCTGGCGCGGCACGCCACCCCGGACTGGAGCCGCACCGATTTGCCGTACCACGTCCCGCCGGGACCGCCGCTGGTGCCGCAAGGCGAGGCGGAGGCGGCTGAGATGGGGCGATTTCTACGCGAGGCCGGCGTGGTGCGGCTGCTGGCCAGCCCGCTGGAGCGCGCCCGCCACACGGCCGAGATCGCGGCCGGCGTGGCTGAGCGGCCTTTTGTGGTGGAGGCGGCGCTGGCCGAGTGGCAGCCGACCGAGAAACCCGAGGACATCCGCGCCCGTTTCTGGCCGGTGCGGGAGCAGACAGTGGCGCACAGCCTGCAGGCCGGGCCGCTGGCCTGGGTGACGCACGGCGGCCCGATCGGCTTCTTCCTGGACGAATTGGGGCTGCCCAAGGACACCCTGGCCTATTACAAGCGCACCTTCGACCGGAGCAACCCGGTGCCGCCGGGCGGCGTGTGGAAGCTGACGCGGCCGGCCTCCGGCGAGCCCTGGGACGTGAGCCTGGCGTTCGTGCCGGAGGCCTATCGGCGCAAGCTGATGGTGTGAGCGGATAAACGAAGAGACCGGCCCGCGCGGCCGGTCTCTTTTCTTTTGGGTCCGACGATCGCCGGGCCGCGCTATTTGCCTTTGAGTTTGTCCACCAGGGCGACGTAGGCGGTCATGGCCTCGGCCGGCGCCTTGCCCTTGAGCTTGACCCAGGCATCGTACTTGGCGCGGCCGACGAAGTCCATGCCGCCCGGGCGCGTGCCTTTGACGTCGCCGGTGGTGGCTTGCTTGTAGAGCGCGTACAACTGCAGCAAAGTGTCGTTGTCCGGCCGCTTGGCGAGGCTCTGCGCCTCCTGGGCGGCTTTCTCGAAGCGGGCTTTCAGGTCGTTGGCCATAGTGACGGTCTCCCCACGCCGAGGAACGGCGGCGTACACAACCCCGGTCTTATTTCAGCGCGGCTTCCACCACGGCGCGCACCTGACCCAGCGCCTCGTTCAGGCGGGCCGAGTCTTTGCCGCCGGCCTGGGCCAGCGTGGGCTTGCCGCCGCCGCTGCCGCCGACCAGCGCAGCCACGGCCTTGACGATCTTGCCCGCGTCCAGGCCGCGATAGACCAGGTCGTCGGTGACGCACGCGATCAGGTTCGGCCGGCCATTGAAGACCGAGCCGAGCACGGCCACGCCGGAGGCCACCTTCTGGCGGAAGCGGTCAGTCATATCGCGCAGCGTATCCGCGTCGGCGTTGGTGAGCGCGCCGACCAGCACCGGCACGCCCTGCACCGACGCCATCTGCCCGAGCAGGGCCTCCAGCTCGCGCTGGGCCACCTCGCGCCGCAGACGCGCGATCTCTTTCTGGGCTGACTGGAGCTCATCCAGCATCGACAGCACCTTGCGGTCCAGGTTCTGGGGCGTGGTCTTGAGATAGCTGGCCGCGTTCTCGAGCGCGCCCAGGCGCTGCTGGATCAGGTCCAGCGCGCCGCGGCCGGTGACGGCCTCGATGCGGCGGATGCCGGCGGCGGCGGCCTCCTCGCCGACGATCAGGAATGGGCCGATGTCGGCCGTCTCCGGCACGTGGGTGCCGCCGCACAGCTCGTAGCTGAACGTATCCGGCTCGCCGATGCGGACGGTGCGGACCACCTCGCCGTACTTCTCCCCAAAGAGCGCCATGGCGCCCTCGCCGATGGCCTTCTCCCGCGGCATGTACTCGATGCCGACCGCGTAGTTGGCCAGCACGGCTTCGTTCACCGAGCGCGCCACCTGGGTCAGCTGTTCCTGGGTGAGCATGCCGGTGTGGGTGAAGTCGAAGCGCAGCCGGTCCGGCGCCACCAGCGAGCCGGCCTGGCGCACGTGCTCGCCCAGGATGTAGCGCAGCTCGGAGTGGAGCAGGTGGGTGGCGGTATGGTTGCGCATGATGTCCCAGCGCCGGTCCTCGTCCACGTGGGCGTGGGCGGCATCGCCGACGCGCGGCGTGCCGGCCACCACCGTGCCGGCGTGGACGATCACACCGGCGGCCGGGCGGCGCACGTCGTCCACGCGGATCTCCCAGGTGGGTTCGTCGGCATTGGGCTCGTAGTGGGCGATATGGCCGAGGTCGGCCACCTGGCCGCCCGAGGCGACGTAGAAGCAGGTGCGGCCGAGCAGGATCTCGACCTTGTCGCCGGCCCGGGCGCTGGTGACGCGCTGGCCGCCGCGCACCAGCGCCAGCACGGGCTCTTCCACCATGATCTCGTTATACGGGTCGTACTCCACGCCCTCCGGGCCGAGCTTGCCGTCGGCCTGCAGGTCCTGGAGCAAGGTCCGGAAGATGGCCACGTCCTCGCCGCCCAGCGGCCCCACCTCGGTGCGCGAGGCTTCGGCGTGCTCCTCGCGCGCCTGGGCGAAGCCGGGCTCGTCCACCTTCAGCCCGCGCTCCTGGGCGATGTCGCGCGTGATCTCGAGCGGCAGGCCGTAGGTGGCGTACAGGTTGAAAGCCGTCTCGCCGGACAGGGTGGTCTGGCCGTGCTCGGCCAGTTCAGTGAGCAGCGCGCCCAGGTTAGCGACGCCCATGTCCACCGTGCGCTGGAAGCGTTCCTCTTCCTGCGTCAGCGTGCGCAGAATGCTGGCTCGGTGCTTGACGATCTCCGGGTAGAGGCCGCCGTAGTGCTCCACCACGGTCTCGGCCACGCGCGCCAGGAAGGGCTGCTGGAAGCCGATCTTGCTGCCGAAGCGGGCGGCGCGGCGGATGACCATGCGGCAGACGTAGTTGCGGCCGACGTTGCCCGGGATCACGCCGTCGCCGATCAGGAAGGTGGCGGCGCGGACATGGTCGGCGATGACGCGATAGGCGATCAGGTGCTGCCGGCGCTCCGGTTCGCTGTGCTCGGCCAGTTCCTGGATGCGGGCCATGATCGGCGTGAACAGGTCGGTGTCGTAGGAGTTGTCCACGCCCTGGACGATGGCGGTGACGCGCTCCAGGCCCATGCCCGTGTCCACGCCCGGTTTGGGCAGCGGCGTGCGCGTGCCGTCCGGGGCCTGGTTGTACTGCATGAACACCAGGTTCCAGATCTCGAGCATGCGGTTGTCGGGGTTGTCGTCCAGCTGGACCTTGAGCTCGTCGGCCGGCGGCACGCCCAGTTCCGGATGCCAGTCATAGTGAATCTCGGCGGTGGGGCCGCACGGCCCGACGTCGGCCATCTGCCAGAAGTTGGTCTTGTCGCCCAGCTTGGCCACGCGCTCGGGCGGCACGCCGATCTCGTCGGTCCACAGGCGGTAGGCTTCGGCGTCATCCTGGTGGACGGTGAAGAACAGGCGGTCGGCCGGGATGCCGTAGACTTTGGTGACGCAATCGTAGGCGAAGCGGCAGGCGTCGCGCTTGAAGTAATCGCCGAACGAGAAGTTGCCGAGCATCTCGAAGAACGTGTGGTGGCGCGGGCTGGGGCCGACGTTCTCGAGGTCGTTGTGCTTGCCGGAGACGCGCATGCACTTCTGGGCCGTGGTGGCGCGGACGTAGGGGCGTTTGTCGGTGCCCAGGAAGACGTCCTTGAACTGCACCATGCCGGCGTTGGTGAAGAGCAGGGTGGCGTCGCCGCCGGGCACCAGCGACGAGGACGGCACCACGGAGTGGCTGTGCTCGGCGAAGAAATCGAGAAACGATTGGCGCACGTCCGCGCCGGTCATTTTGGAGGGAGAGGTCTTCGCCCCACCTTTGGGCGAGACGGTCTTTTTGGGCATGTTGAACTCCACGGGCGAATATCGGTGAGAAATTATACGCTAGATTGAAAGGCCGGAAAAACGACCGGCAGCAGGGGAATTGCGCTGGCCCACGGCAGGGCGCCCTGGGCCAGCGGGACCGGCCTGGCTAACGCCGCGCGATGGGGGCGAAGACGTAGTAGATGGGGCGTTTGGACGTGGTCAGGGTGAACGTCTGCGGGGCGCTGGTGTCGGCGCCGCCATCGGCAGTGCCGCCGTCATCGCTCAGGCTCACCTGGATTGTGGCTGTGCCCTGCTGGTCTTCGGCCGGCGTAAACGTGAGTGTGCCGGTGGCCGGGTCCAGGGCCGGCGGGACCGTGAACAGGGCCGGGACGTCCACGCTGAGCGTGAACGCGAGCGCCTGGCCAGCTTCGTCGGCCGGGCCGGGCGAGATGGCGGTGGCCCAGCCGGAGAACACCTGCGGGCCGTCCTCGCGGTAGACGCTGAGGTCGGCGCCTTTGCTGAAACTGGGCGCGTCGTTGACGGGCGTGATCGTCAGGTCCACCGACCCGGTATCTCCGAGCGGATAGAAGGGCGTGAAGTCCGGCGCTGGGCCGGTGCCAGTGCTGCCCTGGTCGTCGACGGCCAGGGCGATGACGGCCGGCCCGTGGTAATCGGCGGCAGGCGTGAACGCCAGCCCGTCCAGGGCCGCGTTGGCGTTGGCGAGCGTGCCCGTGAACACGACGACGGGATCGCCAGCGCCGTCCCCGGTGAGGAACGTCAACCCGGCGACGCTGTTCAGGCTGAACACGCCGTGGGTGGCCGTCACTGTGACGCTGATGGCGCCAGCGGCGGCGTCCCGGTCGTCCAGGCTGAGGGCGTTGCCGGCGGCGCCGGTGAAGACCAGGACCGTGTCCTCAGACAGCGTCAGCGGGCCGGCCGGCAGCCGGACCTCGGGCGCGTCGTTGATGGCGCCGACGTCCACCTGGAAGGTGTCGGTGTCCGACTTCGCGCCGCCGCTGCCGCTGGCGCCCTGGTCGTTGGTGACCAGGCGGATGGTCACCAGGCCGTCCTGGAAGCCGGGGTCGGGCGCGAAGACGGTCCCGTTGAGGGCCGTGCGGATGGCGGATTGGGAGCCGGTGAAGGTCATGCTCGCATCGGCGCTGCCGTCGCCGGCCGAGAACGTCAGGCCGGCGGTGCCGCCCAGGCTGAGGGTGCCCAGGTTGGCGCCGCTGATGGCGACGGTGACACTCAACGGGCTGCTATTGGCATCCACGTCGCTGACGGAGATAGCGTTGCCGTTGGCGCTGGAGAAGGTCAACGGCTGGCCCTGCATGGTGGTCTGGCCGGGCGGCACGGTGTTGACGGGCGCGTCGTTGACGGCGGTGACGGTGATGGAGAAGGTCTGCGGGCCGCTGACGTTGATGCCGCCGTTGGCAGTGCCGCCGTTGTCCGTGGCCGTGACCGTGACGGCGGCCGTGCCGGACAGGTTGCTCCCGGAGCGATAGGTCAGTGTGCCGTTGGAGGCGACAGCCGGCAGGGTGGAGAACAGGCCGGTGTTGTTGGTGCTGACCGTGAAGGTGACGGTCTGGCTGGACTCGTTGGACGGGCCGGGCGAGATCGCCGTGGCCCAGCCGGTCACGGTCTGGGTGCCGGCGTCCTCGTTGACGGTCTGGTTGCCGCCCTTGGTGAACGACGGCGCGTCGTTGACGGAGTTGACCGTGATCGTGAAGGTCTGCGTGGGGCTGGTGTCCACACCGCCGTTGGCCGTCCCGCCGTTGTCGCTCAGCCTCACCGAGACGACGGCGTTGCCGAACTGGTTGGCGGCCGGCTTGTAGGTGAGCGTGCCGTTTGCGGCGACGGCCGGCTGCGCCTCGAACAGGGCCGTGTTGGTGTTGGTGGCCGTGAAGGTCAGCGCCTGCCCGCCTTCGTCGGCGGCGCCGGCCGAGATGGCCGTGGCCCAACCGGCCACGGTCTGGGTGCCGGCGTCCTCATTGACGGCTTGGTTCGCGCCCTTGCTGAAGGTCGGCATGTCGTTCACGGCCGTCACCGTGATGGTGAACGTCTCCGCGTTGCCGGTGTCATCGCCGCCGTACAGCGTGCCGCCGTTGTCTTTGACGGTCACCGAGACCGAGGCTGAGCCGTTGGCGTTGGCGGCCGGCGTATACGTCAGCGTGCCGTCCGCGGCCACGGCCGGCTGGGTGCTGAACAGAGCCGGCAGGGTGTTCGTGACGACAAAGGACAGCGCCTGGCCCGCCTCGTTGGCCGGCCCGCGCGCGAGGTTGGTGGCCCAGCCGGCGACGGTCTGCGTGCCCGCGTCTTCCAGGACCGCCTGATCCGGCCCTTTGGTGAAAGACGGCGCATCGTTGACGGCGTTGACGACGATGTAGGCCGGGTAGACGCGCGTGTTCGCGCCGCCGTTGGCGGTGTCGCCGCTGTCCACGACGGTGACCGTGATGACGGCGATCCCGAACAGGTCTGGCGTCGCGATCTGGTAGGTCAGGGCGCTGGTGCAATTGGCGCCCACGCTCGGCGGCGTAGCGAACAGGCTGGGGTTGGAATAGGCCAGCGAGCAGCTGACGGTCTGGCCGGCGGCCACCTCGTCGGCCGGGCCGGGCGAGGGATTGCTGACCCAGTTGGACACCGACTGCGGCGCGCCGTTGTCCTCGTTGATGAACTGATCAGCGCCCAGGCTCAGGCTGGGCGAATCATTGACGGGCAGGACCGTCACGGAGACCAGGGCCGTGTCGGTGAGGGCGCCGGTGTCCTGGGCCGTGTAGCTGAAGGTCGTCAGGCCGACGAAGTTGGCGGGCGGGGTGTAGACGGCGTTGACGCCGTCGCTGGTGTACAGCGAACCGCTGACCGGCGAGCTGAAGCCGATCAGGTTGAGGCCGTCACCGTCCGGGTCGCTGTCGTTGCCGAGCACGGCGATGGACTTGGCGTTGTCCTCATACAGGGAGACCGCGTCGTCCACGGCCGCCGGGGCCGTGTTGGCCGGGTTGGTGGCCAGGGCCGTCCACAGGGCGATCCGGTCGGCGGCGGTCAGGCCGCCGGCATCGGTGAAGCGGCCGCCGACGTACACTTGCTGGCCGGTGACGGCCAGCGCCGCCACCGTGTTGTTGGCGGTGGGGTTGAGCGCCATCCAGCCGACGCCGTTCCAGCGGGCGACGCGTTGGGCCAGGGTGTTGTCGCCGGCCGCCGTGAAACTGCCGCCCACAAACACGTCGCTGGCGCCCAGCCCGGCGACGGCGCGCACCTCGCCGTTGACCCCGGCGCCCAGCGCGTTCCAGGCGCCGCCCGCGCTGTCCCAGCGCGCGACGTTGTCGGCGTTGGCCAGGCCGCCGGCGTCGGCGAAGCTGCCGCCGACGTAGACGTCGGTGCCGGAGACGGCCAGCGCGCGCACCGGGCCGGCCAGGGGCGTCGCCCCGAGCGCCTGCCACTGGCTGCCATCCCAGCGGGCGAGGAAATCGGCGTCCGCCAGGCCGCCGGCGTTGGTGAAGTTGCCGCCGACGTAGACGTTCGTCCCGGTCACGGCCAGGGCGTAGATCGGGCCGTTGAGCGGCGTGCCGGTCGGCGCGCTCCAGGCCGAGCCGTTCCAGACCGCCAGATTGTCGGCGTTGGCGACGCCGCCCGCATCCAGAAAATCGCCGCCGACCCAGAGTTTGCCGGTCGCGCCGTCATAGGCCAGAGCCGCTACCACCGGCGTGGTGCCGGTCATGGGTGTCGCGCCCAGCGCCAGCCACTGGCTGCCATCCCAGCGGGCGATATAGTCGGCGGTGGCCAGGTCGCCGGCGTCGGCGAAGCCGCCGCCCGCGTACAGGCTGGTGCCGGCCACGGCCAGGGCATTGACCTCGGCGTCCATGGGGATGCTGCCCAACGCGTTCCAGGCGGCGCCCGTCCACTGGGCCACGTAGTCCGCGTCGGGGTTGCCGCCGGCGTTGAGGAAGCTGCCGGCCGCGTAGACGTTGCTCCCGGACAAGGCGAGGGCGCGCACCTCGCCGCCGTCAGCGGCGATGCCGCTGCCCAGCGCGCTCCAGACGTTGTCGCCCGGCCCGGCCAGCGCGGCCGCGGCCGACGCCAGCCCGCAGACGGCCAGCCCGGCCACAAGTAACAGACGACGGGGACGCGAAGGTTTCATCACGGTTAAGCGGCAGTTGGCAGTGGGCACCTGGTCTATCCATCCAGTATAGGAACGGGGCCGGGACCCGGCAGTAGGGCGGAGGTACTACAACGGCGCTGGTCGGCGCGCTGAGGTAAAATGCCAGCATCCTCATACGACGAGCAAACCTATGACCCTGGACGAACAAGTCGCCCTGCTCATGCAGGGCACCGAGTACGGCGACGAGACCCTCAAACAGAATATGGCCCGCGAGCTGCGCGAACGCCTGGCCGAAGGCCGGCCCCTGCGCGTCTACTGCGGCTATGACCCCACCTCCAAGGACTTGCACCTGGGCCACACCATCTCGATGCGCAAGCTGCGCCAGTTCCAGGACCTGGGCCACGACGTGACGTTCCTGATCGGCACTTACACGGCCCTGGTGGGCGACCCGTCGGACAAGAACAAGGCCCGGCCGGTGCTGACCCAGGACCAGGTGGCCGACAATGCCCGGACGTACGCCGACCAGGCCTTCCGCATCCTGGACCCCCAGCGGACGCGCGTGCGCTACAACGGCGAGTGGCTGGCCGAGCTCTCGCTGCTGGAGCTGATCCGGCTGGGCCAGAACTTCACCGTGCAGCAGTTCCTGGTGCGCGAGAACTTCGCCAAGCGCCTGGAGGCCGGCGAGCCGATCTACCTGCACGAGACCTTTTATGCGCTGATGCAGGGCTACGACGCGGTGGCGATGCAGACCGACGTGCAGGTGGGCGGGTCTGACCAGCTCTTTAACATCATCGTCGCCGGGCGCAAGCTGCAGGAGGCCCTCGGCCAGCGGCCGCTGGTGGGCATCATCCACGGCATCCTGCCCGGCACCGACGGCGTCAAGCGCATGTCTAAGTCCACGGGCAACGTCATCCCGATCAACACCACGCCCGAGGACATGTACGGCAAAGTGATGTCGCTGCCGGACTTCGCCATGCCCACGTTCTTCCGGCTGGTCACGCGCTTCACGCCGGCCGAGATCGAGACCTTCGAGCGCGGTCTGGCGGACGGCAGCCGGCACCCGCGCGACGTGAAGATGGCGCTGGCGCGCGAGATCGTGGCCATTTATCACGGCGAGGGGACGGTGGCGGCGGCCGAGGCCCACTTCCAGGCTGTCTTCCAAAAGGGCGCCGTGCCCGAGGACATGGAAACCATCACCGTCACCGACGCGCCGGCGCTGACCGAGTTCCTGGCCCAGCACAAGCTGGCGGCCTCCAAGAGCGAGGCCCGCCGGCTCATGGAGCAGGGCGGGGTGAAGGTGGCTGGCCAGCCCGTCACCGACATCAGTGCCCGGCTGGAGTTTGAAGGCGAGGCGGTCGTGCAGGTGGGTAAACGCAAATTCGTGCGGGTGGTCCGTGGTTGATCCCGGGCGGCCCTTGGCTCACACGAGGCCATGCTGATGCAAGCCCCAGGCCCGACCACGGTTGACCCGGTCGGGCCTGCGCTTCTCTTTCCGGCGCTCCTGCTGGCGCTGGTCCTGGCCGTGGCGGGGTATGTGCTTTACCGCCGCTGGCTGTCCCGGCGCGCCCTGGAACAGCGCCTGGCGGAGCTGTCGCAGCTGGCCGACCTGGGCCGGGCGATCCTCAACGCCCGCCTGGACTCGGCGCGGCTGGCTGAACTCGTCTACCGCCAGGCCGGCCAGATTGTGGACACCACTTTCTTCCAGCTCGGCTTGTTTGAAGGCGACCTGTACCGGATGCTGATCTGGGTCGTGGACGGGCAGCCGAGTCCGCCGCTGACCGTGCACCTGACGCCCGAGTCGCTGGGCATCGTCGGCTGGCTGCGCGACAGCCGCCAGCCGCTGCGCGTGCGCGATTTTGAAGCCGAGATGGACCAGCTGCCGGCCCGGCCGCGCTACATCTCGAACGACCCGCCGCGTTCGGCCGTGTTTGTGCCGCTGCTGGCCGGCGACCGGGTGCTGGGCGCCATGGCCATCCAGAGCCGCCGCCCGGAGGCCTTCAGCGAGCCAGACCTGCGCCTGCTGTCGATCATCGCCAACAACGCGGCGGCGGCCTTCGAGACGGCGCGCCTGTTCGAGCAGACCGAGCGGCGCGCCGCCCAGCTGCAGCTGCTGGCCGCCATCGCCCGGCGCATCAACGTCCTCCAGCCCCTGCCGGCCTTCTACCGCCAGGCCGTCGACCTGGTCGGCGAGCAGTTTGGCGAATACCTGGTGAGCCTGTTCATCCTGGAAGGTGACACCCTGCGTCTGGTGGCCACCACGCGCACCGATTGGAAGGGCCAGACGCTGCTGGTGCCGCTCAACGCCGGACTGGTGGGCCAGGCCGCTCAGACGCGCCGGACCGTCGTCCAGCAGAACCTGCCGGACGAGGGCAGCCCGCCGGCGACGGACACGACGTTGAGCGAGTTGGCCGTGCCGCTGCAAATCGAGGACCGCGTCCTGGGCGTGCTGAGCGTGCAAAGCCAGCGCGCGGCGGTGGACGAGGCCATGCGCTCGCTCTTCGACTCGCTGGCCGCGCAGATCGCGTTCGCGACGCTGGAGGCCCAGGTCTACACCGCCGAGCAGCGCCGGGCCGAGCAGTTGGCCGCTATCGCGCGGACGTCCCGGTCCGTGGTCTCCACGCTCGAACTGGACGATGTCCTCGGCGATGTCCTGGACCTGGTGGAGGAGCGCTTCGGCTACACGCGGGCGCGCATCTTCCTGGTCAGCGAGGGCCGGTTGGTCTTCCGCGCCGGCAGCGAAGCCTGGGAGGCGCGCTGGGGCCATCAGCCGCTCAGCTACGACCTGAACGGCCCCGGCCTGATTGCGGCCGTGGGGCGCAACCAGAAAGCGGTGGTGGTCCCGGACGTCCACACCCGCCCGGACTACGTGCCCGGGCCGGGCCTGGGCGACAGCCGCGCCGAGATGGCCGTGCCGCTGGTGATGGCCGGGCATCTGCTGGGCGTCTTCGACGTGCAGTCGGAGCAGGTGGGCGCCTTCAGTGATGAGGATGTGCAGACCCTGCAGACGCTGGCCGACACGCTGGCGGTCGCTATCCGCAACGCGCGGCTGTTCGAGGCCGAGCGCCGCCGCCGGCGCCTGGCCGAGACCCTGCGCGAGGTATCCGGGGCGCTCACGTCCACGCTCAGCCTGGATGGCGTGCTGGACCTGATCCTGAGCGGGCTGGCGCGGGTGGTCGGCTACGACGTCGCTTCGATCCTGCTGGTCAACGACGTGAACGAGCTGTGCCTGCGGGCGGTGCGCGCCCCGCGCGACCTGCCCGTGGACGCCCAGATCGGCCAGCCGCTGGAGATCCCGCTCTTCGCGCGCGGCGATCCGGCCCCCGCCGCCGTCGACTTTCAACAGCTGGATCGGCAGGGCGTCTACCATGACCTGTTCCGGCTGCCAGACCCGCATGCCTGCCTGGCCGCCAGCCTGGTCGTGCAGGACGAGCACCTCGGTTACCTGGTGGTGGACCGAGCCGGGGCCGAGCATTTCCCGACGGAGGAGGCTGAGCTGATCACGGCCTTCGCCGCGCAGGCCTCGGTGGCGATAGAGAATGCGCGCCTGTACACGGCCCAGCGCGAGCAGGCCTGGGTGAGCACGGCCCTGCTGCAGGTGGCCGAAGCGATGGCCGAAGCCCCCGGCCTGGAAGAGGCCCTGGCCACGGTGGTGCGCGTCACGCCGATGCTGGTGGGCGTCGACTGGTGCGCGGTGCTGCTGGCCGAGGAGAACCGGTTCGCCTGGCGCGCCCATCACCATGCCGGTGATCAGCCGGCGCCGGCGCTGCCGGACGGGCTGGCGGCCGCGGACTGGCCGAAGCTGGGCGAGATGGTGCTGACCGAGGAGCCGGTGGTGGTGGAGCCGGACGACGCGGCCCCAGACGCCTTGCATGATCTGCTGCAGGGGGTGGTGATCCTGCTGCCGCTGTGGGTGCGCGGCCAGGTGCAGGGCGCGCTGGTGGTAGGTCAGGCGCCGGGCGAAACGCCGTTCACCACGCATCGCATCCGCCTGATCGGCGGCATCGCCAACCAGGCCTCGCTGGCGCTGGAGAGCGCGCTGCTGGATGAAGCTCAGCAGGAGGAGGCCTGGGTCAACGCCGCCCTGCTCCAGGTGGCCGAGTCTGTGGCTGGGCAGCCGACCCTGAGCGAGGCGCTGGAGATGGTGGTGCGGCTGATGCCGATGCTGGTGGGTGTGGAGCACGCCGGCATCTTCGCCTGGGACCACACCGCCGGCTATTTCACGCTGCGCCACAGCGTGGGCCTGGCCGCCAACGGCGCGGTCTTGACAGCGGCGGCGTCTGACCTGGAGATCGACCCGTTTACCGCCACCAGCAGCGCCACCCTGACGCGGCTGCCGAACGGCCTGGCGGCGGTGTTCGACGGCGAGCTGGCCATGGTCTGGCCGCTGTGGGCGCGCCAGGACCTGCGCGGCGCGTTGGTGGTGGGACATGTGCCCGGTCTGGGGCGGCGCCTCAACCTGCTGAACGGCATCGCCCATCAGCTGGCGATGGCCATGGAGAGCGCGGCCCTGGCCGCCGAGGTGGTTCTGCAGCAGCGCCTGGAGCAGGAGATGGCGCTCGGCCGCGACATCCAGGCCAGCTTCCTGCCGGAGGCCTGCCCGCAGGTGCCGGGCTGGGAGCTGGCGGCCTTCTACCGGTCGGCCCGGCTGGTGGGCGGAGACTTCTACGACTTCATCCGGCTGCGCTCGCCGGACGGGGTGGAACGCTGGGGCATCGCCATCGCCGACGTCTCCGACAAAGGCGTGCCGGCGGCGCTGTTCATGGCCCTCTCGCGCACGCTGCTGCGCTCGGCGGCCATGAGCCGGACCTCGCCGGCGGCCACGCTGACGCGCGTCAACGAGCTGATCCTGGCGGACGCGCGTTCACAACAGTTCGTCACCGTGTTCTATGCCGTCTGGGAGCCGGCCACCGGCCGCCTGATCTTCGCCAATGCCGGCCACAATCCGCCGGTGATGGTCTGTGCCGAAGGTGACCCCTTCACGCTGCCGGCGCGCGGCGCGGCGCTGGGGGTCTTCGCCGAGTACCTGTACGCCGAGCACGAACTGGTTCTGGCGCCCGGCGACGCGGTCTTGCTCTACACCGACGGCCTGACGGACGCCATCGACGCCGAGCGGCAGGAGTTCGGCCTGGGGCGCGTCAAGGAGATCATGGACCAGACGCGCCACCAGCCGGCGCAGATCATCATGGCGGTGACGGAGGCCGCGGTCCAGGCGCACGTCGGCGCCGGCGAGGCCTTCGACGACATGACGATGGTCGCGCTCAAGCGCGTGGCCGAGGCGTGAGCGGCTATTCGATCTTGGTGAAGCGGCTGAGCAGATCGTAGAAGATAAAAAAGTTTGGGATCTGCGGCACGGTGACGGTGGACCAGTTGAACCAGCCGCCCTCTTTCTTGATAGACAGGCTGCCGCGGTCCAGCTTGACGGCCTTGATCTCGTTCCAGGCCAGCGACTTATCCCCGGAGTACAGGCCGCGCGCGTCCAGGGCCAGCGGGCCAAAGCTGACGCGCTGGCCGTTCTGCACCGCCTGGGCGTAGTGCGGGAACAGCGCCTGGGTGGCGCCGCGCTGCACGGCGTTGCCCAAATCCTCGATCTTGTCGAACTTGTCGTCCAGCGTCAGCCGGCGCTTGTCCTTGGTCTGGACCGTGTAGACGTGGGTGGTGCCGGTGTAGATGCCGTTGCGATAGTGCTTGGTGATCGCCTGCCAGACCGCCTCCACTTGATCCCAGCGCACCTGCTGCAGGCCCTGCCGGTCCACATAGGCGAAGCCGGCCTCGTACAGGGCGGCCGCCGAGCCCCAGTTCTTCCAGGCCGAGTACAACGAGTAGGCCGCCAGGAACAGCGCCAGCAGGCCGAAGCCCGCGAACACCAGGATGGTGGGTAGTTCGTTGTCCAGCCGGGCCGGCCCGAACTTATCCAGCGTGTCCCACACGATGAACAGGGCGATGCCGAAGAGCACGGGCCCAGCCACCAGGCTCGCGCCGCCGCAGCCCAGGCTGCTCAGGCGGTTGGAGTTCTTGAGCGGGTGCTGGGACTGCAGCGGACCCAGGCCGACGACGGCCGCGAACGGCGACGGGTTGGCGGACTGCATAGCGGGACCTCCAGGCTGGTCGGCTCAATAGAGCAAGACGGAAGACGCGGGCGGGGCGGTCCGTCGTCTTCCGTCTTGCGTGGCGGCGGGCGGTTTGAACCCGGCGGTTATTTCTTGAAGGCGTTGCGGCCGGCGTAGACGGCGCGGCTGCCGAGCTCTTCCTCGATGCGCAGGAGCTGGTTGTACTTCTCCACGCGGTCGCTGCGGCAGGGCGCGCCGGTCTTGATCTGGCCGGTGTTGAGGGCCACGGCCAGGTCGGAGATGAACGTATCGCCGGTCTCGCCGCTGCGGTGCGAGCTGACGGCGGTGTAGCCGGCGGCCTGGGCCATCTTGATGGCGCTGATCGTCTCGGTCACCGACCCGATCTGGTTGAGCTTGATCAGGATCGAGTTGCCGATGCCCTCCTTGATGCCGCGGCCCAGGCGCTCGACGTTGGTGACAAACAGGTCGTCGCCCACCAGCTGGGTGGTGGCGCCCAGCGCGTCGGTGAGCTGCTTCCAGCCGGTCCAGTCGTCCTCGGCCATGCCGTCCTCGATCGACACGATCGGGTAGAACTTGCGCCAGCGCGTCCACAACTCCACCATCTCGCCGCTGGTCAGCACCTGGTCCTTGCTCAGGTGATACTTGCCGTCGTCCTTGTGCAGCTCGCTGACGGCCGGGTCCAGCGTCAGGACGATGTCGTCGCCGGGCTTGTAGCCGGCCTTTTCGATGGCCGCGATCAGGACCTTGACCACTTCCTCCAGGTCGGTGATGGCCGGGGCAAAGCCGCCTTCATCGCCGACGCCGGTGGCCAGCCCCTTCTCCTTGAGGACGCTCTTCAGGGCGTGGTAGCACTCGGCGCCCCAGCGCAGCGCCTCTTTGAAGGTCGGCGCCCCCACCGGGGCGAGCATGAACTCCTGGAACGGGAAGGTGCTCCAGCCGGTGTGCGCGCCGCCGTTGAGGACGTTCATCATCGGCACCGGCAGGATGTGGGCGTCGTCGCCGCCCAGGTACTTGTACAGCGGCAGGTGGCCGGCGGCCGCCCGGGCCGCCGCCATGGAGACAGCCAGGATGGCGTTGGCGCCCAGCTTAGACTTATTGGGCGTGCCGTCCAGGTCCAGCATTTTCTGGTCCAGGCCGGCCTGGTTGGCGGCGTCGAAGCCCAGCAGGGCCGGGGCGATGTGCTGCTGCACGTTGCCGACCGCCTGGCTGGTGCCTTTGCCGAGGTAACGCTTCTTGTCGCCGTCGCGCAGTTCCAGGGCCTCGTGCTGGCCGGTGGAGGCGCCAGACGGGACGGCCGCCCGGCCGGTGGACCCGTTCTCGAGGACGACGTCGGCTTCGACGGTGGGGTTGCCGCGCGAATCAAGGATCTCCCGGGCGCGGATGGCTTTGATCTTCGTGCTCATAATCTCTCCTGCTGCAGAACTGGGCCGGGCGAAGGTTCGCGCCGGACCGTGAATGGCTTGGGTCAGGCTGTAACACGCTCTATTTTAGCACCAAGCCCGCGCAGCTTCTCGTCGATGCGCTCGTAGCCGCGCTCGATCTGGCCGATGTTGCGGATGACGGACGGGCCGCGCGCGCACAGCGCGGCCAGCAGCAGGGCCATGCCGGCGCGGATGTCCGGCGACTCCAGTCGCTCGCCCTGCAGGTAGTTCGGCCCCTGCACCAGGCAGCGGTGCGGGTCAGCCAGGATGATGCGCGCGCCCATCTGCACCAGCTTGTCGGTGAAGTACATGCGCCCGGAGTGCATCCAATCATGGAACAGCACGGAGCCGGCCGCCTGCGTGGCCACGGCGATGGCGATGCTGGTCAGGTCGGTGGGGAAGGCCGGCCAGACGTTGGTCTTGATCTCGGGGATGGCGCCGCCGTGGTCCGGCACCACGGTCAACGATTGTTCGGCCGGGACGAGCAGGTCGTCGCCGTCGGCCAGCCAGCGCACGCCCAGGCGCCGGAAGACCAGGCCGATCATGTCCAGGTGCTGGAGGCCGGCGTTGCGGATGCGGATCGCGCCGCCGGTGACGGCCGCCGCGCCCACCAGCGACATGACCTCCAGGTAGTCCGCGCCGATGGTGTGCTCGCCGCCGCCCAGCGCCGGGACGCCGTGGATGGTGAGCGTATTCGAGCCGATGTTCTCGATGCGCGCGCCGAGACGGTTGAGGAACTGGCAGAGCTCCTGGACGTGCGGTTCGGAGGCGGCGTTGCGCAGGACGGTGTCGCCGGGCGCCAGCACAGCCGCCATGATGGCGTTTTCGGTGCCGGTGACGCTGGCCTCGTCCAGCAGCAGTTGGGCGCCGTGCAGGCCGCGCGTGCGCATCACGAACTGGGCCTCGTCGTAGGTGATCTCGGCGCCGAGCGCCTCCAGCGCCAGCAGGTGGGTGTCCACGCGCCGGCGCCCGATCACGTCGCCGCCCGGCGGCGGCAGCTCCACCTCGCCGTGGCGCGCCAGGAGCGGCCCGGCCAGCAGCATGGAGGCCCGGATCCGCCGGCACAACTCCGGGTCCAACCGGGCTTTCAGCACGGCCGGCGTGTGCAGGCGCCAGGTGTTCGGCCCCAGGTCTTCCACGGTCGTGCCCAGGTCGCACAGGAGCTGGCGCATCGTCTCCACGTCGCGGATGCGCGGGACGTTGTGGACGGTGACCGGCTCGGCGGTCAGCAGACAGGCCGCCAGCAGAGGCAGGGCGGCGTTCTTGTTCCCGGACGGCGTCACGGTCCCGTGCAGGGGGTGACCGCCTTCGATGACGAATTGGTCCATGCGGTTTGTGTTCTTTCGCTTTGAGGTGCCCCCTGCCGGCGCGGGAATTTTAGCCAGGGCGGCGGGGCGGGTCAACCAACGATCAGCCTACGCGCGGCGGACCCAGAAACCGCAAAAAAACCCGGAAAAATGCGGTGATTCGCGCCGGTGACCGACGGCCAGGTGTGGTAGAATCACAGGCTATGAATGCTTCCGTGCACCGGAACCGGACGCCCGCGCCTCCTCTGGGCGTGGTGGCCGCTCTGACGGCCGGCTTTGAGACCGTCAACGCGCAGCTGGGCCTGATCCTGCTGCCGCTGGCCCTGGATCTGCTGTTGTGGCTGGGGCCGCGCCTGTCGATCCTGCCCTTGATGGAGGCGGCCGCCCGGGTTTTGGCCGAGCCCGCCACTGGGCCGGACGCCGAGACCGTCCAGCCGATGCTGGACAGCCTGCGCCAATCGCTCCTGGCGCTGGGCGGCGCCTTCAACCTCTTGTCCGTCCTGAGCACGGCCCCGCTGGGCGTGCCCAGCCTGATGGCCGGCCGGCCCTCGGCCAGTGTGCCGTGGGGGGCCGCCGCCGTCTGGCCGGTCGATAATGTCCTGATCTATCTCCTGCTGTTTGGGATGTTTGTGCTGACCGGCCTGCTGCTGGGAGCCGTGTACTTCGCCGGCATCGCCCAGCAGGTGCGCGACGCCCGCATCGACGGGGTGAGTCTGGCGCGGCACCTGGGCGGGGATTGGGCGCGCCTGACGGCCCTGGCCCTGCTGCTGGTGCTGGTGCTGTTCCTGCTGGGCGCGCCGACGCTGGTCCTGGCGGCGCTGGTGGCCCTCATCAGCCCGCTGCTCGGCAATATCGCTTCGGTGTTGGGGGTCACGCTGCTGCTGTGGGTGCTGGTCTTCGGCGGGTTCACGCTGCACGGCATCGTCCTGCAGCGGCGCGGGTTGTTCGGCTCGTTGTGGGACAGCTTGCGGCTCGTGCAGAGCAGCCTGCCGCAGACCACGGGCCTGTTCGTGGCGGTGGCGCTGATCAACCTCGGCCTGGGCTTCGTCTGGAACCTGCCCGGCGACGACTCGTGGTTTCTGATCATTGGTGTGGCCGGGCACGCCCTGGTCTCGACGGCCCTGATCGCGGCCACCTTTGTCTTCTACAAAGACCGCTATCGTTGGTGGACGGAGACGCAGCGCGCGGCGCGGCCGGCTTCAGCGGGCTGAGGCCCCAGACAAGAGCCGGGCGGCGGTCTCGGGCAATAACGGAGTTGGGCATGGCTGATCAGACTGCAACCTATGATGTCGGCTCGATCCAGGCGCTGGAGGGCATCGAGCACGTCCGCAAGCGCCCCGGCATGTACGTGGGCGGCACGGACATCAAGGCCCTGCATCACCTGGTTTACGAGGTCGTCGACAACGCCATCGACGAAGCGCTGGCCGGGGTGTGCAACCGCATCCAGGTGACCATCCAGCCGGACAGCACTGTCAGCATCGCCGACAACGGGCGCGGCATCCCGGTGGGCCCGCACCCCACCAAGCGCGACGCGCAGGGCCGGCCGATGGAGACCGTCGATGTGGTCATGACCGTGATCGGCGCCGGCGGCAAGTTCGGCGGCGGCGGTTACAAGGTGTCGGGCGGCCTGCACGGCGTGGGCGTCTCGGCCGTCAACGCGCTCTCGGAATGGTTCGAGACGCGCGTCCAGCGCGACGGCAAGGTCTGGCTGCAGCGCTACGAGCGCGGCGTGCCCACCGGCCAGATCCGCCAGATCGACACGGCCCCGGAGAGCGAGACCGGCACGACCCAGACCTTCAAGTTCGACCGGACCATCTTCCGTGAGCCGGATCTGGATTACAAGTTCGACGTGCTGGTGGCGCGCTTCCGCGAGATGGCGTTCGTCACCCGCGGCGTGTGGCTGGAGTTCCGGGACTTGCGCGACGGCCGCGAGATGGCCTTCCACTTCGAGGGCGGCATCAAGTCGTTCGTGCGCTACCTCAACCGCACCCGCGCCACCCTGCACCCGGTGGTTCACGTCGAGAAGGATATCGACGATGTCGGCATCGAGGTGGCCGTGCAGTACACCGACGCCTACAACGAGTCGGTCTACTCGTTCGCCAACACCATCAACACCGTCGACGGCGGCACGCACCTCACCGGCCTGCGCTCGGCGCTGACCCGCGTGATCAATGA
The DNA here is from genome assembly GCA_937952305.1 of uncultured Anaerolineales bacterium. Taxonomy (GTDB): domain Bacteria; phylum Chloroflexota; class Anaerolineae; order Anaerolineales; family UBA6663; genus SpSt-583. The sequence goes on along the minus strand of CALFZO010000166.1, from coordinate 23,147 downwards.
CTACGCCCGCAAGAGCGGCCTGCTCAAGGACGCCGACCCCAATTTCTCCGGCGAGGACACCCGCGAAGGCCTGACCGCCATCGTCAGCATCAAGCACCGTGAGCCGCAGTTTGAGAGCCAGACCAAGGTCAAGCTGATGAACCCGGAGGTCCAGACCGCCACCCAGCAGGTGACGGCTGAGGCCTTTGGCGCTTTCCTGGAGGAAAACCCGCGCGAGGCCAAGGCCATCATCGAGAAGTGTCTGACCTCGGCGCGCGCCCGCGAGGCGGCCAAGAAGGCGCGCGACCTGGTGATCCGCAAGAGCGCGCTGGAGAGCCTGACGCTGCCCGGCAAGCTGGCGGATTGCTCCGAGCGCGACCCAGCTAGGTGCGAGCTGTACATCGTCGAGGGTGACAGCGCCGGCGGCTCGGCCAAGCAGGGCCGGGACCGCGCCTTCCAGGCGATCCTGCCGCTGCGCGGCAAGATCCTCAACACCGAGCGGGCGCGTCTGGACAAGATCCTGAGCAACAACGAGGTCAAGGCGCTGATCTCGGCCCTGGGCACCGGCATCGGCGACAACTTCGGCCTGGACGGCCTGCGCTACCACCGCGTGATCCTGATGACCGACGCCGACGTGGACGGCAGCCACATCCGCACGCTGCTGCTGACTTTCTTCTTCCGCTACATGCAGCCGCTGATCGAGGCCGGGCACCTGTACATCGCCCAGCCGCCGCTGTACCGCATCGAGCACAAGAAGAACGTGCAGTACGTCTACAACGACGCGGACAAGGACCGCGCGCTCCAGGCGCTTGGCAAAGACAGCGAGAAGGTCAGCCTGCAGCGCTTCAAGGGTCTGGGCGAGATGAACGCCGAGCAGCTCTGGGATACCACGATGAACCCGGCCAACCGCACCTTGCTGCTGGTGAACATCGAGGACGCCGCCGAGGCCGACCGCACGTTCGATATGTTGATGGGCGAAGCCGTGGACCCGCGCCGGCGCTTCATCCAGACACACGCCAAGAACGTCAAGAACCTGGACGTGTAGGTGTCAGAACTCAAAGATAGTGGCCCTGGACGGGTCGAAGTCAATGGCATTGGCCGACTTCGGCCCGTTTTTCAGCGGACAGACACTCTGAGAGCGCCGCACCCCGGCCCATGAGCCCCGTCTATCTCCGCCCGCTTCTGCATGGCGCCGCCCCGGGACCCTGGGAAGTGGCCGTCGCCCTGGCCGGGACGGCCGTGTTCCTGGTGATCATGTTCCGGCTGATCTGCCTGGACCGCGCCGGCGATGATCCGCCGCGTTAGCGCGGCGCCGCTCAGAACGAAGCCCGGATGCGGCCGCCGTCCACGGGCACGCTGACGCCCGTGATGTAGCTGGCGCGCTCGGAGGCCAGGAAGGCCACCAGCGCCGCGAACTCCTCCGGCTGGCCGACGCGCCCCATGGGGATGGGCTTGCCCATCTCCGCCAACACCGCCTCGGCCGTCTGGCCGCTCTTGGCCGCGTTGGCGGCCGCCAGCTGGTTGATGCGGTCGGTCTGGGTGTAGCCGGGCATGACGTTGTTGACCGTGATGCCGTCCGGCGCCAGCTGGTTGGCCAGGGTCTTGGCCAGCCCGTGCACGGCGGCGCGCACCGAGTTAGACAGGATCAGGTTGTCCAGCGGTTCTTTGACGCTCAGGCTGGTGATGTTGATGAGGCGGCCCCAGCGCGCGGCTTTGAGGTGGGGCAGGGCGGCGCGGATCAGGCGCACGGTGCTCATCAGCGACAGGTTGACCGCCGCCTGCCAGGCGCTGTCGTCGAACTCCATGAAGTAGCCAGCCGGCGGGCCGCCGGCGTTGGTCACCAGGATGTGCAGGCCGCCGAAGCGCGCCACGGTCTCAGCCACCACGCGCGCGCAATCATCCGGCTTGGTCAGGTCGGCGACGACGGCCAGCACCTCCGCTCCGGTGTCCCCGGCGATGGCGTCCCGAGCCGCGTTCAGGACGGCGCCGTCCCGGGCGCAGATGGCCACCCGCGCGCCCTCGTTGGCCAGCTCGTGGGCGCAGGCCCGCCCCAGCCCCTTAGACGAGGCGGCCACCAGCGCCACCCGGTTCTTCAGTCCCAACTCCATAGTCGTGTCTCCTCGGCGCGCCGGGCGGGCCGGCCACGCTGTGCTGATCGGCCGCGCTCAGGCGCGGATGTAGATGGGGTTGCTGTAAATCCAGCCGCGCAGCCGCCCCTTGAAGGCCAGGTGCGCCTCGGCCCGGAACACGCCGGTCTCGCCGGGCGGCAGGACGTGCGTCAGAGTCTGGGCCTCGCGCTGCAGCACTTCGCGCCCGTCGCGCAGCAGGCGCAGCCGGGCGGGTTGCGGGGCCGCGATCTGGAGCGTCAGGCCGCCGCGGTTGGCGGCCTCGTCGCCCATCAGCAGCGCGCCGCGGTCGCCGCTGGCCGTGAACCGGAAGCCGCGCGTGTCAGCCAGACCGTCGTAGCCGACGAAGGCGTGGCCCTGCGCCAGCGCCTGCATCAGCAGATCGCGGTCGGCGGCGGCCTCGCCCGTCAGCGGCGCCGGCGTGAGCAGGTGGGTGTTGACCTGGCGAAACAGGAACTCGTAGGGAAACAGGCAGCGCGTCAGCCCCCACAGGCTGTAGACGTTGGCATGGGCGTCGGCGTTGCCGATGCCCACCACGCGCCGCCCGGCCAGCGTGAGCGCGTCCCATTTGGCCAGCGTCTCGGGCGCCGGTCCGCTCACTCCGAGCTCGGGGTTGAACGCGTAGCGGATGGCGTTCGGCCGGGACGTGAGCAGCCGCGCCCAGTCCGACATGTAGTTCCAGATTTCCAACCCGGTGTACGCGTCCACGTCCCAGTCCACCCAGCGGATGGGGTCCGCGCCGAAGACCGAGCTATCGAAGGGGTGGGCCAGAAAGGCCAGGCCGCCCGCGGCCCGCACGGCGTCGATCAGGCGCTGCGGGTCCGCGGCCCGGTCGGCGAGTTCGCTCTGGTGGTTGTAGGCGAGCAGGTGGTTGACCTGGGGGCGCCGGGTGGGGTCGTGGATCTCTTCGCCGACCAGCAACAAAACGCGCCGGTCCTCTTTGTGGTAGTAACGCTCCGGCCCCTTCACCCATACGTTGTGGTCGGTCACGCAGACCATGTCCAGGCCGGCGGCCAGGGCCGCCTGGGCGATCTCGGCGTGATACCACTCCCCATCCGAGTAAGGCGTGTGGCAGTGCAGGTTGGCGACCGACTCGTGCAACGGCATGCTTCCGGTCCCTGAACACGGGTTTTGGCTGGAGGCTGATTGGGCGCGGAAAACACCGGCCCGGCGGCCGGAGGCCTAGAGCAGGCTGGGCTGGTCGGCGCTGTCCTGGCCGGGGGTCCAGCCGTACCGCTTGAGATCCACCCGGTCCTTGGCGTCGAAGACGACGCCCTCCTGTTCCAGAAGGTTGCGCTGGACGGCCGGCCCAAGGCCCGGGCGGGTGCTGATCTTGCCCTGGCTGTTGATGACGCGCTGCCAGGGGACGTCGTCCGGGGCATTCGCCATCGCGCCGCCGGTCCAGATTGCGCCTGCCCGGCGATAATCGTCGGCGGTGACGCCGGCCGGCGGCGGGATCAGCAGCGCGATCTGACCATAGGTGGCTACCCGGCCGGCCGGTATCTGGCGTACCCAGGCATACACTTGTTCGGCATAGGATTTTGGATCAGGTGGGGAGGAATATCGCACTCCGGCCTCCAGCAGTTGGCGGCGGTGGGCCCGGCGGCGAGCCCAGTATAACACGGGCGTCAGATTTGAAATCCAGTATAATCCCCGCGTGAAAGGGCCGATCCTGACTGGTGCGCTGGCGGCGACGGCGTTGAGCCTGGCGGCCTGCACCATCCAGCCGTTGACGCCAACGCCGGCGGCCACGGCCACCTTACCAGCGTTCGCCATGGCCGTGGCGACCTTTACGGCGACAGTGACGCCGAGGGCGACCGAAACACCTGTTCTGGCTGCGACGGCCACGGCGACAACCGAACCCAGCGCGACGGCGGTGGCTGCCCTGGTCCAGCCCGCCGCGCCAGACGTCATCGTGCCGGCGCCCACGACCGCGCCGGAAGTGGTCCAGGCCCCGCTGCCGACGCCCGTCGCGCCCACGGCTGGGCTGGACGGCGACGCTGCCGCAGCGGAGCAATACACCATCGACTTGATCAACGCCCAGCGGGCGGCGGCAGGCGTGGCGCCCTTGGCGCGGGACGAGACGTTGATGGGAATCGCGCGCGCCCGCGTCGCCGACATGGTCGCCCGCGGTTACACTGGTCATAACGACCCGGTCACGGGCGCGCCGCTCGCCCGTGAGTGGATGCGAGCGGCCGGCTACACCAGCCCCTATCTGGGCGAAAACTGGTACGGTTCGATCAAGAGTCCGCCGGCGATTGTGGATGTGGCCATGGGGTGGTTCATGACGGACCCGCCGCATGCCCGCAATATCCTCAGCCCGAACTACGTGGCGGTCGGCATCGGGATTGGCTATAACGGCCGGCAGTGGCTGTTGATCCAGAACTTCGCGGGGCCTAATCAGTAAGCGCACCCTGGCTGTGGCCGACGAACAGCGGGTTGGGATCCCTATGACCAACAAAGAACTCGCCCACATTTTCGCCACCATCGCCGATTTGCTGGAGATCAAGGGTGAGGTCATCTTCAAGGTGCTCGCCTACCGGCGCGCGGCCGACACTTTCCGCGAGTTCTCGCGGCCGATCCGCGACGTCTGGCGCGAGGGCGGGCTGCGCGAGATCCCGGGCATCGGCCCGGCCATCGCCGACAAAGTGGACGAGCTGCTCAATTCCGGCCGGCTGACCTTCTTTGAGCGTCTGAAGCAGGAGGTGCCGGTCAGCCTGGCCGAGCTGCTCACCGTGCCGGACCTCGGCCCCAAGCGGGTGGCCCTGATCTGGAAGAAGCTGGGCGTCACCACGCTGCCAGAGTTGGAATTGGCGGCCCGCACCGGCAAGCTGCGCAACCTGGCCGGCCTGGGCGAAAAGACCGAGGCCAAGATCCTGACCGGCATCGAGGCGCGGCGCCACGCCACTGGCCGGATGCCGCTCGGGCAGGTCTGGCCGGTGGCCCAGGATATCCTCAAGTACCTGCGCGGCCTGCCGGGCGTCAAGGTCGCCGAAGTGGCCGGCAGCCTGCGCCGGATGCGCGCTACCATCGGCGACATGGATTTTCTGGTGGGCGCCGAAGATGCCCGGCCGGTGATGGCGGCTTTCGTCACCCATCCGCAGGTGGCGCGGGTGCTGGCCCAAGGCCCCACCAAGACTTCGGTGGAGCTGGATCTCGGCCTGCAAGCCGACCTGCGCGTGTTGTCGCCGGACCGTTTCGGCACGGCGCTGCAGTATTTCTCCGGCAGCAAGGACCACAACGTCCGCGTCCGGGAGCTGGCCCTGGAGAAGGGCCTGTCGCTGAGCGAGAACGCCTTCCAGCGCAAAGATGGCGGCGAGCTCTTGTGCGCCACCGAAGCCGAAGTCTACCGCACGGTCGGGCTGGCCTACATCCCGCCGGAAATGCGCGAGGACCGCGGCGAGATCCAGGCCGCCCGCCTGGGCAAGCTGCCCAAGCTGGTGGAGCTGCGCGAATTGCAGAGCGACCTGCACGCCCATTCGACGTGGAGCGACGGGCAGGCCAGCATCCGCGAGATGGCTCAGGCGGCGCGCTCCCGCGGCCTGCGCTGCCTGGCGATCACCGACCACTCCCAGAGCCTGGGGGTGACCGGCGGGCTGACGGTGGAGCGCCTGCGCCAGCAGCGCCGCGAGATCGACAGCGTCCAGGCCGAGCTGGGCACCAGTTTCAGCCTGCTGCAAGGGGCCGAGGTGGAGATCCGCGCCGACGGCCACCTGGATTACAGCGACGACGTGCTCGAGGACCTGGATATCGTCGTGGCCTCGCTGCACACCTCCTTGCGCCAGGACCGGCACCGCATCACCGAGCGCTTGCTCAACGCCATCCGCAACCGGCACGTGGACATCATCGGCCATCCCAGCGGCCGCCTGCTGCCGGATCGGGAAGGGGCCGATCTGGACATGGAGGCCGTGCTGCGCGCGGCGGCCGAGAGCGGCGTGGCCCTGGAAGTCAACGCCAACCCGCAGCGCCTGGACCTGGACGACGTCCACATCAAGCGCGCGTTGGAGTTGGGCTGCCGGCTGGCCATCAACACCGACGCCCACCACCCGGACCACTTCAACTTCGCCCACTACGGAGTCGGCACGGCCCGGCGCGGCTGGGCCACGGCCGAGAACGTCATCAACGCCTGGCCGATCGAACGGCTGCTGCAATGGCTGGATGAACGCGGCCACCGGCGCCCGCGCACGGCCCGCCCGGCGGAATTGAGTTCGGCGCCGGCCCCCGCCGCTGCTCCGGCTGAAGCTCCGCCGGCCATCGGCAAGGCGGCGGCCCCGGCTCGTCCCAACGCCAAACCGGCCAAACCCGCTAAGCCCGCTAAGCCCGCCGCCAGCCAGGGCGCGGCGGCCGCGGCCTCGTCCAAGACCAAGACCAAGGCCAAGGGCGGCAACGCCTCGGCGCGGCCGAGCCAGCCGGCCAAGGCCAACCCTAAGCCCAAGAAGCCGACGACCGCCGGGCGCGGCGCCAAGCCCGCCAAGCGCCGGGGTTAAGCGTCGGGGAGCGCCAGCCATGACTCAAGCCAACCAATCTGACGGCGCCCCGCTCCGTACCGCGCCCGATATCCCGGCCATCCTCCGCCAGGCGTTTCCGGGCGTCGCCGAAGCCGATGTGCAGGCGCTGACCGCCGCCTGCGTGGCGCAAGTCTATCCGGCCGAGCACACCCTCTGTTATGAAGGCGAGCTGGAGCACATCTTCTACATCGTCGCCGACGGCCAGGTGGAGATCACCCAGAAGCTTGGCGATCACGCCAAGCGGCTGCTGACGATGCGCGGCCCCGGCGAGTTCTTCGGCGAGATGGCCCTGCTGGAGAAGAAGGCGCGCACGGCCACCGTCACCACCACGACCAAGTCCACGCTGCTGGAGATCTCGGAAGACGAGTTCCAGCAGCTGCTCAGCAACAGCCCGCAGCTGGCCATGGCCATGATCCGGCGCTTCGTCTCGAATGTGCGCGCCTCCGGCCAGGCCACCATCGCCGATCTGACGCGCAAGAACGACGAGCTGCGGCGCGCCTACGACGAGCTCAAGGCCGCCCAGGCCGAGCTGGTGCAAAAGGAGAAGCTCGAGCACGAGATGGAGATCGCGGGCGAGGTTCAGCGCAGCTTGCTGCCGTCCAAGTTTCCGGCCGCCCAGGGCTATTCGTTTTTCGGCCGCAACGTGCCGGCCCGCCACGTCGGCGGCGACCTGTATGACGTGATCCGCGTGGACGACGACCATCTTGGTCTGCTGATGGCCGATGTCTCAGACAAGAGCGTCCACGCCGCCCTGATCATGGCCGTCACCCGCACGCTCTTTCTGGCCCATGCCCGGCGCAGCCTGTCGCCGGCCGAGGTGGCGCTGGCCGTGCACAACGGCCTGATGGAAGTCTCCACCAACGACGACATGTTCGTCACCGTCTTCTATGGCCTCCTGGACGTGAACACCGGCCGCCTGCGCTATGTGCGCGCCGGCCAGGACAAGCCGCTGCTCTTCCGGGCCGCCGGCGGCCCGCCGGAGCACCTGGACGCGGATGGGCGCTTCCTGGGCATGTGGCCGGACCTCAGCCTGGAGGAGCGTCAGGTGGACCTGCGGCCCGGCGACCTGTTGGTGGCCTACTCCGATGGGGTGCCGGACGCCGTGGACCGCGACAACAACGCCTACACGGAAGAGCGCCTGGTGGCCCTGGTGGAGCGCCAGCGCACGGCCTCGGCCAAGATCGTGTGCTCGGCCATCTTCAACGACGTCTTTGAGTTTCGCGGCGACGCGCCGGCCTTCGACGACATCACCGTCCTGGTGGCGCGTTTCGACGCCGAGGCCTGACCCGTGCGATCCGCAGCGCCGCCGCCGCGCGACTCGGCCGGCTTTATCCCCTGGTGGCTGCTGGGACTGGTGGCGGCGGCCTGCCTGCTGGCCGCGCTCGTCTTCGCGGCCGCCGCCGCGTTGACGCGCAGCGCCGACCTCCCGCGGCCGACCGCGACCGTGGCGCTGGTGACGGCGCCCGCCGTCCCGGCCGCCGCCACCGCGCCGGCCGTTCCGATTACGCCTCCGGGGGGCGTGGCCGAACCACCCACCGCAACCCCGCCGGCGCCTCCGCCCGGCGACGTCCAGATCGGCGCCTACGTCCAGGTCACCGGGACCGGCGATGCCGGTTTCCTGAACCTGCGCTCGGAGCCGAGCCTGCAGGCCGGCGTCAACTATCTGGCCCTCGAGCGCGAGGTCTTCCAGGTGCAGGCCGGCCCGACCGAAGCGGACGGCTTCGTCTGGTGGTACTTGGTGGACCCCGCCACCGGCTCACGTTTCGGCTGGGGTGTTCAGAACTACTTACAGGTCGTCCAGGGCCCCTGAGCGCCAGCCCTCCTGTCCGAATCCAACCGCTATGCCAAGACCAACTGCCCTCACCCTCGATCGTGGAAAACGACTGCTGAACGTGGCCTGGGATGACGGCCACCACAGCACCTACCCTTGGGACTTCCTGCGCGAAGGCTGCCCGTGCGTCGAGTGCCGCGGCGGCCATGACAACATGGGCAAGCCCCCGGACGTCGACAATCTGCTGCTGACGATCCCGCTCGCCCGCGCCAAGAGCTATGAGATCGCGCGCCTGGAGCCGGTGGGCAACTACGCCCTGGCGCCGGAGTGGACTGACGGCCACAAGACCGGCCTGTATACCTGGCCGTACCTGCGCGAACTCTGCCCGTGCCCGGAGTGCCGCGCCCGGGCCAAGGACCAACCACTCTACAAACCGCTGGGCGAGTGAGCGGCCCTCGGCCCGCCCGCCCGGCGTTCACAGATAGGAGCCCGCATTGGCCACCCCACAACCTTTCACCGCTCCAGACCTGTATGAACTGCAATCGGTCGAAGACGCGCAAATCAGCCCGGACGGCCGGCGCCTGGCCTTCGTCCGCGTGACGATCGACCGCTTGGGCAACCAGTATGAGCGCCACATCTGGCTGATTGATCTGGCCGACCGGTCGGCCAAGCCGCGCCAGTTCACGTTTGGGCCGAAGTCGGACACGCAGCCACGCTGGTCGCCGGACAGCCGGACGCTGGCCTTTGTGTCGGCGCGCGGCGACCGGCCGCAGATCCACCTGATCGACGTGGCCGGCGGCGAGGCCCGGCCGCTCACGGCCCAGCCCAACGGCGCGCGCAACCCGGTCTGGAGTCCGGACGGCCGGCGCCTGGCCTTCCTGGCGGACGTCAACGCCGAGGAGCGCGCAAAAGAGGACGCCGGCACCGCGGCGCCGCCGCCAGCCGACGCCCTGGAGGCGCGCCAGCGCAAAGAGCGCCAGGACGACGCCGAGAAGAAGAAGTCCGACCCGCGCGTCATCACGCGCCTGCCGTACCGCTCCGGCACCGAGTTCTTCGACGACCGACGCACGCACGTCTATGTGATCGCGGTCCCGTCGACGCCGGAGCCGGCGCCCGGGCCGGCGCGCCGGCTGACCGATGGCGAACTGGACTTCGACACGATCACGTGGACGAAGGACGGCGCCGCCCTCCTCTCCATCCAGGGCCGCGAGCCCGAGCACGACCCGTGGAACTACCGGGCGGTGGTGCGCGTGCCGGTGCCGGCCAAGGGCCGCAAACCGTACAAGTTCCTGACCAACCCTGGCTTTGATTACTTCGACGCCCGGGTCTCGCCGGATGGGCGCTGGATTGCCACGGTGCGGACGCCGGACGAGGGCTCGTGGGGCCAGCGCGCACGGCTGGCGGTTCTGCCGGTGGGCGGCGGCGCCGCCCGCGAGTTGACCTTCAGTTTTGACCGCGGCGTTGGGGATTTCCGCTGGTCGGCTGATTCACACTGGATCTACTTTCTGGTCAACGACCGCGGCAGCACGCACCTGTATCGCGCCAGCCTGGCCGGCGACAAGATCGAAGCGGTGGTTAAGGGCCGGCGCAATCTGCTGTCCTTCAGCCTGGATCAGGCCGGCGCGATCGCGTTTGTGGCCAATACGCCGGAGCGGCCCGGCGACGTCTACCTGACCAACCCGGCTGGCCGCGCCGAGCAGCGTCTGACGCGCTTCAATGACCAATTCCTGGCCGGCCGCCAGGTCGCCCCGATCGAGGAAGTCTGGCACACGGCCCCGGACGGCCGCCGCATCCAGGGCTGGCTGCTCAAGCCGCCCGGCCTGCGCCGCGGCCAGAAGGTCCCGCTGGTGGTGAGCATGCACGGCGGGCCGTGGGTGATGTGGGGGCCGTCCATCCCGGCCATGTGGTTTGAATGGCAGCTGCAGGCCGCGCGCGGCTACGCCGTTTACTTCTGCAACCCGCGCGGCTCGGACGGCTACGGCGAGGCGCACTCGCTCATCATCCGCAACGACTGGGGTGACCACGTCATGCACGACATCCTGTCCGGGGTGGAGCAGGTGGTGGCCCAGGGGTTTGTGGACGAGCGCCGGCTGGCGCTCACCGGCGGCAGCTACGCCGGCTACATGACGGCCTGGATCGTCAGCCGCGACCAGCGCTTCGCCTGCGCCTGGGCGCAGCGCGGCCTGTACAACCTGACTTCGTTCTTCGGCACCAGCGACATCCCGCAGCTGGTGGAGCGCGAGTTCGAGACGCTGGGCTTCGACGATTTGGAGAAGCTCTGGAAGCAGTCGCCGCTGGCCTATGTGCGCGGCATCCGCACGCCGCTGGCCATCGAACACCAGGACCAGGACTACCGCTGCCCAGTGTCTGAGGCCGAACAGCTCTATGCCGCGTTGAAGCGCCTCAAGCGCACAGTGATCTTCATCCGCTACCCGCGCGAAGGCCATGAGATGTCGCGCTCCGGCGAGCCGCTGCACCGCGTGGACCGGCTGGACCGCATGCTGGCCTGGTTCGACCGCCACTGCGGCCCGGCGGCGCGTCCCAAGGCGACGCGCCGCCGCTGAGCGCTGAGGGCTGGCAACCCAAAAGGGCGGGCCGCACGGCCCGCCCTTTTGATTCAGTCACGCGCGCGTTAACGCGGCTCGGTGTTGACGGTGGGCGTGATGCCCGGGCCGGGCAGGACGATCGTGGGCGTCGTGCCCTCGGGTGTGAAGATGATCTTGTCGGTGGGCTGCAGAGCGCTGGCGTTGGCCTGGGCGATCTGGAGCTGCAGGTAGGCCGGGTTCTCGGCGTAGATCTCGGCCAAGGCCAGCTGCATGGCCAGGTCGGCCTTGGCCTTCTCGGTCGCGGCCAGGGCCAGCGCGCGGTTGATCTCCAGGTCTTGCTGCGCCGCGAACAGGTCGTTGGACTTCTGCGCCTCGATGATCTGGCGTTCGGCTTCCACGCGGGCCAGCTCGTTGGCTTTCTCGGCCTGGATCACGGCTTGCTGGGCCTGGATCTTATCGCGCTCCAGCTGGGCCAGGATGGTCTGCTGCTTGGTCTCCTCCTGGATGCGGCTCTGCTCCACGCGGATCTCGCCTTCCTGGCGGGCCTGTTCGGCCTGCGCCTGGGCCTCGGCCCGCAGCTTGTCTTGGGCGGCCTTCTCGGTCTCCAGCCGGCTCTGGACGATGGCGTCCAGCGCGGCCTGGACCTCCGGCGAGAGGACCACTTCCGGCACCACCACGTTCTGGATGACGAAGCCGTAGATCTCGGCCAGTTTGCTCAACTCCTCGTCGATGCAGTTGCGCAGCTCGTCGCGGGCCGTGCCGATGATGGCGTCGTCGAACGGGCGCTCGCCGACGCAGACCTTCATGGCCTGCTGGGCCAGCGCCTTGACGCGCTCCTGGGCGACGATGTCGTCTAGGTAGAGCTGGCTGTACTGGGCCCAGTTCGCCAGCAGCACGTCGGTGCGCGCGATGCCGGGCCGCAGCGCGTCGCCGGTGACCACCAGGCCAATGCGCTGCTTGTCCTTGGTGATGATCTCCTCGTCGCGCACGTTGAACGGGATGGCCTGGCTGGACACGCGCTTCAACTCGACGTACAGGCCGAAGTCGCTGTAGACGCCCGGCCCGACGATACCCTTGATCTGGCCGCCCTGAAACTGCACGCCCACCTCTTGCGGTTCCACCCTCTCCAGGAAATAGGCGAACTGGCTGGTGACGGCCAGCACGGCCGGCACGCCGACGAGCAGGACGATGAGGATGATGAGTAACCATCTCCAAATGGGTGATGCGGCGGCTTGTCTCATGCGTTTTACCTCGACTCTGTTGGGTGGTTGGGTGGGCGGCGCGCTCGCCCGACGGCTAATTCTTGTCGGCGCGCCGGAAATCGACGAAACGATAGCCGACGCCGCGCTCCGTCAGGATGTAGCGGGGATTGGCGGGATCCGGCTCAAGTTTTTGGCGCAGGTAGTTGATATACAGCCGCAGGTAGTGCGTCTCCTCGCGATACTCGTAGCCCCAGACCTTGGCCAGCAGCTGGTCGTGCGGCACCACCCAGCCGGCGTTCTGCACGAGGTGATAGAGCAGCCGGTACTCGGTGGGGCGGAGCTTCACGGGCTGGCCGTTGGCGAGGACCTCGCGCCGGTCGAAGTTGATGCTCAACCGGTCGTCGATCGTCAGCGTGGATTTCTCGGCCGGCGCGGGTGATTCGGTCCGGCGCAGCACCGCCCGGACCCGGCTGACCAGCTCGCGCGGGCTGAAGGGCTTGGTGACGTAGTCGTCGGCGCCCAGCTCCAGGCCGCGTACCCGGTCATCCTCCTCGGCGCGCGCCGTCAGCATGATCACGGGCACGCTGGCCACTTCGCGCAGCAGGCGCAGGGTCTCAAAGCCGTCCAGCTCCGGCATGGCCACGTCCAGCAGCACCAGGTCCGGCAGCGTGTCGCGCACCTGCTTGAGAGCGGCCAGGCCGTCCGCCGCCTCCACCACCTCGAAACCGTCGTGCTCGAGGTTCAGGCGGATGAACCGGATCATGCGCGGCTCATCGTCCACGACCAGGATGCGGTGGCGTTCGCGGGCTTCAGGCATAGCTCAGACCAGGGAGGCGCAGTGTTCGCCGCTGATGCGCGGCCGCGTCACCCGCGGCCGCGTCATTCGCGCACGAAGCCCACCAGCTTCTCTTCGTCGGCGGCGGGCATGATTTCGATGAACGTGATCCGGGTCATCGGCCAAATCACCTGGGTCACGTTCGGGGCCAGGTAGCGCAAGTCTTTGTTGTCGCGGGCGCGCGGGTTGAGCACCATGACCATCAGGTCCGTGGACGCCGGCAGCTTTTCCAGCTCGCCCAGGATCGGGTCTTCATTGGCAATGTGGATCAGGACTTGGATGGCCATGTCGGTCTCCGCTCGTGTGACACCGCCCCCACGGGGTCATAAATTGAAGAACACTTTCAGGAGCAGCTTGCCTAGCCGGATCTCGTCGCCGCTCTCCAGGCGGATCGGCTCCTGCGGCGCGAGTTGGGAGCCGTTGAGCCAGGTCCCATTGGAGCTGCCCAGATCCAGCAGCAGCAGCTGACGCCGGTCCACCCGCAGCACGGCGTGTTTGCGCGAGACGCCCTTCTCGCGCGCCCCGAACGGTCCCAGGTTGACGTCCGGAACATCCTGCTCCTGGCCCTCCCGGCCGATGACGTACTCGGGCCGGCTCTCCAGCAGGACGCTCTGCCCGGTGCCGGTGACGCTGATGGCGATCTGGCCGGGCTTCAGGTCGTGGCCGGTCGTCGCCGTGGTGGCCAGCGGCTTGGAGATCTCGCGCAGCCGGTTGGTGTCGAACGTGATTGTCGGCAGCGTCTCGCCGCTCGCGCCCCACAGGCGCGCGCCGCAGTTGGAGCAGAAGAGCTCGCCTTCGTATTCCTGGTTGCGGCAGGCCAGACACGTAATCATGAATGCAGGCGGCCGGAGCCGGAAGCCGGGGCGGGCAGCATCAATGCCCGCGTCCCGTACTTGATGCGCTTCTTGGCGTCCTCAGACAGGGTGTGCGTGCGCTCCAGGCGCTTGGCTTCGGCGATCGCCATTTTGGCCAGGTCGGCCTGGCCGGCCGAGAGCAGGCGGGTGCCCAGGGTGGAAAGCAGGCGGGTCGCGCCGCCGATATCGCCGGAGGCCGCCTTCTGCCAGGCCCGCTCCTGGAGCGTGTACTGCGAGAGCTTGCTGAGCGCGTCCACCAGCGCCGGCGGCGGCGCCACCGCCTGGAAGCTGGCGAGCGCCGTCACGGCCAGGTCTTCGGTGGCGCGTTCGCCGCGCCGGTTCAGGCTGAGCACGTCGCCGTACAGGGCCAGCCGCGCGATCGGGCGCGGGCCTTCGCTGATCGGCGGCAGCAGGAACTTGAGCAGCAGGCTCAGGCTCCGCTCCTTGGGCAGGCTGCCGATCAACAGCGGCGACTCGTCCACCGCCAGCGGGCCGGGCTCGGGCGCTACCCGGTAAGCCTGGAGCAGCTTGACGCCTTGGTCCGGCAGGATGCGCAGGGCCAGGCGCTCGCCGAACGCGGCGCCGAGCCCGCGGACTTTGTCTTGCAGGAATTTGGCCACCTGATCCGGCGCCGCCAGGAAAGCCGTGGAGCCGCCGGTGGCGCTGGCGAGCTCATCCAGGAACTTGTCGTTCCACTCGTCGCCCAGCCCGAGACCGCTGAGGGAGACGCCGTCGGCGGCGGCCAGCGCCGCCAGCAATTGGCAGTCGCCCTCGTCGCCGTAGGTCTGCCCGTCGGTCAGCAGCATCAGATGGTTGACCGAACTCGGGCTGAGGTGCTGGTGCAGCTCCATCAGGCCGCGCAGGAGGCCGCGCAGGATCTCGGTGCCGCCGGCCGCGTGGATGGTGCTGACCTTGGCCTTGGCCATCGTCTTCTGCTCGGGCGTGCTGCGCTGGGGCGAGACGATCACCTCGGCCTTGTCGCTGAACGTGATCACGGCCAGCGTGTCGTTCTCGCGCAGGCTGTCGATCAACTGGGCGACCGCGGTCTTGACCTGGTCGAGCCGGTCGCCCTGCATCGAGGTGGAGCGGTCGATGACCAGGGAGAGGTTGATGGGCGGCGTGGGGATTTCGCCCGCCGGCAGGGTGGGGCGGACGTCCACCAGCGCATAGACGACCTGGGGCTCAGCCAGGACCGGGACCTTCTCGCGGCTGAGCAGGGAGCGCAGCGCCAGCGCCGGCCCGGGGCTGCCCTGTTTCAGGCTGGCGTCATAACGGGCGCGCTGGGCCGGGTCGCTCAGGATGGCGTGCGCTTCGGCGATGAGCTTGAATTCTTCCGTAGCGCCCGGGCCGCCGTTGGTGTCAGGGTGAAAGCGGCGGGCCGCCCCGCGGTAGGCGAGCTTGATGTCGTCCGGGGTCGCGGACGCCGGGATGCCGAGCAAGCCGTACAGGTCAGCGTTGGGCATACGCCACGGAGTTAGCCGAGCAGAACGTGGTGGTGGTTCATCAATTTCGATTCGCCGGGCTCAGGCGCTGCGGCGCCGGCGTCCGGCGGGAATCCACGGCGGTGTGGCGGCCAGCGCACCACCCCCGGGGGCGCTTGGCTCCAACCGGCCGCCGGTCCGGGCCTCAGCCCGGCATCTGCACAATGACGACCGTGATGTTATCGGGTCCGCCGGCGTCATTGGCGGCTTTCACCATCGCGTCGCAGGCGGCCTGGAGGCTGGTGGCCTGCCGGATGATCTCCAGCAGCAGGGTGTCCGGCACCAGGCTCCACAGGCCATCCGAACAGATCAGGAGCAGCGTGCCCGGCGTCAGCCGGCGCGAAATCACGTCGACCTCCAGCCCGTCACCCTGGCCCACGGCCCGGTAGAGCACGCTGCGCTGCGGGTGGACGGCGGCTTCGTCGTCGGTGATCTGGCCGAGCTCCTTCAGGCGCTGGACGAGTGAGTGGTCGCGCGTGAGCTGCTCGAAATGGTTGTCGGTGATCAGGTAACCGCGCGTGTCGCCGACGTGGCACAGGACCAGCTGGTCGCCGATGATCAGCGCGCTGGTCAGGGTGGTGCCGCCTTCGGGTACGCCGGCCACCACGGTGCGGTTGGCGGCCGCCACCGCGGACTCCATCACTTCGGTCAGCAGCGGGCGTTCCACGTCGCCGGCCGGGTCGGCCAGCAGCGACGGCAGGATTTGCTGCAGCGCCACCTGGGCGATGGAGCGCGCCGCCAGCGCACTGGCGCGTTCACCGAGCGAGTGGCCGCCCATGCCGTCGGCCACGATAAACAGGCCGAGATTGGGCATCGGCTCCAGGCCGTTCAGCTCCCCGGTGAATGTCAGCAGGACGTCCTCGTTGTGCGGACGCACCATGCCCACGTCCTGGGCGGTGCCCACCGTGAAGCGCGAACGCGACGGCGGCGGCAGCTTGCTTTTGAGCGAGTCCGGCGACGGCCGGCTGCCGAGGTCGGGCAGCGGCACTGTCGCATCCGGGTCGCTGGGGCGGACGGCCGAGCCAACCCCGGGGGCGGCCAGGGGCTCCTTCGGACGGAACAGATTCTTGAAGAATTCGACCACGACCATCTCCGGGACTAAGCCGTGAGCGCGTACAGGCAATGATCAAACGAACCGATGTAGACAATGTCGTTGGCCAGCGTGGGCGACGACGTCACCGGTCCGCCGGACTTGAAGCGCCAGCGTAGTTTGCCGTTGGCGGTCTCGATGGCGTAGACGGAGCCGTCCACCGAGCCGATGTAGACCACGCCCTTGCCGACCGCCGGCGACGAGTTCAACTGCCCTTCGGCCTGGAACTTCCAGGCCTCGCGGCCGGTGCGGACGTCGACGGCGTACAGGTAATTGTCGGCTGAGCCGATCAGCAGCAGATTGCCGTCGATCGCGGGCGAGGACAGGATCGGTTTGTTGGTGCGGAAACGCCAGATCGTCCAGCCGGAGCTGGCATCCAGCGCGTAGACCATGCCATCCAGCGACCCGACGTACAGGGTGTTATTGGCCAGCAGCGGCGACGACGTGATCCCGCGTTTGGCCTTGAAGTGCCACTTGCGTTCGCCGCGCAGATCGATGGCGTAGAACTCGCCGCTTTCGCAGCCGAAGAACAGGCGGTCGTTGGTGACGGCCGGGCGGCAGCGCACGGCGTCATTGGCTTGGAAACGCCAGGCCTTGCGCCCCGTGGCGGTGTTGACGGCGTGCAGGTAATGATCGTCCGCGCCGATGAAGACGTGGTTCTCGGCCACGCGCGGCGAGGAGCGGATAGGCGCGTCGGCGTAGTACGTCCACTGCAGTTTGCCGGCCTTGGCCGAGACGGCGTGCAGCCGCCGGTCTTCCGAGCCGATGTAGACGATGTCCTGGTGGATGGCCGGCGAGCCCGGCAGGCCGCCGTCGGTGGCGTATTTCCACAGCAGCTTGCCATCCGCAGCGGTCACCGCGTACAGGTTGTTGTCGTAAGCGCCGACGAAGACCAGGCCGTTGCCGACGACCGGGCTGCCGCGGACCTCGTCCTCGCACTTGAAAACCCACAGCGGGGTGACCTCGGCCCGGGCTGGGGTGGCGGACGCGCTCGTCGTTGGGCTGGCCGTGCTCTCGCCCGCCTTGCCCAGGTTGCCCAGGTCGAGGCGGCCGGTGCCCAGCGGGCGGCTGAGCATCCCGGAACTGCGCCGGCGCAGGGCCACCAGGGCTTCCTTCATCGCCTGGGCGTTGGGGAAGCGGTCGGCCGGGTTGTAGTTGAGGGCCGTGTTGATGATGGCCTCCAACTCCATGCTCACGTTCGGGTTGGCCTTGCGCACTGGCCGTTCCGAGAACGAGAAGGGCGGCTCGATGCGCGGGTCCTGCTTGGTGAGCAGATGGTGCAGCGTGGCCCCCAGGGCGTAGATGTCGCCGGCCGGGCTGGATTCGCCCCGATACTGCTCGGGCGGCGAGTAGCCCTCGGTGCCGATCATGGTGCCCTTCTGGCCGGCCTGGTAGTTGCGGGCGATGCCAAAGTCGATCAGCCGGATGCTGCCGTGCTGATCCAGCATCAGGTTAGACGGCTTGAGGTCGCGGAAGATGATGGGTTCGGCCTGGCTGTCTTTGGTCTTATGGTTGTGCAGGTAGGAGAGCACGTCGCAGAGCTCAATCGCCCACTCGACCACGTGCTCCTCATTCAGCATTTCCGACGAGTCATTGACGTACGTTTCCAGGTCTTTGCCGTCGATGAACTCCATGACCAGGAAGGAGCGGTCGCCCTGGTTGAAGTAATCGTAGATCTTGGGGATGGCGGGGTGGTCGAGCGAGGCCAGGGTATTGGCCTCGCGTTCGAAGATGCGGACCACCATCTCGCGCATGCTCGGGTCCGCAATATTGATGATCTCTTTGACGGCCACGAACTTGGTGGCGTTGGGGAAGCGCAGGTCACGGGCCTGGTAGACCGAGCCCATGCCGCCGACGCCAAGGACCCGGATGATGGAATAGCGGTTCTGGAGGACGGCCCCGGGCTTCAGGCTGCTGTCGCCTTGGCCCTGCATGCGCGTCGACATCGAGCGGGTTATCTTGTGAGTGTCAAACACAGCGCCGGCGGCTCCGTGAAAGTGTCCGACCATTATAGCGGTGACCCGGATGGGGCGCAATCCAAAGTGTAGGAAATAGGTCGGACGGGCCAGGGCACCATGCTATACTCGGCGGCTGTGATCCCCTTCCGGCCCGCCCAGACCGGCGCGCGCAACTTCGTGTTGGGCGTGCTGAACGGCCTGTTCTTCACCCTGGCGGAAACGCTGATCGACCCGACCCTGGTCCTGGTGGCCTTCGTCAGCCGCCTCACCGACTCGCCCATTCTGATCGGCCTGGTGGCCCCGCTGCGCGATGGCGGCTGGTTCTTGCCCCAGGTGTGGTTGTCGGGCTATGTCCAGAGTCTTCCGCACAAGCTGGGCCTTTACCGCCGCACGGCGTTGTTGCGAGCCGGCGCCTGGGCGGCGATGGCGGCGGCCGTCTTCGTGATCCGTGATCCGGGCTGGCTGTTGGCGGCTTTCTTCGGGACTTTCGGCCTGTACGCCCTGGCCAGCGGGGCCGGCGGCCTGGCTTTCATGGAGGTCGTCGGCAAGACCATCCCGCCCAACCGGCGGGCTGTCTTCTTCGCCTGGCGCCTCTTCCTGGGCGGCCTGGCGGCCCTGGGGGCGGCGGGCGTGGTGCGCGGCTTGCTGGATCAGCAGCTCGGGTTGGAGTTCCCGGAGAATTTCGGCTGGCTGTTCGGCCTCGGTCTCCCGTTTGCGGTGGCCGGGCTGTGGACCTTCAGTGCGATTGCCGAACCGCCTGACCCGGTCGTCCAGCCGCGCGCCACTGTGTGGAGCCAGGTCCGCCGCGGCTGGGCCATCCTGCGCGGCGATGCCGCCTACCGCCGCTTCCTGGCCTGGCGCGCCTGCCTGATGGTGGCGGGGGCGGCCGTACCCTTCTTTGCGGTCTATGTGCAAACCCGGCTGGGCGGGTCATTGGCGATGGTGGGTGCCTATCTGGCCACGTACACGGTCACCAGCCTGGCGGCCAATGTCGTGTTTGGCCGGTTCGCTGCCCGGCTGGGCAACCGCGGCATCCTGAGGGCCGCTACCCTGGCCGGGCTGCTGATGTCGGCGACGGTGGCGGCTCTGCTCGTCACCGCGTGGTGGCAGCCGCTGGCGCCGGCGGTTGCGGCGGCCTGGCTGCTGCCAGCTTATGCGCTGGCCGGTGTGCGCGAGTCCGGGCTGGGCGTGTCCACGCAGCCGCTGCTGCTCGAGATCGCGCCGGTCGAGGCCCGCTCCCTGTACCTGGGCTTCACCAATTCGCTTCTGGGCCTCGCGCTCCTGTCCACCGGCCTGAGCGGCGTGGTTGTGGCAACTTTCGGCTTTGCGGCCCTGCTGGGCGTGGCGTTGGTCGCCAATGCCCTGGCGCTGTGGGTGGCCCTGCGCCTGCGCTAGACCGCCGTGGGCTGATAGAGGCGCATTTCCAGATTATGAGTATGATTCGACTGGTTCTGGCCAGGCCAGCCAGCCAGCCGCCCAGCTGAGAAGCCAGCGCCGGGTCAAAACCAGCGATTCCCCAACAATACTTCGGCCGGAGGGCGCCCCGTCGAGTAGGACCTTTGGTTGATTCTATTGAGCCTCCAACTGATCCTTAATTAGGTTGGTGTAGAATACGATGGTCGAGGCGTACAAGTGTAAGCCAACGCCGGGTCCTAGGATCGTGGACGTTAGGTAATGTTGTGGCTGTCACACCCTTGTCTGAGAAACCTCTGACAACTGAACCTGCCGTCACTGGCGCCAAACCCGGAGAACTCCCGGAGTCGGTGGTGCGCCCGGCCCCAGACGCGGCGGTGCCCGCGCAGCGGCGGCCCAGGATCGCGTTGCCCAGCACGTTGCGGACCACGCTGATCGTGCCCTATGTGCTGTTAACGCTGCTGACGGCCATCATCGGCATCTTTATCGTCATGCGGTTGGTGGCGGCCTCGGCCCGCGAGCGCTTCTTCAGCCAGTTGAGCGAGGCCAGCCGCGTGGTCGCGGACGGCCTCGTCCGCCGGGAGCGCGCCCACCTGGACACGCTGCGCCGCCTGGCCAATACCGACGGCGTGCCCCAGGCCATGGCCGACGAGGACCTGGACGCTCTGGACCGTCTGCTCGGCCCGCTGGTCCTCAATGACCGGATCGAGGTCCTGACCGTCGTGAACCGCGCCGGGATCGAGGAACGGACCTACATCCTTAACCCGGATGAAATCAGCTACACGCTCACCAGCAAGGCCGACCTGTCGCGCGAGCCGCTGGTGACCCGGGTGTTAAACGGCGACCTGGATGAGGTGGGTGACAAGTTCGCGGGCGTGCGCGGCCTGCAAAGCGGCGCCTTCTTGTTCACGAGCGCGCCCGTCCGGGACGCGGCCGGACAGATCGTCGGCGGGATGCTGATGGGCACCCGTCTGGAGACCTTGCTCGCCGAGCTGAACACGCAGGCCCAATCCCACGGCGTGATCGCCCTGGACGAGAACGGCAAGATCACGGCCATGACCCTGATCCCGCCGGACGAGGGCACCGGCCTGCTGGAACTGACGGCGGTGGAGGCCGATTTCCTGGGCGCCTCGGTGATCAAAGAGCGCACGCTGTACGGTTATCAGTACCAGCTGCTGTATGCGCCGCTGATCGTGCGCGAGCAGCGCGTGGGCGTGGTAGCCGTGGCTTTGCGCAGCGACTACATCGTCTCTACCGAGATCACCAGCCGGGACACCTTCGCGCTGATCTTCGGCGTGGGCACGGCGGTGATGATCGTGGCCGGGCTGGCGCTCTCGCACTACATCGCCGCGCCGATCCTGCGCCTGCGCTCAGTCTCGCAGGCGGTCGCTGGCGGCGACCTGGACCAGCAATCCAAGGTTCAGCGCCGGGACGAGATCGGCGACCTGGCCAAGGCCTTTGACACGATGATCGCGCGCCTGCGCGAGCGGACGGCCGAGGCGCGCCGGCTGTACCAGGAGACCGTCCAGCGCAATCGTGAGCTGGCCGACAGCAACGCCAAGCTGCAGTCGGCCCAGCAGCAGCTGGTTCAGTCCGAGAAACTGGCCGCCGTGGGTCAACTGACGGCCGGCATCGTCCATGACGTCAAGAACCCGCTGGCCGTCATCAAGGGCCTGTCCGAGATCCTCCAGGAAGAGGATGACCTGACGGCCTTCACGCGCGAGCAGTTGGTGCTCATCCGGGACAACGCCTCCCGCGCCAATACCATCGTCAGCGACCTGCTCAAGTTCGCGCGCCAGTCCACGCCCGAGATGGGGGTGCGCGACCTGCGCGAGACGCTGCAGGCCGCCCTGCGCCTGACCGAGTACCTGGTGCGCAAGGGCCGCGTGCACCCGCGGCTGGAACTGCCGGACACGGCCGTGCACGTCATGTACGACGCGCAGCAAATCGAACAGGTGCTCGTCAACTTGATCCAGAACGCCGTCCAGGCCATGCCCAGCGGCGGCGAATTGGTCCTGCGTTTGCAGCCGGATGGCTCGGACGTCGTTATCGAGGTGCGTGACACCGGCACCGGCATCGCCCCGGAAAACCTGCGCCGCATCTTCGACCCCTTCTTCACCACCAAGCCGGAGGGCGAGGGGACCGGCCTGGGGTTGTCGGTGAGCTATGGGATCATCGCCCGTCATCACGGCGAGATCACGGTGACTAGCGCGGTGGGGCGTGGGACCACCTTTAGCATCCGCTTACCGGTTACCCAGCCGGAGGCCAATTTGTCTGCGGGAGACGGAGCGTATGTCGGCTGAACGCGTCCTGGTTGTAGACGATAACGACGCCTTTCGCAGCTTGATGGCGACGCACCTCCAGCGCCGCGGCTACACCGTGGAAGTAGCCCGCGATGGCCTGGAGGCCTTGCAGATCCTGCGGGGACGCGGCCCGTTCGCGGTCATGGTCACCGACCTGATGATGCCGAACATGAGCGGGCTGGAGCTGATCCGCGAGGTCCGCAAATTCGAAGATCACCTGCAGGTGGTGGTGATCACGGCCGCGGCGACGCTGGAGACCGCCATCTCGGCGATGCGCGCTGACGGCGCCTACGATTACCTGCTCAAGCCGCTGGAAGTCATCGGCGAGCTGTCGGTGGCTGTGGAGCGCGCGGCCGCGCACCGGCGCCTGCGCCTGGAACGCGAGGAGCTGCAGGCCAAGCTGGCGCTGGAGGCCGACCGCCTCCAGGCGATCATCGCCCATACCGGCGACGCCATCATTGCCGCCGACGCCGAAGGCGCGCTGACCGTGATCAACCCGGCCGCCGCCCGGCTGCTGCGCCAGCCGGAACTCACCAGCCAGCCGAGCGCCGGCCGCTTGCCGCCCTCTTTGGCGACGCTGGTGCAGAACTGGCAGTCGGTTGGCGGCCGCCGCCCGGCGACGATGGAAGTGCCCTGGGGTGACAATCTCGTCTTGATGATCAGCCTGACCACCCTGGCCCAGCCGGACAACCGCGAAGGCTGGGTGATGGTCCTGCGCGACGTCACGCACTTGAAGCGTCTGGACGACCTCAAGATGCACATGCTCACCGAGGCCGCCGGCAAGATCCGCTTCCCGCTGGCGCAGGCCATCATCGCCCTGGCCGAGCTCAACGACGTGCCGGAGGCCAAGGTCGGCCGCACCGGCGAGTTGATCCAGCGGCTGGTGCGCCTGTGGGACCGCATCTGGCAGTGGATGGAAGGGCTGCTGTCCCTGGTGCAGATTGAAGCCGGCGACCATGTCCGCTTGACGGACGTGGATCTCTCGACGACGCTGGCCGACGCCGGGCACACGCTGTCTTCGGGTGTCATCCAGGAGAAGGGCCTGAAGCTGACGGTGGAGCCGATCACGTCGCTGCCCCAA
>CALFZO010000165.1 GCA_937952305.1 uncultured Anaerolineales bacterium | reverse complement strand
GCCCGGCCCGACGGCGACGCCGCTGCCGACGACCCCGACGCCCACCGCGACGGTGCCGCCCACCGCGACGGCAACGCCGGGCGCTTTGCCGCCGGCCGCGCCGAGCGGCCTGACTGCGGCGGCCGCCTCCGGCAGCCAGATCAACCTGGCCTGGACCGACAACGCCAACAACGAGACCGGCTTTAAGATCGAGCGCTGCACGGGCAACCGCTGCACCAACTTCACCCAGATTGCGACGGTGGGCGCCAACGTGACCACCTTCGCCAACACCGGGCTGACGCCGCGCACGCTGTACATCTACCGCGTTCGCGCCACCAACGGCGCCGGCGACTCCGGCTACTCCAACTCCGCCAGCGCGCGCACGCCGCGCTGAGCCGGGTCGGCGTCCAGCCGAGCCTGACGCGCTTTGCGAGCCAGCGGCCTTCCGTTCCGACGGGGGCCGCTGGTCTCTTTTTGGGAGGCACAAGAATGCGGACCTGGCTGGTGCGACCGGGGCTGATCTGGATGGGTTTGAGCGCGGTGCTGTTGGGCGCGGGCGCGCTGCCCTCACCCTGGGCAAGTTGGGAAGCCGATCCGTGCCGGGCCGTGAACTGCGTCTGCGAGCGGCTGGGCGCCGGTGCCGTGGCGCAGCCCGTCGCCGCGTACTCCAACCTCGGTTTTGTGCTGGTGGGCCTGCTCGTGGGGGCGGCGCCGGACCCGGCCGGGACGCGTTGGTACCGGCGCGTCTTCGGCGCGGCGGCGCTGGCGGCCGGGCTGGGCTCGTGGTTCTATCACGCCTCGCTCACGCGCGCCGGGGAGTGGTTCGATATCCTGGGCCTGTACGCGCTGACGGGTGCGCTGCTGTGGGCCAACCTGGCCCGGCTGCGGCGCCGGCCCGGCGGCCCGCGCTGGCTGGCCGGTTACCTGGTCAGCCTGGCGGGCCTGGGCGGGCAGATGGCCGTGGCGCGCGAGCTGCAGCTCGTGATCTTTGCCGCCCTGATCGCCGCGACGCTGGTGACGGAGGCCGTGCTCTGGCTGCGGGGCGACCGGCCGCGCCACGCGTTGTTCCTGGCCGCCGGCCTGGCCAGTTTCGGCAGCGGCGCCGCGGCCTGGCTGTGGGAGGCGCGCCTGCCGTGTGACCCGGCCGGGCTGTGGCAGTGGCACGCCGTCTGGCACGCACTGGCCGCGCTCGCGATAGCGCTGTTGTTTGTGTACTTTGACGGCAACTTGCCCGGCGCTTACTTCAAAAAGCCCGGCAGCCTGACGGCATAGTCCGGGAAGATCTGGTCGAAGGCGGCGTTGTTGAGCCGGCGCGCGCAGACCTCGGCCAACACATCGCGATAGTCGGTGGTCACGGCCAGGTCGCCGGGTCCCACAAGCTGCTCGGCGGCGAGGCCCGGCCAGCGCCCGTGGACGCGCCCGCCCACGACGTTGCCGCCGAGCAGGAACAGGGCGCTGCCGTGGCCGTGGTCGGTGCCCAGGCTGGCGTTCTCGCTCAGGCGGCGGCCGAACTCGCTCATCACCACCACGGTCACGCGTCCCAGATAGTCCACCAGATCGGCATGGAAGGCGGCCAGCCCATCGGCCAAGTCGCGCAGCAGGCCGGCCATCAATCCATCGCTGCCGCCCTGGGCGAAGTGCGTGTCCCAGCCGCCCAGGTCCACAGCCGCCACCTCCAGCCCCACCTCAGCCTTGATCAGCAGCGCGGTCTGGCGCAGCGCCAGCCCGAACTCGCCGGCGGGATAGCGGGCCTCCGGCCGAGGCGTGTAATGCTCCGGGTCCAGCTGTTCGACCGTCTGCAGCAGCGCCAGCGTCTCAGCGCCGACCACGCTCAATGGGTCAGCGCCGCCGTAGAGCGCGCCTAGGGCGGCCTGCAGGCGCGCCGCCGCCAGCTTGTCGCCGCCGAGGTGGAAGTCCGTGATCGAGCGCAGGGCTGTGGCGGGCACGGCGCCGGTGAGGCTGCGCGGTGCCACCGGGCCGAAGCCGATGGCGCGCAGCGGGTTGGGGCGATCCGAGGGTGTGGCGACGCTGGCCAGGTGCCGGCCGATCCAGCCGGAGGCCGGGCCGCGCTCGTCGGCGACGCCGCGCTCCATCAGTTCCATGGCGCGGAAGTGGCTGCGGCTTTCATCTGGCGCGCCGCAGGCGTGGACGATGGCCAGGTGCCCGGCCTGCCAGGCCGGCAGCAGACCGCCCAAGGCGGGATGCAGCCCGAAGAATCCGTCCAGATCCAGGACGCGCTTTCCGCTGGCGGCGCGCGTGTCGTCCGGGCGCGGGAGGCCGAGCGTGGGCCGGGCCGCGTAGTAGGCGGCCTCACCGTGCGGGACGACCATGTTGAGGACGTCGGCGGCGCCGCGCAGGAAAACCACCAGCAGCGTATCGCCGCGCGGCGCGGCCTGGGCGGGCGCGAAGGCCAGGCGCGGCAGCCAGGCGGGCCAGGCCAGGGCGCCGGTCAGCGGCGCGGCGGAGTGCAGGAACTGGCGGCGTGAGGTCGCGATCATGGGGGCCTCCGAGAAAAATCCGCTGTCAGGATCAACGCCACTGGAAGGCTGCAGAGGCCACCAGGCCGGCCGCCAGCACGCGCCCGGCGTCGTCGCCGGCGGCGCGCAGCACGTCGTCCCGCAGCGCAGCGGGCAGCGGCGCGCCCATGAGCAGGGCGCTCAGCCGGTCGGCGCGTCCCGCGACCGTGGCGGAGTCGGCGGCTGCCCACAGCGCCTCCAGGTCCAGGCTGGTCCCTTTTAGTGCGCCGTCCACCAGCGCCAGCGCGAACTGCCAGCGCGGCAGCAGGTTGCCGAGCCAGGCTTCGGTGCGGTCCGGGTAGCCGTCCGGCGTCGGCCAGCCGAAGGGCAGCTGGCCGAGGCGTCCGAGATACTCCAACACCGGGGCGCCGGCGTCGGTGGCGGCGTTGAGCTGGCGCAGGGCCGAGGCCACGAAGTCCACGGGGCGCTTGAACTTGGGCGGCAGGCCCGGCCCAGCGGCGGCGGTCATGGCCGCCACTCCGTCCAGCAGCAGCACCCGCAGCACGGCGCGCAGGTCGCCGTCCGTCTGCTGGAAGGCCCGCGCCGCGCGCTCTGCCAACGCCGCCGGAGCGTCCGCGCCCAGGAAGCGCAACGCCAGTTTGCGGGTGATAAAGCGCGCGGTGCTGGGGTGTCCGGCCAGCGCCGTGAGCACGCTTTCGGCCTCGGACTGGCCGGCCGGCTGGAGCGTCATTCCGAGCACTTCCTTGACGCCGTCAGCGTGCCGGCCGGGGTCGAACGTGAACTCGCCGCGCCACCAGTGCTCCTTCACGGTCCAGCCGGTGAGGCAGCGCGCCAGCTCCATGACGTCACGCTGGCTGTAGCCGCCGTCCACGCCCAGCGTGTGCAGCTCGAGCACTTCGCGGGCGTAGTTCTCGTTGGGGTGGCCGCGGTCGCTGACGTGCTGGTCAAGATAAACCAGCATCGCCGGCGAATGCGCCGAGGCCCAGAGCAGGTCCCCGAAGCGCCCGAGCGCGTGCGGGCGGATCACGGCGCGGTCGTCCACGGTCTTCAGGTAGAAGCAGTCGCCCTTGTCGACGCTGATGTTGAAGTGGTCGCTCCAGAAGGCGACGACGACCTCGTACAGCTGGCGGCGGCTGTAGACCTGGCGCAGCAGCGTGGCCTGGCGCAGTTCGGCCGGCACCGTGGCGCGATCCTGGTCGTCGAAGAGCTTGTCGCTCCAGGCGTGCAGCTCGTGGGCGGCCCTGGTCAGCGTCGGGAAGCGCCGCAGTTGCAGGTCGGTGCCGTCGTCGGCGAGCGTCTCGGGCGCCAGCTGCTCCTCGATCCAGCCGGCCAGGCCGATCTCGGCGGCGCGCGCGAGCTCTTCTGGGCGCGGCCCGAAGGTCAGGCGGTTGAGGGCCGTGAACAACGCCGGGTCGACGTCCGGCCAGGGACGCCAGACGGGCGGGACGCCGGCCAATTGGCGGTAGACCGGGGCGCAGGCGCCGACGGTGACCCCGGCCGCCACCAGGCCGGCCAGCTTGAGGAAGGTGCGGCGCGACAGTGACATGCGCTTATCCCCGGCTTGGCTGAGGCGTCAGGCGTTGGGGTTGGCGGCGGGCTGGGCCTGAACCGCCGGCGGCTGAGCGGCCAGGCTGGGGCGCGGCGCCCAATGCAGCAGCGCGAATGCGGTGGCGCCCAGGGCCAGCACCACGGCCAGCGGCAGGAAGATGAACCAGCCGACGATCGGGAAGAAGGCGGCCAGCTCCAGCGCCACGGCACCGCGCAGGAAGGCGCCCGCCCCGCTGAGGTTCGGGCTGTGCACGGTCAGGCGGGCGCCCATCTTGGCGGCCAGGCCGGCGGCGCCGATGGACGCGCTCATCAGCCCGACGGCGATGACGGCCGCGCCCGCGAATTTGGCCGCGCCGGAGGGCAGGGCCAGGAGCACAGTGACCGGCAGGCTCAGGCCGGCCGTGAGCACGCCGCCGAGCCAGAAGCAGCGCCAGGGCGTGAGTTCCAGGCGGCGTTGGGCGCGCTCAACCGTGGCCGGGAAGAGCAGCCAGACGGTGACGAGCAGGCCCGGGAACGCGAGGCCCAGAGCAAGGAGGATACCGAAGATCGCGGAAACGTCGGCCATGGGGCGCCTGTCCTTTCGCGGGGGCGCGCCGCTCCAGGGCGACACGCCGGGCTTTGACAGGCTATACAGGCGCCGTGCAGCCGAAGTTGCAGACGCCGGACTGAGGCGGTCGGCTCAGAGTCGCCTGATCAGGCAGCCGGTCTCAACGCAGTTTGGCCGCGAAGCCGCGGGACGGCTGATCCGCCTCAAAGGGGCAGACGCTCCGCCTCCGGCGGGGCCGGCGGGCGCTCACGCAGGAAGAAGCTGAGGATAAGCGCGCCCAGGCCCAGGCAGGCCGCGTACGGCAACAGGCCGAACCAGCCGACCACGGGGAAGGCGCTGCCCAGGCCCAGCGCCAGCGTGCCGGCCGTCAGGCGGCGGGGTGCGCCCGCCGTCGGCCACAGCCGCGCGCCCACCAGGTCAGCCACCGCCGCCAGCCCGATCGTCACCGCCACGGCGAGCACACCCAGCACAAGCAGCGCCGGCAGACGCGGCAGTTCGTTGCGGACCAGATCGGCCAGGCCGGACAGCGCCAGGCCGATGGCCGTGAAGAACAACAGGTTAATCAGGCCCACCAGGCTGGCGCGGCCCGGCATCTGCTCGGCGGCCGCGCGGGCGCGGGCCAGGCGGCGCGGGAAGAGCGCCGACAGCGTCAGGTAGAGCGGCACGAGCAGCAGGGTGCCCACGATCAGCCCGAGGGCCAGGCGCAACAGGTCGTTCATCGATGGCTCCGAGAGTGATTGGCGGCGGGCGGCGGTTGAGCGCGCAGGCGCCCGACCAGGACGCCGTTGCCGAACAGCCACAACAAAACGAGCGGAATCAGCAGGGCGGCCCAGGCCGAGGCCGCGGAGGTCGACACGGTCGCCGAGAAGCCGCGCGCGGCCGCCAGGCCGTCCTCGGCCGTAGCCGTCAGAGTCTGCGCCAGGGCGGCGGCCTCAGTCGTGATCTGCGTCAGGGCTGCCCAGGCGGCGCTGTCCAAGGTCTCCGGCGCGGTCGGCCAGGCGATGGCCGACAACAGTGGGGGCCCGCTGACCGCCAGCAGGATCACGGCCAGCAGTGCCTGCGCGGCGATGACCCAGCGCAGCGCCGGGCGGAGGACGGGCGGGGTGCGGCGCGGCAACTGCGCCATTACGGCCGCGGACAGGTCGCGGCGCAGCGCGACCTCGGGCAGGGCGTCCAGGTCAGCGAAGACGGCACGCAGTGTCTCCAACCGGTCGCCGCAGTCCGCGCAGGCGGCCAGGTGCGCGTCTACGGCCGTGTACTGGGCGGGCGTGAGCGCCTGATCGAGGTATTCGTTCAGGATCTCGTCGTTGAGATGGGCGGGGGGCGGGGGCAGTTCAGACATCGCGGTTCAGCCAGGCGGCCAGCAGGCGCCGCGCCCGGAAGAGGTGGCTTTTGACATCGCTGAGCGGCAGGTTCAACGTGGCGGCGATCTCCTCGTAAGCCAAGTCCTGGAAGTGGCGCAGTTCGATCACGGCCCGGTAGTGGGGCGGCAGCTGGCGGATGGCGGCGCGCACCGCTTCCGACCGCTCCACGTGTTCTCGCGCTGTCTCCGGGTTCAGGGCGGGCGTGGCCGGGGCCTCATCCAGCTCGTCGTCCAGCGGCCGGCCGGCCGGCGTCCGGGCCTTGAGCCGGTTCAGACACAGGTTGGCGGCCAGGCGCCGCATCCACGGCCCGAACGGCCGCTCCAGATCAAACAACCCCAGCCGGCTGTGCGCGCGCAGGAAGGCCTCCTGCGCCGCGTCCTCGGCGTCGGCCGGGTCGCCCAGCAGCCGGTAACAGACGTTGAAGACGGCAGACTGGTGGCGCCGGACGATCTCGCCAAATGCGTCGCCGTCGCCGCTGCGGGCGCGCTCCAGCAGCCCACGGTCGTCGTCGGGGTCGCCTCCAGCGGCGAGCGTGCCTGCGTCAGCCATGCCTGAAGTTTAATACAGGCGGCCGGATCGCAAAGTTGCAAACTCGGCTAAGATGGCGTCCAGGGCGCCTCCGCGCTCGGAGAGGTCGGTTGTATGAAGCTGCGCTTCGCCTCGTTCCTGGCCCCGAACATGTTCCCGGTGTACCAGTTCATCGTCGCCCGGGTCGGCGCGCGGCTCGGCCTGACTACGGAGCTGGTCGTCGGGAAGTCCTTCGACGAGTTCCAGCGGGGCGACGCCGACGCCGGTTTTGTGTGAGGGCTGCCCTACGTGCAGCTGGTGCGCGCCGCGCCGGGCCTGCTCGAGCCCGTGGCCGCGCCGGTTCTGCAGGCTCTGCCGTGGGCAGAGCAGCGCCCCAGCTATCTCGGCCGCCCGGTCTATTACTCGGACGTCGTCGTTCGGGCCGACCGGCCGTGGCGCTCGTTCGACGCGCTGCGCGGCCGCAGCTGGGCCTACAACGACCCGGATTCGCACTCGGGCTACAACGTCACCCGCGCGGCCCTGGTGCGGCGCGGCGAAACGCGCGGCTTCTTCGGGCGCGTCGTGGAGGCCGGCTTTCATCAACGCGCCCTGCGGATGGTGGCGGCCGGCGAAGTGGACGCAGCCGCCATCGACTGCCAGGTCCTGGCGATCGAGCTGCGCGATCAGGCCGAGCTGGGCCGCCAGATCAAGCTGATCGACGCGCTGGGCCCGTCCACGATCCAGCCCATTGTGGCCGCCGGACGCCTGCCGGCGGCGCTGCGCGCGGATCTGCGGGCCGCCTTGTTGGCGCTGGCGGACGAGCCGGGCGCGCGTGAGCAGCTGGGCTTCGGCTTTGTGGACCGGCTGGCGGCGGTGACGGATGCCGACTACGACGACATCCGCGCGATGCTGGCCGACTGTGAGCGCGCCGGCTGCCTGACCCTGCGCTAGGCCGCGGGTACTATTGAGACCGATGGGGGATTGACCTAGAGTGACCATGCCGGCGGGGTCTGCCAGGACTTCGGTTCCGCCGGCGGGCGTCTTCCGAGCACTTCCGCAATCCAGTCCAACTGCATAGATCAGCCCAGACAGGAGGCAGTATGCGCGCGCATAGCTTGGCTTCAGTTCGGCTTCTAGCGATCGCCGTGTTGCTGTTAGGCATGGCGGCCGCGCCAACCCACGTCCGGGCGCAGGCCGATGTCACGCCGCCCGACACCGTCATCACCGAAACCCCGCCCAATCCGCAGACCTACAGCGCCCAGTTTGTCTTCACGGGCAGCGACAACGTGACGCCGCCCGAGCAGCTCACCTTCGAGTGCAGCCTGGACGGTGAGCCGTTCGCGGCCTGTGCCAGTCCCTATGAGGTCATGGACCTGCTGCCCGGAGATCATCTCTTCCAGCTGCGCGCCGTCGATGCGGCCCTCAACGCCGACCCAACGCCGGCGGCCTTCACCTGGGAAGTGCGCCCGCTGTGCGGTTTCGATACCGCCACGATCTACGTTGACTGGATGGGCTTTATCCGGGGCGGGCCAAACAACGGTTCGCCGTACCTGGGCCTGCTGGCGGGCACAGGCGGCGCCGACATCATCGTCGGATCACCCTTCAATGACACGATCGAGGCCGCTGGCGGCGCGGACATCGTCTGTGCGCTGGCCGGCGATGACGTCGTCAATGCCGGGGCCGGCGCCGACACCGTCTATGGCATGGATGGGGCCGACACCGTCAACGGGGCGGGCGGCAATGACAACCTCAACGGCGGCACCGGCTTCGATACGCTGAACGGCGACGCCGGCGCTGACACGTTGAACGGGTTCCTGGGCAACGACAGCCTCAACGGCGGCGGCGACAACGATACCTTGATCGGCGGACCGCGCGTCCTGCCGGAGGGGGCCAGCGACGACGACAGCCTGCACGGCCAGGGCGGCAGCGACCGGCTGACGGGCGGCATCGGCGCGGACTTCTTCAGCGGCGGCCCGGGCGCGGACACCAACACGGATCTCAACCCGGCGCAGTTCGATACCACCGACGGCAGCTAGCCGCCCAGCTCCTGACGGAGACGCTCCAGTTTGAGTCGGCCAAAGCGGACCTCCGGCCGGAGGTCCGCTTTGGTGTGGGCGGGGCGGCGGCCGCTCAGGCGAAGGCCTCGTCTACGCAGCGGCCCTCCCACTCCGGGTGAGGCGCCAGCCCGAGCAGGCGCGCCAGCGTCGGCGCGGTGTCCAGAAGCGTGAGCGGCTGGGTGAGGGTCAGGCCCGGTTTGATCTGCGGCCCGGCCGCCAGCCAGACGATGCCCATGTCCTCGGCCTGGTCGGTGCCGTGGTTGCGGTCATGGCCGCCGTGGTCGCTCATGACGATGACGTTCGTATCGGCCGGCAGCGCGGCCAACAACCGGCCCACCAGGGCATCGGCGATCTCGGCCTGGCGCAGGTACTCGGGCGAGAGCCAGCCGAAGAAGTGCCCGGCGCTGTCCACGTTGCCGAAATAGACGAAGGCGAAATCCAGCGGCTCGGCCGTCAGCAGGTCGATGAACACGGGCAAGTTGCGGGCGTCGCCGGCGAGGTCGTACGAGTTGCCGCGGCAGTAGGCGACGGCCAGCGTCTCCGGCCGGCTGAGGTCGCGCAAGGGCTCCCAGTTGAAGAAGAAGCCGCAGCGGCGGCCGAGGTTGTGGGCGTGTTCCACCAGGCCCGGCAGCGGCCGCGCCATGGGCTGCCAGACGTTGGTGGTGACACCGTGGCGGCCGGGCGGGACGCTGTGGAAGATAGACAGGTGGCACGGCAGCGTAATCGACGGCATGACGCTGCGGGCGGCCGCGGCCCAGACGCCGCGCTGGCGCAGGGCCATCAGGCTGGGGCAGGCGGCCGCCTGATTGGGGACGGCCTCCGCCGCCACGGCGTCCGGGCGCAGACCATCGATCATAATCAGCAAGGTCAGGGGCATGGTTCCTCCAGGGAGCGGGCTAGCATAGGCCAATGGTACTATTGAGACGTCAAGAAGTCTTGACGTAATCTTAAGTTCGCCTGACAGTGGCGCCGCTATGTTGTCTACTGGCGCTAGTCCCCCAGGCAGTTGTTTCAGCACCACTCACAATTGCATAGTCCCAGGAAAACGCAATCCAGTTGGGGGTCTGTGTGCCACCTGGATTGTTTGGCCGCCACCCAAGGAGACTCTATGAAACCGCTTCGCTTACCGATTCCTAACTTGTTGGCCGCCGCCGTGCTGATCCTCAGCGCGTTGGCGGTCGTCGCGCCGCAGAGGGCGAGCGCGGCTGGCACAGGGTCAATCAGCCTAACTTCGCTCGGCGTGTCTGCGTCTCAGGATTTCAACACCCTGGCAACGACTGGCACGACTAACACGGCGCTGCCGACTGGTTGGTACCTGAGCGAGTCTGGTTCGTCATCGATGAATAACGATGCCTATGCCGCCGGCACGGGCTCAAACACCGCTGGCGATGTGTACTCGTTTGGCGCTTCGGGCAATACCGAGCGCGCCTTTGGAAGCCTGCGTAGCGGGACCCTAGTGCCGATTGTTGGCGCCAGCTTCAGCAATGATACGGGCGGGGTGATTGCAGCGCTCGACATTAGCTACACTGGGGAGCAATGGCGTGCGGGTGTGCTCAATCGCAACGCCGCGGACCGCCTCGATTTCCAGTACAGCACGGATGCTACGAGTTTGACGACCGGCACCTGGGTGGATGTCAACGGTCTTGACTTCAACAGCCCGAACATCAACACCACTCTGGGCGCTCAGGATGGTAATGCGGCGGCGAATCGTGCGGCCGTGAGCGCCAGCATCAGCGGCTTGTCCATCGCGAATGGTGCGACCGTCTGGATCCGCTGGACTGACTTTGACATCTCGAGCAGCGATGATGGCCTGTCGGTGGATGACTTCAGCGTCACGCCGCAGGGTGCTGTGGTGACCACGCCCGTGGTCACGATCACGGCCGGTGACGCCGATGCTTCGGAAACTGGCCCGGACGCCGGCAGCTTCACGATTGCGCGCACCGGTGACACGACCGCGGCCCTCACTGTCAGCTACACGCTGGGCGGGACGGCCGCGAGCGGCGACTACACGCCGGCCTTGAGCGGCAGCGCCGTGATCGACGCCGGCCAGAGCAGCGTCGTCATCACTGTCACGCCCGTCGACGACGCCGAAGTCGAGATTGCCGAGACGGTGATCTTGACGCTGGTCGATGCCGCCGAGTACGACCTGGGCGCGACCGTGGAAGCCACGGTCACGATCGCGGACAATGACCTTCCCGTCTGCGAGCAGCCCTTCACCCCGATCTACAGCATCCAGGGCAGCGGCCCGAACGCGGCCATCACCGGCAATGTGACCACGCAGGGCGTGGTGGTCGGTGACTTCGAGGGCAGCGCCGCGGCCTCCGGCTTCTATCTGCAGGACCTGACCGGCGACGGCGATACGGCCACCTCGGACGGTATCTTCGTCTTCACCGGCAGCGCCAATACGGTCAGCGTCGGTCAGGTGGTGCGCGTCACCGGCTACGCCCGCGAGCGCTTCACCCAGACCACGCTGAACGGCTCCAACAGCAACACGGCCGCAGTGCCGGCGGCCAGCATCGTGCCCTGCGGCACGGACAGCCTGGCGCCGGTGGACGTGGTGATGCCGTTCGCGGATGCCACTTACCTGGAGCGCTTCGAGGGCATGCTGGTGCGCTTCCCGCAGCCCCTGGTGATCTCCGAGTACTTCAACTACGACCGCTTCGGCGAGATCGTGCTGGCGCTGCCGCTCGACGGCGAGACGCGCGCCTTCACGGGCACCGCCATCGACGAACCCGGCGCCCCGGCCCAGGCCCGGGCCCTGGCCAACAGCCTGCGCCGCATCACCCTGGACGACTTCAACAGCGCCCAGAACCCGGCCGTCCTGCGCCACCCCAACGGCGCCCCGTTCTCGCTGACCAACCTCTTCCGCGGCGGCGATCTGGTCCAGAACGCCGTAGGCGTGCTGGGTTACGACTTCAACCTGTATCGCCTCGTGCCCACCGGCCCGGCCGACTACACGGCCGTCAACGCCCGCCCGGCTGCGCCTGAGCCCGTGGGCGGCCGGCTGCGCGTGGCCGCGATGAACACGCTCAACTACTTCCTGACGCTGGACACGACCACCAGCGACACCGGCCCCGGCCCGTGCGGCGGCAACGCGAACCTGGACTGCCGCGGCGCCGATGCCGACCAGCCGCTCGAGTTCACGCGCCAGCGCGACAAGCTCCTGTCCGCGCTGGAAGGCCTGAACGGCGACGTCGTCGGCTTGAACGAGATCGAGAACACCCCCGGCGTTGAGCCGCTGGCCGACATCGTGGCCGGCCTGAACGACCGCCTGGGCGCCGGGACCTACGCCTACATCAACACCGGCGTGATCGGCGGCGACGCCATCCGCGTCGGCCTGATCTACAAGCCCGCGGCGGTGACGCCGGTCGGCAGCTTCCAGGTCCTGGACAGCACCGACGACCCGCGCTTCGTGGACACCCTCAACCGCCCGGCGCTGGCGCAGACCTTTGAAGAGGTCAGCACCGGCCTGCGCTTCACCGTCGTCGTCAACCACCTCAAATCCAAGGGCTCGGCCTGCGCTGGCGACGCGGACGCCGGCGACGGCCAGGGCAACTGCAACCTCACGCGCCGGAACGCCGCCCAGGCCCTGGTGGACTGGCTGGCGACCGACCCGACCGGCAGCGGCGATTCGGACTTCATCATCATGGGCGACCTGAACTCCTACGCCCAGGAAGACCCGATCGACGCCATCAAGGCCGGCCCCGACGACACGGCCGCGACCGCCGACGACTACACCAACCTGATCTTCAAGTATCAGGGCCTGTACGCCTACTCGTATGTGTTCGACGGCCAGAACGGCTACCTGGACCATGCCCTGGCCAGCGCCAGCATGACGGCGCAGGTGACCGGCGCCGCCGACTGGCACATCGACGCGGACGAGTCCGACGTGGTGGACTACGACACCAGCTTCAAGCCGGTTGAGCAGGAAGCGCTGTACGAGCCCAACGGCTACCGCGCCTCCGACCACGATCCGGTGGTGGTGGGCCTGGCCCTGGTCGACGATGTCGATCCGGACACGATCATCACCAGCGGCGCGCCCGCCATCAGCGCCTACAATGTGGCCTTCGAGTTCACGGGCACCGACAACCTGACGGCGCCCGAGAACCTGACCTTCGAGTGCCGCATCGACGCCGGCGCCTGGGCGCCCTGCACCAGCCCGTACGACACCTCGGTCAACTATGTGGACGAGTTCGGCAACCCGCTCCCGCTGCTGCCGGGCTTCCACATGTTCGAGGTGCGCGCCATCGACGAGGCCGGCAACATCGACCCGACGCCGGCCAGCGACATCTGGGAAGTGCGCCCGCTGTGCGGCTTCGACCAGGCCACGATCTATGTGGACTGGATGGGCCTCGTGCGCGGCGGGCCGCAGAACGGCCAGCCCTACGCTCTGGTGCTCAACGGGACGGGCGGCCGCGATGTGATCTTCGGCAGCCCGTTCGCGGACACCATCAACGCCGGTGACGGCGCGGACGTGGTCTGCGGCGGCGACGGCGACGACGTCATCAACGGCGGGGCCGGGGCTGACAACCTGCTGGGCATGACCGGCAACGACACCCTCAACGGCGAGGGCGGCGCGGACACGCTCAACGGCGGCGTCCAGGCCGATATCCTCAACGGCGGCGGCGGTGATGACCGGCTCGACGGCAGCGCCGGCGATGACACGCTCTACGGCGGCGCCGGCAACGACACGCTGGTGGGCGGGCCCAAGAACCTGCCGCCGGGCATGGGCCTGAGCGACGTCGACAAGCTCTACGGCGAGGGCGGCAACGACACCCTCACCGGCGGCGCGCTGGCCGACCGCTTCGACGGCGGCGCCGGCACCGACACCACCACGGACTTCAACCCGACGCAAGGGGACACGCGCTTCAACATCCCCTAGCGCGGCGCGCTCAGCTCAGCCGGTGACAGGTTCTCTGGGCCTGTCATCGGCCGCCGAGCGTTGCGCCCCGTAACGCAACGACCTGGCCCGCTGGTCTAGACCGGCGGGCCAGGTTCGTTCTGCGGTACAATCGACGCGGTTCCCATGACGGCGCGACCCCTCGGTATGCTCCTGTTATCTGCTAAGTCTCTCTGGTGAGGTCCGGTGGATCAATCCTTTCTCGCCTCGGCGCGCGCCCACTGGGTTTCGCGCCGCTGTCTCCTGTGGCGCTCCGCCGACGCGCGCGCCGTGTCTGTTTACCTGCACGCTGACCCGGCCGCCGCGCTGCGGATTACGCCGGCCGGGCTGACCGGCGGCGAACGCCTGCGCCTGGAGCCGGCGGACCTGGAGCCGGACGATGCCGTCCGCCGGCGCTTTCCCCACCTGGCCGCTCTGCCGGCCCTGGCCCTGGCTGAAGCGGATCTGGCGCGCGTCCCTGATCTGCTGAAGTGTCAACTGGCCCTGGCCGCCTACGACGGCGACGGCCGGCTGTTGGACGCCACCGCCCTCCAGCTTCCGGGCGTCCTGGACGACGTGTTCCCCTATCGCGGCCCGCTGGGCGTGACCTGGCAAGCCGGCCGGCCAACCCTGCGGGTGTGGGCGCCGACGGCGCGCAGCGTGCGCGTGCACGTCTTCAACGCCAGCACCGGCCCGGCCGCGGCCCGCCCGGCCATGCACCTAGACCCGGCCACCGGGGTGTGGAGCCTGGTCGGCGAGTCGGCCTGGCGCGGCAAGTTCTACCTGTACGAGGTCGAGGTCTACACGCGCGCCACGGGCCGGGTGGAACGCAACCTGGTCACCGACCCGTACTCGCTCAGCTTGTCCACCAACAGCACGCGCAGCCAGCTGGTGGACCTGGCCGACCCGGCGCTGA
The DNA here is from genome assembly GCA_937952305.1 of uncultured Anaerolineales bacterium. Taxonomy (GTDB): domain Bacteria; phylum Chloroflexota; class Anaerolineae; order Anaerolineales; family UBA6663; genus SpSt-583. The sequence goes on along the minus strand of CALFZO010000165.1, from coordinate 44,827 downwards.
GGCCGCCCGGCTGGGCGGCTCTGGCCAAACCGCCGCTGGAAGCGCCCGAAGACAGCGTGATCTACGAGCTGCACGTCCGCGATTTCAGCACCCACGACTACACTGTGCCGGAGTCCGAGCGCGGCACTTACCAGGCCTTCACGCGCCTCAATTCGCGCGGCATGACCCACCTGCGCGCCCTGGCCGAGGCCGGCCTCACCCACCTTCATCTCCTCCCCGTCTTCGATATCGCCACCATCGACGAGGACCGCGCCAAGCGCGTCGAGCCGGACGAGACCTTGCTGCAGACTCTGCCCGGTGACTCGCCCCGCCAGCAGGAGATCGTCATGGCGCTGCGCGCGCGCGACGGTTTCAACTGGGGTTACGACCCATTCCACTACACGGTCCCGGAGGGTTCCTACAGCACCGACCCGGACGGCGAAGCCCGGGTGCGCGAGTTCCGCGCCATGGTGCAGGCCCTCAACCGGATCGGGCTGCGCGTGGTGATGGACGTGGTCTACAACCACACCCATGCCAGCGGCCTGGACGCCCAATCCGTGCTGGACCGGGTGGTGCCCGGCTATTACCACCGCCTGGACGCCGACGGGCGCGTGGAGACCAGCACCTGCTGCCCGAACACGGCCACCGAGCACGCCATGATGGAGAAGCTCATGGTGGACTCGCTGGTGACCTGGGCGCGGGCTTACAAGGTCGACGGCTTCCGGTTCGATCTGATGGGCCATCACCTGGTGGAAAACATGCTGGCCGTGCGGGCGGCCCTGGACGCGCTGACGCCGGAGCGCGACGGCGTGGATGGCCGCGCCATCCTGCTCTACGGCGAGGCCTGGAACTTTGGCGAGGTCGTGGACGACGCCCGCGGGCGCAACGCGCGCCAGCACAACATCGGCGGCACCGGCATCGGCGCCTTCAACGACCGCTACCGCGATGCCGTGCGCGGCGGCAACCCGTTCGGGCCGTATCAGTCCCAGGGGTTCGTCACCGGCCTTTACTTCGAGCCCAACGGCGCCGAGCGGCGCTCCCCCGAAGACCAGCGCCGCACGCTGCTGGAGTACGCGGACTGGCTGCGCGTCGGCCTGGCCGGCAGCCTGCGCGATTTCCGCTTTGAAGCCGCCGACGGCCGGCGCGCGCGCGGCGGCGAGATCAGCTACAACGGCCATCCGGCCGGCTACACCCTGGACCCGCAGGAGAACGTGCCGTACGTGTCGGCCCACGACAACGAGACGCTGTTCGACATCATCCAGGCCAAGGCCGCGGCCACGACCTCGCTGGCCGAACGCGTGCGCATGAACAACCTGGCCGTCAGCCTGGTGATGCTGGCCCAGGGCGAGCCGTTCTTCCACGCCGGCGACGACCTGCTGCGCTCCAAATCCCTGGACCGCAACAGCTTCGACTCCGGCGACTGGTTCAATAAGCTCGATTTCAGTTATGAGACCAACAACTGGGCCGTGGGTCTGCCGCCCGCCCACGAGAACGGCGACAAGTGGCCGATCATCGCGGCGCTGCTGGCCGACCCGCGCCTGAAGCCGGGCCGGGTCGAGATCCAGCAGGCGGCGGCCCACTTCCGTGAGCTGCTGCGCGTGCGGCGCAGCTCGCGCTTGTTCCGGCTGCGCACTGCCTCGGAAGCGGTGGAGGCGCTGAGCTTTCTCAATACCGGCCCGCAGCAGGCGGCCGGCTTGATCGTGATGCGGCTGCAACGGCCGGCCGCCGCTCCCGGCTGGGAGCGGGAGCCGTATCGCCAATGTGTGACAGTCTTCAATGCCGCGCCTTTCCCGCAGATCTTTCGGAGCGAACTGCTGCGCGGCGCGGCGCTGGCCCTGCACCCGGTCCTGGCGGCCTCCAGTGACGAGGTCGTGCGGGCGGCCAGTTTCTTCGCGGAGCGCGGGGCGTTGACGGTGCCCGGCCGGACGACGGCCGTGTTCGTGGAGCGCGCGTAATGGCGGCCGCTCTCCCGCCCGTGGCCCTGGCCCTGTCGGCGCTGGGCATCCCGCACCGGGTCTTCCGCCACCCCGGCCCGGTGGAGTCCTTGGAACAGGCGGCCCGCGAGCGCGGGCAGACGCCGGATCAGGTGGTGCGCAGCCTGTTGTTCCGGCTGGGCGGCGGCGCGGAGGCCCGGCCGTATGTGATGGTGCTCGTCGCCGGGCCGGCCCAGGTGGCCTGGCCCAAGCTGCGCCGCTACCTGGGCCAATCCCGCCTGACGCTGGCTGCCCCGGAGGAGGTCCTGTCCGTGACCGGCTACGAGATCGGGGCGGTGGCACCCTTCGGCCTGCCGCAGCCGGTGCGCGTGCTGGTGGACGAGAGCGTCCTGGCGCCGGGCGAAATCTCAATCGGCTCGGGCGAGCGCGGCGTCACCGTGCTCCTGGCTTCGGCCGATCTGCGCCGCGCGCTGGGCGAGTGCGAGGTCGGCCAGTTCGCGGCCGCCTGACGGCGCCGGCGTTCACAGCCCCTGGCGCGGCACCGTCTCCAGCCAGGCGCGCTGGAAGAACAAGTTCCCGTTGAGGGTCACCGTCAACTGAATATCGAGGTGGATCTCCGTGGCCGTGCTGCGGAAGGTGCCGCTGGAGCGGACGTGGGTGGTGGTGCCGTGCTCGCTCAGCCGGTAGTTGCACTCGTTGTACAGGCGCGTGTGAGCGGGGTCGGCGTGATAGGCCGTCAGCTCCAGGCGTTCCTCAGTGGCCAGCGTCTGGCCGTTGGCGATGAGCGTCGTATCGCCCTGGTAGGTACTGACGGTGACGCTGCCGGCCAGCACATCCTCCACGATGTGCCAGCGCGGCGCCTCCTCGTGGCCGCCGCCGACCGCCAGAAGCTCGGGCGGCGTGTCCTTGAAACGCGGCGCCGGCAGAGCGCTGGGCGGGACGATCGGCAGCGTCAGCTGCGAGGGGGCCGCCGGCCCGCAATGCAGCGCGTTCTCGCCCGGGTACGGCGACGGCCAGAGCAGCGGCCAATGCGCGCTGGCGACGGTGACCCGGATCCGGTGGCCGGGCAGGAACTGGTAAGCGGTGGCGTTAAGGCGCAGCGTGATCGGGTAAACCGTGCCAGGCGTCAGCGCTTCCGGCCGGGTGTGGCCGTCCCGGTGCGTCAGGTTGAGCGCGCCCCAGGTCACCAGCGCGGAGGTGCCATCGGGGTGGACGTCGGACACGCGCACCACGGCCGTGGCCACGGGCGCGCTGCAACTCAGGTGCAGCACCACCTCCGGGAAGCCGAAGACGTCTACGGGTTCGGCCAACGGCGCGCTGGTGAAGGCCGGGCAGAGCGCGTCCTCGGCCCGCAGGTCGCGGGCCAGCCCGTTGGGCGGCGCGCCGGCGCCGGAACACAGCGGCCCGGCGGTGCCCCAGGCGGGGCGGTGCGGGTAGCGGAAGGTCTGGGCGGTCGCCGGGGCGGCGGCCTGCAATTGGCCGTCGTCCAGGTGCCAGGTCTGGGACTGCGTGCCGGGCGCCGGAAAGGCGGGGTAGCTGCGCCAGGCGCCGGCTTTGCGCTCCGGGAAGCCTGTCGGCGGCGTATACGCCTCCAGGAAGACGCGCACCGGCGGCTCGGCGTCCCAGCCGTTGGCGCGGCCTTTCAGATGGTAATCAAAGAAGCGGACCATTTCGTCCAGCCAGTCGATGTTCGGCCCCGGCCAGGCCGAGTCCGGGAAACTGTGGGACCACGGCCCGACGATGCACTTTTGCTGCGGGCACGCCGCCTGCATGCGCAGCACGGCGTCGCGGTAACCGTCGGCCCAGCCGCCAAAGTGAAGCACCGGGATTTGCAGGCGGGCGTAATCCGGCCGCAGCGAGTTGTGCCGCCAGTAGCCGCCGTCGGTCTGGTGGCGGAGCCAGGTCACCAGCCAGGGCGGCGTCTGCTCCAGCCGCGCCTTCCACTCGTCCGCCCAGCGCGCGCCCGCGATCTCCATCTTCGGCGGCAGCGCGTTCATGGCCACCATCCCCACCGCGTACTGCGCCAGGTCACTGCCCGTCAGGCAGCCGCCCAGGTAATGCACGTCGGTCAGGTAACGGTCGTCGGTGGCGTACATCGGGGCGATGGCATGCAGCGCCGGTGGCTGGCGCATGGCCACCTGGATGGCCGTGAAGCCGCCGTAGCTGATGCCCCACATGCCCACCCGGCCGTTGCCCCAGGGCTGGGCGGCCAGCCAGGCCACCAGCTCCACGCCGTCCTCCGTCTCGGCCTCCGCGTACTCGTCTAGGGCCAGGCCCTGGCTGCTGCCGGTGCCGCGCACGTCCACGCGGCAGCCCACGTAGCCGCGCTGGGCCAGGTAGGTCATGCGCGCCAGGTCGCCGTTGTAGCGCCAATCATCCTTGCGATACGGGATCAGCTCCAGGACGGCCGGGAACGTCTCGCCCGGTTGGCGCGGCACCGGCCGGTACAGGCTGGCGGAGAGCGTGACGCCGTCACGCATGCGCACAGGCACGTGCTCGTCCACTTGCACGGAATAAAGAGCGTTCATGCGCGGGTCCTCACGTTGGGCCGGTCAGCTTGACAGCCCTATTTTTGTCTCTATACTTCCGAATTACAAGTCCGTTTGAGGCGCTAATCGAAAGGACCCCGCCGGCCAACCCGCGCCTCCCGCAGGTGCGGGCGGCCTTGCGCTTGTATGCGGCGTGAGTACCGATATATCGTGCTTGGTCTGGGCGGCCTGGGCAGCGGCGCCGTCTATTGGCTCGCCCGCCGGGCCGGCGCCGACGTCCTCGGCCTGGAGCAGTTCGCGCTCGGCCATGACCGCGGCGGCTCGCACGACCACTCGCGCATCATCCGCCTCTCTTATCACACCGCCGGCTACGTGGCGCTGGCCAAGGCCGCCTATCAGGCCTGGCACGAACTAGAAGCCGACTCGGGCGAGACGTTGCTCCTCAAGACGGGCGGCCTCGACCTCTCCCCCGCCAACGCCCGCATCCCCATCAGCGATTACACCAGCAGCTTGGCCGCCTGCGGCGTGCCGTTTGAGCTGCTGGACGCGCGCGAGGCCATGCGCCGCTGGCCGCAGTGGCATCTGGACGACGACACCCTGGCGCTGTATCAGCCGGAGGGCGGCATCGCGCCGGCCAACCGCGGCACGGCCGCGCACCGGCGCATGGCCCAGGCGCAGGGCGCGACCCTGATCGACCAGGCCCCGGTCACCGGCCTGCGCGCCCTGCGCGACGGCGTAGAGGTGGTGGCGGGCGGCGCGGTCTATCGTTGCGAGAAACTGATCCTGGCCGCCGGCGCGTGGTCCAACCACCTGCTCAGCCACTTCGGGCTGCGCCTGCCGCTGACGGTGACGCAGGAGCAGCTGACCTACTTCGCCACGCCGCACCTCGGCCAGTTTGCGCCCGAGCGGTTTCCGGTGTGGATCTGGATGGACGAGCCTTGCTTCTACGGCTTCCCCGTCTACGGCGAGCGCGGCGTCAAAGGCGCGCAGGATGTGGGCGGGCGCGAGGTCTCCGTGGAGACGCGTACCTTCGACCCGGACCCCGCCAACCTGCTGCGGCTGTCCGCGTTCTTCGAGAAGCACCTCCCGGCCGCCTACGGCCCGCCGCTGTTCACCAAGACCTGCCTGTACACGCTGACGCCGGATCGTGATTTCGTGCTGGACGTGCTGCCCGGCCTGCCCAACGTCCTGGTCGCTATCGGCGCTGCCCACGACTTCAAGTTCTCGTCGGTGATCGGGCGCATTCTGAGCGAGCTGGCGCTGGATGGTCAGACGGCCCATGACTTGCGGCCATTCCGCCTGGATCGCCCGATCCTGCAGATGGAAAACCCGCCCAAGAGCTTCATGGTCTGAGGTGCCGGGCCGGGCCCCCGGCCGGCGGCTCATTCCTCCGGAGGGAATGTAATGCTGAAAAGAGCCTTGCTTGCCCTGCTGGTCGTGTCGCTCAGCCTGGCGGCCTGTGGGGCCCCGGCGCAGACGGCGCCGACCGCGACCCCCGGCCCGGCCGTAGTGCGCCTGGGTTGGAAGGGGAGCCCGGACTCGCTCAACCCGGGCGTGGCCGTGCTGGTGGAGGCCTACACGCTCTTCGCCCTGGTGTATGACTCGCTCTATCTCCCGCAGTTGGACGGGTCATTCAAGGCCGATCTGGCCGAGAACGCGCAGCGCTCGGACGACGGCCTGACCTGGACCTTCACCATCCGCTCCGGCGTCAAGTTCCACGACGGCCAGCCGCTGACGGCCAAGGACGTCGCCTTTTCGCTGGAACTGTACCGGTCGACCACGGATTACCCGTATCTTAACGGCTACACCCTCAACTTCGACACCATCACGACCCCGGACGACCGGACCGTGGTGCTGACCTTGACCGAGGCCGTGCCCAACATCGAGTACCTGTTGAGCTATCTGTTTATCCTGCCGCAGCACGTCTGGCAGGATCAGGACCCGGTGGAGTTTGAGAACACGGCCATGATCGGCACCGGGCCGTTCAAGATGAAGGAGTATCAGCAGAACCAGTTCGTGCACCTGGTCGCCAACCCGGACCACTGGGCCACGCCGCCGAAGGTGGACGAGGTCATCTTCCAGACGTTTGAGAACCCGGATGCGCTCGTGCAGGCCATCAAGACCGGCCAGGTGGACGCCATCACCGAGATGACCAACACGGCCGTGGCCAGCTTGCGCAACGACCCGAACGTCAAACTCGTCATCGGCGCGCCCTTTGCGCCGAGCGTCAGCGACATCATCCTCAACCAGGTGGCGCCCGAGAACTGTCCGACGGCTGACGGCGGCGTGTGCACGGGCCACCCAGCCCTGCGCGACCGGAACGTGCGCCTGGCGCTGGCGCATGCCACCGATAAGCAGAAACTCATCGACGTCGTCTTGCTCGGCCTGGGCACGCCCGGCCTGGCGCTGATCCCCGACGGCCTGGGGCAGTGGTACAACAGCAGCCTGACCGACTACGCCTACGATATCGCCCGGGCCAACCAGATCCTGGACGACGCCGGCTACCAGGACAGCGACGGCGACGGCGTGCGCGAGCTGCCCGATGGCAGCCGGCCGCTGACCTTCCGCCTCAACTGGCCCAGCGACAGCGTGGACGCGCCGCGGCGCGCGGAGCTGCTCAGCGACATGTGGCAGCAGATCGGCGTGGCCGTGGAGCCGCAGGCCGTGGACCCGGATGCCCTCACCGCGGCCTGCTGCCCGGCCTTCGATTTCGACATCATGCTGTGGAGCTGGGTGTCCGATCCCGACCCGTACGCGCTGCTGCGCGTGATGACGACCGACCAGATCCCGACCGGCAGCAGCGAGACTGGTTACGCCAACCCGCGTTACGACGCGCTCTTCCTGGAGCAGAGCCGCGAACTGGACTTGCAGAAGCGCATCGCCCTGGTGCATGAGATGCAGAAGATCGCCCACGAGGACGTCGTCTACATCATCCCCTACTACGAGCAGGCCGTGCAGGCCTACCGCACCGACCGCTTCCAGGGCTGGATCACCGACGCGGGCAAGGTGCAGCTGGAGGACGTCAGCTCCCTGGTCATCATCGAGCCGGTTCGGTAAAGCAATGTCCGCTGGCGCTGATGTCACCCCGGCGAAGGCCGGGGTCCAGCGCCCGCCAAAATCGACTGGATTCCGGCTCCCCACTGCGCTCCGCTTCCGGGCCGTGGTGCGCCGGAATGACCGAGCGCAAGTCATATCGGGAACCACTCTAGAAACTACCTGACCGCTGGCGGCCGGCCCCGCCAAGCAGGGCCGGCCGCAATCCGCCTTGAAACGCTATCAGTTTCTGCTGCAGAAGTTCGCCTGGGCGCTGTTTACGATCCTGTTCGTCCTGGTCCTGAACTTCTTCCTGTTCCGCGTGCTGCCCGGCGATCCGGCCCGGGCTGGCGTGCGCGACCCGCGCCTGACCAAGGCCGCGCAGGAAGCGCTGCGCGTCCGCTTCGGGCTGGACAAACCCGTCATCAACTGCTTTGAGACTCTCAACCCGCTGCGCCTCGGAGACTGCTGGGTCAATCCGCTGGAGACCCAATTCTTCATCTATCTCGGCAACCTGCTGAGCGGCGACCTGGGCACCAGCTATCACACCAACCGGCCGGTGGCCGCTATCCTGGCGGAGCGGCTGGGCAACACTGTGCTGCTGGTGGGGCTGGGCACGGTGCTGTCAATTGTGATCGGCATCGCTCTGGGCGTGGTGGCGGCCTGGCGCGCGCGCACGCTCATCGACTACGCCGCGCTGGTGGGCAGCCTGGTGGCCTGGAGTCTGCCGACCTTCTGGCTGGGCATCATCCTGCTCTTGTGGGGCAGCACGCAATTCGGCCTGCCCCTGGGCGGCAAGGCCACGCCCGGCCTGGCCTTCGCCAGCCCGCTGGAGGCCTGGTGGGACACCGGCCGGCACCTGTTGCTGCCGACCCTCACTTACACGATCATCTTTGTGGCTGAGTACGTGCTGATCATGCGCAGCACCATGCTCGATATCCTGGCCGAGGACTATATTCTTACGGCCAAGGCCAAGGGGCTCACCACTTTCCAGATCCTCAAGGACCACGCGCTGCGCAACGCCGCCCTGCCCATCGTGACGATCGTGGCCCTCAACCTGGGCTTCACCGTCGCCGGCGCCATTCAGATCGAGTCCGTCTTCTCCTGGCCCGGCCTGGGGCTGGCCACCTACGAGGCCATTGTGCGCCGCGACTATCCTCTGCTGCAGGGCGCGTTTCTGCTGCTGGCCATCAGCGTGATCTTCGCCAACCTATTCGCCGACCTGCTGTACTCGTTCCTGGATCCGCGGGTGCAGACCGGCTGAGCGCTGGTTGGGCTTTCAGCGCCTATGACGTCTTCAGCGCCGACTTCCGATTTCCGCGCCTTCTGGCGCAGCGTGCGCGCCAACCGCATGGCTTTGGCCGGTTTGGCCATGCTGGCGGCCGCCCTGCTGGTGGCCGTGGCCGCGCCGTGGCTGGCCCCGTATGACCCGGAGGCTTCGCTGCGCGTCACGATCGAGGACGTGTATGCCCCGCCCAGCGCCGCTCACTGGCTGGGCACCGACGACGGCGGCAAGGACGTCCTGTCTAGCTTCCTTTACGGCGCGCGCGTCTCGCTGACCGTCGGCTTCTTCGCCTCGTTTATCTCGGTCGTCATCGGCGGCCTGATCGGGCTGACGGCCGGCTACTACGGCGGCCGCGTCGACAATGTGCTGATGCGCTTCACCGACATCATCCTGGTCATCCCGGATCTGCCCTTAACCCTGGTGTTGGTGGCGCTGACGGCGCCGAGCCTGTTCAACATCATCCTCGTGATCGGCATTGTCGGTTGGACTGGCACGGCGCGCCTGGTGCGCTCGCAGACCCTGGCCGTCAAGGAGCGCAAGTTCGTCACGCGCGCCCGCGCCATCGGCGCCAGCAGCCCGCGCATCATCGCCCGCCACATCCTGCCGCTGGTCCTGCCGCTGCTGGTGGTCAATACCGTCCTGGTCATCTCGCTGGCCATCCTCAACGAGAGCACGCTCAGCTTCCTGGGCCTGTCCGACCCCACTGCGGTCAGCTGGGGCCAGATGCTCAACTTCGCTTTCACGCGCGGCGCGATGAGCGTGGGCGCCTGGTGGGCGCTGGTGCCGCCCGGCTTCGGCATCGTCTGGGTGGTGCTGGGCTGCACGCTGCTGGGCTACGGCCTGGAGCAGATCCTGAACCCGCGCACCCAGTCCCATCACCTCTCGGCCGGGGCGCGCATGGTGGCCCGCCTGACCGAACGCCTGACCTCGCAGGAGGATCGGTTGGCCCGCCCGCCGGCGCCGCGTCCGCCGGATGACCTGTCCGCGGCGCCGGTGCTGCTGGAGGTGCGCGACCTGTCCGTGGAGTTCGTCAGCCCGGGCGCCGCCCCGGCGCGCGCAGTGGAGGGCGTGAGTTTCAGCCTGCGCCGCGGCGAGATGCTGGGCCTGGTGGGCGAGAGCGGCTGCGGCAAGACCACGCTCATGCTCAGCCTGCTGCGGCTGCTGCCGGCCAGCGGCCGCATCACCAGCGGCGAGGTCCTGTTTCTGGGCCGCGACCTGCTCGGGCTGAGCGAGGGCGAGATGCAGGCCGTGCGCTGGAGCGAACTGGCCATGGTCTTTCAGGGGGCCATGAACGCGCTCAACCCGGTGCGCACGGTCGGTGACCAGATCGGCGAGGCGATCCGGCGGCATGAGGTGGTGAACGACGCCGCCCGCCTGGACCGCCGGGTCTGTGAACTGCTGGATCTGGTGGGCATCGCGCCCGAGCGGCGCGCGCAGTACCCGCACCAGTATTCAGGCGGCATGCGCCAGCGCGCCATGATCGCCATGGCCCTGGCCTGCAACCCGCAGGTGATCATGGCCGACGAGCCGACCACGGCCCTGGACGTGATGATCCAGGCCCAGGTGCTGGAACTGCTGGCCAGCCTGCGCCGCCAGCTCGGCCTGGCCGTGATCTTCGTCACGCATGACCTGGGCGTGGTGGCCGAGGTCTGTGACACCGTCCTGGTGATGTACGGCGGCGTGGCGGCCGAGTCCGCGGACGTGGACACGATCTACAACCAGCCGCAGCATCCTTACACCCAGCAGCTGCTCAAGGCCTTCCCCGATGTCTCCCAGGTAGGGGGCCGCTTGGTCTCCATCCCCGGCTACCCGCCGCGGCTGAACGCCCTGCCGCCGGGCTGCCGTTTCGCGCCGCGCTGTCCGGCCGCTTTCGCGCGCTGCCACACCGAGCCGCCGGCGCTGCACGCGGTGGCGCGCGCCCATACGGCCAGCTGCCACTTGTTGGACCCGGCCGAAGCGGGCCGCCGGGCCGGGAGGGCGGCGTGAAAGCGCCCATCTTGGAGGTCCGCGATTTGCGCAAGCTCTTTCCGGTGGGGCCGGCCCAGGGGTGGGGCGGAGCGCGGCCGCTGGTGCGGGCTGTGGATGGCGTCAGCTTCGCGCTGGAACGCGGCGAGGTGCTGGCGCTGGCCGGCGAGAGCGGCTGCGGCAAGTCCACGCTGGCCCTGACCTTGATGGGGTTGGAGGCCGCCGACGCCGGCGCCATCTGGTTCGACGGGCAGGACGTCACCCAGGCGCGCGGCGCGGCCCTCAAGACGCTGCGCCGGCATGTCCAAATGGTGTTCCAGGACCCATACGAGTCGCTCAACCCGATGATGACCATCGGCGAGATCGTGGCCGAGCCGTTGGTCGTCCACGGCCTGGCTGGCACCGCCCCTGAACGGCAGACGCGGGTGCTCAAGGCGCTGGAAGAGGCCGGCCTGAAGCCGGCCGACCACTTCGCCGGGCGGCGCCCGCACGAGCTGTCCGGCGGGCAGCGCCAGCGCGTCGTGATCGCGGCGGCGCTGGTCCTGGAGCCGAGCGTGCTCCTGGCCGACGAGCCCGTGTCGATGCTGGACGTCAGCATCCGGGCCGAGATCCTGAACCTGCTCAGCGATCTGCGCGAACGGCGCGGCATCTCGGTCCTGTTTATCACCCACGATCTGAGCACGGTGGCTTACTTCGCCGACCGCATCGCCGTGATGTATCTGGGCCGCATCGTCGAGATCGGCCCGACGCGCGCCGTGCTGCGCGCGCCACAGCACCCGTACACGCGCGCTCTGCTGTCGGTGGTGCCGGTGCCCAACCCGCGCCTGCGCCGCGAGCGGGTCATCCTGCAGGGCGAGACGCCCAACCCCGTCCGCATCCCGCCGGGCTGTCGTTTCCATCCGCGCTGCCCCGTCGTCACGGAGCGCTGCCGCAGCGTCGATCCGGCCCTGACCCCGGCCGCCGACCTCGGCCACGCCGCCGCTTGTCTTCTGCTCGATCAAGCCTGAGCGAGCGCGCCGTCCGAATCAAAACAGCCTGGCCGGGATGGTCAGGCTGTTTGGCCGTTGGGGCGAAACAGGGGAGGCCGGGACCGTCGCGGGGACAGCCCCGGCCGGAACGGGGATGCTAGAAGATACCGCGCAGCGTGAGCAGCGCGCCGACGATGAAGAGCGGCACGCCCACGATTGCGCCGACGATGGTCAGGCTGACCACGACGCCGACCAGCATCAGCACCAGGCCGAGCACCATCGCCACAAACCGGCCGACGAGCTCGACGATGGTCGCCAGCAGGCGCCACAAGGCCGTGAACGGCCACCAGACCCACGCCCAGGATTGAGCTTTCTGTGTCATCGTAGTCTCCTTAACAACTCTGACTCTCTCTACGCCGCCCAGCCGCCTCGGTTGCAGTCTTCTCCCGAGTGGGAGCGGGGGCAGGCGCTGGGCAAAAGCCGCCCCAGGTCGAACGGCACCCAATTTAGGACAGGTAGTTGACTCCGGCCGGGATTTGTACTACTATCCGGTTACCCAGTGTGACCGGTCACATATACGACTTTTCGGCCAAATAATGCGTCAACGTCCGACTATCCGTGATGTCGCCAGCCAGGCCGGGGTTTCCCGGCAGACCATCTCGCGCGTCATTAACGGTGATGCGCGCGTGGCGGCCGAGACGCGGGCGCATGTAGAACAGGTGATCGCGGCGATGGGCTTCCGCCCCAACGTGATCGCGCGCTCGATGGCCCGCGGCCATTCGCGCACATTGGCCTGCCTCTCGCCCAATCTCACCGATTACACCTTCGCCTGCATCATCGAAGGCGCGGAAGCCGAAGCCCGTCAGCATGGCTTTTTCCTGCTCTCATCGTCGGCGCCGGATGAGGCGGCTTTTGCGGCCCTGGTGGATGAACTGGTGCCGGAGGGCCGGGTGGATGGCGTCATGGTCATCAACCCCTACATCGACGGCCGCTACCAGCACATTTCGCCGGAGGTGCCCGCCATCCTGGTGGGGGCGCGCTCGCGCGACCAGCGCTGCGGCTCCATCTCGCTGGACGAAATGCGCGCGGCGCAGACGGCCGTGCAGCACTTGCTGGACCTGGGGCACCGCCGGATCGCGCTCATCCACGGGCCGCTGGCCGAAGACTGCTCCCAGGACCGCAATGCCGGCTACGCGGCCGCGCTGCAAGGGGCCGGGCTGGGCGTCGATCCCGCCTTGGTGGTGGGCGGGGACTGGTCGGCCACGTCCGGCTATGCCGCCGCGCAGACCTTGCTGGCCGCGGGCGGCGCCTTCACGGCGCTGTTCGCCCAGAACGACCGCATGGCCGTGGGCGCGGTCCGCGCCTTGCGCGAGGCGGGCCGGCGCGTGCCCGAGGACGTCTCCGTGATCGGCTTCGACGATATCCCGCTGGCCTCTTACTTCGACCCGCCGCTGACGACGATGCGCCAGGACATGCACGGCATTGGCCGCGAGGCCGCCCGGAAACTGATTGACCAGGTGGCGCTGCCTGAGGCGCCGGCCGGCCATGCCAATATCCCGGCCCAGTTGGTTGTCCGCCACTCGACCATTCGCCACGAAGGGAGGTGAGCTCGCCGCCAGGATCGCTCTGTGAGTCCGCTCTGCGTTTGCCAACCGTCTTGTCACACATGAGGAGAAGCCCTTTCATGCAACGCACCAACCTTTGGCGCCTTTTCAGCGCGCTCCTGATCGCCGGCCTCGTCCTGACCGCGTGCGCCCCGGCCGCGACGCCGACCAGCGCTCCGCAACCCACGCAGGCCCAGGTGGAGCCCACGGCCGCCCCGGCCATGGATATCGAACTGCGCTGGCGCACCCGCCCGGACAACAAAGAAGAAGCCGACGTCTACGCCGGCATCAGCGCTTCCGTGGCCGCCAAGCTCGGCTACAAGCTGACCTATGAGCCGGGCGGCACGGAGACCGCCAGCTACCAGGACCAGCTCATCACCGAGATCGATGGCGGCACCGCGCCGGACGTCTTCTGGATCCCGGGCACCGACGTGGCGCGCTTCGCCAACGGCGGTTACATCCTGAACCTCAACGATGTGGCCGCGGGCTTTGACCCGGCCGCGTTCTACCCCGGCCCGATGTTCCACCTCACCTACAACCCGGCCAACGGCCAGTCCGGCGCTGGCAGCGGCGCGGTGTGGGGCCTGCCGCGCGACGTCTCGACCTTCGCGCTGTACCTGAACATGGACCTGATCAACGAGGCCGGCGCCGATGACCCGCGCGAGCTGGCCCAGGCCGGCAACTGGAACTGGGACACCTTCGCCGACGTGACCGCCAAGGTGGCGGCGCTGGGCGGCGACAAGTACGGCTACGGCGCCTCCAACTGGTGGGGCCCCTACGGCGTGTGGGTGAACGCCGCCGGCGGCAGCTTCTTCACCGCCGACCGCAAGGGCTGCGCCATGAACACCGACGCCGCCAAGACCGGCCTGGAGTTCATGCAGCAGCTGTACACCGAGGCCAACTGGGCCGTGCCCTACGGCGATGACGCCGAGGCCGCCTTCCGCGCCGGCAACGTGGCCATGTTCCAGAACGGCCGCTGGGCCACGCCCGGCGTCCGCACCGTCGAATTCGACTACGACGCCGTCGAACTGCCCAACGGCCCGTCCGGCACGCCCGGCAACTGGCTGTTCTGGGGCGCGTACGTCGTCAACGCCAAGACCGAGCACCCGGCCGAAGCTTGGGCGCTGGTCCAGGCCCTGACCCAGGCCGACATCCAGGGCCAGGTGGCGGCCAGCGGCGCCAACATCCCCAGCCGCGTGACGCAGGATGCCCTGGACGCCTTCCTGACCTTCACCCCGCCGGCCAACGGCCAGGCCTTCCTGAACGGCATCAAGGACGCCGCCAAGCCGACGGCCGAAGGCCCGCTCTGGGACGGCGACTGGCCGAAGGTGGACGGCATCTACGGCAACGCCGTGACCGCCGTGGTCAACGGCGACCGCACGGTCGATGACTTCGTCGCCACGATCTGCGACGAAGCCGCGCCGGCCTTCACCAAGTAACGGTTTTCGCTGAACAGGGGCGGGCCAGCAACGGCCCGCCCCTGCCTTTGTGGGAGACCCCGCATGGCCACCAACGCGCGTTCGTCACCGGCTCCTCTCCCCCAGGCGCAGCCCGCCCGTGATTGGCTGGCCTGGATCATGGCCTGGCAGGTGGTCCTGGGGCTGGGGTTGGCTGCGGCCGCGGCTCTGGTGGCCGCTGGCCCCTGGCTGGCCGACCAGTCCGCGCTGCTGCGTTACGGCGCCGCGGCTGTGCTTGGGGTGGGCGGCCTGGCCAGCCTGTACGCAGCCTGGGCGCTGAGCCGGCGCCAGCCGGCCGGCCGCGTGGCCGCCGTCCTGGTAAATTACCTGGTGGCGGTGGTGGCGTTCCTGCTGGCCCTGCACTGGCTCGGCGTCTTCCTGGGCCTGGACGCGCTGGCCAACACTTTCGGCCAGGGGCTGCCGGGGCTCGGGATCGCCTTCCTGGGCTACCTCATCGGTTCTTTCGGCGACCGGTTCGAGGGCACGGCGCGCGAGCGCCTGCCGCGCGAGATCGGGCGCTGGGTGATGATCGCGGGCGCTCTGGTCTTTCTGTACGCCATCGACGCCGTTGCCGGCCTCATCTGGCTGGCGGGCCAGTTGGCCGCTCAGCCGCTGGCGCTTGGCCTGCTGGCCGTGGCCGCGGTCTGCCTGGTGGTGCTGCGCCTGGCCTGGAGCCGCTCGACCGCCGAACGGCTCAACGCCAGCCACATGCAGGAAGAGCTGCTCAACGGCTACGTCTTCCTCTCGCCGAACTTATTGGGCTTCCTGATCTTCTTCGCCGGGCCGCTGGCGCTCTCGCTCTACATCAGCACCACCACCACCCGCGGCGCTGAGCGCGACATCTTCGTGGGCTTGGACAACTACGCCCGCATCTTCAACGTCACCGTTCAGCCGCTGGCGGACCCGGACCAGCCGGCCCGCGAGGTGGTGGACGTCTCGCGCTATACCGAGGCCTTCCGCGTGTCGGCCGGCGGGCGGACGTGGCTGGTGGCCGCCCAGGAGCCGCGCTTCTGGATCGCCCTGCGCAACACGCTGGTCTTCGTCCTCTTGGCCGTGCCCTTGAGCGTGATCCCGGCCCTGATCCTGGCGACCATCCTCAACAGCAAGCTGCCGGGCATGGCCTTCTATCGGGCCATCTACTTCATCCCCAGCATCGCGGCCGTGGTCGGCATCGCCTTGGTCTGGCGCTGGCTGTACGACAGCACGACTGGCTGGATCAACTACTTCATCACGCTGGTCGTGAACGCCGCCGGCCAGCTTGGCCTGGCGGCCACCGATCCGCGCATCCAGTGGCTGAACAACCCGGACACGGCTCTGCTGGCGGTGGCGATCATGGCCGTCTGGCAGACCCTGGGCTTCAACAGCGTGCTCTTCCTGGCCGGCCTGCAGAACGTGCCCGGCGAACTGTACGAGGCCGCCACCGTGGACGGGGCCGGCAATTTCCAGAAGTTCTGGAGCATTACCCTGCCGATGCTGGCGCCGACGACGTTCTTTGTGGTCAGCACCACCACCATTCAGGCCCTGCAGGTCTTCGAGCAGGTCTACATCCTCACCAACCCGCCCGGCAGCCCGTCTGACTCGACCTTGACGCTGGTGCTCTACCTGTACCAGGAGGGCTTCAACCGCTTCGACTTCGGCTTCGCGGCGGCCGTGGCCTGGGTGCTGTTTGCCGTGATCTTCCTGTTCACGCTGGCCCAATTCCAGCGCAACCGCCAGTCCAGCCTGTACGAAGGGTAGGCGCGCCATGTCTTATCGCCTCGGGCAACTCCTGCAAAACGGCCTGGTTTACGGCGTGCTGACCTTTTTCGGCATCGTCATGGTCTTTCCGTTCCTGGTCATGCTGACCACGTCGCTCAAGGAGCCGGCCGACTCCTACGCCTACCCGCCGCGCCTGCTGCCGCAGGACCCGCAGACCGTGACGGTGGCCGGCTTTGACGAGCCCCTGCCGCTCTACGACGTGACTGTGGACGGCAGGACGCGCCGGCTGGCCCTGGCGGCCACCGACGCCCGCGTGGGCGTCTACGCCCGGCCCAACGACCCGGCCCAGACCTACGAGCGTTCCCTGCGCGATGTGGACGCGGCCGGCGGCGCGCGCAACCAGAAGACCGCGATCGTGGACGGCGTCGAGCAGAAGCTGTGGTTAATCACCGTGGACGGGCAGCCGGTGGAGGTGATCCAACTCGAGCAGAAGGCGCTCGGCCGCTTTGTGGACCCGGCTGACCCGGAGGCCGAACCGATCCTGGCCGACGTCGGCCAGGCGCGGGCCGTGGCCAACCTGACGGCCCATCCTGAGAATTACCAGAAAGTGACCGAGCTGGGCGGCCTGGACCGCAGCCTCACCAACACCGCCCTGGTCACGATCCTGGTCGTCGTCGGCCAGCTGGCCACGTCGGTGGTGGGCGGCTACGCCTTCGCGCGGCTGCGCTTCCCGGGCCGCGACAGCCTGTTCCTGGTCTACCTCGGCACGATCATGATCCCGTTCGTGGTCCTGATCATCCCGCTCTACCGGCTGATGGTGCTGATCGGCTGGGTGGACCGCCTGGCGGCCCTGGTCCTGCCCTGGATCTTCACGGCCTACGGCACCTTCCTGATGCGCCAGTTCTTCATCACCATCCCCAAGGAACTGGAGGAGGCCGCGCTCATCGACGGCGCCTCGCGACTGGAGATCCTGCGCCGGATCTTCATCCCGGCCAGCGTGCCCGCCCTGGCCACCCAGGCGACCTTCACGTTCCTGTACGCCTGGAACAGCTTCGTCTGGCCGCTGGTGATCATTAATACCGGCAACGAGGCCAACCACGTCCTGACGCTGTCGCTGAGCATTCTGCGCGGCCGCGCCACCGAGGCCCCCAACCTGATCCTGGCCGGCGCCGCCATCTCAGTGCTGCCGCCGCTGATCGTGTTTATCCTGGCGCAGCGCTACTACATCGATAGCGTCACATCGTCGGGCGTCAAGGGGTAATGTCCGCGCCATCGGTCGGCGCCGGCCGCGACTTGTAGGATAATAGCGGCCGACGACGCGGCCGGCTGGCGGCCGCGCCCTGCCGTCCCACCATCGGATCGTTGATGAAACCCACCCGCCTATACTCCGCCTACGTCTTTGACCTGGATGGCACGGTCTACCTCGGCGACGCGCTGCTGCCGACCGCGGGCGAGACGATCACGCGCCTGCGCGCCCTGGGCCGGCGCACCGTCTTCCTGTCCAACAACCCCACCCACACCCGGGCCGCTTACGCCCGCAAGCTGGAGCGCCTGGGCCTGCCCACGCCGCCGGACGACATCCTGAACTCGTCGCTGGTGATGGTCGACTTTCTCAAGACGCACCTGCCGGGCGGGCGGCTGTTTGTGATCGGCGAGGAGCCGCTCTGCCAGGATCTGCGCGCCGCCGGTTTCGAGCTGGCCGATGACGCGTCCGGGGTGGCAGCCGTGATCGCCAGCTTTGACCGGACCTTTGTCTATCGCAAGCTGCAGGTGGCCTTCGACGCCCTCCGCGCCGGCGCGCGGTTCTTCGCCACCAATGGCGACCGTTACTGCCCGGTGCCGGGCGGCGGCGAGCCGGACGCGGCCGCCATCATCGCCGCCCTCGAGGCCTGCACCAGCCGGCCGTGTGAAGCCATCGTCGGCAAGCCCTCGCGTTACACCATCGACGCCGTCCTCAATCTGATCCAGCTGCCGGCCGCCGAGTGTGTGATGACGGGCGACCGGCTGGAGACGGATGTGAAGATGGGCCTGGACGCCGGCATGGACGCGGCGCTGACGCTCACCGGCGCCACCACCGCCGCCGCGCTGGCGCAATCCGATATCCACCCGACCTACGTCCTGCAGCAGCTGGGCGACCTAATTCCTGAGTGACGTTGGGCGCCGACGGTTAGACGGCCCGCCCGGCCGTCGGCCGTTGGCCGCCTAGCGTCTGTCATCGCGTGTCAGATTATCTTCTTGGAATCGATCAGGGCACGAGCGGCAGCCGGGCCCTCGTGCTGGACCGGGCCGGCCAGGTCCGCGGCTACGGCTATCAAGCGGTGGAGCGGCTGTATCCGCGCCCGGCTTGGGTGGAGCAGGACCCTCTGGCGCTGGCGGCCGGCGTGCAAGCCGCGATCGCCGCTGCTCTGCGGCAAGCCGGATGCCGTCCGTCCGATGTGGCGGCCTGCGGCATCGCGTCGCAGCGCGACACGGACTTCGTCTGGGATGCGCGCACGGGCCAGCCGCTGGAGAATGCCATCACCTGGCAGGACCTGCGCACCCAGCCGCTGGAGGCCGAACTCCAGGCCTGGCCCGCCGCCGGCGAGTGTCGGCGCCGCCTGGGCTACTGGCCCGGCCCTTACAGCGCGGCCCTGCACCTGCAGTGGCGGCTGCGCCACCAGCCCGCCATCGCCGCGGCGGCCCGCGCCGGCACGCTGCGGATCGGTCTGTCGGCGGCCTGGCTCCTGGCCGCGCTGGGCCGGCCGGCCGGCCACCTCGCGGACTACTCGCTGGCCCAGTCCACGTGCCTGTACGACTTCCGCGCCCGCGACTACTGGGCGGAGTGGCTGAACTGGCTGGGCGTGCCGCGCCGGGCGCTGCCGGATGTGACGCCGACCGTGCACGACTTCGGGACCTTGGCGTTGGACGGGGCCGCTGTGCCGGTGCGGGCCATGATCGGCGATCAGCAGGCGGCCCTGTTTGGGTACGATTGCCGCCGGCCGGGCGACGCCGAGTGCACGCACGGCACGGCCACCTTCGTCAACGTCTGCCTGGGCGACAGCGCCCCGGCGCCCGAGACCATCAAGGTCTACCTGGCCTGGCTGCTGGACGGCCAGCCCGCCTACTGCCTGGAGGCGGACACCACCGTGACCGGCGCGGCCGTGCGCTGGATGCGCGAGAGCGCGCGCCTGTTCGATCAGGACGCGGAGCTCGGCGCCCTGGCCGAGCAGGTGGGCGACGCCGGCGGCGCGATCTTTGTCCCGGCCTTCACCGGCTTGAACGTGCCCTACAACGACCGCGACGCGCGCGGCACGTTGCTGGGGCTGACGCTCGGCCATGACCGCCGCCACATCGCCCGCGCCTTCCTGGACTCGATCGGGTTCCAACTGCGCGCCATCCTGAGCGCCATGCAGGCCGAGTCGGGCGTGCACGTGAACCAGCTCAAGGTCGGCGGCGGCCTCTCCGCCAGCGACGCCGCCTGCCAGATCCAGGCGGACTGGCTGGGCCTGCCGGTCGTCCGCCACGACTTCAAAGAGACGACGGCGCGGGCGGCCGCGCTGTTGGCCGGACTTGGCGCCGGCTTTTGGGCCGGCCTGGACGATCTTCCGCCGCTGCCCGGCGCGCGCACCGTGTTCGAGCCGCGTCTGTCGCCGGCGGAACGCGAGGCCGGCTATGCCGGCTGGGACCGCGCGGTGCGCACGGTCCGGGCCTGGGCCCAGGCGGGCGGCTGACCAGACCGCCGGCAGCATAGGAACCCTATGAAACTTGGCATCTGTTACTACCCCGAACATTGGCCCGAGGCCCGCTGGGCCGAGGACGCGCGTTGGCTCAAGGACCTCGGCCTGACGATCGTGCGTCTGGCCGAGTTCGCCTGGTCTCGTCTGGAGCCGGCGGAAGGCCGCTTCGACTTTGGCTGGCTGGACCGGGCCGTGGACGTCTTCGCGCGTGCCGGTTTTGAAGTGGTCTTGGGGACGCCGACGGCGGCGCCGCCGGATTGGCTCTCCCACAATTACCCGAGCACGCTGCCGGTGGACGACCAGGGCCGGCGGCGGCGTCCGGGCGGCCGCCGCCACTACTGCCCCAACAACAGTGACTACCGGGACATGACGCGCCGGATCGTGCAGGCATTGGCCGAGCGCTACGGCCAGCACCCGGCCGTGGTCGGCTGGCAGATCGACAACGAGTTCGGCGGCGGCGGCACGGCCCGCTGCTACTGCCCGGTCTGCGCCGAAAACTTCCGGCGCTGGTTGATGGACCGCTACGGGACGGTGGAGGCGCTCAACCAGGCCTGGGGCACGGTCTTCTGGTCGGCCGAATACCACGACTGGTCGCGCGTGGAGCCGCCGGTCTTGCACCTGGCCACGCCAAACCCTAGTCTCGTCCTGGACTACTACCGCTTCTGTTCCGACTCGGTGGCGGACTACCAGCAGTTTCAGATCGATACCCTGCGCGCCGCCACCCGGCCGGCGCAGTGGTTCACGCACAACTTCATGGGCCTGTACCAGGATCTGAACTACTTCGACCTGGCGCGGCCGCTGACCTTCGCGGCCTGGGACTCCTATCCCACGGGCAACCTCGGCCGCTGGAGTGACCTGCTCTACGGGCCGGAGACGCCGCCGCAGTTGGCCTACGATGCCGGCGATCCGCACGTCACGGGTTTTGCCCATGACCTCACCCGCGGCTTGCTGGGCCGGCCCTTCTGGATCATGGAGCAGCAACCTGGCCACGTGAACTGGGGGCAGCACAACCCGCACGTCCGGCCGGAGACGGTGCGGCTGTGGAGCTGGCACGCGGCCGCGGCCGGCGCCGACGCCATCGTCTACTTCCGCGAGCGTGCGGCCCTGGACGCTCAGGAGCAGTATCACTCCGGGCTGCAGCACCATGACGGCTCGCCCGCTGTGGGCGCCCGGGCCGTGGCCCAGCTGCGCGCGGAATGGGCGCAGTTGGAGGCCTTCACGGCGGCGCCGCTGCGCAGCCAGGTGGCGCTGGTGTGGAGCTACGACGATCTGTGGGCGCTGCGCCTGCAGCCGCACACGCGCGCCTTCACGTATCCGCGGCATCTGTTCGTCTACTACCGGGCCCTGCGGCGTTTGGGCATCAACGTCGATGTCGTATCGCCGGACGCCGACCTGAGCGGCTACCGGCTGGTGCTGGCGCCGACCTGGCACGTGCTGACGCCGGAGCACGCCGGGCGTCTGCGCCGCTTCGCCGAGGCCGGGGGGACGGTGTGGCTGGGCGTCCGCACCGGCTTCAAGACCAACACTAATCGGGTGACGGACCAGCCGCTGCCGGGACTGGTGCGCGACCTAGTCGGTGCCACGGTGACGGACTGGGGCGCGCTGCCGCCGGGCGTAACGGGGCAGGTGGCGGCCGAGGGGCTGGGCCTGGCCGGCGCGGCGGCGTGGTGGGTTGAAGCCCTGGAGCCGGGCGCAGCGCGGGTGGTGGGGCGCTATACCGCCGGCCCCTTCCCGGGGCGGGCGGCGCTGACCGCGCACGCCGTGGGCGTGGGGCGCGTGTTCTACTGCGGCTGGTTCCCTGATCAGGATCAGGCGTTGACGCTGGTCCGCCACGTGGCCGACCAGGCCGGCGTCCACCGTCTAGACGTCCTGCCGCCGGGGCTGGTCGCGATCCGGCGCGGCGGGACCATCGGGCTGTTCAACTTCGCTGACGGCGATGTGACGGCCAGGGTGGGCGATCAGTCGGTGACGGTGCCCGGCCTCGATCTGCGGTTGGTGTAACCGGCCGGGACCCGGAGGCAACTTCCACCGGGGAGGACCGCGCGCCGAAAAAACCGGGCGGTCCGGTCAGGGCGCGGTGACGGTGTAGGTAAAGACCTGATCGCCGGCCGGATACTCGGCCATCCCGTCGTCGAGGGCCTCGGTAAAGGTGACGCGCGTCTCCAGCGTCGTGGGGCCAGACGGCCAAGCGTACACGACGACCACAAAGGACCGGCACTCCAGACCGTCCGCAGACGCATAGTCCGCGATATCAAAGCGGGCCAGGTCCACGGGTTCGCCGTTCAGCGTGAACTCCACCTGCATCGCCGCCAGGTTCTCGTCCAGGATCGTGCGCGTGGTGGCGCACCAGCCGTAACCCCACAAGACCGGCGTGTCGGTCTGGTCCAGCCGGACGGTGTAGCTCAGCCGGGCGCCGACCGTGTTCAGTTCCTCGGTCGAATAACCCTCCTCGGCCAGACTCTCCAGATCAGCGGTGTCTTCGGCCACGGCCACCCGGGTCTCGCGGATCGTGCCCAGCGTCGGGCCGGCGCCCAGGGTCAAGGGCGTGTCGCCGTTGTCGTCCACGTCCGGAGTGGCGGCCGCGTTCGGGGCGACAACCGTGGGCGGTCTCGGAGTCGGGGAGGCGCGGCCGAACAGGATATTCGGCACCACGGTCACGGTCTGGCAGGCCAGCCCGACCAGCGCCAGCCCCGTCACAAGCCCCAACCCCACGCGGTGTTTGTTGAGCATGGCCCTAACTCCTGGCTCGGCGCCCAGCCTCAGCGCTCCAGCGCGAACTCATACTCGGCGGACTCGGTGGTGAAGCGGGTCGCCCCGGACACCACCAGCGTGACGGTCTCGCCGGGCGCCACGGTCACCGGCAGCTGCCCGCGGTTGCCGCCGTCCAGGGGCACGCGCTCGACGGTGGTGCCGGCCTCAGACTGGCGGATCAACTGCAGGATGAAGCGCTGCGGCAGGACGTTATCCATGCGCACGAAGCCCTGCGCCTCCCAGCCGCCCTCATCCTGTTCGAAATCGGCGCGGTAGTCAAGTTCCGGGAGGGCGATGTCGTCCACGAGCAGGCCGGGGTTGTTGAGGGCCGTATCGGTGACGTACTCGAAGCGCACCAGCACTTGCTGGCCGGCGTAGGCCGAGAGGTCCACCGTCTCGTCGCGCCAGCCGCGTGACGCGCCAGTGTAGCCCCAGCCGAAGCTGGCGGAGTTGGGGTCCTCGTCCGTGCTCGACGGGGCGCGCAGGATCGTCCAGGTCTCGCCGCCATTGGCCGAGATCTGCAGATAGGCGTAGTCGTAGTATTCCTCAATGTCCCACCAGGCGCGGTAGGTCAGCGTCGCCGTCGTCAGCCCGGTCAGGTCAAACGCGCGCGTGAGGGCCGTCACCGTCTCGTCGGCGCGATGGCTCCAAAAGGCGTAGCGCCCGTCGAGCGGCGGTGCCGGGGCCACCGCGTTCCGACTGTCGCCGGCGAAGCTCAACGTGAAGGTGCCCGGGCAGTCGAAGCGGTAATAGTCGCTCCCGAATTGGTTGACGGTGCCGGTCTGCCGCGCGACCGGGCAGGTGAAGTAGGTCTCCAGCGGGCTGACCGTGAGCGGGTCCGCGTAGCGCCGATACGTGTAGCGGCCGTCGGCCACGGCGGGGTCATCCAGGTAGTTGGCGACGACCCAGTCTGCGAACACGTCCTCGGCCGTCAACGGCTGGCCGCTGGCCGGGTCGGTGGCGCCGACCTCGGCCAGGACGGCATCCACCGCCACCAGGCCGTTCTCCGGGTGGCTGACCAGCGCGCGCGTGGCCGCCTCGCCGAAGCGGTCCAGGAAGTAGGCCAGGAACATGAACGACGCGCCGTAATGCGGGATGGTGTTGCCGTCAGTCCAGGCGTTGAGCTGCAGGTCTGGGTCGGCGATGAAGTCGAAGGCGTAGCCGTCCGGGCGGTAGTCGTTGAGCAGCTCGGCCAGCATCGACGCGCCCTCGTTCAGCCAGGTCTCCTCGTTGAGGTCCTGATGCCAGTGGATCATGTGCTGGAATTCGTGCGTCAGGGTGCTGGCCAGATCGGAGTCGCCGGGCGTGGTCAGGTCGGCGTTGATGTAGAAGATCTCTTTTTCGTTGGAGTACTCGTAGGCCAGGCGCGAGTACTCGTCGGCCGACGAGTAGTAGCCGAGCGTGCCAAAGCCGATGCCGCGCACATACAGGATGTACAGGCGCGGGTCGCCGTCCACGCCGGGCGTCCACTCTGAGCCGAAGAACTCGCGGTTGGTGGGGTACGTCTGCGCCTGGAAGTCGTCCAGCAGGCGCCGGACGGCGGCCTCATTCACGTTCACGCCCTGCTCGGCGAAGAAGTAGGCGTTGGCGGTCTTGTAGACCAGGCGCGCCCGGACGGTGAAGTGTTCCTGGGTGTCGTCGTTGTGGGCGTTGAACTCCAGCACCGCGCCCACGGCGTGGTCGGCCGGCGCGGCGGCCACGGTGGCCGGGATGTCCGGCAGGCCCTTCAGCCGCATCGCCACCTCCCGCAGATCGCGCGGGGGCAGCTGCGCGCCGGCGATGGCGGCCAGCGTATCCGCGCCCGCGCCGGGGAGCGGGGTGGCGGACGGAGCCAGGTCGGGGGCCGTCGCCGAAGGGTCCGGGAGCGGTGTCAGCGTCGCCGGCCGCGGGCTGGGGGGGGCCGCGGGCGTCCGGCTGACCGGGATGACCGTGACCCGCGGCCGGATGGCCGTGGCCACCGACACACTGGAACTGCTGAATTGATAGATGAAGGCGCCGGCCGTCGCGACCACGATCAGTCCGCAGCAACAGGCCAGAAAGACCCCGGCGATCACCACTCCCAACAAGATCTGCGTGTTTCGACTCATACCGCTCCGCCTCGCCTTGTGATACACAGGCGCACCCGGGCCTCCGCCGTCAGGCGGCGCTCCGGGCGCGCTCAGGAATTGGCCGCGTTACGAAATCAGCCAGAGTTTGCGTTGGGGCTTGCTCAACCACTCGATCCCGGTCTCGGTCACCAGGACGTCCTCTTCCAGGCCGAGGTACCCGCGCCGGGTGACGTAGGTGCCCAGCTCCAGCGTGTAGACCTGGCCGGCCTCCACGCGCCCCAGCGGCGCCTGGCCATAGCGGTCCCAGCGCGGCCCCAGCAGCGTGGCGCCGTCGTGGGCCACGCGGCCGAGCTGATGGCCGAGGGCGTGCTGATACTCCGGAAAGCCGGCGCGCGTCAGCGCCGCGCGCGCGGCCGCGTCCACTTCCCAGCCGGCCGCGCCAGGCCGCAGTTGGGCCGCGCCGGCGTCCAGGGCCGCCCAGCAGGCCTCCCAGGCCTGGCGCACATCGGGCGGGGCGCGCCGCTCGCCCTTGTCCAGGAAGTACCACATCCGCTGCAGGTCTGAGCAGAAGCCGGCGCGTTTCAGGCCGAAGTCGATGTGGAGCAGCTGCCCGCGCGCGGTCTTGAACTGGCCGGGCAGGGTGTGGCCCACCGGCGAGTCCGGCCCGGCGTTGACGACCGGGCAGTAGGGCTCGTCCCAGGCGGTGTCCAGCTTCAGGCGCTTGCGCTCGGCCGTCAACTGGTCGGCGATCTGGCGCTCGCTCAGGCCCAGGCGCAGGCGATTGGTGAGCTGCGCGAACATCTTCTCGGTGGCGCGCACGGCCAGCCGGATCCGGCCGGTCTCGCTGGCGGACTTGCGTCCGCGCAGCGCGGCCAGGAAGGCTTCGGCGGACACGAACCGGCCGGCGTAAGGCGTGTCGGCGAACGTCGCCTGCAGGGTGCGCCACAACCCGTAAGTCAGGCCGTCGGCGGCCGGATCGCTTTCCGAGTAATTGACCGCGATGGTGCGCGGGTCCAGCCGGGCGACGACTTCGCGCAGGGCGGGCCGCAGGCTCTCATCGTAGCCGATCACCTGGGTGTAGCCGCCGCCGGCGCGCACATTGTCGGCGTCGAAGCGGCCGACGATGGCCACGCGCTCGCCGCTGCGGCTTACCAGGAAGGCCGAGTGCCAGGTCATGTCCAGGCCGGCCACCAGGTCCAGGGCCGGGTCGCGCGTGAGGGAGGTCTCGCGCACAAAGGTCAGCCACAGGTCCAGGTCCTGTTCGTTCAACAGGGCCACGGCCTGGTCGAGTTTCTCCCGGACGATAGAGGTGTCCATGACGGTTGGGTTCCGGCGGCTATTTCTTCCAGTTGGACGACATCACCTCACCCAGCGCCACGCCATACAGGTGCTCCAGCCGCGCGGCCAGGTCGGTGCGCCCGCTCTGGCGCAGGTTGTCGGTGAGGTAGTTGAGCGTGCTGACCAGCTCCGGCGTGATCTCGGACGCGCGCGCCTTGAGCGCGGCCTCGGCCTCCGCGTCGCTGGGCAGGTCCAGCAGCTCGTTGATGAAGCGGATCTCCGGCGGCGCCGATTCCTGCATCAGGCGCTGGATGCCGTCGTTGACGGCGGTCAGGCGCGCGGCGATGTCGTTGCGGCCGGCCTTCTGGGCGGCGGCGATGTTCTCGCTGAGGATGGCCAGAAAAGTCTCGTCGATGAACTGGGCGTTCTCGCGCACGGCCTGATCCAGGTCCGGCGCCTCCATCAAGTGTTTCAACAGGTCGGCGGTCTCCTGCAGGCGGGCCTTGGCGGCCTCGTCCACCTGTTGGGTGGTCTGCAGGATCAACTCGCGCAGCTTGGTGAGGCGTTCCTTCTCGGCGCCGTCGGCGCGGTCCACGCGCCGGCTGAGCGACTCGAAGAAGGAGTAATCCACCAGCGGCCGGGCCAGTGAGATGTAGGCCGCCACCTTGTCATCCGACTCGGCCTTGAGCAGCAGTTCCATGAGCTTGTCGGGCGTGAGCTTGTCGCCCAGGGCCTGCAGCTCGCGCACCGCGGCCTCCACCTGGGCCTGGCGCTCGCGCAGCTTGGCGCCGAAGGTGCTGGCGGCCACGACCTTGTTCTGGACTTCGGACATGCGGCGCACGGCCGGCTCGTTGCCGCCGGCGGCCGCGGCCTGGGCCGAGGCGCCCAGGATCTGGAAGAACTGCTCGTCGATCTGGGCGTCGTTCTCCTGGATCAGCGCGGCCAGCTGGTCATCGGGCGCGTTGAGCAGACGCTGGATCAACTGGACCTTGCCGCGCTGGGCGTCGAGCATCTCGCGCGTGATGCCGTCGGCCTCATAGATGCGGTCCATCATGCCTTGCAGGGTGAGCGCCTGCTTGGGGTTGAGCAGATAGCCCTTGCGCTTCTCCTGCGGCAGCTTGTTGATGACCTCGTTGACGAGCTTGCCCACGGCGCGCTCCTGCTCGGCCTGCGGCAGACCCAGGCCCATGGGCACGAAGCTCATCAGCAGCTCCTTGTCGGCGTCGTGGTACAGCAGGAGCGAGGCGGCCTGGCCCTGGAAGCGGCAGTTGGGGCAGTTGATCAGGTTGAACTGCCCGCTCAGGAAACGCCGCTTGGCCTCCGGCTCCTGGGTCGCGTCGAAGAGCTGTTCCAGGGTGACCGGGACCGGCATGCGGCAGTTGGGGCAGGGAACGGTGGTCTTGATCGGGGGCATGACGAACCTTTCGCGAAAGGTGGGTTAGCAGCGTTGAGCGTCACCCGGCTTTGGCGCGGGTGAGCCATAGAGCGCAATTATACGGCCTGTCGGGGGAGAACGAAGGAGAAGGTGGTGCCGCGGTCCGGCGTAGACTCCACCCAGATACGGCCCTGGTGGGCCTCCACCACGGCCTTGGCCAGGAACAGGCCCAGGCCCGCGCCCTTGACGCGCTTGGTCAGGTCGGAGGCGCCGCGATAGAACCGCTCGAAGACGTGCGGCAGCTCCGGGGCCGCGATGCCCGGCCCCTCATCCGAGACGCTGATGACTACTTTCTCGGGCTCGGCTCGGCCGCGTACCACCACGCGTCCGCCGCCGGGCGAGTACTTGAGGGCGTTGGAGAGCAGGTTGGTCAGCACCTGGGTCAGGCGCTCCTCGTCGCCGAGCACCACCGGGAAGTCCGGCGGGAAATCGACGCTGAGCGTGTGTTTGTCGGATTGGGTGCGGAACTTGGCGGTCAGCCGGGCCGCCAGTCGATCCAGGGCCACCTCGCTGGTGTTGAGCTTGAGGGCGCCGGCCTGCAGCCGGGAGGCGTCCAGCAGCTTCTCGATCAGGTCGGCCAGCCGGTCGGCCTCCTCGGCGATGACGCCCAGGCTCTCCTGCACGGTGGCGGCGTCCCAGTGGGCGTCCTCGCGGCGCAGCGTCTCGGCGTAGCCTTTGATCAGGGCCACGGGCGTCTTCAGTTCGTGGCTGATGATGGAGATGAACGTCGTCTTGAGCTCCTCGGCCTCGCGGAACTTGGTGATGTCGTGCACATCGACGATCAGGTTGACCAGCCGGCCTTCGCGGTCGAACAGCGCCGCGTAGGAGACGCCGGCCGGGGTCAGGCCGCCGTCGCGCCGCAGCAGGTCGCCTTCCACGTAGAGCGGCGGCGCGCCGTGCGGGCCGTTGGCGTTGGCCAGCGGCCAGCCGCCGGCTTCGGCCTCGGCCAGGCTGGGGCCCGGCTCGCGGCGCGCCCAGCGGATGACCTCGTCGTGGTGGCGGCCGATGGCGTCGGCGGCCGTCCAGCCGGTGAGCTTGGCCATGGCCCGGTTGAAGCGCTGGATGGTCTGCGCGGGCGTCAGGATCAGGATGCCGTCGGCGTAGCTGTCCAGCACGGCGTCCAGCCGGCGCTTCTCCTGGCTGACCTGCTGGTAGAGCTTGGCGTTCTGCACGGCGATGGCGGCCTGCACGGCGAAGCTGGAGAGCAGGGCGCGGTCGTTGGTGGAGAAACCGGCCGGGTAGCTGCGGAAAACGTAGATCAGGCCGACCGTCTCGGCGCGCACGCTCATCGGCAGGCCGACGCCCTGCAGCAGGCCGAGGGTGGTGGCCTCGGCGATGGCCTGCAGGCGCCGGTTGATCTCCGGGATCTCGAAGCGCTGGCCGGCCTCACCGCGCGCCGCGCTCAGCTCCGGGATGTCGGCCAGGAGCGGGTCGAAGTAGCGGATGTAGGCTTCCGGGATGCCGTAGAACGCGCGCACGTGCCAGCGGCCCTCGTCTTCGCGCAGCGCGATCAGACCGGCCTGCCCGGCCAGCAGCTCGACGGCGGCCTGCAGGATGCGTTTGAGGACGGTGGCGTAATCCAGCTCTTCGGTGATGGCGCGCGCGATCTCGAGCAGGTAGTCGCGCTGGCGAACGCGGAAGTCAGGGAGCATGGGGAAAGTATATCAACGGGCGACGCGTCAGCGCAGCTGCGGCAGCACGCTGTTGGCGAAGGCGGACAGGCCGTCCAGGTCGTCCAGGTCCAGCCACTGGAGCATGAGGCGCTGCACGCCGGCCTCCGCCAGGCGGCCGAGCTGCTCCACGGCAGCCCCGGCCGTGCCCACGACGGCGCCGCGCTGGCGCAGTTCGTCGGCGGGGCGTCCCTTGAGGCGGCGCCGCACGGCGGCGTCATCCTGGCCGAAGTACAGGCCCGTCATCAGCGAGCGGCGGACGCTGGCGCGCGGGCGCCCGGCCGCGGCGAGCAGGTCATCCAGGCGCGAGGTCAACAGCCGGTACCGGGCCGGCGGTGTGTAGACGGCGTTCCACTCGGACGCGTAGCGCGCGGCCAACGGCAGGGTGCGCTTCTCGCCGTTGCCGCCGATCAACAGCGGCGGCCCGCCAGCGCGGGCCGGGCGCGGCAGCAGGACAGCCTCGCGCAGGTGGTAGAACATGCCGTCGAAGTCGAGCGGGCGCTCGTCGTGCAGCAGGTGCTCGATGATCTGCAGCCCTTCCTCGAAGCGCCGGAAACGGCGCTGCACGTCCAGCAGGTCCCAGCCGTAGTTGGTGTGCTCACGCTCCTGCCAGCCTGCTCCCAGGCCGAGCGTCAGCCGCCCGCCGGACAGGTCATCCACGGCCGTGGCCATGCGCGCGGTCATGGTCGGGTGCCGGAACGAGACCGGCGTCACCAGCGGCCCGAACTCGAGGCGGCGCGTGTGGCTGGCCAGCCAGGTCAAGGACACCCACAGTTCGAGCGACTCCAGGTCGGGCGAGCCGGCGTTGGTGTAGTGGTCCGACCGGTACAGGCCGACGAAGCCGAGCGCCTCCACCGCCTGGGCCAGCGCCTGCCAGCGCGGCCAGGTGAGGCCGTTCTGGCCTTCGACCATGATAGCGATTTCAAGCATGGGCGCCTCCTCTTGAGGCCTGCTCAGGGTGCGGCCGGGCAGGCGGCGCGCAGGTACTGCTGACATTCGCCGGCTGTCCAGGTGCGGGTGAGCCGATTGCGCGCCAGGGCGACGAGCGCGTCGGCGGACTCCGGCAGCGCGGCGGCCGGGTCCACGGCCTGCAGGCTGCGGCGCAGGGCGGCCTCGGCTTCCGGGGTGGCGGAGCCGGCCTCGGTCATGGCCTGCAGCGCCAGCAGCAGGCTCAACTGCGGGTCCATGTCCAGGCGCGCCTCCGACCAGGCTGCCAGCTCGCGCGCCCGCGCTGCGCGGACCAGCTCGTTGGCGCGGTCGGCCTCCTGGCCGAAGAGCGCGGCGGCCGTCAGGGCCAGCACGGCCGCCAGCGCCGCGATGACGGCGAAGGCCAGGCGGCGTTGGCCGCGCAGGTCAGCCTCGCTGCGGGCCTGGGCCAGCTGCTGGGCAGCCTCCAGTTCGCGCTGGCGGCGGGCCTCGCGTTCGGCGGTCTCACGCTCGCGCAGCGCGATGCTCAGCCGGATGAAGTCGCGCTCCGCCTGGCCGACCTCCGTCTCGCGTTCGGCCAGCCAGCCCTCCGCGCCCACCAGCAGCGCGCCGCGCAACAGGCCGCCCTCGTCGCGGTTGCTGGCCGACCACTGGGCCAGCAGGCTGCGCAGGCGTTCCTGCCAGGCGCGGAAGGCGCGGTCGGCGCGCATCCACTCGCGCAGCCGGCCCCAGCTCTGGATCAGGGCCTCGTGCACGATCTCGGCCGTCTCCTGGCCGCCGGGATCGCGGTTGGTCACCAGCAGCCGAGCGTTGGCCAACTGCTGGACGAGCGGCCAGGCGGCCTCCATTTCGGCGCGGCTGGCCTGGCGGCGCGTGTCCTCGGTGTTTTCGCCGGGCCGCACCATCTGGACGAAGATGCGGCGCGCCGGCTCCTTGAGGTGGTCCGGCAGCTTGGCGTAAGCTTCCTCGGCGTAGCGGGCCAGCGCGCCGTCCACGCGCTCGATCTCCTCATAAGCGTCGTGAGTCAGGAGATGATTGCTCTGACGGTCCCACAGGGCCGTGAGCGCGAACTCGAGCAGCGGCAGGTTGCCGGGCTCGTCGCCGACGTCGTCCAGGATGCGCTCCACCAGCCCGGATTGGAACTTGACGCCCTGCTTGCGCGCCGGTTCGCGGATGGCGCGGCCGAGCTCGGCGCGCGTCATCGGCCCCAGGATCAGGCTGGACTCTTGCAGGGCATCGGCCAGCGGCCGGTGCGAGAAAGCCTGGCCCAGGAAGTCGGCGCGCAGGGTGACGACGATGTGCAGGCTGGGCTGGCGCTGGGCGCCGTCGATGAGCAGGTCCATGAAGGCGCGCCGCACCTCCGGCTCCGGGCACAGCGTGAAGAGCTCCTCAAACTGGTCCACCACCAGCAGCAGGCGCTGGGCGTCCGGCGTCTGCTCCAGGGTGCGCCGGGCGACGTCGGCCAGTGTCAGCGCGCCGCGCCGCAGCAGGTCTGCCAGCTGCAGCAGCTCCGCGCGCCGGTCGCCGGTGCTGGTGGGGAAGAGCGCGGCGGCCAGGGCTTCGAACGGGCGCGGGCCGGGGCGCAGGCTGGCGTTGACCCAGGCCTTGCCCTGGGCCTGGCGCAGCGCCGCCGCCTGGCGCAGGCGCGGCAGCAGACCGGCGAAGACCACCGACGACTTGCCGCCGCCGGACGGCCCGATGACGGCCACCAGCGGCCGCGCTTCCACCATCTCGGCCAGCCGGTCCGTGAACTCCTCGCGTCCGAAGAAGAACGCGGCGTCCTTGTCGCGGAACGCGAACAGGCCGCGGTACGGGCAGGGCGGCGCGCTGGGCGGCAAAGTCGGCGTCAGGATCGGCGTAGAGTCTGTCGCCGGCCCGGCGCTGACCTCGGGCGGCGGCGCCAGCGTGCCCACCGGGAGCGTGGCCAGCATCTGTTCCAGCGAGATGCCGTAGGCCTCCCGCAGGGCGTGCGCCAGCGCGCCGCCGCTGGGATAGCGGTCGGCCGGCGCCTTGCTCAGCGCTTTGAGAACAACCTGCTCCACCGCCGGCGGCAAGTCCGGGTTGAGCGTGGTGGGATCGGGCGGCGACGATTGGGCATGCCGCCACATGATCAGTTCGGCGCTGTCGTCCAGGAACGGCACGCGCCCGGTGCACAGCTCGTACAAGACCACGCCGAGCGAATACAGGTCGCTCAGCCGGTCGCCGCCGTGGCCCTGGGTGACCTCCGGGGCCATGTAGGCCGGTGTTCCGGCCGGGCGTCCGCCGGCAGGCGTGGGCCGCCGGGCGCTGACGATGCGCGCGATGCCGAAATCGGTCAGCACCACCTGGCCGTCGGCCGTGAACATGATGTTGGTCGGCTTGAGGTCGCGGTGGACCATGCCGCGCGCGTGGGCGTAATCCACGGCGCTGGCCAGCGCGCTGAACAGGCTGACGGTCTCGGCCGGGCTGAAGGCGGCCCGGTAGGTGGCCAGGAAGCGCGTGCGCTCCTCGAGCTCGGCCGTCAGGGTGGGGCCTTCAATCAGCTCCATCACCATGAAGTAGCGGTCGCCTTCGACGTCGAAATCGTAGACCTGGACGATGTTGGGGTGGCGCAGCCGGGCGACGAGCGCGGCCTCTTGCTCAAAGCGCTCGACGAAGCCGTCGTCGTCGGCGAACTGGGGATGCAAGACCTTGATGGCAACGTAGCGGTCGAGGCTGGGTTGGTAGGCCTTGAAGACCTCCGCCATCCCGCCCCGGCCGAGTTGAGCCACCAGCCGATACTTGCCCAGGGTCGTGCCGATCATTGCGGACCTGAGTCTAGCCGCCCCGGCCGAAAATGCCAACTGCGGACGGGCGGCGCCAGGGCCGAGCGCGCCGCCCGCCTCCGCCTTTCGATGGATTGACGGCGCCGGCCGCCGCCACTACAATCCAGGCGTCGATTGAGTAGGAGCATTCTAGTGACGGAGTAATTGCCCAACAACGTGATGGTCCGGCCGGCCCGCTGCGGGCAGGCCGCCATGCTTGGGCGATTACCCGCGCTCCTCTCGTCTCACTTTGTCTGCTCACGCCCCACCGGATTGGGTGGTCTGGGACGCAGCGGCCGCGGGTTAATGCCCGCGGCTTTTTTGTTGTGTTGGCCTGGGGCACTGGTCCTGATGCTGAAAATTCTCAATCTATCCAAACGCTACACCGATCGACCGATCCTGCGCGATGTCTCCTTCCAGGTTGGCCCGGGTGAACGCCTGGGCCTGGTCGGACCCAATGGCTGCGGCAAGACCACGTTACTGCGCCTCATCCTGGGGCAGGAACGGCCGGACGCCGGCCAGATCCAGGTGGCGCCCGGCCTGCGCCTGGGCTACCTGGCCCAGGGACTGCAAGCGCCGCCGTGGGCCACCGTCCAGAGCTGTCTGGACGCCGCCGCCGGCGACCCCGCCGCCCTGGAGGCCGAGGTCGCGCGCCTGGCCGAAGCCCTGGCCGCGCGGCCGCACGAAGCCGGCATCCAGCACGCCTATGCCGCCGCTCTGGATCGACTGGCCGGGCTGGACATGGGCGTGGTCGGGCGGGCCGCCGCCACCCTGGCGCACCTGGGTCTGGGCGACGTGCCGCGCGCTCAGCCGGTGGCCACGTTGAGCGGCGGCCAGAAGACGCGCCTGGGCCTGGCGCTGGTGCTGTTGGCTGGCCCGCAGCTGCTGCTGTTGGATGAGCCCACCAACCACCTGGACCTGGACATGCTAACCTGGCTGGAGGGCTGGCTGGCCGAATTCCGCGGTGCGGCCCTGATCGTGTCGCATGACCGCGCCTTTCTGGATGCCGCTGTCAACCGCATCCTGGAGCTGGACCCGCGCACGCAGACGCTGCGCGGCTACGCCGGCAACTACGCGGACTACCTCGACCAGAAGCAGGCCGAGGTGGCGCAGCAATGGCAGGCCTACGGCGACTGGCAGGTGCAGGTGGGACAATTGCGCGAGGCTGCCCAGCGTTTGCGCGGCCTGGCCGTCAAAAAGAAGGGCGGCAAGGGCGACAGCGGCGACAAGTTCGCCAAAGGTTTCTTCAACGACCAGACCACGCGCATGGTCAAGCGCGCCAAGAACGTCGAGCACCGCCTGGAGCGCCTGCTCAGCGACGACCGCGTCGAGAAGCCCAAGCGCACCTGGCGCATGAAGCTGGCCTTCGACGGTGCGCCGGCCAGCGGGCGGGATGTGCTGCAGTTAGAGGGCCTGGCGGTGGGTTACGGTGAGCCGCTGCTGAGCGGCCTGGACCTGCTGATCCGGCACGGCGAGCGCGTGGCCCTGATCGGCCCGAACGGCAGCGGCAAGACGACGCTGGTGCGCACGATCACCGGGGCGCTGCCGGCGCTGGCCGGCCGGGTGAAGCTGGGCGCCAACGTGCGCGTCGGGTACTTCGCCCAGGAGCACGATCGGCTGCGGCCGGACCTGAATGCGCTGGAGACGCTGCGCCCGCATCTGGCCGAGGACGAGACCGGCTTGCGCGCCTTCCTGCACTTCTTCCTGTTTGAAGGCGATGAGGTCTTCACACCGGTGGCGGAATTGAGCTTCGGTGAGCGCGCCCGGTTAACGCTGGCCACGCTGGTGGCCCAGGGCTGCAACTTCCTGATCCTGGACGAGCCCATCAACCACCTGGACATCCCGTCGCGTGAGCGCTTCGAGCAGGCGCTGGAAGCCTTTGAGGGCACGGCCCTGATCATCGCCCATGACCGCTACTTCATCGAGCGCTGCGCGTCGCGCATCTGGGCGGTGGAGGCCGGCACGCTGCGCGCTTACGCCGACCTCGGCGACGCCCTGGCCGCCGGCCAGCCCGCCCTGGCCGTGGTTGAGCCGGCGCCGCTGGAGCAGGACGACTGACGGGTATAATCCACCCTCATGCGCGCCGGGCGGCTGTTTCTGTTGATCGGCATACTGGCGGCCCTGATCGGGCCGGCTGTTTTCGGCCGGGTCGATCAGGGCGAGGCGGCCAGCCCGCCGGTGACGGTCTATCTGCCCTATCTGGCCAACGGCTGGAAGCCGTATGCCGGCCCGGACCTGCCCTTCGGTTACGGCTGGGGCGCCTACAACTGGCGCGCCTACTGGCCGCCCTTGCAGCGTTACCCGGACACCAGCTTTAACTGGATCAAGGTCTCGGAGAACCCCAACCCGGCCGAGCTGTGCGGGGACTTTCGGCTGCCCTACCACGTCCTCTTCCGCCTCAACCAGGCCAACGCCAAGACCACGGTCGCTCAGGTGGCGGAGGCCACCACTTACTGGGCCCAGAACCTGGCCGGCGGCGGCGCTGGCCGCTGCGTCGACGCTTTTGAGATCGGCAACGAGCCCAACCTGTCCATGCCCGGCGCCTTCGACGGCGCCGTGGACCCTGAGCTGTACGCCGACCAGCTGTGCGCGGCGTACAAGGCCGTCAAGGCGGTCGATCCGGGGTACGTGGTGGTGGCGGCCGGCCTGGCGCCCACGGCTGGCCTGCCGGACCCGGCCCAGGCGCTGACAGACACGGTCTTTCTGCGCCGGATGCTGGATCGCATTCAGGCGCTGGAGCAGGGCGACGCCGGCGCGTGCTTCGACGTGCTCGGCTACCACAACTACGGCTTCCGCACCGGCTACGCCACCGACCCGGCCAGCCCGGCCTGCGCCCACCGATCGTGTTTCCGCGGGGTGGAGGAGATCAACGCCATCCTGGAGGGCGAGTATGGTGTGAGCAAGCGCATTTGGGCCACCGAGATCGGCTGGATGCGCGACTTCAACGCCGGCGGCTGCGCGGCCGCGCCCTGGGCCCCGGTCTTCGGCGGCTTTCCTCTATCGGAGGCCGGCCAGGCGGACCAACTGGTGGGCGCGTATCAATACGCGCGCTGGCACTGGCCGTGGATGGGCGCCATGTTCGTGTTCAACCTGGACTACGACCGGCGCGACCAGGATGCCTGCGCCGATGAGCAGGGCTGGTTCGCGGTCAAGGGCTATCCGGCCGAGGTCGCCCTGGAGGCCATGCCCAAGCCGTAACAAGAACGGGGCCGGTCACTGACCGGCCCCGTGGTGTCTCAATCGCTCGGCTAAGCCTGGGCGCCGCCGCCGGCGTCCGGCTTCTTCATCCCCTGGCGGATCTCCGCGCGCAGCGACTCCACCTCGGGCGAGCGCTCGCCCTGATCAAACGCCTTCAGCCCCAGCCGGTCAGACAGCAGCAGCGTCAGCAGCGCTTCCATCACGCTGCCCGAGCCGCTCCCGGCCTGCCCGCCGCCGACCATGATGCGCGGCACCACATCCACGCGCGATTGCTGGATCGCTTCAGCGAAGCGGTTGAGCACGGTCTGCGTCACCTGGAACTGCGGGCCGCCGTAAGCGCGCACCTGTTCCTCGGTGGCCATGGCCTGGGCGATACCGACGCGCGCCACGCGCTCGGCCTCGGCCTCGGCCAGGGTCCGGATCTGGGAGGCCTGCTGCTGGGCGCGCATGTACTCGGCCTTGCCCTGATTGGTCTGGACCGTGATGCTCAGCTCAGACTCGGTGATGTGGCGCTGCTGTTCGGCGCGGGCCTGGGCTTCGCGCAGCTCGCGCTCCTTGGCCGCGGCCTTCTCCTGGCGCGCGTAGGTCTCCACCTGCTCCTCGGCGATCTGGCGCGACCGCAGCTGGGTCAGGATCGTCTCGATCTGCTGATCGCTCGGCGCCGAGGTCGGCGTGCCGATCAGGACCTCCTCCAGCTCCAGGTTGTAGTGCGTGAACTTGACCTTCATCTCCTGGCTGGCCTGCTGCTGGATCTGGCTGCGCTCCTGCAGCAGCTGGATCAGCGTGCGGGTCTGGGCGATGTTCTTGAAGTAGGCGGCCACCATCGGGTCGAGCGTCTGCTCGACCAGCTTCTTGATATCGCCGAAGCGCTGGATGACCAGCGGCGCCTTCTGATAGTCGATGTGGATGACCACCGACAGCGGCAGCGACGGCTCAAAGGCGTCCTTGGTGATGAGCGAGACCTCGCTCAGGTTCTCGTCGAAGCGGTGCGAGCCGACCTCGCTGCGGATCCACTTCAGGATGATGTTGGTCGTCGGCACCGGGATGACCTTGCCGGCGTAGGTGTTGAAGGCGTACTTGCCCGGCAGCAGCGGCTCGCTCCACACACCGCGTTTGCCGCGCTGGACCAGTTCGCCGTGGCGGTACTCCTGGCCCGACAGGTCCACGCCGGTCTCGCCTGTGTACGAGACCACCACGCCGACGTTGCCGACGTCGATCACGATTTTGGGGATCATCTCCACCGTGGCGAAGAGCCGGTTGACGAAGTACGTGCCCTCCACCAGCGCCTGCAGCTGGCGGCCGCGCAGGCCGCCAGCGCTCAGGAAGCGGTCCGCGTCCTGGAAGCTGTTGTGGTAGGTCTCGGGCTGGCGCGGGTCGTCGCCCTTGATCGGCGCGATGATCTCGCCCTGCGGCAGCGACGGGCCGTCGTGGACGGTGACGATGCCGGTCTGGTCGTCCGTGTCCTTGATGACCACTGGCCGGAAGCCGCGCCGCTCGGCGATGATCTCGGCCATGCGCTTGATGATCTCGGCCTCCTCGCGGTTCAGGGGCAGCGAGAAGACCTTTTCCTCCGTGATCACCGCGAACTGCACCAGGTTGATGGCGTAGGTGCCCTCGCGCAGGACCCGGCGCTGCGGGCCGCGCTGACCGCCGTTCTTCAGAAAGGCCTCCGCGTCCTCGAAGTCGCTGACGGTCAAGTTGCTGGCCAGCACCTGGGTCGGCTCCAGCTGCGCGCCGTCGCGCGCAAACAGGTAGCCGATCTTGCCCTGGGTGATGGTGACCAGCGGCGCGACGTGCACGACGTACTGGAGCGGGATCAGGTAGTGCAGGCCGCCGCGCAGGACGTGCGGCTGGAAGCCGGCCTCGCCGTTGAGGGCGATGAAACCGGTCTTGACGGAGCCGCCGCCGCTGAAGCGCTTCTCGACGATGCCGATGCGGTTGTTAGGGATGAAGCGGATCCCGGACAGGGCGACCAGCACGGCCAGCACCGTCAGCACAACGACAATGAACCACAGCACAATTCCGAGTGTCATGGGCCTCTCCTTTTTGTAGCCAGGCGCGCTGCAGCCGGACGCGCTTCCAGACCGGCCGGGATGGCCCGGCCAGCCCGCGACCTCTGTGTGGTTCAGGCAAGAGGGGAAGGCAAACGGGTGGGGGCGCGCACGCGTCTCCTACTGTAGACGCAATGCGGCCGTTTGCCTGACAGACATCGGTCAGCGCCCGGTCATCCACCTGCGGCCGATGACAGCGGGCGCTCGGACAAGGACTGTCCTATTCCAGCAAGCCCAGGATGGCGGGCAGGAGCTGCTTCTTGCGGCTGACCAGCTCCGGCGCGTCCAGCGTGCCGTCCGGCAGGCGCGTGTAGGGCAGGTCGTTCAGGCGTTCCATGCGCGGTCCGGCCAGCACCAGGCGGCTGGCGGCGCGGACCACGTCGGTGACCATCAACACGCCCAGGGCCAGGCCGCGCGCCTGGCACAGCCCCTCCAGCCCGGCCGAGATCTCGGCCAGGCGGGGGTTGAGCTCCAGCAGGTTGGCCACCTCCACCTGCGCCACACCGAACTTCGTCTGACCGGCTTCGTACAGCTTCAGGTCGCCGCTGACAATCGACTCGACGCTGCGCACCGACAGGTCGGCGCCAGCCGACAGAATCGCCTCCCCGTAGGCTGGCAGGCTGGCAAAAGGCAGCCCGCCGGGCTGGGCGCCGTTGCCGCCCGCCAGTGCCCAGCCGGCCAGCCGCTCGGCGGTGCGGCGGTCGCGCTCGGTGGCAGTCGGCGAGCGCAGGATGAGCGTGTCGCTCAGCAGGCCGGCCAGCAGCAAACCCGCGATGCTGACCGGCGGCGTCAGCCCGGCGGCCGCGATGCGCTCGCCGACCAGCGTCGAGGTGCTGCCGACCGGCTCCACCGTGAACGGGATCGGGAGTTTGGTGGGCGAATTGCCCAGGCGGTGATGGTCCAGGACTTCGATGACGTCCGCTTCGTCCAGGGCGCCGATGGCCTGGCCGGCCTCGTTGTGATCTACCAGCACGATCTGCAGGCGCGGGGGGTTGAGCACGTCCGGCGAGCGCACGATGCCGTAGTAGGTGCCGTCGTCGTTGGTGACGATGAAGTCGTCGCGCTCTTCGCGCAGAACGCGCGACCGGCCGTCGCGCACGCGCATAGAGCGCGGGAAGCGCGGGACTTCCGGGTCAAGGGCGCTGCGGGCCGGCACGGCCAGCAGGCGCGCGGCCGAGACCAGCTCCAGGTCCACGCGTTCGTCCATCTGGCGGGACAGGAATTGGAAGACGCTGCCGCCCGTGACCAGGCCCAGCGGGCGGCCGTCGGGCTCCACGATGGGGGCGCCGCAGCGGCTGGAAGCGGCCACGGCCCAGGCCTCGCGCAGGGGCCGATCGGGCAGGATGGGGGGCAAGGTGCGCGTGATCCGCTCGAAGCGCGGGGAGGCATCCGCCAGGTAATGCGGCGCCTCCAGGCCGACCGTCTTGAGGACCCAGGCGGTCTGGGGATTGATGGCGCCGGCGCGGGCGGCGACCGTGTTCAGGCCGTCGCGCTCCTTGAGCAGCCAGGCGTAGCCCATCGCCGCGGCGATGGCGTCGGTGTCCGGATTCTGATGGCCGATGACGTGGACGGGTGAAAGGCTCATGGGTCGACCAGCGGCGGGAGGTGATGATTCGGGTAGATACGGCGCCCTAATGATACTTCAGGACGGCCCCGATAGGAGAATTGTCCCAGTACCCGGGTCCGCCTGCCCGCTGCCCAAGTGGGATATACTTTCGCTGGAGACCGGCTTTCCGAAAACGACTTGGCTTGTGCGCGCCGGCGCCCGTTGACCTGGGCCGGCGCAATGGCGTATGCGCATCATCAATTTTGACCCGAAGAATCACGCGCTCCGGAGCCAGATGGCGGCCCTGCTGGTGGCGGGTTTCCGTGATCATTGGCCGGACGCCTGGCCGGACCTGGAAGAAGCCGAGAGCGAAGTCGACGATTTCCACTCGCCGGAGCGCATCTGCCGCGTGGCCGTGGAGGCTGGGTCGGGCGCGCCCGTGGTCCTGGGCTGGATCGGCGGCCTGCCGGAATACGACGGCCGGGTCTGGGAACTGCATCCCTTGGTCGTCGCCCCCGCCTGGCAGGGGCGCGGGATCGGACGGGCGCTGGTCCAGGATTTTGAGGCGCGGGTGCGCGAACGCGGCGGCCTGACGATCCTGCTGGGAAGCGACGACGAGGACGCCATGACGTCGCTGGGCGGGATCGATCTGTATCCGGACCCCTGGGCGCACATCGGCGCCATCCGTAATCTCAAGCGGCATCCCTACGCGTTCTATCAGAAACTGGGCTTCGTCATCGTCGGCGTGGTGCCGGATGCCAATGGCTTCGGACGGCCCGACATCCTGATGGCCAAACGGGTGGGGCCGGCCGCCGCCTCAGCGCCATGAACTTTGAACTAGACCTGGTCGCGCCCACCCTGGTTTTGAGCCTGCTCTGGTACGCGGGCATCGCCGTGGTCGCCTTCCGTCAGCGCGAGCATCACGGCGACGACGTGGACTGGCTGGCGCTGTACTCGGCCGCCACCGGGCTGTGGAGCCTGATCCAGTTCGGCACACTGTGGGGCTGGTTTGCGCCGCCCACCGATTCGGTCGCCGCGCACGTGCCGCTGTACGCGGCGCTGGTGTTGGGCGGCCTGCTGCTCCAGCTCAGCCGCGCCTTTCTGCGGGTGAGCGGACCGGGGTGGGCGTGGTGGACGCTCCTGGCGGTCTGGCTGGTGATCGCCTTCGTGGTCGAAGGCAATCTCCTGCGCCTGCCGGACGTCCTGCTGACGGGTCCCAACGGCACGCTGGAGCGCGCTGAAGCCCTGCGCGCCTTTCTGGTGATCGGCTGGGGCCTGATGCTGGGCGGGGCGGCCTGGATGACGCTGGACGCCGTCCGGCGCACGCAGCAGCCGCTGCACCGCAACCGCATCGCCTACTGGGTGCCGATGCTGGTCCTGAGCGCCCTGGCCGACGGCGTGCTCTTCGCCGACCGCATCGTCGTCGGCACCGGCGTCTACATGCTGGCGACCGGGATCGCCGGGTACGCCATGCTCACGCACCACTTGCCGGATGTGCGCGAGGCCGCGCGCCAGGCCCTGGCTTACCTGGTCACCGCCCTGCTGGGGGCGGGCCTGTTCGGCGTCGGGTTTGCCATGCTGTGGGCGGCCCTGCGCTCGGCCGCGCCCTCCAGCCTCGGGGTCGCCGCGACTACTTTGGCGCTGGTGGTGGCCGCGCTCTTCACGCCGACCTTGAGCCTGGTGCAGCGCTTCGCCAACCGCGTGATCGCCAAGGCCGACTATGACCCGGCGCGGACTGTGCGCGAGTACAGCATCAGTATCAGCAACATCCTGGACGTGGGCCAACTGGCGCGCGTGGCGCTGGGTCTGATCCGGGACGGACTGGGAACCCAGAAGGGGCTGTTGTTCCTGGTGGACCGCAAGCGCGACGCCACCGGCGATTACTTCAGCCTGCGCAACGTCGGCGAACTGCAGCCGGGGAGGGCGGCCGTGGCCACCCTGGCCGCCGACAGCCCGATGGCCGAGTTCCTGTACAAAGAGTATCGCCCGCTGACCCAGTACGACATGGACCTGCTGCCGCGCTTCCGCACTCTGGCCGAGGCCGAGCGCGCCTGGCTGGCCGAGCTGGACATGGACGTTTTCGTGCCGATCTATTCCAAGGGCACGTGGATCGGGCTGTTTGCGCTGGGCGCCCGCGCCTCCGGTGACCGGTATTACGATCGTGACCTGGATCTGCTCAGCACTCTGGCCGACCAGACCACGGTGGCGCTCGAAAACGCCCGGCTGGTGGACAACCTGGTGCAGCTCAACCGGACCCTGCGCGAAGCCTACGGCCAGCTCGACCAGGCCAACCATCAACTGGAGCAGCTGGACCGGGCCAAGTCTGACTTCATCGCCGTGCTCTCGCACGAGCTGCGCACGCCCATGGGCATCCTGGTGGGTTACAGCCAGATGATGGCCGAAGACCCAGACCTGCGCGACCGGCCCGGCCAGCAGTCCATCGTCGACGGCCTGAGCAAGGGCGCGGCCCGGCTGCAGGAGATCATCGAGACCATGCTGGACATGGCCATGATCGACAACCGCACGCTGCGCCTGTACCACAAACCGGTGCCGCTGCTGCCGGTGGTGCAGGCCGTGAGCAGCCAGTTCATCACCGCGCTGCAGCAGCGCCGGCTGAGCCTGACCCTGGACGAGAGCCTGGCCGGCCTGCCGAAGGTGGAAGCGGACACGGAGACGCTGGGCAAGGTCTTCTACCACCTGATTATCAACGCCATCAAGTACACGCCCGACGGCGGCCGGATCACGGTCTCCGGCCAGGCGCTGCCGGAAGGGAACGCGCGTTTGCCCAGCGGCGGCGTTGAGCTGGTCGTGGCCGACACCGGCATCGGCATCGACCCGCGTTTTCAGGACCTCATCTTCACGAAGTTCTACCAGACTGGGGAAGTGGCCCTGCACTCCTCCGGCAAGACCAAGTTCAAAGGGGGCGGTCCAGGCCTGGGGCTGGCCATCGCGCGCGGCATCGTCGAGGCGCACGGCGGCCAGATCTGGGTGGAGAGCCTGGGCTACGACGAAGCCCGCTGCCCGGGCAGCCGGTTCCACCTGGCGCTGCCGCTGCGCCAGCCCCAACTGGTCACCCCGCCGTAAGCGTCAGCCCGTCGACTTCCAACCACTGCGTCTCGGCCAACGCGCACAGGCCAAACCCGAACCGGCCGTCGGGCGCGGCGATGGCGTACTGGTTGTCGATCCACAGCACGAACCCGAGCGGACCGCGCGGCGGCGCCGCGGACCGCAGCCGCGGCGCGCCGTCCACACTGAAGACGGCCTCGCCCGTCCGCCACTCCAGCGTATAGGTGTGCCAATCCGTCAAGGCGACGTCGTCCAGCAGCGCCTCGCGCGCCTGGGCCACCCGCCGGCCGGCCGCCATGATCGGCGCGCCCAGGCCGGGCACGCGCGCCAAGGCCACGGCGGCCAGCGCCGCCGGCGCCAGCAGCAGACCCGGATAGCGGCCGGCGTTGAGGGTGGCGGCTTTCCAGCCGCGGCCGGGCACGCCGTCCGCCAGCGCCATGTCTGACGGCGCCGAGGCGTAGAAGAACCAGACGGCGTTGGGCGCCGACAGC
The DNA here is from genome assembly GCA_937952305.1 of uncultured Anaerolineales bacterium. Classification (GTDB taxonomy): domain Bacteria; phylum Chloroflexota; class Anaerolineae; order Anaerolineales; family UBA6663; genus SpSt-583. The sequence continues at coordinate 1,455 of CALFZO010000165.1, read as the reverse complement.
GCACGGCCGGAGAGCGTGAACGGATCGTTCCAGAAGCCGAAGCCGAGGGTGCCGGCGGGCTGGGCGTGCGAGGCCCGCGCGCGCAAGTGCAGGCGCAGCGGGGCCTGATCCGGGAAGCGCCGGCGCGGGCCGCGGCTGTAATCGTCTAGTTGCGCGTCACAATAAGCCCGGTGGGTCTGCGCGGGCAGCACCAGCCGGGCCTGCCCGGCGGCCGGAGTGTAGGTGACCTGGCCGCCGCCGATCTCGACCGGGTTGAGAGTCGCCATGGGCCTCCTGTCCGGGGTCGGCGGGCCGGCGTCGGCGCAGCCGCGCCCGAGGCGTGAGCAGATTGTCCCGGTTCACTGCGCGGCCGGGGCGCCGCCGTCTGACTTCGTGGATGGCCCACTAAGTGTAGCATGGCAGAATGCCTATGCTATAATCCTCGCGCGATGAGGATGATGCATGGAGATAGTCTGGCACGGGCATTCATGTTTTCGGATGAGCGAGCGCGGCCTGGCCTCAATCGTCACCGACCCCTATGAGGCCAGCCTCGGCTACCCGCCCCTGAAACTCAAGGCGGACATTGTCACGATCAGCCACGCGGCCGCCGGTCACAACAACGTCGACGCGGTGCGCGGCGAAAAGCTGGTCATCGCCGTCCCCGGCGAGTTCGAGATCGGCGGTGTGTTTATCACCGGCATCGCCACGGACGGGGACCAGCGCCGCCGGGGCGCCGACGCCAAACGCAACATCCTGTACCTGTTTGATTTTGGCGGCCTGACGGTCTGTCATCTGGGCGATCTGCAGGTGGTCCCGACGCAGGCGCAGATGGAGGCGCTCGGCCCCGTGGACGTGGTCCTGGTGCCGGTGGGCGGCGGCGGCGGCCTGAACGCGGCCCAAGCCGCCGAAGTGATCTCGCTGCTGGAGCCATCCGTGGTGGTGCCCATGCACTACCAGACCGAGCCGGTCACGCTCAAGCTGGACCCTGTGTCCAAGTTCCTGAAGGAGATGGGCCAGGCGGCCCTTCAGCCTGAGCCGTCCCTCAAACTCAGCAAGAGCAGCCTGCCGGATGAGACGCGCGTTGTGCTGCTGGATTACCGATCGGATTAGCCGGGAAGGCGGCCTGTATGGTCAAAGTTCTGATGAGCTGGGACATCAAGTCCGGCCGTGAGCAGGAGTACTTCGAGTTTGTCGTCCGCGAGTGGATCCCGGGCCTGCAGAAGCTCGGCGTGGAGCCGACCGACGCCTGGTATACGCAATACGGCAACGGCCGACAGATCCTGGCCGGCGGCACGGCCAAGAATATCAAGGTCATGAAGCAGATCCTCGAGACGGCCGAGTGGCACTCGCTCAAGGATCAGTTGTTGGCTTATGTGGAGAATTACGAGGAGCGCGTCGTCAAGGCCAAGGGCAGCTTCCAACTGCTTTAGGGCCCAGGGCCGACTGGCCCGATGAACGGCGAAACGAAAAAGGCGG
>CALFZO010000164.1 GCA_937952305.1 uncultured Anaerolineales bacterium | reverse complement strand
TGTGGCCTGAGACTCCGGAGGGAGTTTAGGCGCCCAAGGCTGTCTGTCAAGGCGCGGTCACTCCGCCGCGTTCAAGGCCGGCAGCACTGCGCTGACGAGCATTTCGAGCGTGGTCAGGTTGGGGAAGCCGGAGCAATCCAGCATGAAGTCGTCAACGCCCAGAGCCCGGAAGGCGCGCATCTGGTCCACCAGCTGCTGCGGCGTGCCCACAAAGCCGAAGTCGTTTTCATCCAGAGGCTCAAACCGGCCGGCGGCCAGTGTCTCTGCCTCCGGCCGCGTCGGCGCGCAGGCGCATCTCCCCACCCAGGTCCGCCGGATTGTGGCCGGATCCCGGCTGACTTCCGCGCACGCGCGCACAACTGCGGAGGCCGGTCGAGGAGACGTTCCACCCATCGGCCTACCGGGCCGCCACCCGCAGCCTCCCGGGCTTGAAAGCGCCGCTGAGGATGGGCGGGAGCGGCACGGGCTTGGGCTCGCAGTCGGCCTCGCTGACGCGCTAGTACTCGCCCGCGAACGTCGCCGGCGTCTGCGTCCACAACGCCCGGATGATCGGGAGAGCCTCGGCCAGTTGCTTGACCCGCACCCCGGGAGCTGGAAAGTCGTAGCCGTAGGCTCGATGCTCTTCGGCCTGCCACCCTGCGCCGAGGCCCAGGATGAACCGCCCGCCGCTGAGGAAGTGCAGGGTAGCGCCCATCTTGGCCAATAAGGCGGGGTTGCGGAAGGACTGGCACAGCACCGTGTGGCCGAACTTCAGGCGCGGGTGGAGGGCGGCCAGGTCGGCCAGGCTGGTGAAGCCTTCGAGCACGTCGTCGCCGAACTGCAGATGATCGATGATCCAGGCCGAGTCGAAATGTTCCGCCACCAGGTCCAGGGCACGGTTCAGGTCTTGCGTGAACGTCGCGCGGCGCTGCTTGTCGAGCTTATCCGCCGGCAGACAGAAGCCGAATTGGACGCGGGGCATACCTGTTTCTCTCCAATCGCTGCGGCCTAAGCGACCTCAACCTGACCGCGGCGCCGGCCCGTCTACAACGGCGCTACACCCAATCTCCACCCGCGCCCCCAAGGCGAGCGCGGTCACCCCCAGGGCGCTGCGGGCCGGCAGGTGTTGGGCAAAGTACGTCACGTAGACCTGGTTCATCTCCCTCCATTCGGCCATGTCCACCAGCATAACGGTGGCCTTGACCACGCGCTCCAGCGACGAGCCGCAACGCTCCAGCGTGGCGCGCAGGCTTTCCATCACCTGGCGGGTTTCGGCCTCGATGCCCCCGGGACCACGCGGCCGGTGTCGTCCAGGCCGATCTGGCCGGACAGGTACAACAGCCGGCCAATCCGTCGGAGCCGATGGTGATATCGCCGCTGGCTACCGTTAGGTAACGTCCGCCGGCGGCGCCTCACCCGGGCCGGAAGCGCGCCATCACGTGGACGTCGACATACTGCCCGGCGCGATACGCGTACTGGACCAGCGTGCCTTCCACCGCGAAACCGAATTTCTGATACAGCCGGACGGCCGGCGCGTTATCGGTGTAGACCTCCAGCTCCAGCCGGCGCAGATCCAGCCAGTGGTCGGTCAGGTCCAGAGCCGCTTGCATGAGTGCCGTGCCGATGCCCTGGCCCTGGCAGTCATCGCGGACCGCCATGCCGATCTGGCCGGCGTGCCGCCGACGGGGGCGCGCCGTCGTGTACAGATCCAACTGCCCTACCACCTCCTCGGCACTGCACGCCACCCAGCCCAGCATGCCTTCGGGCGGCTCGGCCAGCCGTTTCCGCCAGTGCTCCAACGACGGATAGGGGAGTTGCAGCGTCCCCCAGATCACGCGCTCGCCGGAGAAAATCCGGTGCAGGGCGGCGTAATCAGTGGGTTCGATGCGGCGAATGGTGAGCGTCATAGAACGGCCTCCGGGCTGGGAGAGTTCAAAGCGTACGCGACCGCCTCGTCCAGCGCTAAAGCCCGGCCGGCCGCCCAGGCCGCGGCGAAATCGGCTGCATCTAGCTGGGTTCGCAATTGGGCCACGGCTGGTTCGTATTCCCGGCGCTCGATGGGCGTCATGGCGTAGCCGCCGGCCTCGCGCAACGCTTCCGCCGCGCCCAGCAAGCGCGCCGCGCGCGCTCCAGCACCCTGCGCGCCGGCCAGGAAGGCGAGGCACTCCAACTCATGCGCCACGGCCCCGTGCTGGCCCAGGTCGCGCCAGAGGCCGAGGGTCACCCGATAAACGGCTTCCGCCTCCGCCAGGCGGCCCTGCCAGCGCAGGACGTGTCCCTGCTCGCTGCGGCAGCCCGTCTCAAACAGCCGGTCGCGCAATTGATGAAACCAGTGCGCGGCCTCGTCCAGGCCGTGCCAGGCTTCGGCCCACGCGCCCTGCACGGCCCGGGTGCGGGCCACGTTCTGCAGCGTCATGCCAATCGCCCATGGGTTGCCCGAGGCGCGCGCGGCGCGGATCGCCTCCTCCGGCAGACCCGGTGGCACCGGCGCCTGCGTCATAATGGCGACGAACATCGGCATGCCGGTGTTCATCCCCAGCTCGAAGAGATAACCGTTCCGCCGGCAGAGCGCCAGGCTCTCGTCAATCCAAGCGCGCGCGGTGGCCAGGTCTCCCAGGAAACCGCAGATCGTGGCGCCAGTCCCGAGGGCCATAGCCAGGACCCGCTCCGCGTTGATCTGGCGCGCCGCCGCAATACAGGCTTCAATCGCGGCCCGGGCGGCCTGGTTGTGGCCCAGGGAAAAAGCCAGGGCGGCTTCCCCCTGCAACGCCTTGGCCCAGGCGAGTTGATAACGGCCGTCCACCTCCAGCTGCGGCTGGCCGGCGGCCTGGGTGAGCGCGGCGCGCAGCCAGGCGCGGCCCTCCGTGGCCGACGTACGCCGGCCCCAAAAAATGGACAACATGGCGGCCAGCCGCAAGGCCGCCAGCGGGTCGTTGGCCAGTCCCCATTCCAGGGCCGCGCGCACGTTATCGTGATCGGCGTCGAGCTGGTCGAGACACGTGAGCATGTCCGGGCCGCGCAAGGGCGCCTCCAGCGCCTCGGCCCAGCGGACAAAATACTCCAGATGCCGGTCGCGAACCGCGGCACCGCCACCGGCTTCCAGGAGCTTCTCCCGTGCATATTGCCGGACGGTCTCGAGCAGGTGATAGCGGGTTTCACCGCCGGCCTCGGTCTCGGCCGCCACCAGCGACTTGTTCACCAACTGTCCCAGTATTTCCAGCACGTCATCCTGGGCCAGCACCACCACCGCTTCGGCCGCGGCCAGCGTCCACCCGCCGGCGAAGATCGAGAATTGCTGCAGGGCCGCGCGCTCTGGCTCGGAGAGCAAGTCGTAACTCCAATCAATCAGCGCGCGCAAGGTTTGCTGGCGCGGCAAAGCCGTGCGGCTGCCGCCAGTCAACAGGCGGAAGCGGTCGTCGAGGCGGGCGGCCAATTGCTCGACGCTCAGCACCTTCAGCCGCGCCGCCGCCAGCTCCAGCGCCAGCGGGATGCCGTCTAGCCGCCGGCAGATCTGGGCCACGGCCGGCGCATTCGTCTCAGTCAGCGTGAAGCCGGGCCACGCCGCCCGTGCCCGTTCGATGAGTAACCGCGCGGCTTCGCATTGGCTGACCGCCTCGACCGTCGGCACGGCCTGAGGGCCGAGCAAGGACAAGGACGGCACGTGGTAGGTGGTTTCACCGGCGATGCCCAGCCCCTCGCGGCTGCTGGCGAGGATTTTCAGATGAGGACAGGCGCGCAGGAGCTGGTCGGCCGCGGCCGCGCAGGCGGCTACCAGGTGCTCGCAGTTATCCAGGATCAGGAGCAGGCGTTTGACGCGCAGATAATCCGTGAGGGCGGCGAGCAGCGGCCCTCCGTTCGCCTCTGGCCTCGGGGATGGGCGGCCCGGCTGTTCACGCACGTTGAGGACTGCCGCGATCGTCGAGAGCACCTGGTCCGGATCGGTCAGCGGGGCGAGTTCGATCAGCCACACGCCGTCCCGGAAGTCGGGCCGTACCTGGGCCGCCGTTTGCAGCGAGAGCCGCGTCTTGCCGGTGCCGCCCGAGCCGGTCAGCGTCAGGAGATGAGTTCCAGCGAGCAGCCGCTTGGCCTCAGCGATCTCTTTCTCGCGTCCGACGAAGCTGGTGACCGCGACCGGCAGGTTGTTCGGGATGGCGACCTGCGTGGCCAGCGGCGGGAAGTCGGCCGGCAGGTCTGGCACGACCAGTTGAAAGAGATGCTCGAGCTGCGCCAGACCCTTCATGCGATGCTCGGCCAGGTTACGCAGACTCACCTCGGCCGGCAGATCCCCGCGCGTGAGCTGCGCCGTCTCGGCCGAGAGCAAGACCTGCCCGCCGTGCGCCGCGCCCATGATCCGGGCGACCCGGTTGAGGGTGTGCGTTGTGGTGTAATCCGTTTCAGCCGGGACGGCCGGCCCGGTATGCAGGCCCATCCGCACCCGGATCGGTTGACCCGTGGGCCAGGCCTCGGCGGCCAGCGCGCGTTGCGCGGCGAGGGCCGCCAGCACGGCCGGCGCCGGCAGCCGGAACGCGGCTTGCACCGCATCGCCGATGTGTTTGTAGAGGACGCCGGCGTGTTCGGCGATGATGGCTTCAAATATCGCGTCATGGCGCGCGAGCGCGGCGCGCATCGCATCCGGCTCGCGCTCCCACAACGAGGCGCTACCTTCGATGTCCGTGAACAAGAAGGTGACCGTGCCGGCCGGGAGGGAAGAGGTCGTCATTGAGAACGCGCGAATGCGCCGGCGCTTGAGTGTTGGAGTTGTGAAGCCCCGCTTTGCCTGAAGTTGAGCCGTAGCTTATAGTATTTGGAGTGAGTGTGTCAAGTTTGGCGCGGACGGATTAATGACGAACGGCCAATATCCATGTCCACTTTCCCAACGGATCCCGCAACGCTCTATCGCTCTCCGGCCGGCTACGCCGCGCTCGCAGATCACTACGCGGCGGCGCTGGCGCGCGGCCCGGTGCCGTATACCACGCGCTGGGTTGAGACCCGCGCTGGCCCGACACATGTCGTGGTCGGCGGCCCCGAGGCCGGCCCGCCGGTGGTTGTCTTTCACGGCTGGAACGGCCACGCCGCCGGCGCCGGCGCCGATTTCCCGTTTCTATTTGACACTTACCGCGTCTATCTCCCTGACATCATCGGCCAGGCCGGCCGCAGCGCGCCGACGCGGCCAGACACGGCTGGCGCGGCTTATGCGGATTGGGCGGTCGAGGTGCTTGACGGCTTGGGCTTAGCGCAAGTGGCGCTGGTGGGTATCTCGGGCGGCGGCTGGCTGGCGCTTAAACTAGCCAGCCATTATCCGCAGCGCGTGCCGCGCGTCCTCGCGGTGAGCGCCGCCGGCCTTTCCCCGCTCAACGTGCGCGGCGCCCTGTGCGGCATGCTGCCCCTGGCCGTGTTTCCCAGCGCCTTCACCGCCCGCTGGTTTGTCGAGTTCGCGGCCGCGCCGCACACCGCCCGGAGCGAGTTGGGCCGGGAATTTGCCCGATATATGGTGTCGTTGATGCGGCATTTCAAGACCCAGGCCAATCCGGGGCTTTTGACCGATGCGGAACTGCGGCGGATCACGGCACCGGCCCTACTGCTGATCGGTGAACAAGAATGGCTTTTCCTGCCGCGCGTCATGGCCGGCCGCGCCCGCCGGCTCATTCCCAGCCTAGTCGCCGCCGAGATCATCCCGAACGCCGGTCACCTGTTGCCGGCCGATCAGCCCGAGGTGCTCAAAAGGCATGCGCTCGCGTTTTTGCGAGCTGAGACATGACTGGTTCAACGGTCGAGCAGGTCGGTCAAGGCGATGGACTGGCCGGGCCGCCACCCGCAGCCTCCCGGGCTTGAAAGCGCCGCTGAGGATGGGCGGGAGCGGCACGGGCTTAGGCTCACAGTCGGCCTCGCTGACGCGATAGTACTCGCCCGCGAACGTCGCCGGCGTCGGCGTCCTGCGCGCCCTCATCCGCCCGGATTGGATCGAGACCCCGGCTGGCGCCAACATGCTGCTGGGCAACCTGTTGTTCGGCTGGCCGGTGGCCGGCCGGTAGGTGGCCTCCGGCTTGGTCGGGGCCAGCCTCACCGGGTACAGGAGGGCTTTGTCTGGCAGGGGCAGGACGGAACCGGCGGGTTGGTGGAGACGCTGACCCGGCCGGATCGGATCAAACGCGTCTGAGGGTCGGTCAAGGAGATCGGCGGCCGGGTCTGGCTGTACGGAATGGCTGGCATCGCCTTCGGCGCCAGCATCCACGGCTGCCGCCCGGAAGGCGCGCTGGTCACCGGCTGTCTTTTCAGCTTCGGCCTATAGGCGAGGCAGTGACTATCGGGCGGGTCAGGCCTCGGCCCGGCCACGGGGGACATGGCGACCTGGGCGAGGGAGACACCCGGCTGGGGCTAGAGGAGCCCGGCGTCAGGCGGCCCGGGCGTGGCGTTGCTGTCCCAGCCCAAGCAGCTCATCAATTTCCGCGATGGCCGCTAGCTGCCCAACTCCGTCCGCAACCGCCCACTCGCGGCCCAGCCGTTCCCGCGCCCGGCGCAGCGCGGCCGCATCCGTCTCGCCGAGTGCCTTGACCCAGCCGCGTGCGGTCAAATCCCGGACCAGCTCACACAGCGTCTGGAATGAACTGGTTCTCAGCAAGGCGGAGACATCCAACCGGCGCTGGCGGTGATCGGCTGTCAGGGAGACCGGCTGGCCTTGCAGGATCGCGCGGTAGTGCGCCAGCTCGCCTTGGGTGGTCAACAGGCGCAACTCGGGCGGCAGATCGGAGTCCACGGGGACCCAGACCGTGCTGCGCTCGATGGAGATCTCGTAATAGCGGCGCGCTTCGGCCCCGAACTGGCGCGTCACCAGCCCCACCACGCGCCCAATCCCATGAGCCGAATGCACCACCTGGTCATTGACTTTGAGAGGCGGCATGGTCTTCTCCCCAACGCTGTTGGCGGGCCGGGCCGGCCGCCTCAACGCGAGCGCCCGCCGCGCCGGCGCGGTTGAGCCGGGCGGGCCGTCTGTTCACCGTGGGCCGTGTAGCGGCTCTGGTAACCGCCGGAGGCCTTGGGCTTTCTGGAGCGCGGCGGACCTTTGACCGGGGTGATCCCGCTCCCGCCAAAGGCTCCGAAGCGGCTTTGATAGGCGGGCTCAGCGGCCGGTTGCCCCCCGCTGCGGGGCGGCTTTGGGGAGCCTTGGTCCTGCGCCCAATTGACGGTGAGCGTCCGGCCGGCCAGCCGGGTGCGGTGCAACTTATGGATAGCGGCCTGGGCCTCGGCCGGCGACCTCATCGTCACAAACGCAAACCCCTTGGCCTGGCCGCCGGCCGGATCGGTGACAAGATGCACGGCGACGACCGCGCCGGCCTGCGCAAAGACCTGGCGCAGTTCAGCTTCGGTCGTCGCATACGCCAGATTGCCCACATACAGTTTGGTGGCCATGGGAGGTCCTGGGCTTAGAAACGGCGCCCGCCGCCGCGCCGGCCAGGCCGGCGCGCTGGGCCGCCGCCCTTGCCAAAAGCGCCGCCGCGGTTGCCAAAGGACTGCGGGGGCCGATCCGCGCGCGGTTTGGCCGTGGCCACCGTCAACGCCCGTTCGTTGAACAGGAAGGCATTGAACATCGCGATGGCCTTCTGAGCGTCGGCCTGCGAAGCCATGGTCACAAACCCGAAGCCGCGCGACGCGCCGGTGTCGCGGTCTTTGACGACATCGGTGGTGGTGACCGCGCCGGCCTGGGCGAACAACACGCGCAGATCGTCGGCGGTGGTGGTGGTGGCTAGATTCCCCACGTGCAACTTAACTTCCATAAAGGCTGTGCCTGTCTCCGGCCTTGGCCGGACTAAGCCGCGCCCGCCTCACTTTGGGCGCGCGGCCGCGAGGGATGAGGGCCGGCGGCCGGCGGCCAACAGACGGTCGACCTCGGCCGTCGCTCCTTCCAACGACAGGCCGGCGGCCGCCGCCCACTCCTGGCACAGCCAGCGCCGGCTTTTGTTCAGCCCGGCCGCATCCTCGGCATTCAGGGGAGCCGTCTGGCCGTGCGCGCCCAGGTCCCGCACGATCTCACACAAGTCCTGGAACGTATGGCGTTTGAGGCGCGCCGCCAGGTCGCGCTGGCGCTGCCGGGCATCCGCGCTCACGGCCGCCGGCGCGGCGGCCAGCACGGCCTGGTACTGCGGCAGTTCCTCGAGGCGGGTCAGGCGGCGCAGACCGCGCGTCGCCGCTTCGTTGACCTGCACCCAGACCGTGCTGTATTCGCCGGCGACCTCGTAGAACTCCTGCGTCTCCGCCTCGAAGAAAGACTTGGCCACCACCACGACGATCCGGCCCAGGCCAAACGCGGGATAGGCGACGCGCTCACCGACTTGGAAGAACATGGCGTCTCAAACGGCTGCCGGCGGCCGACCGGTCCTAGCGGCGGTTCCGCCCGCCGCTGCCGCCGAAAGCCGGGCGCGCCTCGCGCGGCTTGGCGACGTTCACCGTCAGGGAACGGTTGTCCAAAGAGTAGGCGTTGAACAGCCGGATGGCGTTCTCGGCTTCCGCCTGGGTGCTCATGGTGACAAAGGCAAACCCTTTGGAGCGATTGGTGTCACGGTCCTTAATCAACTCGCACAGCGTAACCGTGCCGGCTTGGGCAAACAACTGGCGCAGGTCTTCTTCCGTGGTGGAATAAGCCAGATTGCCCACGTACAACTTCTCATTCATTTGTGTTTCTCCTGGAGAGGGGTTCTGCGAACAAAGCGGCCGCCAACCTATAACAGGTTCGGCGGCCGGTGGGGACGCAAAGCCGATTACTTGATAGGGAAATCATATCACATTCGGAAGCAATTGCCTGACCCCCCTACCCGCCGCCGGGAGAGAGTGAACCGGCCAGACGAACCGGGCCGGCTGGACGCCGCGCGGAGCCGCTCAGGCCGGAGAGTCCCGGTCCAGCGCTTCCATGTGGACGGGCCACCTGGCCTCGGCCGGAACATCGAGTATGGGGCCAAACCTAAACGGCTGGAAGAACCCGGCCGACCTCTTGGTCTATGGCCCGGCCGGCGCCGTTCACGCTGGATTGGCCGGTCCGGGGGAACTACTGCCGGAGTATTTTCTCCATGGTTTTCCCTTTGGCGAGTTCGTCAATCAGCTTATCCAGGTAGCGTATTTTCTGCATCAAAGGATCGTCGATCTCTTCGACGCGCACGCCGCACACGACGCCGGTGATCAGCGCGCGCTTGGGGTTGAGGGCCGGCGCCTGGGCGAAAAAGGCCGCAAAATCATTCCCTTGCTTGATTTGCTTCTGCAGCCCCGCCTGGGTATAGCCGGTGAGCCAGCGAATGATTTGATCAACTTCGGCCTGGGTGCGATTTTTGCGCTCCGCTTTTTTGACGTACAGCGGATAGACCTCGGCAAACTTCATCGCGAAAATACGGGGGGTGGGCATAGCCGCCTCTCTGCTAAATCGGGTTCGCCCTTGAACCTGAGTTGAATCACCGGCTTGCGGCGGCGATTGCGCCGGCCCGCTCGTAATTCACGACCAGGACACCCTTCGGAGTGACCTGGCTTTCGGTCACCCGGAACGCCGCCGGGAGCGTCCCGGCGGCAAACAGCCGTTTTCCAACACCCAGCGTGAGCGGGTAGATCATGAGCCAGAACGCATCGACCAGATCATGCCTGATCAGCGTCTGCAAAAGATCGCTGCTTCCCCAAACGTGCAGGTCCGGCCCGGGCTGCTGCTTGAGCTCGGCGACTTTTCCGGCGACCTCTCCGTTCAAGAACACGGCCGGCTGCCACGGGCTGGAAGTCAGGGTGTTCGAGGCGACGTATTTGGTGGCCGTGTTGGCGCCCGGCCACACGTCGGCATGGTGCGGCCAGTACGGCGCCCAGATATCGAAGGTTTTGCGCCCCAACAAAAGGTCGAACGGCAGGGTCATCTGCCGGCGCAGGGCCGCGCCCAGGAGCGCATCGGAATAGGGCGCGATCCACCCGCCATACGCAAAGCCGCCGCTGGGATCCTCGTCTGGCCCGCCCGGGGCCTGGATGACACCATCCAGGGAGATGTGTTCCAGCACAATCACTTTTCTCATGACGGTTTCTTCTTCGACGGGGCGTGAACCCAGCCCTTATCTTTCCAGACCGCCCAGACCGCCATCGCATGGCCTTGTCCGAGGGCGAAGTCCTTCTTGAGCCAAGCGACCAGTTCGGCCGCTTTCATCTCCGGGTGATAGACCTTCTGCTTGACCGCCAGCTTATAGAGAGTCGCGGGCGTCTGGCCGGTCTTGGACTTGATCGTATCAAGATAAGCTTGGAATGTCATGAACGAAAACCCTCCATAGAATGGGGCGGGGCAACCGAGGGCGTCCGCGAGTTGGGCCGCCTCCGGGGCTCGCGCCGCTTCCACGAAAACCCATTGGCTCTTAATTACTCGGTCGGCCAGCGCCCCGGCGACCAGGCCGAAGGCCAGATAAGGCGAGACTTCCAGGGCGATCAGGAGCGAGGTTTGCAGCGCCGAGCCGGTCAGCTGGTAGACCAGGATCGGCAAGACGACGTAGGTGAGGGCCGACCCGGCCACTGAGACCGTGCGGGCCAGCCAGTAAAGCACGAACGGACGGTCACGCCACAGGCCGGCGCCGTTCATGCCTCAGGCTCTCGCTAGGGGACACGCGTTGACCGGACTTGCGCGCCTAGCCAGGCGCTCCAGGCGGCCAACCCTTCCCCGGTTCGGCAGGAGAGCGGGAAGACGGCCACACCTGGACTGAGTGCCTCGGCGCCGCGCAGGAAGTAAGCCATATCAAATTCGCTGTAGGGCAAGAGATCGATCTTGTTCAGGACCAGGGCATCCAGGTTTCGGAAGATGGCCGGGTACTTGTAAGGCTTGTCGGCGCCTTCCGGGACGCTGGCCACCAGCACCGTCCGATGCAGGCCCAGGGCAAAGGCCGCCGTGCAGACCAGGTTCCCCACGTTTTCGACAATCAGGAGGTCCACGCTCTGCAGCGACAGGCCGTTCAGACCATTGGACAGCATCACGGCGTCCAGATGACACTCGCCGCCCGTGTTGATCTGTACGGCCGGCACGCCCGCGGCAATAACACGGTCCGCGTCGAGCGTCACCGGGGCTGTGTCGCCTTCGATAACGGCCAAGCGCACGTCGGCCGACAGTGCCTCGATTGTGCGCAGGATCAGGCTGGTCTTGCCAGCCCCGGGCGAAGCCAGGCAATTGAGGCCGAGGACACCAGCCGTGTCCAGGCGCTCCCGGTTCTGTTCGGCGATCCGGTCATTGGCGCTCAGGATCTTCTCGACGATCGTGATCGATTGTTTCATCGGCACTGGCCTCCTGCCCGGGTGTGGTCTCAATCTCAATCGACTCGACGTAGAACTCCTCGCCCTGCACGATGCGGACACTCGCACTGGCGCAGTTCGGGCAATCGAATGTAGCCGGTCCGGGCGCATAACGCCAGCCGCATTTCCGGCACTCCAACTCAACCGGGACCCGGCGAAAATGGAGCCGTGCTCCCGCCGCGATTGTCTCAGCGCTGATCAAGTCCCAGTAGAACTGGATCGAGTCATCCAGGAGGGAGGCGTATCGGCCGATCACCAAGCGGACGGCGGTGATCTGGGCGGCCCCATGCGCCTGAGCATGTTGCAGGCTGATCGCGAGCACCGATTGGGTCAGGGCAAGCTCATGCACGAGATTGGACTTTGCTGGCCGGCGGCCCAATTCTCACAGGGCTGCCTCGACTGATGGAACCGAGCGAATAGCCCAGGTTGGACCGCCGGCGGCAATCATTCGGTGCGGGCATTTGTTGACTATATCGCCACTTCATCTTGGCGCAGCCGGTCCAAATGTCGGCAGCCCACCCTGTCGTCAGTCACATGTTGCCTGTGACGGAGCAACAGGATGAGGCCCATTTGGAGGCGCCCCATCCTGCTGCTGCGACGGATGGCCGGCCCCACCACCCAGAGGCCGGGAAGCCCGAGCGACCAAGCGCCATCCGTGTCCGCCACGCCTGCCGTAGGCATGGTCAAGACCCAGTCCGATCAACCCCCGAAAAACCGCCCTGCGTCTCACTCCGCATCCCAATCATAAACGCATATTTTCGTTATTGCAATTATTCTTGATAGCCGGCATTAGGTGCGATTGCTACCGACCGGCCGGCACGCCTGGCCATCGTCCCAATTCCCGTCTGAGACGACTGGGCTCACGTGACGAGCCCCAGCCCGCGCCTCCTCACGCACGTTCCTTCAGTGTGCGCCGAGGCCATGCTATACTCATGGCCGACTGCGGCAATCACGCCGCGCCACTTGAGAACGAGAGATGATCCTGTTTAGCCGCCACACCTGACAGCGCGCTGCGGGCGCAGGTCTGCGCCCGAAAGCCTGCTTGCCCGCGTCAGCGCCCGGCGGCTGTATCCCGCCGGTCTGAGTCCAGGCCGCTTGGCCTCCTGGACCGCCGCTTGCGCGCAAGCGGCGGTTTTTTTGTTGTGAAACCGCGCCCGGCGCTTGACCCGCGCCGGCCGCTCTACACACTCAGGAGGTGCTTGATGTCCGAATCTCAGACTGCGATGGTTGTCCTCGTCAACCGGAACGGCATGGGGGAAGCCGAACCGGCCCTGCAGCACAAGCTGCTGCAGACCTACCTGAAGCTTCTCCACGAAAGCCAGATGCGGCCAGCCGTCATCGCCTTCTATGCCGAAGGCGTCAAGCTGGTGACGGCCGGCTCGCCGGTGCTGGAGCCGCTGCGCGCCCTGGAGGCCGCCGGTGTCCGGCTGATCGTCTGCAGCACCTGCCTGAATTACTACTCGCTGGCGGACCAGGTGCAGGTGGGCATCGTCGGCGGCATGCCCGATATCATCGAGGCCCAGTGGCGGGCCGACAAAGTGATCACCCTCTAGGCGGGCGCCCGATGCAGACCTACGCCTTCCGCCTGCCTCCCGGCCAGGATCTCAAGGCCGAACTGGACGCCTTCGCCGTCCAGCACCAATTGGAAGCCGCCTGCGTGCTGGCCTGCGTCGGCAGCCTGACGCGGGCCGTCCTGCGCTTCGCCAATCAGAGCCAGGCCGCCACCCTGGACGGCCACTTCGAGATCGTGTCCCTCACCGGCACGCTCTCCCATCACGGCTCACACGTCCACATCGCCATCGCCGACGGCCAGGGCCGCACCTATGGCGCGCACCTGTTGGAGGGCAGCCGCGTCTACACCACGGCCGAAGTCGTCATCGGAGAACTGCCCGGCTTGCGCTTTGGCCGCGCGCCTGATCCTGCCACCGGCTACTCCGAACTGGATATTCAACCCCTACCTTGATCTCTGAAAGGCTTTCAGCATGTCTCTCGCCAACTCCATCCGCAAGGAATTCACCACCCTTTCCCTGGTCCTGATCCCGGTCGGGATGGTGCTCAACATCGTCGTCGGTCAGCTCGCGTCCACGCTCAAGCTCCCGATCTTTCTGGACTCGATCGGCACCATGCTGGTCGCGCTGCTGGTCGGCCCGTGGGCCGGCGCCCTGACGGGCTTCCTCGGCAACCTGATCTGGGGCCTGATCACCGACCCGGTGGCCGCGCCCTTCGCGCTGGTGGCCTTGGTCATCGGCCTGGTGACGGGCCTATTGGCGCGCGTGGGTTTCTTCCGCCAGTGGTGGCAGGCTGGCGTGAGCGGCGTCATCGTCACCCTGGCGCTGGCCCCGGTCGCCATCCTGATCCGCACTTACCTCTTCGGCGGTGTCACCGGCAGCGGCGCTGATTTCCTCACCGCCTACCTGCTGCAGGTGGGCCAGGATCTGTTCGGGGCCGTCGTCGTCACCGTCATCACCTCGAACCTGGCTGACAAGGTGGTCACGGCGCTGCTGGCCTGGGGCCTGGTCAAGTACCTGCCGCAGCGCTTCACGGCGCGCTTCCCGGGCGCGGAGCGCGTCATTGGATAGCGGCCTGCCGACGCTCTACCGGCCCGGCGATAGCTGGTTGCACCGCCGGCATCCCTTGACCAAGCTGGCCTACGCGGCCAGCTTGGCCGTGGCCGGCTTCGCGGCGCCGTGGCCGGCTGCGGCTTGGTTCCTGCTGGGCGCGCTCACGCTGCCGCTGGCGGCCTGGGCGCGCCTGGCCCGGCCGCTGGGGCGGGCTCTGCTCTGGAGCCTGGCGCCGCTGGCGGCCGCGCTGCTGATCATCCATGGCCTGTTCAACCCGGCCAATCACACCATCCTCGCCAGTTGGGGTGAGCTCACGCTGGGCCAGGAAGGCCTGATCTACGCCCTCGCCACCCTCGGCCGGCTGGCTGGCGCGCTGGGCGCGTCCTTGCTCTGCCTCTACACCACGCCGCCCGGCGACTTGATGACGGCCCTGCAGCAGCGCGGCCTGCCGGCCGGCCTGGCCTATGTGCTCATCAGCACTCTGCAACTGCTGCCCCTCATGCGCCGGCGCGCCCAGGCCATCCTGGCCGCCCAGCAGGCACGCGGCCTGCGCCTGGAGGGCAATCTGCTCATCCGGGCACGCGCCCTGCTGCCGGCCGTAATCCCGTTGGTGGTAGGCGCCCTGCTGGATGTGGAAGAGCGCGCCCTGGCTTTGGAGAGCCGCGGGTTCAGCCGTCCGGGGCCGCGCACCAGTCTGCAGGCGGTCCCCGACACAGCCCTGGATCGCAGCTTGCGCTGGGCGCTGGCGGCCGGAGCGCTGGTGACCCTCGTCTGGAGGTGGTGGCCGTGATCGAACTCGAGGCGTTATCCTTCACCTACATCGGTGGAAACCGGCCGGCCCTGCAGGCCGTGTCGCTGAGCGTGGCGGCCGGCGAGTTCGTGGTCGTGCTGGGCGCGAACGGCGCCGGCAAGACCAGCCTGTGTCACGCGCTGACCGGCTACATCCCGCACTTCTATCGCGGTCAATTGACGGGCCAGGCCCGGCTCGACGGCCGTAACACGCAGTCGCTCAGCCTGGCCGAGATCGTGGAGGTGGCCGGCCAGGTGTTTCAGAACCCGGCCAACCAGATCAGCGGCGTCCGGCTCACCGTCTCTGAGGAAGTGGCCTTCGGCCTGGAGAACCTGGCGGTGCCCGCCGCCGCTATGCCGGCCCGGATCAAGGCCGCCCTGGCCCTCACCGGGCTGAGCGCGCTGGCCGACCGCTCGCCGTACGCCTTATCCGGCGGCGAACAGCAGCGCCTGGCGCTGGCATCGGTCCTGGTCATGCAGCCCCGTTTGCTGGTCCTGGATGAGCCGACGTCCATGCTCGATCCGCAGGGGGCCAGGGACATCCTGCTGGCCGTCGCGGCCCTGCGCCAGACCGGGCTGACCGTGGTGCTGGCCGAGCACCGGCTGGAGCTGGCGGCGGCGCTGGCCTCGCGCGTGATCGTCCTGGCCGATGGCCGAATCGTGCGCGACGGCGCACCCCAGGAGGTGTTGGCCGATCCGGCGCTGGAAGACTACGGTCTGATCCCTCTGCGCTATACCCAGGCCGCCCGCCTCGCCCAGGCGCGCGGTCTCTGGCCGGCCCAGGCGCCGATGCCGGTGACGTTAGAGTCCGCCGCCGCGGGTTTCCGACGCGTGTTGCGGGGAGCAGCCTGATGCGGATTCGGCTGGAAGACGTGCACTACGCCTATCGGCCCGATCAGCCGGCATTGCGCGGCCTCACCCTCGTGATCGAGCCGGGCGAGCAGGTGGCCCTGGCCGGCCCGAACGGCTCGGGCAAGAGCACGCTGGCGCGCTGCCTGAACGGCCTGGTACAACCGCAGCAGGGACAGGTGTGGGTGGGTGATTGGAACACGCGGACCCAGCCAGTGTTTGCCATGGCCCAGCGCGTCGCCTACGTCTTCCAGAACCCGGATGAACAGCTCTGCCAGCGCACGGTCGCCGACGAGGTCGCCTTTGGGCCACGGCAGTTGGGTCGGCCGGCGGCAGCTTGTCAGGCGGCGGTGGTTGAGGCTTTGCACTGGACGGGACTGTCCGCTCAGGCGCGGGCGCACCCTTACGATTTGAGCCTGTCCGACCGCAAGCTGGTGGCGGTCGCTTCGGCCCTGGCGATGGAGGCACCCAGCCTGGTGCTGGATGAGCCCACGGCCGGCCTGGATGGCTTTCAGTTGCGCCGCCTGGAGCGCCTGCTGGCCGAACAGCGCCGGCGCGGCGTGACCGTGCTGGTCATCACCCACGACCTCGACTTCGCGGCCGAGAACCTGGACCGGCTGGTGCAACTGTCTGCCGGGCGCCTAGTTCAGGATGCGCCGCTGCCCGCCGCCTGGATCGCCGCGGCCGAAGACCCCTTCGCGCCGCAGATGGTGCGGCTGGCCGGTCAGCTTGGGCTGACCGGGCCGGCCTTGACTCCGAAGACCCTGGTCGCGCAGCTTACTTCAGAGGCTCAGCCGTGAAACCGGTCGGCGGCATGCCGCAGCGCCCGCAGATTCGCGGCCGGTGTCTTGGGGTTGATGGCGCAACCGGGCGTCAGGAGCAATCGGTCGCCGGCCATCTCCAGGGCGGTGCGCGCCTCTTGCAAGACCTGCTCGGGTGAGCCGGACAGCAGCGTACCCAACTCGTCCACACCGCCCACGAGCGCTTGCCGAGTGCGGAGCCGGGCCTCGGCCAGCGTCAGGTTGTGTTGACCCAGGCTGGCCCAGTTGATAGCGTGCACCGGATACTTGGCCACAGCCTCCCAATACACCTGCGTACCGCAAATATGCGCCAGGTTGAAAGCCGCCCCCTGGACCGCTGCCAGCACCTGGAGGTCATACGGCCGGCCAAACTCTGCGTACTCAGCCTCCGGCAAGGCGGCGGGCCGCGCGAGTTGCACGATCGCGAAGAAAATGCCGCTGGCTCCTGTGTCCACAGCGGCGGCCGCAAACTGTGCCAGGGTGGTCGCGATGCTGCCCAGCGCGAAGTGCGCGCCGAGGGGATTCGCTTGCAGATAGTGGCGCACGCCGGCTTGCTGGGCCTCGACCACCGCAGCGGCGGTGTGCTGCTCCGGCCTCCCGACCAGCGTGGCCAACACGGACAGCGGTGAGAAGACGGTCTGGAGACAATGCGCCTCGCCCAGGCCGGCCCGGATGTGCTGCACGAGCGCCAGTTGTTCGCCCAGCACACCCGCGGTGGGATGGACACAGCGCAAGCGGTTCAGGTCGGCGGGCGTGCTGATCGGGCCGCCGACCTGCTTCGGCCAGGGGCCGGCGTAGTGGTCATAGTCGTAGCGGTTGCCCCACGCCTCCGCGTAGTAAGTGGCACGCGGATTGATCTTGAGCCAGTCCCAGTCGAACTCCTGAAAGTGCCTCAGGCTGGCGCGGGCTAGCACCTCGGGATCACGTTCATCCCGAAGGAAGTGTCGCCAGGCCGAGACCGGCGCCCGGTCTGGGGCCTCACCGCGCAGGACAGCGTCCACGCGCTCGCCTTTGGATAGCGCCGCCATTGTTCCGCCAGGCCCCTACAGGAGGGCCGCGCCCCAGGCCGGCGCGCGGCCCTGGGTCAAGGGCTTCCAAGGACCGCCCGCCGCGTGGCGCCGCCAGAACCGGCTCAGGTATCCACCGACCACCGCCGTCAGCGTCTCGGTTTCGACCAGGAAAGAGTCGTGGCCGTAATCGGCCAGCAGATGTTGATGGGCCACGTCTTTGCCAGCCTGGCGCAGAGCCCGGACCAGCGTCTGGGCGTGTGCCGGCGGGTAAAGCCAGTCGCTGGAGTAACTCACCACCAGCGTCGGACCCTGTATCGGTCGCAACGCCTCGGCTAGCGAGGCGTGGCCGGCGGTGAGGTCGAAGGCATCCAGCGCCCGGGTAATGACCATGTAACTGTTGGCGTCGAAGCGCTGGACGAATTTCTCGCCCTGATACTTCAGATAGCTCGCCACGGCAAAGTCCGACGTGCCCGGCTGGCGACCCCGCCCGAACTTGCGCTCCAGCGAGACCTCGCTCATGTAGCTGATGTGCCCGACCATGCGCGCCACGGCCAACCCCGCCCGCGGCGGCTCACCAGCATAGTAGTCGCCGCCGTGCCAGCATGGATCGGCTGTGATCGCCTGCCGGCCGATCTCGTTCAGAGCGATGTTCTGGGCCGACGAACGCGCGGTGCCGGCCAAGAAGAGCACAACACCTACCCGCTCTGAGGCGGCTACCGCCCACTGCAAGGCTTGCATGGCGCCCATGCTGCCGCCCGCCACTGCGAACAGGCGCACGATCCCCAGGTGGTCGAGCAGCCATTGTTGGGCGCGCACCATGTCCGCGATGGTCAGGCGCGGGAAGCGCGGCCCAAAAGGCCGCCCATCCGGCGCCAGGGAGGCCGGCCCGGTGCTGCCCCGGCAGCCACCCAGCACGTTCGAGCAGATGATGAAGAACCGGTCCGTGTCGAACATCCGTCCGGGCCCCACGGCGGCCTCCCACCAGCCCGGCCGTTCGTCCGGATCGTCGGTATGATAGCCGGCCACGTGCGCGTCCCCCGAGAGCGCATGACAGATCAAGATGGCGTTGGAGCGCTCGGCATTGAGCGCGCCGTAAGTCTCATAGGCCAGGGTGAAGGCCGGCAGTGTCCCGCCGTCGTCCAGCGGCAATGGTTGGGCAAAGCGCGCGAACTGCGTCCGCACGACCCCGACCGAGCTGGCACGGTTGGCCACGGGCTGATCATCATTCATAGCAGATCCCCGAACGCCGGCCGTCCCGGGACGGCCGGCGACGCGCCTTTCGGCTCAGGCCGCGGCCTTTACCACGGGTGCCACCACTTTGCCGGAAGCCACCGTCAGCGCCTGGTCCAGGTCCCACAGGATATCGTCGATCGCCTCCAGGCCGACGGCCAGGCGGATGTAGTCTTCGGTCACACCGGTGGCGCGCTGCTCCTCGACGCTTAACTGCTGGTGGGTGGTGGTGGCCGGGTGGATGGCCAGCGAGCGCGCGTCGCCGACGTTGGCCAGGTGCGAAAAGAGCTTCAGGTTATCGATGAAAGCCCGGCCGGCCGCCTTGCCACCCTGGATGCCGAAGCCCAGCACCGCGCCCGCGCCTTTCGGAAGATACTTCTGCGCCCGGGCATAGCTCGGGTGATCGGGCAGGCCGGGATAGTTCACCCAGGCCACGGCCGGATGTGCCTTTAGGAACTGGGCTACCGCCAGCGTGTTCTCCACGTGGCGCTGCAGGCGCAACGGCAGGGTTTCCAGGCCGATCAAGTTGAGGAAGGAATTGAACGGCGCCTGCGGCCCGCCCAGGTCACGCAGGCCGATGACACGCGCGCGGATGATAAACGCCAGCGGTCCCACCAGGTCGGCGATGACGGCCCCGTGATAGGCCGGCTCCGGCTTGATCAAACCGTCGTGCCGGCCGCTGGCTTTCCAGTCGAACTTGCCGCTGTCCACCAGCGCGCCGCCGATGCTCAGCCCGTGCCCGCCGATCCACTTGGTGGTGGAGTAGACGTTGATGTCTACGCCATGCTCAAAAGCCCGGAACAGGTATGGCGTGCCGAAGGTGTTGTCTACCACCAGTGGCAAACCGTGGGCGTGCGCCAAGGCGCTGATGCCTTCGAAGTCCGGGATCTCGAGCTTGGGATTGCCGATGGTCTCGAGGTAGATCAGCTTGGTCTTGTCGTTGATGAAGGGCTCAAAGTCCTTAGGATCCGTGCCCTGCACAAAATGGACCTGGATGCCCAGCCGGCGGAAGCTTTGCGAGAACTGGGTGTAGGTGCCGCCGTACAGGGCGGCCGAGGCCACGATCTCGTCGCCGGCGTTGGCCAGGGTGGTGACCGCCAGCAGTTGCGCAAACTGGCCGGAGGCCGTGGCCAGCCCGCCCACCCCGCCATCCAGCGCCGCCAGACGCTGTTCGAAGACGTCGGTGGTTGGGTTCATAATGCGGGTGTAGATGTTGCCGGGCTCAGCCAGGGAAAACAGCGCCGCCGCGTGGTCGGTATCGCGGAACTGATACGACGTGGTCTGGTAGATCGGCACTGCCCGCGCCCCGGTAGTTGGGTCGGGTTTGTAGCCGGCGTGCAGGGCCTGCGTGTTGAAACTAAACTGGCGAGTGTGACCGTTGGTGGTGCTCATGGGGGATCCTTGATTGTGCGAATGAATGTTTGTGGTTCTGGGCCGGGTGGCCGCTATTTCTCGATCGGCACGCCGACCAGGTTGCCCCACTCGGTCCACGAGCCGTCGTAGTTGCGGACGTTGGGGTAACCGAGGAGATAGGTCAGCACGAACCAGGTGTGCGACGAGCGCTCCCCGATCCGGCAGTAGGCTACGACGTTCTGATCCGGCGCCAGCCCGTTCTCGGCCTCGTACAACTGCTTGAGCTCGCCCAGGGGCTTGAACGTGCCGTCGTCGTTGACGGCCTTGGCCCAGGGAATGCTCTTGGCGCCGGGGATGTGGCCGCCGCGCAGCGCGCCCTCCTGAGGATAGGCCTCCATGTGCAGCAGCTCGCCCGTGTACTCCTTCGGAGAGCGGACATCCACCAGCGGGCCCTGCGCCTGGACATGCGCCAGGACCTGGTCGCGGAACGCCCGGATCTTGTAGTCCGCGCGCTCTTGGGCCTGGTAGTTCGTCGCCGGATAGCGGAGCGTGTCCTTGCTCAAGGGGCGCTGCTCGTCGATCCATTTCTTGCGGCCGCCGTTCAGGATCTTGGCGTTGGTGTGGCCGAAGAGCTGAAAAACCCAGAAGGCGTAGGTCGCCCACCAGTTGTTCTTGTCGCCGTAAAACACCGCGGTCGTATCGTTGGCAATCCCTCGGGAAGCGAGCAGGGCCGCGAACTCCGCGCGGCCCAGATAATCGCGCCGGACGCGGTCGTTCAGGTCGTTGACCCAGTCGATATTCACGGCGCCCGGGATGTGGCCCTGCTCGTAGAGCAGCACGTCCTCATTTGACTCGACCAGCCGGACCCCCGGGTCGGCCAGATGGTCGGCCACCCACTGCGTGTCGACTAAAGCTTCAGGGCGAGCGTAAGCGGACATCGATTGACCTCCTCAACAAAAAAAGCCGGCCCTGCTGGGCCGGCTTGACTCTGTGAAACGGATGGGTAGTGCGAATACTACCCGGCGACAGTCAGCGTCAATCCTCCCAGACGTGGACGAGCCAGCGGCATGGCCATGCAACACATACAGCCCAGCATCTGCGGAGAACAAACGGAATGGATCGCCATATTGGCAAGAGTGTAGCGGAAAACCCAGGCCGGCCAATTAGGCGTTTGTTGAGAACTGTCGGCCGGATTTCTGTGCAGAACGCCTAAGCTTGCCAATGGGAAGCCACTCCCCGAGTCGCTCGTGAGCCAATGGGCGGCACCACAGCTGCGGCCGCGCGCTACCAGACCATACCCTAGACGATACCGGAAATATCACCGCCTCGGCGCATGCTCAGGTCAGCCGAGTGCACCGGGTAACGCCGCCATCAAGCCCCCACACGATCCGCTTGGCTGAGATTGAATGAGTCCGATGGACCGCATTGAGCCGCAGTGGCTGCAAGCGCAACTGGAGGCCCTCTCCGACGCAGAATTGGCCTCGGTGATCATTGAGTTTGCCGGGCCAGCCGCCGTCGCCCTGGCACTGGGCGAGGAAACCTACCGACGTCTGACAACGTTGCGCCAGGCGATCGCGGCGACGCGCAGCATCCAGGACGGCCAATACGGTCTCAACTGACAGGGCGAGGCGGCTGCCAACCGTAGGCCGCCGGCGGCGCAGCGCGTGAACCAGGCTGGCCAGCGCCAGCGTGAACGCTGCCACCCAGAGGTTTTGTCACCGAGTTGTCACCAGGCCGCACCCGCTGCATCACCCGCTCACTTTGGCGCGCACCTGGATCTGGCTGCGCTTGAGTTCCGCCGGCCGTCCAACGTGCACTAAACAATCGAGGCGATCCCAGACCGTGTCTATCCTCCTCGACCAACTCACCAAACGTTACGAAGGCCACGCCGTCGTCAATCGTGTTTCTTTGGAAGTGGCCGAAGGGGAGTTCTTTGTCCTCATCGGGCCGAGCGGCAGCGGCAAGAGCACGGTCTTGCGCCTGATCGCCGGCCTGAACCAAGCTGATGACGGGCGCGTGCTGCTGCACGGGCGTGATGTCACCGCCACGGCCCCCCAGCAGCGTGGCGTCGGGTTCGTCTTCCAGCATTACGCTTTGTTCCAGCACATGTCGGTGGCCGACAACGTGGAGTTCGCCCTGCGGGTTCGCCGAGTCTCAACCCACGAATGCCGCCACCGGCGCGACGAACTGTTGGAACTCGTCGGGCTGACAGGGCTGGGTCGCCGGATGCCGGCGCAGCTCTCCGGCGGCCAGCAACAACGGGTGGCGCTGGCCCGGGCTCTGGCCCACCGGCCAGAGGTGTTGCTGCTCGACGAGCCTTTCGGCGCCCTGGATGCCCGGATCCGCGTCGAGTTGCGGCGCGCCCTGCGACAAATCCAGTCTGAGCTGGGGATCACGACGATCTTTGTCACACATGACCAGGAAGAAGCCTTCGAGTTAGCCGACCGCCTGGGCGTGATGAATTTCGGCCGCTTGCTGGAAGTCGGCACGCCGCGCGAGCTGTACATGCGCCCCCAGACCGAGTTTGTGGCCACCTTCCTCGGCACCGCAAACTTGCTGGTGGGGCAGTTGACGGGCGGCGCGGTGCGGGTTGGCTCGCTCGATTTCCCGCTCAACACTGAGGCCAGCGGCCTGGGCCAGGGCGTGGACAACCAGCGGGTCCAGGTCCTATGTCGACCGGAGGACGTCGGGGTTGCTCGGCCCGGCGACCACCTCGGCTGCTCGCAGTTGGGGCTGGGCCAGGTGGAACAGAAGACCTATGCCGGCTCGTTTGAGCGGCTGCTCCTGCGTCTGCCGCCGCTGCCAGGTGTGCGCCCCATCTCGCCGCCGGTGACCTTCGGCGACGAAGGCATCTTGATCGAAGCAACCCGCACTCAGGATGTCGCCCGCCATTACCCGTTGGAGCCGGGCGACAAGGTCAAGGTCGGCGTCCGGCGCATCCACGCCCTGGTCCATCCCGGGCTGAGCTTTCTGATCGTCACGGATGGCTCCCCCGTCGCCAGCCCGGTGCTGGCGCTCGGCGGCGAGATCGCGCGGCTGGCGCATGCCCGCGTCAAGCTGCTGATCTGCGGCCTGCCAGGCGACGCGCTTCCGGAGCAGTGGCAGGCCGTCAAGGAGCGGTTGGGCGGCGGCCTGGCGTCCCTCGAGGTCCGCGCCGCGGCCGAGCCGCCCGAGGTCGCCGTCGCCTACGAAGTGGAGCGCCAGCCGTGTGATCTGGTTATTCTGGGGCTGAGCCCGCAACAGCCCGCCGAAAGCAGCCTGCTGGCCGAACGTCTCCTGCGGGTGGGCGATTATCACCTGCTGCTGGTGCCGGGAACGACGGCCGTCCCGACCAAGGCACTGGTGGGCGTCTCTGGCGGCGAACCCAGCAAAGAGGACGTGCTCTTCGCCGGCCGCTTCCTACGCCATTTGGGGGCCGAGGCCACCTTGTTGTCCGTCTTGCCCTCGGCCGCGGCGGCCGGGCCGTACCGGGACCGGGCCGTACGCTTTCTCCTGGATGGCGTGCGGACCTTGGAAGTGCTGGGCGTGCGGGCCGAGATGGCCGTGCGCGCCGGCTCGCCGGGCCAGGAAATCCTGGAGCAACTGCAGGCCGGCGGGCACGATCTGCTGGTCTTGGGCGCGCCGTTGGCGGATCGCGACGGCCGGCGCCCGTCGAGCGGCGTGGTCAGCTACGTCCT
The DNA here is from genome assembly GCA_937952305.1 of uncultured Anaerolineales bacterium. Taxonomy (GTDB): domain Bacteria; phylum Chloroflexota; class Anaerolineae; order Anaerolineales; family UBA6663; genus SpSt-583. The sequence goes on along the minus strand of CALFZO010000164.1, from coordinate 8,150 downwards.
GGGGAAGGCCACGGCTCAGCCGGTGTTGATTGTGCGCTCCAAATACGCGACCAGTCCGGTTCGCTTGTCGGCCAATGAGGGTCGCATCCAAGTGATTGAGGAGATGACTGCATGATTAAGCGACTGTTTCGATGGGTGAGTGTCCTGGGTGCCATGAGCCTGCTGGCGGCGTGCGCGGCGCCAGCGACGACTCCGGCCGCAACCACAGGCGCGACCAGCCAGCCGCCGGCCAAGCTGATCCTGGGCGCTTACACGACGCCGCGGGAGGCGTACGGCCAACTGCTGCCGCTGTTCGCCGAACAATGGAAAGCCCAGACGGGCCAGGTTGTCACGTTTGAGGAGTCGTACCTGGGCTCGGGCGCGCAGTCGCGGGCCATCGTCGAAGGCTTCGAAGCCGATATCGCCGCCCTGTCGCTGGAAGCCGATATCCAGCGCATCGTCAAAGCCGGGTTGATCACCGGTGACTGGCATGCGCTGCCGCACAACGGCATGGTCAGCACTTCGGTCGTTGTGTTTGGCGTGCGGGCCGGCAACCCCAAGAACATCCGCGATTGGGCCGACCTGGCCCAGCCCGGGCTGGAGGTCCTGACCCCCAACCCGGCGTCGAGCGGCGGCGCCATGTGGAACATCCTGGCGCTGTACGGCGCGGCGCTGCGCGGCCAAGTCGCCGACGTGCCGGCCAACGACGAGGCCGCCGCCACCGCGTTTCTGCAAGCCGTGCTGAAGAACGTCACCGTTATGGACAAGGGCGCGCGTGAGAGCATCACCAACTACGAAAAAGGAGTTGGCGACGTCATCATCACCTACGAGAACGAAATCATGGTGGGGCGCCAGAACGGGCAGGATTACGAGGCCGTCTACCCGAGCTCGACCATCCTGATCGAAAACCCGGTCGCCATTGTGGACGCCCATGTGGACAAGCACGGCACGCGCGCGGTTGCGGAAGCCTTCGTGCAATTCTTGTTCACTCAGGAAGCCCAAACCATCTTCGCGCAGTACGGCCTGCGCTCACCTGATTCGGCCGTGGCGGCCGCGACGGCGGCGCAATACCCGCCCCTGGCCGACCTGTTCACGATCACGGACCAGTTCGGCGGGTGGGAGGCGGCCACGCCGAAGTATTTCGGCGAACAGGGCATCTACACGCAGGCCATCATCGCCATTCAGCAATGAGGCCCGCCGCCGCGCGGTTGGCGTCTCCAGCGGCCCCGCTCCAACCGTCACGGTGGGGCCGCTGGAGCGTACGCACCGCTGCCATCAGCTATCTAGTGCTGTTGCTGATCATCCCTTTAGTGGTCATTGTCCAGGACGGGCTGCGCGCCGGGCTAGACGGCCTGTGGCGTTCGATCACGGCCCCCCAGGCCTGGAGCGCGCTCCAGTTGACGTTGTGGACGGCGGCGGTGATGGCCCTCGTCAATGCCGTCATGGGGACGCTGACCGCCTACGTCCTGGTCCGCTACCAATTCCCGGGCCGGGCGCTGGTCAATACCCTGGTCGATCTGCCGCTGGCGCTGCCGACCCTGGTGACCGGCGTGATGCTGGTGGTGCTCTATGGTCCGCAGAATGCCGTGGGGGGCTGGCTCCAGGCGGCGTTGAGGTGGCGCATTATCTTTGCGCCGCCCGGCATTGTCCTGGCGCTGCTGTTTGTCAATTTTCCGTTCGTGGTCCGGGCGGTACAACCCGTGCTGCAGAGCCTGGACCGCGCCCCCGAGGAGGCCGCCGCCACCCTGGGTGCTGACGCCTGGCTGGTCTTCCGGCGCGTCACCTTCCCGGCCCTGCGTCTGCCCATCGTCAGTGGCATGCTGCTCAGTTTCGCCCGCGCGATCGGTGAGTTCGGTTCGATCGTCATCGTGGCCGGCAACATCCCGCTGCGCTCCCAAACGGCAGCGGTCTATGTGCTGGGCCAAGTCGAATCGGAAAACCGCCTGGGCGCCAGCGCGATGTCGATGGCGATGCTAGCCCTGGCCTTCAGCCTGATCCTGATCGTGGACTGGCTCCAGCGCTATCGCCCAGCTCCGGCGGCCAAAACACTATGAACGCCGTGGCCAAGCGCCTCCGCCCGACCGCCGCAACGTCGCCCTGGCCGCGCCGCCTGCTCATTGGCGCAATGCTAGGCTACATCGCCGTGCTCATCTTGGCGCCGGTCGGCGCACTGCTCGTCGGCGCCTTCGCCGAGGGCCTCGCCCCGGTCGCCGCAGCGCTGAGCCAGCCGGACGTGCTCGCGGCTTTCGGCCGCACGCTCTTTATCGCTGTGCTGACCGTCGGCTTCCATGCCGTCTTTGGCACTCTGCTCGCCTGGGTTCTGGTGCGGCACCGTTTTCCGGGCCGGGCCCTGCTCAACGGCCTGGTCGATCTGCCCTTTGCAGTGTCGGCGGTCGTGGTCGGCTACATGCTGCTGCTGTTATTTGGACGCAACGGCCTGTTGTCCCCGCTGCTGACGCTACTGAACCTCAAAGTCGCATTTGCCTTGCCGGGCATGATCCTGGCGACGCTGTTTGTGACCATGCCTTTCATGGTGCGCGAACTCCTGCCGGTCCTGGAGGCGTTTGGCACCGAACCAGAACAGGCCGCGGCCACACTCGGGGCCAACGGCTGGCAGACCTTCTGGCGGGTGACCTTCCCCGCCCTGCGCGGCGGGTTCACCTACGGGGTCGCCCTGACCTTTGCCCGGGCTCTGGGCGAGTTCGGCGCGGTGCTTGTGATCGGCGGCGGAGTGCAGGGCCGCACCGAGACGGCGACTCTCTACATTTACCGGGCGCTGGACGAGCGACACTACACGGGCGCCTATAGCGCGGCGCTTGTCCTGGGTCTGTTCTCGCTGCTCCTGGTCGCCGGCACTGAGTATCTCCGCCACCGGGGGAAGGCGAAGGCTGGCCGGTGAACCACCCCAACTTTGCGGAGGGCGCCGGAATGGGGGGGCGGCCGCCGCCGGTGAACGGCAACGCCAGTACAATTGTCCGGGAGGCCCAGCCTGGCCAGTTCCGTAGGGTAACCGGACGGCGGTTATACCATCCAGTCACTGCACAAGAAGATCGGCCCATGAAAGTCCTCGTCATTGACGATGATCTGGAGCTGTCCAGCCTCATCGGCTTCGCGTTGCGCCAAGCCGGCTACTTTGTCATCGAGGCCGGCGATGGCCACCGGGCGCTCGACCTGTTTGAGGCCGAGCAGCCGGATCTGGTGATCCTCGACATCAATCTGCCTGGCCTTAACGGGTTCGAGGTCTGCCGCCAGATCCGCCAGCGAGCCGCCACGCCCATTATGATGTTGACCGTGCACAGCAGCGAGGAAGATGAAGTCCGGGGGCTAGATCTGGGCGCCGACGATTACCTGACCAAGCCCTTCAGCCCGCGCACCCTGCTGGCGCGGGTGCGGGCGTTACTGCGCCGGCAGGAGGCCGCCGGTTCCGGCGGCGACCAGCGCGAGCGAGCCCTCAAGGCCGGTGATCTGGCGCTGGACGCCGACAACCAGGCGGTCACGGTCAGAGGCGGCGCGCCGGTGCGCTTGACCCAGTTGGAGTACCGTCTGCTGCAGTATCTGCTCGTCAACGCCAACCGAACTGTGACGGCCGAGCGCCTGGCCACGCACGTGTGGGGCTATCAAGGCATCGGTGACCGACAGGCCCTCAAACAGCTGGTGCACCGGCTGCGGCAGAAACTCGAACCTAATCCCGCTCAACCAGCCTATCTGGTCACCGTGGCCGGCATCGGCTACAGCCTCCACCCGCCGGCCGAGTCCGCCTGAGCCACCCGCAGCGCTGCTGCTCAGCGCGCGGCCGCCCGGCGCGTCGGCCCCGAACAGGAGCGAGCGCTCAGCCGCCGGGCAGCCGCCACCAGACGCCGAAGGTCAGCCAGGCCACGGCCAACGCCAGCAGCGTATTGAAAACGGTCACGCCCAGAAAGACGATGACCGGCGACCAGCCCAACCGTCTGAGTTCGGCGGTGGAGAACTCCAACCCGATCGATACGAACGCCATAGTCAGAGCCCAGTTCTTAAGGGCTTCGATGGTCGTGCCGCGGCCGCCGTCAATGAGCCCCAACGAATACAGCACCGAGGCCGCTACAAACCCCAGCACGAACTTCGGAAACCGCTCCCAGATGAGCCGGGGGTTGGCCCCTTGACCCGGCTGCCGCTCGATCACGGCTGCGAAATAGGCCGTGAGCAAAAACGTCACGATGCCCAGCAAGGCGTTCTGCGTCGTCTTGACGATCGTGGCAATTTGCTGCGCCCGTTCGCCGTACAGCGTCCCCGCGGCCGTCACGGCGGCGGTTGTATCGATGTTGCCGCCGAACCAGGCGCCCGCCACCGCCTGCGGCAGCCCCAACCAGTTGGCGGCGATCGGCATGATGATCATCAAGGGCAGCGCCACCACGATCACCAGCGCGGTGACATACGAGACTTGCTCTTTCTTGGCGACGACGGCGCCCGCCGCCGCGATCGCCGCCGAGACACCGCAAATGGAAACGGCCGCCGACAGCACTGCGCGGAGTTTGTCGTCCAGCTTGAAGCGCCCGCCTAACCACCAGCTAAACAGGAACACGCTGGTGATCAACACCAGGCTCTGCAGCAGCGCGCCCCCCGCCGCGCCGGCCAGGAGCGTAAAGCTCAGACCGGCGCCCAGCAGGACCAATCCCGTCTTCAGAAAGAGCTCCGTGCGGAAGCCCGGCCGAACGAACTCAAACACCCGCACTCGCTTCAACGTTACATTGCCCAGCAGGCCTGTCAGGATCGCCCACAACGGAAACTCCAGGGCCTGGCTGGGGAGGCCGTACGGCAGCTTGAGCGTATGCACTTGCCGCGTGATACCCCAGGCGATCACCGCCAGGCCAGCGACGATCCCCAAACCGACGACATTGCGCACGATCACCGAGCCGAAGGGGGCGGGCGGCGTTGAGGTGGGAGGTAGGCTGGCCATAGCGCGGCCTCTTTCTTCAAGATTTCTTCAAAAGACGATGGGGAGGCCGGCCTGGCCGAGCACCCCTAGGGCCGCCAACAGAATCAGCAGAAAAGCCAACCCCACCGCGAGCCAATCTTCGGACAGCCGGATTGGTTTCATAGCAACCTCATGCTATCGCGAATGGTGCCGCCTCGGCTAGGCCCGGCGCGAGGGTTTCATCCCCGGATAAGTGCCGGCTGGAGGCGCCTTGGTGAAGCCCGGTGCGCCCACGCGGCTCAACCAGTAGTAGACCGCGCAGCCGACGCAGAAGCCGCCGAATGCGTTTAGCGCGGCCAAGGCCACGACCAGCCACACCAGACCCCAACCTAACACGCCACTCCCCATCCACAAGGCCCAACTCCCGCCGGCCATGAACAGGCAGCCCAGAAATTGGGCAAATCGGTGCGGTTCAGCCTGGTCGTCCAACACCTCGGACTGGAGCAGCCCAAGTGGTTTGTACACGAAGCGATATAGGGGCAGAAAGCCGGGTGCCTTGAAGAGCGTCCCGAGCCCCATGATGACGGCTACCAGGGCCGCCAGCCCGGGCAGATTCAGGATGAAGGCCGCCAGGCTGATAACAATGATAGTCAACTGGTTGGCCTTGAGCGCGGCATGGTCGACTTTTCCCAGAGCTTGTGTGGTCATCACACGCACCTCCCGAGTTCACTCAGTGACAACAATGCTGATCCGATGTCGGGCGTTGTTCAAGTAGCCTTTGAAGTTCCAGATCTGGGCCAAGTCGCCGGGCTGGGTATGGCCCGCTGTGTCGACGGCGCCGGCCATGAGTTCATGCGGTCCGGGGGCCAACTTAAGCCAGGCTTCCCAAAGACGCCAGCCCCAAGGGCCAGGCTCGCCCAGCTGCGTCGCGGTGAGCCACGTGACGCCGTGATCGGCCGACAGGTCGACGCGCGCGATCTGCCGGTCGCCGCCGGCCAACGCGTAGCCGCGTACCGTGAAGCCTTCCGCCGGGAGCCGCTCCCCATCCAGCGGCATGCAGATCGCCGAGGTCACCGGCATTTCACCCAGCCTCAAGCCGGTTTCCCAGTCCACCGTCGCGGCGGTCACATGGGATGGAAACAACCGGTATGCCCGGGCCTGAAAGTAGTTGTCTGACGGCTCGGGCTGGACCGTCAGGCGGCTGAGCCATTTCACGCTCCGCGCCCCAATGTAACCCGGCACCACCACCCGGAGCGGGAAACCATGTACGGGTGTCAGTGGCTGACCGTTCATCGCATAGGCCAACAGGACCTCTGAGCTCAATGCCTTGGTGAGCGGGATCGACCCCGCAAAGTTGAAGGTGCGGCCAAGCCGTTCTACGGTATCCAGGCCTGCGAACTCCACATGCCCATCCGATGCCCAGCCCGGGTCAATCCCAGCCCGTACCAGCACATCGCGCAGCCGGACGCCGGTCCAGTGGGCGTGGCTGATGGCCTCCAGACCCCAGCCCAGTTCACCGAGGATTGGCCGCGCCGCCATTAGTTCCTCGCGACGGTTGCCGGCGCATTGCAGCGTCGCCGCAATGGTCACAGCCGGGAAGCTGGTTTGCAGTTCGGCCAAGTCGAACTGCACCGGAGAGGCCGGCGCGCCGGCCACTGTCAGCCGATAGTCAGCTGCCGCAATGGCAGGTGTGTCCGCGTGGTTTCTGACGAAGAATAACTCCGTCGGCGTCACGGGGCTCTGCACGAGGTGCGCGAGGGGCGGCCCCGCATTGAACGGCGCAACCTGACGAACCACGAAAGCCGAGTGTTTTCCGAGGGTGGTGGGGTCCATGGGCTGCTAGGCGCCGTCGCCGCCGAAGATAGCGTAGCCGGCCTCCAGCCAACTGGCCAGGCCGCCTTCCAGCACGTGTAGGTTGCGCATTTGCTTCTGCTCCAGAATGGACAACGCGACGGTGGAGCGGTTGCCGTGAGCACAGTGGACCACTAGCGGACGGTCGTGTGGCCAAAAGCCGCCGCTCAGCCTGGGCAGGGCGCCCGCTTCCATATGCTCCGCCCCAGGAAGGTGGCCTTCCCGCCATTCCCGGTCGCTCCGCACATCGAGGACGACTGGAGTGTCCTTGTGTGTGAGCCAGTCGCGTAAGGCTTCGGCGTCGAGCGGCTGCCACCGGGTCATGGGTTGGCCAGCTTGCTGCCAGGCCGCCAGCCCGCCCTCCAGGTAGCCGCGCAGGTCGTCGTACCCAATGCGGATGAGCTGGCGCACGGCTGCCTCGCGCTCCTCCGCGGTGTCGGCCACCAAGACCAAAGGCGAGCCAAACGGCACCACCCAGCCGGCCCAGGTGATCAGCGGCGTGGCCAAGGGGATACCAAACGCGCCCGGGATATGGCCGCGGATGATCTCCGCCGATGGGCGAACGTCGATCACCACAGCCCCGGCCGCGATTTCCCGGCACACGGCTTCCGGGGTCAGCAGCGCCAGGGATGGCAGACCGCCCAGCACCCGGCCACCCTGCTGATTGACGGCTCGCATATAGCGATAATAGGCGGGGTAACTGGGCAGGCCAGCCAAAGCCTGGCGGGCGAAGGCCTCAGCGGATGCGAGCTGGGCCAACGGGTTCAGCCGCCGCTCGCGGCCGATGGTCGTCACCCGCTCTTCGTCAGCACCGGCGACGCAGAAAGATCCGGCACCGTGCGTGGGATAGACCACTACCTCATCAGGGAGCTGCAGGAGCCGATCGTGCAGGGTGTGATACTGGGCGACGGCTAGCGGCAGCGCGTGCTCGTGGCCGAGCAGATCGGAACGGCCGGCCCCCCCGACCAAGAGCGAGCCGCCGCTGAACAGGGCCGCCGGCGTCAGGGCGCCGGGGCCATAGACGGCAAAGCCAACGTGCTCAGGAGTATGGCCGGGCGTGGCCAATACCTCGATGGAGAGATCGCCCAAGGATAGCCGCGCACCGTTGGATAGGGGCAGATGCGGGTAGGCCAGCCCGGCCTGGGAGCTGGCCCCGATCTGAAACGGCCCAGCCCCGCCTAACTGATGTGCCAGCTCGAGCGCCCCCGATACGAAATCGGCGTGCAGGTGCGTATCCAGCGCGTACGCCACCCGTAAGCCCAGGCCTTCCGCCGCTCGCAAGTATTGGTCGACGTCGCGTTGTGCATCGATGATGGCCGCCAGTCCGGTTTCCTCAGATGCAATCAAGTACGAAGCGTTGCCTAACCCGGAGTCGACGAACTGCTTTACAAAAGGCGATCGCATCCGGGACCTCGACACACTCTTGGCA
>CALFZO010000163.1 GCA_937952305.1 uncultured Anaerolineales bacterium | reverse complement strand
TCTTGAGCCTTTTTCGACCTATGTGTGTTCACGATGTCTTGAGCCCTGACAGGTAATAGGCCCACCCAATCCCAAGACCAATCACGGCCCCTGAGACAGCCAACATCGGCACGGTCAGCAGCCCCAGGTAGAAGGCCGAGCGGCGGACGAGCCAGGGGGCGTAGCGGTTCTGGCCCAGCACCCGCAGCGGGGGAAGCGGATCCGTGAGCCCGTCCTTCAACAAGGCCGCCAGGAGCAGCGTCGCCGCCGCTTTCTTCACCAGCGGGTCGTAGGCCTTTTCGAGCCCGTAGCCCAGATCACTTAAGGCGACCAGGCCCTCGTCCATGAGGACCCCGACCGGCCGGTTCAGGCCCTTGAACGGCCAATTGACTGCGCGGGCCTGGGCGACGGTCAGCCCGGTGACGCGGGTTACATCCAGAGGCGCAGGCGGCGGGACCAGCCGGGAGGCATCGGCCACAGCCCGTTGGACGAGTTCGTTCTCCGGCGCCAACGCCTGCGCCAGGTCGGCAGCCGCCATGGCCTCGCGCGGGTCTTGAGACGTGCGGGCCAGGCCGGCCAACAGGTTGATTAACTCCGGCTGTTCCAGCAGCAGCGCCCGCAACATGGCGCGGCTCTCATCGCGGCGGCCTTCGCGATACAGGTTCCGGGCCAACTCCAAAGACGACACGTTCATCATACTGTTGTTCAATTCTCCCATGTCACTGCGTTATCGCTATCTGGTTCACCGATACCCGGTGGCCTCGGCCGGCGGGTGCCCCGGCCGGATGGGACGCCGGCTCATTTCTGCCTCGCGGGCAGCAGCCAGTGTCGGTCCGTGGTCCAGCCCAGGAACACGGCCCCCGCCCCCGGCCGGCCGGCCAGCGCCGACGCCAACCGCGCCAGTGCCGGTCGGAAACGCCGTTGAAAATCCAGGCCCTGTTGCGCTACGTGCGCCTCGGCCCAGAGCAGGAAGGCCGGGCCGGCCTCCCGGGCGGACAAGGCCAGGTAGAAGATCATCTGCCGCCAGGCATAGGCCGACTGTTTGACCAGCCGCAGTTCAGTGCGCCACTCCAGGTTGGGCTTCTGCAGGGCTTCACAAACCCACTTCAGGCAGGCCTTACCCAACTCCGGCAAGCGCGGCCCCAACGGCGCTTGAAGATCAAGCGCCGTAAACAGCACGGCCAGGTTCTGGGTGGTCAGGATCTGCTGCTGCTCGATGACCTTGCCGTTCTGGGCCGGCCGGTTCCACCTTCTCGGGGCCGGCACACTCTCGCCAGCCAACGCATGGCAGAGCCGCGCAAAGGCCGGCGAGACCGGGGCCCCGTAGGGCGATGCGGCTACGTCGTCGATGGCCCGCACCCGGGCGTAGTCCAGGCCATAGTAGCGCTCATAGAGCGTGCCGGCCAGCAGGTCGGCTGCCACTTGAGCGGCGCGCAGGTACTTCTCCGTGAAGGTCCCCATGAAGATATCGGCGGCCAGCTCATCGACCAGCGGCAGCTTCAGACCGGCGCTGTCGGCCAGGGCCCGGAGCTCTTGGAGCAGCTTATTGGGCAGAATTTGATGCGGATAGCTCGTGATCGCCAGCGCCGCCACCTGCTCCAGCACCTGGCGAGCCTGGGCCTGTGTCCGCGGGTTGGCCTCCCGATAGGGCTGGACCGCCCGGATCCAGGGCAGTTCCTCCAATCGGTTCTGGTGGGCCAGATGCAGAAGCAGCAGCGAGCGGCGCCGGCGGAAGGCGGCATAGACTGCCGCGTACAACCGGCCCAGGTTTGGGTCCGCGAAGCTGGCCGACCGTGCCGCGGCCGTGATTTGGGGGATGACCCGCGCCAGCACTTCGCCGGAGGGGAGCAACCCGGCCGCCGCCAACTCTTCCACCGGCGCGGCGCGGCAGCGCTCGACGATCCGGCGCAACCTCCGCGGCATGGGCCGGCCCGTCGGCAGGTCCAGGGCAGCGGTCTCCTCGGACGTGAGCGGATGCAGATAGGCATCTGGTTCGGCCAGGCCCTCGTCAGCCGGCAGCGCCTGCAAGCGTTGCAGGACGATCGGCGCGAGTTCATGGCTGGTCGGCAAGGCAGCCTGGCGGAGCTGGGTCTGGCGGATCGCCTCACAGCGGGCGCTGGCCGGCAAGCCCCGCTTGGCGGCGATGGCGGCCAGGATCGCGCGGATCTGGCCGACCTCGCGGCCGGTGAGCGCCGCCGGATCCTGGAGGCACTTGGCCAGATAACGGCGCAGGATCGCGAAATTCTCGGTCGGACGCTCGGGTTTGCCGGAAAGCGCATGCTGCTGGCGCGCCTCGCGATAATCGTCCAGCACAGCCTGGGCGCGCGCCTGCCAGCCGGCCGGATACTGCTGGCACGGCCAGCCGCCGGCAGCCTCCAGCCTGCCATCTGCCCGGCGCATCGGCTGGCCGTCCGGGTCAAGGCGCGGACCGGGCGGGTCGCCAACGACGGTCTCCAGGAACAGAGCCACCACGCGGTCGGCCAGCGGCGCCCAGACCTGGATGGCCTCGCGCATGACCGCGATCTCGCGCGGCAGGCGGACGGCCTGAAGGGCGGTCCGGGCCTGCCCGACGTCCTGCACATGCACCACGGTGCCGGCCACGGCCGGGTACGCCTCCGGGACCGGATAGAAACGCAGCCGCCCGAGAAAGGGGCCGAGCTCATCCAGCAGAGCGCGGGCCTCGTCGCCGGCTCCGTTCTGGAGCAGCCAGACGACGGTCAGCAGCGCGCCCTCCTCCGGGACGGTGATACGGTAGCGGCCGTCCACCAAGCCTTGCTGGAGAACGCGCAGGCCGGCTTCGCTCAGGTAGTAGCCGTTGAGCGCGGCCCGCTCTGCGCCAGCTGCGACCGGCGGCAGCTGAGCCAGCAGGGCCTGCTCATGTTCCTGGAGCGGACCGCCGGCCAGCAGCTCTCCGCTGGCGAAACCGCCTGGCAGGACGCCGAGCGTGACCCAGCCGGGGACCTCCGCCAGCGGCATACGGGAGCCGACCTGGAGCGCGCCGGACAGCATGCCCTGGAAGACTTTGGCCCAGGCCACGGCCTTCTGCTCTGCCCGGGCGCGGGTCTCCGGATCTGGATGAGATTGGCTGGTCTGCAACGCGCGGGCCAGTTGGCCCAGAGCGTAGCCTGGGTTGGCGCCGGCAGCGGGAGAAGGCTGTCGAGACTCATCGGCCGAGTTGGTCATGTACTGTTTCCATTCACTGTAGTCAGAGTGTGGCCCTGTCTCATCACCTTCAGCTCGGTGGCACGTCGTCGACTTGGCTCAACACGCCGTCCTGGATTAAACGCGCAAAGTGGGTTTGGATTTGGCCGGGCGCCTGACCACCTTCGATGAGAACGCCCAACTCCATATTGAGCAGCATGGCGTATTCGGTCAGGTTGGCGCTGGAGACGAACAGCAGCCGCCCATCAGCCACTGCCAACTTGGCGTGCAGAGAGCCACGCCGGCCATTTGGCGCCGGCGGGCGTTGATCCAGCGGCCAGATATACAGCCGCGCCCGTTGGCGAAGCTCTCGGCCGAGCGCCCTCAAGGTGTCGCCCGACATGTGGCCATCGCTGGCCTCCGGCGTCTCCAGACAGATAGTGATATCGACTCCGCGGCCGGCCGCACGGAGCAGCGCGTCCACGATGCTGCCAGCCCGATAGACGGCAAAGCTCACCACCAGCAGTTGACGCTCGGCCCGGTCGATGACCTCCAACAGGGCTTGATCCGTGCGGCGCAGCGGCACCAGCCGGGTATCCGGGCCGGTCCAGACCAGGGACAGCGTCTGGTCAGTCCGCAGCGCCTCCGCCAGGCCGGCCGCGGACTGCAAAGCCAGCGCCACCGCCGCGGCCGGCATGGCGGGAGCTTCGGTCTCCCAAACTTGCAGAAGCCGGCGCACCCCGGCCTGGTAACGCGGCTGCGCAAAGCTGCGCTGAATGCGGCCGCCGAGGTAGTTCCAATCACCGGCCGGGTTGGCGGCGACGAGTTCGGCCAGTTGGTCGACGAGCGCGCGCGGCAGATCGGCGGCCAGGCTCTGGATCTCGGCCTGCAGGGCGGCGCTCATCCGACGAGGGCCTCCGGGAAGAACGCGACATTCGTGCGCTCAATGGTGGCCACCAGCACCGATCGATCCAGGAAGCGGTTGCCGCGCTCGCAGGAGGTCTCGGGCGCCAGCAGGCAGGCATGGCAGGCGGCGGCGTGCACGGACATCCCCATCAGGCTGGGTGGGTTCTCGGCGCAGGTCGGGTCAGACGCGCAGAGCCGGGCTGAGTCCAGGGCGGCGCGCAAGTGGCGCTCCAGTTCGCCCGGCGTCCCCAGCCGCACCAGGCCGCCCAGTGTGCCTTCGCTGTCCGGGGCGGCCGTGTAGATCAGAAGGCCGGCCATCGGCCCGCCCCGCTCTTCTGGCTCACGCGCGTAGATGCGTTCCCTCAAGCTGGCGGCGGAGTAACCGCACTCCAACGCGAACTGGCGCATCAGGGCGTGCGAAAACGAGTGCAGGAGCACATAGCGCAGGCCCGGGTAGTCCTTCTCCGGCGGCACCAGGCCCCGGGCCGAGCGCCACCGCCGATGGGCGCCGAGGAAGGCCTCATCATAGGCGGCATGATCCGCCACCCATTGCCGCACGGCGTCTTCGTTGAAGCGGACAAAGAGCCCTTCGCCGCGAACATCCACGGCCGGCACCCAGGTTGGCGGCTGGCGTGTCAGGCCGGCCCGGAAACTCACGTTCTCATCAGGGGCGGCGGCTGTCAACTCCACAGGCGAGTCGACCCGCGTGAAGCCAATCAACGCCTGCACCTCGCGCAGGCGCTCCGCCAGGACTATGTCTGCAATCAGGTCGCGGTATGGAGCTGGCGCCGCCGACGACCGCAGTTCAAAGTCGCGGGCGTTGCGGGCAGGGTCGGGCTGGGAGAAGGCCTGCCATTCCGGGATCAAAAGGTCAGCGCCGGTGTCGGCCTCCGGCTCCCCGGCCTCGCGGGCGCGCTTGCGCTCCAGGGCCGCCCAGACCGTGTCCAGGTCATATTGCGTGAAAGCCCGCAATTGGCCGGACTCGAAGCTGAATTCCAGGCGGTCCCGGTTGGTGATCTTTTGCAGCAAACCCCAGTTTTCATCCACCAGCAGATCGAGCCGGTCCGTGGTCTCGGGGATGGCGATCGCGCCGAGCAGGACCGGGAACCAGGAGTTGGACGCACCCAGGATGATGGCGCGCATCTTCTCGGTGCAGCCGTCCTGTTCATAGTCGCGCAGGTGGGGCCGCCGGCCCCGGCACGCGGGCATGTTGGCTTCGCGATTGTCCTTGCCGAAGGCGTCGGCCAGGCGCCGGCGCTTGCCGCAAGAGCAGCTCACCTCCAGGTCACGCGCCTCGCCGCTAGCGCCGTACTCCGAAAGCTTCAACTGACCGGTGCAGTCCGTGGGTCCGCTGTGGGTGAAGTACACCCAGGGAAAATCGTCCAGATGGCCGTGCTCACAGGCGGCCAGGAAGCGGGCCGGCACCGCCGTCGGCGGCTTGCCCTTTGCCTTCTCGCAGTTGATGTGCTCGTACCGGGCGCGGTCCGCGCGGTAGGCATCGGTCTTTAGCTCGAAGAGCCCGCTGGAGATCGGGGCCAACACCCGGCAAACCGGGCAGAGCATCCAGCGCGGGAACGGCGCCACCGGGACGCCGATGCGGGCGTTCTCGTCGAACGGGTTGCGCAGACCGTTGTCGTCGTCGCCGACCGGCGGGAACAGCATCTGCGTCACCTGGCTGCCGACGACGCCACGCACCGCCCGCAGGAGGCGCGGCTCCACCAGCGGCCGCATCTGGCCGCCGCGTGCCGGCCAGTCCTCGAGGCCGGTGACGAGGACCGAGATATGCGGCAGATCCACGATGGCGCCGACGCCGTAGGTGTACAGCAACTGGCTGGGGTTGATCTGACCGACGAGCGGGTTCTTGAGGGGGGCCATGTTATTGACCCTCCCCGGCCGGCGCCGCGGCCTCTTGCGCCGGCGCGCCGGGTTCGCGGTCCATGCCGTAGTCGTTGAGCAGGAGATTTATGGACGGTTCCACATCGCGCAGCGAGGTCAGGCAAGCCAGTTCATCGGCCGCGGCCTGCTGGGCGGAGACGAGCAGGCCGAGCGTCTGACCATCGCTCCTGGTCTGATAACCCAAACGCGCGCCGCTGCTCAGGCGCGCCGCCCGGGCAAGCCAGACGTCCAGCCGGTCGCGCAGGGCCGCCCGCACCGCGGCTTCCACCTCGGCTGAGCCCGTCACCAGGCTGGCCCGCCGGCTGATCTCGGCCAGCGCCGTCTGGACCAGCGGATGATCGCGCGTGATCGTCTCGGCGCGGTCGTTGGCGTTGAACTCCTGGCCAAGCAGGCGCACATAGGCCACCAGCAGGGCTGAGAGGCCGCGGTCCAGCGCGCGGCTGGCGAAGGGCGTCACCGACAGGGCCTCGACGTGCTGGTAAAACGTGGCGTGGTAGTGCTCGAAGCGCTCGTAGTGGCTGAGGTCGCGCGGGCGCGCCCAGTTATAGACCGTGACCACCAGGCCCGGCCAGCGCCGGCCGATGCGGCTGCTGGCCTGGATGTACTCGGACGTATTCTTGGGCTGGCTGGCCACCACCATCAGGCCCAAACGCGGCACATCCACGCCGACCGAAATCATGTTGGTGGCCAGGAGCACATCGAGCGGATAGCGGTTGAAATCCACGGCCTGGCCGGCCTGCCGGCGCTGGCGCCGCGCATCGGCCGCGGCCGGGTCGAACTCGGTCTCCAGCCGGTCCAGGATCTGGGGGATGTCCGTGGCGCCCTTGCGCGAGGTCAACTCCTCGACACTGTAGGTGGAGAGCGAACGCTTGGCCAGACCGCGCTCGTCCATGCGCAGCAGGCGGGCGCGGACGGCGTCATCCACCACGCGCCGCATACCGCCCAGCTCGCGGATGGAACTGAAGTAACCGGCCAGGGTCATCCACGGGTCGGCGCGCGCGCCATACTTCTCATATAACGTCTGCGCGGCCGAGAGCAGGGCCACGTACACGCGGATGAGCACGGTGCGGAACCGGATGCCGGGCGCACACAGGCCGAGATACCGCCGGCCCGAAGTCGCCGCGCTCGGCGCGCGGCCGCGCGCGAAGAAGTTGTCGCCGGCGTCCAGGCCGGCCGGCGGGAAGATGCGCATCTCGCGCACGTACAGACTGGCTACCTGCTCACGGGCGCGGCGGATGGTGGCGCTGGATGCGATCACCTTGGGCCGCACGGTGTGGCCGTTAAGTTCCCACGCGCCCAGCCGGTCCACGGCGGTTTCATACAGGCCCACCAACGTGCCGAGCGGGCCGCTGATCAGGTGCAGCTCGTCCTGGATGATCAGGTCCGGCGGCCGCAAGGGCGGCGAGGCCTGGCTGCGGCAGGCCGGCCGGCCCTTGGGCGAGGCTGGATGGCTGTCCGCGTCTTCAATCTCAGGTGAGCGGAAGCCGTGGCGCGGGCAGTAGCCGGTGACCCGGCCGAAGAGCATCTGCGTCTCGCCCTTCCACGGCAGCTGCGCGAACTTGTCCACGGTGGCAATGAGCAGCGCCGGCAGGCGCCGGTAGATCTCCTCATCCACCACCAGCGCTGGCAGGCCCTCGTCCGGTGACTGGCGGGCCGTGAACGCGCACTGGCCGGTGGAGTCGCCGCAGAAGATGAAGGTGCGGGCTGCGCCGGCCGGGTACTTGTCCACGCGGATGTCGCGGCCGGGCTTGATCTCGGCCCCGCACCACGGGCAGTTGGTGAGCTGGTGCGGGGTGCCGGAGCCGCCTACAGCGGTCGCGCGCGGTGCGCCGCCACGGTCCACCTGAATTGCTTCGGCTGCGTTGTTTGTCCAGTTGGGCGTGGTGCGCTGGCCCACCCACAGACCCAGCCGGAAGGGTTCGGCGCCCCATTTGGCAGCGTCCGCGCGCCGGATCAGCTCGCAGGCGCAGATCAGGGCCGCGGCGCGCTGGAACTGCTGGAGCGTGAGCAGGCGCAGGGTGTACCGCATTAGCACGGCCACGCCGGCGTGACCGGAGTAGCCGCCCACCATACCCTGCAGCCGGCGCAGGCCGAGGGTGAAGGCCGTCAGGCCCAAATAAGCTTCCGTCTTGCCGCCGCCGGTCGGGAACCAGAGCACATCCGCCAGCGCCTGGGTCTCGTGACTGCGGTCCGGGTGCGTGGGGTCGGTGAGCGCCGGCAGGTTGAGCAGGATGAAGGCGAGCTGAAATGGATACCAGGTGCGGTTGGCGGGGGCATCCAGCGCCGCCAGGTCCGGCTGTTGACCAAGGCGCACGGCGCGCGCGTACAGGGTGCGCACGCGCTGCTGGGCCATAGCGCGGTTGGCGAAGCGGAAGGCGTCGGCCGCCTGTGGGTCTCGGCCGAGCAGGTCCAGGCCGGCCCGGATGCGCGCCAGGGCGGCGCGGCAGTCATCCAGGTTGAGGCGGGCTACGGTCTGGTGCGGTGCCAGATCGCCTTCGGCCGCCAAACGCGCGGCCTGCTCGTCGATCCAGGCTCGGTAGGCGTCGGCGATAGGGCCGAGCGCAGCCGCGAAGCCGGCGTCCGGGGTCTCGGCCAGGACCTGCATATCCAGCACCGCGCCAGCCAGAGCCGGGATCTCGGCGGCCGTAGGCGGCGTGACGCGCGGAACTTCATAGGCCGGCGCCACCCGCGTCGTGAGGCGCACGGCGCGGTCCCAGCGGCTCGGCGCCAGGTCGGCGTGCACGGCCACGCCGTGGCCAACCGCAAACTCGACCGTGCGGCGGTAGAGCAGGTTCATAGACTGCTCTTCCAGGTCCGGTGTCTGCCGGCCCGGCGCGCGGCGGATGAAGACAGGAGCATCGTCGGCCATCTCCCCGGCGGCGGCCGTCACACTCAGTTCAGGTTGAAAGACCCAAGCGGTGTCTTTGCTGCGCGGCGGCTCTTTCTGGCCGTTGATCAGATAGACCGTGACACTCCACTGCCCGGCGCGCCGGCGGATAAGCCCCTGCACCTGGACTTCTGGATACTCGGCGCTGACCGGCCAGGGATTAATCCGGCCGGCCTTGAGCGGGATGGGCGCTGAGACGCCTTCCACCGGGACGCGCTGCCAGACACGCTTGCCCTCGGCGCTGCTGGTGCGCTCGTAGCGGCCGTAGCGGGCGCGCAGGACGATGGCCGTGGCTTCGCCGGCCAGGTCGAAGGTGAGGCCCAGCGAGGACGGCAGCAGCGTGGCGGCTTTGGGCGACGCGGACGCCGCGATGCCGTCCTCCGTGTCCCGGCCGCCCTCGGCCAGGTCATCGTCGTCGTCGTCCGCGTCCGGGACCGCGCTTTGGCCGCGCGGCGCGAGCAGGCCCAGTACATAGCGGCCGCGGACGCTGGCTTCTTCAACGATCTCGTCCGCGCCGCCGGCCGGGCCGTGCAGGTCCTTCAGCACCAGCTCTTCCAGTTCGGCGCGGATCCCGAGCGGCGATGCGGCGGCGGCACCAAGTGGAGAAGTTTCGGTCATTTGCCGTACCTCTTATTGCGGGACCCAGGCCAAACTCAGCGTGCTTGCGGGATTGGCTTTTTCAACATGCGCCGCAAGTCGTCCAGCGTCAAGACCGCAGTCGATCGCCGATGGATCATTCGATGGCAGTTAGCGCAGAGCACCGCCATGTCCTTCGCGGGGTCGATCAAGGTATCCTCTTTGAGCTGGCTGATCGGGACAAGATGATGGACTTCGATGTAGCCAGCGCCATGCTCACCATAAGCCGCCTGGTAGTCGAAGCCGCAAACCATACATTGGGTGCCATGTATACGGACAGCAGCCGCGCGCAAAGCCGGCTTGCGCTCGTAGTAGTTTGACAGCCGTTGCGTTGTCCTACTCACGGCACCGGTCACTGGCGCCGGAGGTGCTTCCTCACCGGTCAGGCCTTCGAGGTCAGCCTGGATCATCTGGTCAACGACCAGAAACTCAGGGGTATGGCAGATTGCATACGGGCGGATGAAGTTCTCGCTCAATGGCCGGCCAGATTCCATCAGGACCAGAGAGTTGATCAGTGGCGAAGGCAAGATCGGGGTCAACTCGGTGAAGTTGTAGTCCGTAAAAGCGGCAACGCCGTCCTCCCGAAACTGGATATCCTTCAGGATCGCATAGTAGATCAACCCCGTAACTGCTTCAGCAGGCGCAAATACGACCAGCAACTTCTGGCCAGCTTGCCGCGCCGCAAGGAGCAATTCCAGGCCCGATTTCCACTTTTTCTTTTCCGTGAATGTCCCCGCCCCGCCTCCTTGATAGACGGCGGTCAATTCTTGAGTGTGTCGAATGGTGTAGATACAAAAAGGGTAATAGGGGCTGGACGCCGGAGCAGTCTGCCGGGGAACCGGCCCGCTTGAGCTGCCTGCTTGGCTAGCCAACGAGAAGTACCACTCTGTACCGTGCCGTCTCCCCCTCAATAACCCCTCTGCCACCAAGGCCTGTGTAATCTGAAAGACCTGCTGATGCGGCGATATGCCCGTCAACTCCTCAATCTCCGAATTAGTGACCTCGACAACGTGACCGCTGGTGAATAGGGCCAATACCTGGTCGCGATTGGTCATCTGGGCCTCTCAAAAGAACAACGCGCTGCGGGTACCCATATCTACAACGCAGGGAAGTCAGGCGCAGCCACGTCCACCACTGGCCAGCCGGCCTCAAGCGCCCGCCAGTTCGCGGCCGCCCGACCCATCAAAACGCTGCTGGGCGAGCGGAGCTTGGTCTTGGCAAATGCGAAGGCGGCGTGGAAGAAACGCAGCCACTGGGCGTAGTTGATCGCCAAGGGATTGCCCTGATACACGGCGACCTTGCCGGCGTTGATTGCGGCGGCGGCCATATGGGCCCCCAGGGCTATTGCCTGAAATCGCGGATGATCGCCCATGCCGTGTGCGCCAGCGGCCTGTCCGGCCTGCTCGACCTCGGCGGCGTAGTCTGGGTCAAGTTTCTGGCGCACCGCAAAGTAACCGCGCAGCACCACCTCCACGGCCGCCACCGACGTGCTCATGGTCAAAAAATGACGGAAGTCATAGCCTTTCAGATACATGAAGCGCGCCAGTTCGGCAATGGTGCGTTCCTTCTCACCAAAGCTGCCCACCTGGAACAACTGCATCAGTGACCAGCCGGGCACGGGCAAGCCCATCTTGGTGAAGCCGTCCGACAACAAGTGCATGATCTGCCACACGAAGGCGGTGAAGGGATTGAAGTGCGCGGTTCCGGTGCCGGCCAAGGAGATGATCTGCCCGCCGCTGGAAATCGCGGTCATCCCGCCTCGCATGATATCGATTGTGCCGATGATGAGGCCAACCAACGGGTCATGCCCAAAGGTTTGGAACCGATGGGTGCGCGGCCCAAAGCCCTCAACGACGCCTATGCCCGCCTGCACTGAGTCATAGGCGGTCTTGAAGTAGCGGGCCAGCCAGTTGTCCGCCGGCACAGTGAGCGACTGCAGCCACTTGGTGAGCGGACTGCCGGCCTGGGCGAACTTGCCCAGGTAGTCAATGTCGGCGGGGATACGGACAATGAAGAAGTCCACGGCACCCGCCACCAAAGCAGCCACGGCGGCTGCGGCCAGATCATACCGATCCAGACTAGCCGAGATTTGAAAGCCCCCGGAAAAACGTCGTTCCAGCCGGCGAGCTTCAGCCGGATCGAGCAGGGCCTCCAGGGACACTTGGGCCGGCTCCAGGCCGCGCTCACGAAGATTAGCTTCCGCCGCACGGCGGACCGCGCCCCAGTCATCGGCGCGGAGTATGGCTGGAAGGGTTGGCCGGGCAGCGGGTTCGGGCTGAACGCTAGGCACTGCCAGGCCGAGCGCGGCGAGGCGCGCCTCGATATCGTCCAGAGCCTGGGATGTCTGTTGAATATCCGCGAGATCGGCATCTGCTTGCTGTTGGAGGTCTCGCTGGGCAGCCGCCAGGCTGGTGAGCGTAATCGCCAACCCCTGCGTGTCCATGGTCATTTCACTGCTGGCGCAGAGGTCGATCCACCGTCGGGCTTCTGCGCGCGCATCCACTTCAGACTCTTCTCGACGGCCTTCAAAGTGGCTTCGATCTGCTTGACCCGTGCCGCGTTGGCGTCGTTCAGGTCCCGCTCCAGCTTCAGCTGGGCTTCCAGTTCTCGCTGTTGCCGGGTCAGAGATTGAATTACGGACTGGCTTTTGGCAAGTTCTATCTGGGTGCCGATCAGCACTTCTTTGTAATTAACCTGGAGTTTGATCAACTCCTGCCGGGCAGCGTCAGCGCCCAGTTGCAAAAGCAAGGTTGACCCGCTAGTGGCGGCCAAGCCGATGGCAGCTCCTGCGCCTGTCACCACCCACATCCCCCCGGCCATGCCGGCCCCGCCGATGGCAAGGCTGCCGCCGCCCAAGATCGCCAGACCGTGAGCCGTGGCCGCCGCCCCAGACAGGCCGGCGGCAGCACCGATGGCCCCGCCAATTGCCGGCGCCAGTAACCAGCCGCCCAACGCCATCACAATTAACCCACCAGCCCCGATCAGGAAGGCCTGGCCATAGTTCACAGTCGAGTGGGCACGGAAAGCAGCCATCTGGGTGGCTCGCAGACGCTTGACATCGGCCTCGCTCAGGCCGATATGCCGCACGACAGTAACCAGGGCTTTGTCCATGTCGGCGTCGGAGACTCTTAGTTCATAAGGCGCAAAGGGGTTGCTGAACATCAGGTCGATGCCCAGCGTTAGCGCCGTCGGTCTGGGCCAATCCCCTGCCAGGAGTTTCTCGTAGCCATCCCCGGGCTTCAGTGAGCCAACTTCCTTGGGAAAAGCCTCTTTGAGCAGACGGCGCTTCTCGGCCGTGACACGTTCTTTCTTACGGCGCCGCTTAGCATCTCGCTCCGACTCCGTCAAGTCGAGCGCAAGCAAGACCGACGCCGCGCCGAGGGCGAGGGAATAATTGGCTGTCACGGTTGCTCCTTGGTGGGAAATCCGAGCCGCTTCTCAGGTACCGATCCGTCACGGCTTCGGCGCGCTGCGCCATTAAGGCGCAGTATCTGCCTCTCCACGGCGAAGTCTCGCCGGAACTTATCCAAACGTCCCAGGGAAAGCGCCAGGCCGTACTCCGGCGCGCTCTTCTTGCCGACGTAATCCCGGTCCACAAACAGCGCGTTCGGCTTTTTCCAGGCCAGCGAGGGCACCACATAGAGCTCCGGCGGCCCGCCTTCAAAGAAGAGCACAATTGCCGCCAGCAGGTTCGTGCATGGCTGAAAGCGATCCTTACGAAAAAAGATGTAGGATAGGTTGCGGGCAGTCTTGACCTGCACGTCGTAATAGCTGTGCTGCCCCAACCGCAAGATCAGATAAATACCTTTATCATCCACCTCGGCTGAATACACATCCAGGCCGCGGCGAGTGAACTCCATGATCGCCCAATATTCGGCATAGCGCCCCAGACGCAGAGAGGAAAGGTGGGGCCAGGCATATGAAGCAGGTGGCATAGGGGCGAATAATGCCTTCATGAGATGGCTCTGTGAAGAGTTGCCAGATGCCCTTAGGCACGCCCGATAACTGCATCGCGGTCAGTCGGCCACCGCTGTTCGGGTTTGCCTGGCAGGAGGCTGCCGCGGCCAGACACCTGGAGCGCCCGATCGCAGGCTTGTGAAGCTTGGTCAGCCGTCTCGACATCAAGGTTTGTCACACAGAGGTCCTCATATCGATCGGGTCGGTGCGGCACATTGCGCTGGCTTAGATATCAACTCACTGCCTCAGCGCGACCAGAAACACCCATCCGAAGGGCAGCCTCCTCGTTCCAAAGGTGGTTGGCGCGGAACCCAGAACCCGAGGGCACACCTCTTGAGCGGTCAAACCACAGCCGCATCCAGGACTTCAGCCCAAGCTCGCAATGGTGGGCAGGCCTGCAGGTCTTGAGAGAACCAGGCCTGCTGAAACAGGTCAACCACCGGCGGGCAAATTGCCGCGAGAGCTGCACACAGAATCTCCAGGCGCTCGCTACTTCGCCCGACCTCGGTGGGCTCAAAGAACTGTTCCGCCGCACTGGCCTGCCTTGCTGTCTCCGAATGCCAACCAAGGCATTCCGCCAATACCACCGCCGCCGAGAAACGGTCGCCGTCCGCATTCCATTGCCCTCCGACACCAGCCGGGTGAGCATAGCCCGGTGATCCTCCAGGCAGACTTGAGGGTGGTTCCAGATTGGGCATGTAGATGTTGTCCAGACCCAATAATGCAACGCGTCCCGCCGACCAATCTACGATCATGTTGCTGCCCGACAGGTCGGCGTGCGCTAGGCCCCGCACCTCCAAGCCGGCCACCGTGCTGGCAATCGCTCGGGCTAGCCGCAGACACTGGTGCGGCGCAGCCGGGCATCGATTCAGGAAGGTTTCAACCCACAACTCGCCTGCTTGCCACGGCATAAGCACAGCGTAGGACAGTTCGGGGTGCTGCTGCACCAACGCAGGTGCAGTATCAGGCGCAATGACCGTCCAGCGCGCCGCCTCCAGACCTGGCACCTGCTCCAGGTCACCGAGTCGGGACATCACTGCGACCACTCGCTTTGACCGATAGCCGGGCTTGAACACCTTTAGAGCCAGGCGCCGACCGCTCGGATCAGTGATGCAATAAACCGTAGCGCGCCGGCCCTGCTGACCATAAGCGATGCCACGACCAGGCAAAGCCGGATGCTCAGCGAAGGAATATGTGCGACCTGCAAGAAGCAACGTATCACCGGCCGCCGGGGTGAACATCTAGCGCCTCGCCCCAACAGCAGTGGCTGCCGGCAAAGAGAAACCTAAGCTCATCAATTCCGGGGGTGTACCTGGGAACAGGAGCCGCACCTTGGATCCGAGGTTGTATCCAAGCTCGTGGGCATACCTTTGATACTGTTCTGGCATGGGTGACGCCATTTGGTACAACTCACGGGCATACGCCGTCGCCAACTCGCCCGGATCACGAGTACCCGTCCAGTCATCGGTTTGGGTAACTGGAATAAGCCAAGCGCCCTCATCGATTAGCACATTCTCAATCAGTACATTTCCGTCAGCAACCCCCATTTCGCGGATGCGTGCGGCTACTGGCCCAGGGTCGCGCCCGCCATATTCGCCGCATGCGACGTGACAGATCAAAGGCGCTGGGCTGTTCTCGAAGGTCCGGATGCTTTGCGTCAAGATCTGCTCCACGACGCGAAAGGCCCTATAGAGGTTGACTTTTGATTCGCCGGGTTGTACCTGGAGAGTTGGAAAGCCGACCTGAAGCACCTGACTCAAAGGCTTAATCCCATCCAGAAGATTCAGAATCTCCCGCCCATACGTCCAGCAACCGACGTGATATCGATCAGATACGCGCGAGCCCTTGGTGGAACGGAAGACCAATTCTCGCAGCGAAGCATCAATGGCACTCTTCACTACTTCCAGTACCGGACGCTGATCTACGAGACGTTGCGCATGCGAACCCGTGTCAATGACGAAAATAATGAGGCCGGGCGTACTGGTCGAGGCCATTACGGTGTATTGCGCCGAGGCCAGTTGGCCATCGTAGTAGTTGTTGGTGACTTGAAGTATCTTGTCGCGTCCAATCACATCACCGCCAATGGCGGCCTCTCCCGCATCCAGTTTCACGCCGGAAGGATGAGTGGGCAATTCATCAGCCATAGTATTTACCCTGCGCAATGGGATCTCAGAACAGCGATCCCTGTTGTGGCTCGCCATTCGACAAGGCGCCGCCCTTCTTCTTCTTCCGCCCGCGCTTCCCGGCCGGCGCGCCCTTCCCCTCACCGCCCGCGGCCTTCTTGCCCTTGCCCTGTAGGCTCTGGCGGACCTCTTCTTCGTTGCGCTCATGGTTCAGGCGCAGAAGACGAGCCAGCACCTCCCAGCGCGCCGGCGACGTGCTGGGAGAGTGGCGCAACCAAGAATTCCAGAAGTGGCCGCCGCACATGTGCGCACTACTTGCTCACTCCAGGCCAAAGCCGGTATACAAGACCCACACCCGCGTTGCCATGAACAGGCGGATCATTTGAGCGTAATCGCCTTGTTCCACCACCGCCACCAGCGCCTTGCCGTCGGTGCCTTTGGTGGTGGTGACGATCTCCTTCGCTCTCAAGACGAACGCGTCCATCCACCGCGGCAGATCGTCTTTCTGATCCAGGCGGACGCCGCGTTTGTTTTTGTCATCGTATATATCCCCCAACATCACCTTGGCATAGGGTTTGGCTAGATATTTGCCCCGGGTGGCCCGACCGAAGCTGATACTGCGCCGATCGATCCCGGCCAAAACACGCAACTGAGGGTGGGCCATTGGCTGGACAATGATGTACGCGCCCTTCGTAAACCTGTCAGGGACCTGCACCTGGAAGATCCAGCGCCGATAGTTGCCCCGGTTCTTGTCCTTTACGTCATAGTCATACTGCCAGCCGGCGACGTCTCGCTTGCCCCACTTCCAGCGCGCGCGTTTCTCGTTCTTGAGCTTGATCTCGACCTTGTCCAGGCTGAAGCTTGCTCGGCGCATAGGCTCTCCCGTTGTCGGAGGTCACTCTTGGCTGAATGCGACCGTCAGAACATACCCAACTGCCCGCCGTCCGCCGGCCCATCTTCAGCCTTCTTCTTCCGTCCGCGCTTGGCCGCCGGCGCGCCCTTCCCCTCACCGCCCGCGGCCTTCTTGCCCTTGCCCTTGTCATGCAAGCCCTGGCGGACCTCTTCTTCGTAGCGCTCATGGTTCAGATGCAGCAGGCGCGCCAGCACTTCCCGCCGCGCCAGCTCGCTGAGTGTGTAGCGCACGCCCTGCGCGGTCTCGTGGAAGCCGTGGCCGAGATCGAGGTCTTGCCAGCCGTAGGCCGCGGCGACGGCGTGATCCATCTCTACATGCAGGCGGCGCAACTCCGCGATGTCCGCGCTGGTCTCTTGTGGGTCATGCAGGCGATTGTAAACCTTGGTGAGGCCTTCTTGTCGCACAAGCATCAGTTGCCGACGACAGTCGTGGTAAGTCTCGCCCAATGCATCCAATAGTGGATTATGCGACTGCGGAAAAGGGAACGTCTGAAAGCAATCCGTGGGACTGTAGTTTAAGTCCGTCTTCATTGTCGAGCTGTATTTCCAGGCCCAGAAATAATGCAGGGACGACTGCAAAACGGCGAAGTGTGCGCCATCATCAAAAGGAAAGACGACCACCTTGTGGGCAAACACCCAATTTACAGGAACAAAGGCAAATGCAACCGTCTTGCTGACTACGGCCACAGCTATGGCTCGTTTCTGCCGAGCAATAGCTCGATAGAGAGCTTGTTGCTTTTCGGCATACTGCCACCACTTATCTCGATAGGCTTTGCGTTTCACCTCATCACGGTGAGGCTTAACTAAGCGGCGGACTATGTCGAAGCAATCAGGGTAATTCTCCGCAGCCTCAATCGGCCAGTCGAAGAAATTTATGACCCAGCGACTTGGTATCTGGTCAGGCGCCGTATTTAGATCCTCGCCACCAAGATATGGAAAGAGAACGTTTTTGTTGCGTGCGTCACGCTGAGTAAGTGCCTGTGCGGCCTCAGCCTCAAGCGTAAAGCCTGTGCCGTGTACGAGAGATCCAATGTGGCTTTTGTTCTGGTTGGCAAACAAGACCAAAGGCGCAACCTGCTGTGTACCGCTATTAAGCAGACTGGAAATACCGTCCACAAGCCTGCCGTCTAGTAAGTGCGGCGGGGCTGCTAGCCCTCGAGTAATATGAACGACACTGACCACTACCGCCGCCGCACCGGGCCAGAGCATGTTATTGGTGGCTGCGTAGATAGTACCGCCTTCTTTTAGGATGTTATCCAGGCCAGTTCGCCGCGTGTCTCCTTGGGCAATCGTGTTGGTTGCTATCAAGCCCAAAGTACCATTTCGTCGTAGACCGCGATAGCCTCGCAGGAAAAAGAAGGCGCTGTAGTCGGCGTTGCCGCTTGAGCCTTGGAAAAGGCCATATAACGCGTCCCGGTATTGGTCACCTAGTGATTCGCGGATGCGCCGGCCACCAATGAAAGGCGGATTGCCTACATAGGCACTGAAACCGCCCCGTTCAAATACTTCGGGAAACTCGAACGGCCAATGGAAGGCCTGTGCTTTTTGGGCCGCAGCCAGACTCTCGCCGGCGGCGGCGCTGACCGGCTGTTCGCTGGCGGTGTATTCCACCAGCAAGTCGCTCAGGCGCTGCTCCCGCTCCTTTTTGCTCAGGTCTGGCAGAAGCCGCACGCCCACCAGTAGGTCACAACCCAGCTTCACGCGCCGCAGGGCAATGTCCGCGTCCTTCAGCAGGGCCGCTTTGCGCTCGGCGTCGCGCACGTCACGCACTTCAAAGGACTCGAGCTCGCGGCGCTTCGCACGCGCCACGGCCACGGCCGCGCGCAGGTCCTCGTCAAACAGCGTCATGGCGCTGGCGTTTTTACCCGCCAGCAGGCTGCGTGCCCAGCCCGTGAACATGGCCTCGTCTGCGCCCACCAGCGAATCGCCGCTTTTGAGGGCGTGATCTAGGAACGTGAACGGCCGGTTCTGGCTGAGCGTAATCAGCCACAGCGAGAGCTTGGCCATCTCCACGGCCAGCGGGTTCTTGTCTACGCCGTACAGACAGCGGTCGGCCACAAGCCGGCGGGCGAAGGCCAGGCGCTCTTCCGCATCATCGGGGATGAGCTGTTCGCCAGGTTCCCCCAAGGCCGGTTTGCCGTCCGGCGTGATCTTCGGCCGCGGGCCTTGGTCCTTGGGAGTTGGGATTTCGCTCTCCGCGGTCTCCCAGGCTTCCACCAAGCGTTCACTCAGAAACCGGCAGGTCTGCACCAGGAAAGCGCCTGAGCCCATCGCCATATCGCAGACCTTGAGGGCCAGCAGGTCGGCCGGCGGCTTGAGCTGCCACTGGTCTTTGGGCGCGCCCTCGGCCGGCCCGCGGTAGATAAGCGGCTCCAGGGTGCGGGCCACGATCGGCTCGGTGAGCGAGCGCGGGGTGTAGTGCGTGCCGGAGGAGCGGCGGTCCGCGCCGGCGGTCACGTACACGCTCCCCGGCGCGATCACCACCGGGTAGCCCAGATCGTCCTCGCGCACCAGGCCGGCGAAGGACAGGAGGCGCCGGTACACGGCATCGTCATTGCCGCAGGCCGCGCGCAGGCGGGCGTGGTCCAGGTCGTCAGGCGGCTGGACCAGGGCCTTCTTGAGCGCGGACTCGGAGCGCCCGGTCTGTTCGCGCAGATACTCGAGCAGGGCCGCCCTGCCCTGGGCCTGCAGCGTCTCCAGCCTGGCCAGGGCCACCTCCGGCTCCCTGTCCTTGGTGCCGGTGAGTCCCAGCACCCACTCCCCAGCGCGCACGGCCGTATGATCCAGCAGGCCTTCATACACATGGCCAATCTGCTCGATATCCAGCGCGCGGAAGGAGAGCCGGCGCGCCTCGGCTGGTCCGCCACCCGGGACCTTCACTTGCAGGATTTGCAGCGCTTCGAGCAGGTGCAGGATGGTGCGGTTGTTGATGAGCAGCGGTTCGGACCCTGGGCGCGGGTCCCTCGACTGAGCCGCTGCGCGGCTCCGCTCGGGATGCCCGCGCTCTTCGACAGGCGCCGCGTCAGCGTCCCCCGGCCGCCGGTCATCGGCCGCCCAATGTCCCTCCAGGAACGGGAAGCGGGCCGGATCAAACAGGCTGCCGCCGTAGGCCGGCAGGCGCAAGTCCTGATGCCAGGCGCCGGCGTGCACGGCCCGGAACGTGGCCAGCAGGCGCGGCCAGGCGTCGTGCCGGCGCTCCAGCACCTCCTCGCCGTGCTGGTCGGCGGCCTCGCGCAGTTGGGCGCGCAGGGTAGAGACCGCGTAATGCTGATCGTAAAGGGGATCGCCCAGGAGCAGGAGGCCGCGCTCCTCGGCCGAGAACAGGAAGACCAGGCGCATCATGACCGTCAGCGCGGCTTCATACAGGGCCGGCTCGGTCACGTCCGCCAGCAGACGCCGGCCGGCGTCCTGGTCGGCGCGGTCCATGGCTCGCACCAGCACCTCCACGGCGCGGCGCACCTGGTAGCCAAGTTGATCTGTAACCTCGTGCTGCTCATCGGCGCTGGCCTCCAGCAGTTTGGCCAGCGTCTCCGCCTCCGCCACCGCGAAGAAACGGCGCGCGCCCAGCAGGCTGCGGAAGGCGCGCAGGGTGAGCGGCTCTTCCAGCCACAAAGCTGCATACCAGGAGATGAAGCCTGTGGTGCCGCCGCGCGGCGCGTCCACCAGCATCCAGCGCTCGCCGTTGGTGACCAGGCCCAGGCGCACGTCCACGGCATGCAGGAGTTCCATCATACGCGTGGCCGGCGAGGCCTTCCAGCGCCGGTCGGCGGCGGGACGGTCCAGGTCCTGTGTGGCAGGATACACCTGGAGCAGCAACTGCGGCCGGCCGTCGGCGGGGCTCACCACGGCCAGGTCGGGCCGCAGGACCTCGCCTTGTTCGGCGATGACGGCCTTGAGCGAGGGCGGCAGAGCCTGACCTTCGGCCAGAGCGTTCGGGGGCAGATCCAGCAGCCGGCTCAGGACAAAACGCGTCCAAGCCGTGTGGAGGGCGGGATCACGGGGCCGGCCCTGCCACTCGCCGTAGGCCAGGCGCAGATCGCGGGCGGCGGCGGGGTCATGGGCGTCCAGGCCTTGCGGGAAGGCGCGCAGGAGGGCCGGCATGGACAGAAACGGGCCGGAGACCTCCAGCAGGGACAACCATTCGGCGTGGTGGCGGGCGATGGACATGTATCTATTTCTTATAGACCGAACGTCTCTGCTTACGAGGCTTGCCTGTAGTTATTCGACGATTACTGTCTTCAAGTAAGCTGCGGATATCCTTAATCATCGACTCAGGCATTGTCGGATTCAAACCGGCAGTCTGCCAGTTAGAAATGGTCCGGCTCGCAAAATCATGCAGCCAACGAGCGTCGCCTTCACTACATTGTTCTTCAGGGGTGTCTAGTATCTGTTTGTAGTGTTTGTAATCGGAAAGTTGAACTCCTTGAGAGAGCAAGGCGGCCATGTTTTGAGCCATGGTAACTCTACGCGATAATTCGCGCAGCCCACTTCCGAGCATTGACACGTTATCATCTGACATCCCATGGGCAACAAGAAACCCCTCCAGGTCCGCACCGTAAAGTATTTGATTTGTCGTCACTACATCGCCGATGATTTCGTCATCAAGATCGAAGATCGATGCGATGGCTGCTTGAAGGGCCCACAAGTTTAGGCGGGCACTATCGGCGTAATTCGTGACAGCCAGAGCTTTTCGACCCAACGACAGTAGCCCGCGGATATCTGGGTCCACAATCAAATCAATCACAGACAATAGACTCTATCGAAAATAAGCCATCGAACTGCGGTGGCGCCGGGCCCGCCG
>CALFZO010000162.1 GCA_937952305.1 uncultured Anaerolineales bacterium | reverse complement strand
CGTCCAGCGCTGCTCGTCGGTGAGCGCACTGCGGCACAGCCAGGCCGCAATGGCCCCGGCGCGGGCTTCCTCGACGGCCAACTCGCCGGCGGCCACGGCATAGCGCAGGTGGGAGACGGTCGGGTTCTTGGTGACGTCGGTCGGCGAGAAGACGGCCTTGAACGCGCCCTCCAGTGAACTGACCGCCGCCGGCCCGCCCAGGGCCAATAGACAGCGCACCAGCTTCAAATTCACCTGGGCTTCCTCATCGTCCAGATCTTTCTGCTCGTCCGACCAGCGCACGTGGGCGGCCAGGGTCGCTGTGCCGGTCTTGAGGAAGCCCGTCCACTTGGCATCCGGCGCCGCCGGCTCACCCAGTTCCACCAGGGCCTCCAGCACCGGCAGGAGCAGGGCCTTGGCCTGCTTACGGTCGGGCGACCGGCCTCCCTGCAGCGTCATCAGCAGCGAGAAACTGGTAGCCGCCGCCACCAGGTCGGGCAGCGCGTCTTGGCGGCGCAGATGGCGGATGGTGTAGACGGCGCGGAGCTGCTCGTCGCGGGATTTGCTCTTGAGGGCTTGCTGGAGCTGCCGCAGGTCGGCGTTGGGCATGAGCCTCTGCTGGTGGGCCTCGGCCGCCGCCTGCTCGGCCCAATCCGGGTGAGCGGCCAGGTAAGCCTGATGGACCGGCGCCTGAAGGGCCTGAGCCGCCGCCTGGCGGACGTCGGCGTGGGGGTCGGAATCGCGCGCGGTCGTCAACGCGCCGATGATCTGGGCGCCGCTTTCGGCCGCCTTCCCCAGCTCCTGGACCGCGGCCTTGCGCTTGAACTCGTTCCGGCTGCGCAGGTTCTCGAACAGGGCGGCGAGATTGGACAGCATAGGCCCCTCGATTCAGTTGGATTGCGCCGGTGCTGGCCCGGCCTGGCGGCGATTAGATTGGATGATGTTCAGCGCCAGTTGGGCGGCCCAATGTGGGCCGCCCAACGTGGGCCGCCCACATTGGGCCGCCCACATTGGGCCGCCGTCACAGACGCTGCGGTTCCGCAGTCTGCGCCGGCTGCAGAAGCAGGGCCAACACCGCCGCAGTCGCACAAGCGGGCAGCAAGCCCAGGCTGAACAACTCAAACGGCCCGATCGATGGACCCTGGAAAATCAGAGCCAGTGAACCCCAGCCCACAACGTTGGCGCCTATCCACCAACCCGCCCTGGGAAAGCGCCGCCGCAGCAGCAGCCATTGCCCCACACCGATCGATAACCCCAGCACAATCATTGCGAGGCCGGCCGTAAACAACGGGCTGGTCCAGCCCAGCCAGCCGGGCAGCAGATCCAGAAACACGCCCACCAGCCAGCCCCCCAGGGTCATGGCCACCCACCAGCTCATCCGGGCCAGGTAGCGGCGCAATAGCCCGTATTGCAGCAGTCCGGTTAACAAGCCCGCGATCGGGATAAAAGTGTACATGTAAAAGTAATCTTCGGTAATGTGGGGCACCCCAGCCACATAAACGAAGTCGCCGACAAAAGGAGTGACGATGCGCACAAAAAGAAGGTTGAGGAAAAAAGCCAGGGGCACACACAGCACTGCCCCGGCGATCCAAAGCAGGTAAAAAGACCAGCGGGGTTTTTCGGCATTCACGGTCATAAGTGACCTCTGGCGCGTGGACTGCCGCCGCCCAACGGGGTAGTTCAGGCGCCGGCTGAGCGCGCCGTCCGAGCGCGCGGGCCGCCCACAAGCCACAAGAAAGAGTTCGACTTGCGCTGCGGCTGCGACCTGACAGGCAATTTGGGGAGCTGGTTCTCAGCTACCGCAGGCCGGGCGCCCAGATCCGTTTGGCCCGGCTAGGGCATTTTCGCCGCAATGGCGGAAATCACCAGCAGCACTGCCCCGGTGATTAGGCCAAGTATTACAGTGCTCAGCGAACTGCTCACCTTGATGATGTGGTCCCTCCGCTCGCCGCTGCTCATGTTGCGGAAACTCTCTGCGCCGAGCAACTGATAAGCGCCGCCCCCCTGGCTGGCGGCAAAGCGCGACGAGGCGCCGGCGATGATCATCAGGCTTCCGGCCAGGAAAAATGCATTGCTATAAGCAATCGGCGAAGTCCATTTGTTGAAGTAGCCAACGAGGGCGATCACACCCCCGATAAGCGCCGTGAGCACCGCGGACTTCGCGCAGAGTGTGGCTATCGCCTTGAGAAGTGGTTGTTGCATGTGGGCTGACCCTCCTGCTGCGCCCCGCGGGGCGGCTCAGGCGCGCCGCCGGGCGCGTCTTAGCCCG
The DNA here is from genome assembly GCA_937952305.1 of uncultured Anaerolineales bacterium. Lineage (GTDB taxonomy): Bacteria > Chloroflexota > Anaerolineae > Anaerolineales > UBA6663 > SpSt-583. The sequence continues at coordinate 94,019 of CALFZO010000162.1, read as the reverse complement.
AGCGGCCTGCCCCCGGCGCAGCGACTGAGAGAAGCGCGGGACGGGCGCCTGCAATTTTCATGATCGGACGGGATCTCTCACCCCGCTGAAACCGGGCTGGCAACAACCAGTATACCGCCGGTCGTGGTCAGGCACGCAGGCCGGACGCCTGCGCTGAAAGCATCTTGACGGCTCTCCCCCAGGCCTCAGTGGGATCTCGGCCAGACGCTTCCACGCAAGCGGGCGGCCGGACTGCGTCGGCCGGAGGGCGCTTTACTATCCATCGCCCACCGGGCCCATCCGCCGGGCAGCCCCGCCGGCCTTATCCTGAATTCAGTCTTCTCCTCCTCGGATCAGGCGCCCGGCAGATTGGGCCAACTGCCGGGCGCCGGCCTTTAACCAAGCCGGAACAGCCGGGCTAATCACGGCCGGCTCACGATCCACGCCAGGCTCACGCTTCCCCAGACTTGCAGGGCTGCCCAACGCGGGTTGGCTTCGGTAACCTAGAGCGCCCGGGCGCCCGAGGTGTACGCGCCAGCACCCAAGCCTCCGGCCGTGCGCTTCCAGGGGATTAGCGCATCCCCAGTTGGGCCGCCGCCATCGCCGCCGCATCTTGTAACAATAAATTAGTATTTCTGGCGTGATCAAAGCCGGCATTGTGCTATTATATTGGTACAAACCGGCGGCTGGCTACATCTCACTTGACGAGCCCTGACCAAGCCACCCAACCAAACCCGGAGAAAACTCGTATGCCCAAGATTTCCACGCACTACCGAGGCCAAATGCTGTTTGAGACCAAGCTCGGAAACCATACCCTGATCACCGATGTGCCGGCGGCCATGGGTGGGTCCGACCGAGCGCCGACGCCACCCGAGATCTTCGTGGCGTCGCTGGGGACCTGTATTGGCGCCTTTGTCGCCCAGTACTGCGAGCGCAACGCGGTCGACGATTCCGAGTTGAGCGTTGACATCACCTTTGACAAGGCGGATGATCCAACTCGGCTGGTCAACTTGAAAGCGACCGTCCACCTGCCGAACGGGGACTGCCGCAAGCGGGTCCAGGCGATCGAGCGCGTTGCCGCCCACTGCCCTGTCCACGAGACGATCAGCACCATGCAGGGACTCCAGATCGAAGTCGTCACCAAGGCTGATCTCGTGCGCCAGAACTGACACCCGCCGACAGGAGGCGATGATGCCGGATAGGAAGAAAGCCTCCCCGACACCAGGCCAGCCGGCGAGCGGGCGGCGGGAACGGCCGCAGCCTGCCCAGGCCGCCCCCGCCGCAGAAATAGAGGTCGGCCGCCGCCTCCGGCGCTTGCGGACCGAACGGGCTCTCTCTCTGCGCGCGTTGGCGGAGCGCAGCGGCCTGGCGCTGAACACACTCAGCCTGATCGAGCATGGCAAGACATCGCCGAGCGTGAGCACCCTGCAGCAGTTGGCGGCGGCGCTGGAAACCCCGATCACGGCGTTTTTCGAGACCGACTATCCCACCAACAGCGTGGCGTATATCAAGGCCGGCCAGCGCCCGCGCGCGGCGTTCGCCCACGGCACCCTGGAAGATCTGGGCGCCGGGTTGACCGACCGGGCCGTGGAACCCTTTGTGGTGATGCTGGAACCCAACTCCGACAGCGGCCCACACCCGATTGTCCATACCGGCTACGAGTTCGTGTATTGCTTGTCTGGGCGCATCGCCTACACGGTCGATTCCCAGTCCTACCTGCTGGAGCCGGGGGACAGCTTGCTATTCGAAGCCCACCTGCCCCACCGCTGGCAAAACGCCGACGCGGTCCGCGCGCAGGCTGTGCTCGTGCTGTATCCCCTAGACGACCACGATCGCCCGGCCGAGCGTCACTTTCGCGGCGGCTGAATAAGGCCGAGACAGAGCTACCGCATCGGCCGAGCAGTGGCCAGCGACACAGTGATGGAGGGCCGCGGACGCGTGTACCCGACGCCAGGGCCTGAACCAACGCCGGCGTCTCCGCCCGCTTTCACCTTCCCTGCCCAACTGCGTGAGCCCTGGCGCCTGGCGGCCCTCGGCCTTATCGCTCTAGGGCTGATAGCCACGGGCGGCTATGGGTTCTATTGTTGCGGCCTTGGCCGGCCGCGCCCTGGAAACGAGCAGTAATCCAAGTGAGGAGAGAGGCATGCGGATCGCTTTTGTCACGGATGATGAGCGCACAGTCAGCCAGCACTTTGGGCGGGCGCGGTACTACCTAGTCGTTACGCTTGAGGACGGGCAGATTGTCGAGCGCGAGCGGCGCGAGAAGCCCGGCCACGCACAGTTCGCGGGTGAGGCCCACGATCATGAGCAGGGCGTGCCCGTCCACGTCCACGAACGCGGGTCTGAGCATGGGCGCGGGCCTGGTGCTCAGGGCCGTCACACCCGAATGGCCGAGGTCGTTGCGGACTGTCAGGTTGTGGTGGGCGGCGGCATGGGCGCCGGCGCGTACGAGAACCTGGCAGCGCGTGGAATCCAGCCGATCGTGACCGATGTCCGGGTGATAGATGAGGCGATTACCGCCTTTCTCAACCAGCGGCTCGTGGATCGCCCTGAACGGCGACACTGACCCAGCCTTAGCGGATCGCTGGGAAGGCGAGCAGGAACGCCGATCCGCGGCGCGGCTGGGGCGCCGAGGCGGAGGCATGGTCTGAATGACACACCGCCGGCTCTGCGGAAGATCGCCGCTGTCCTGCGCCGCGTCCGGCCCGACGCGGTACATCGCAACCTGCCACCCGGCCGCCAGCCGAGACCTGGATGCAGCCGCCGGCCGTCGTCGTCCGGCGGCGCGCGCAGGCCATCTTGGGTGACAGCGCCCGCCTGGTCTTCCCGGCCGGCGGCGCCTTCGTTCTGGGCGGCTCAAACGTGATCGACGCGATCGTCGGCATCATCACCCGCCACCGGCTGAGTGAAGTTGAGCTCCGGCGCACGCTGAAGCGGCGAGCACCCGGCCAGGTGGACGAGACGCTGGCAGAACTCGCCGCCAGCGGACGGGCGCAGCGTGTGGAACGTTACGGCGTGCAGTCCTAGAGCGCCGCACCGGCGCGCTATCCCGACGCGGCGCGCAGCCGACGGACCACGCCCCAACGGCGAGGGAACTCTGCAAACCGATCTCCCAGTGGCTGATCGGTGCGAGCGCCAATGGGATGAGGCTCGGACCGAGCATGCCCCTGTGGCGGGCGCCAATTCAGCCGGGCACAGCAGAAAAAATAACGGGCTCGAACATCGTGAAGACGCGCCGTCTGGAGTAATCAGGAGGGTTCGCGATGAAATGGTGGCTGATTGGTTTCGGGTTGATGATCGCCGGCTGGAGCTGGCCATTCGGCCGGGCGCTCCCGACCGAGACCGCGGCGGCTCGGGCTGTGTTGTTCTATTCACCCACCTGCCCCCACTGCCACAAGGTCATCACCGAAGACCTGATCCCGTTGTTGGAGAGCTATGGCGAGCGCCTCCAGATTCTGGGCGTGGATACCTCCACCCCGGATGGGCAGGCTCTATATCAGGCGGCCGTTGAGCAGTATCAAATTCCAGATGAGCGGCTGGGTGTGCCCACACTGGTCATCGGGGAGACGGTGCTCGTAGGCTCAGTGGAGATCCCCGAACGACTGCCGGGCTTGGTCGAGGCTTTGTTGGCCGAGGGCGGCGTGGATTGGCCCGCGATCCCCGGCCTGGTCGCCGCCATCGCCGCCGCGCAGCCGTCGCCCATCCCGGCTCCAGAAGCAGCGGGGCCAACCGCGGCCGAAGGGGGTGGGCTGGATCGATTAGCGCGTGATCCGGTCGGCAACACACTGGCGCTCGTGGTTCTGTCTGGGATGGTGGTCATAGCCGGGTATCTCCTGGTGCGGCGCCGCCTCCCTGTCCCGGGAGCGCGCCCAGTCTGGCGGGAAACCGTCATCGTGGGGTTATGCCTCCTCGGTCTGGCGGTAGCCGGCTATTTAGCCTACGTGGAAACCGCCCAGGTGACCGCTGTCTGCGGGCCGATTGGCGACTGCAACACCGTCCAGCGAAGCGCCTACGCCCGGTTGTTCGGACTGATCCCGATCGGCGTGCTCGGCGTGGCCGGTTACCTGGCGCTCCTGGCCGCCACGTTGATCAGCGCCGTTGACCGTGGCCGGCTGGCCGATCTAGCCGGCTTGGCCCGCTTCGGCCTGGCCGCTGGCGGAACCCTGTTCTCGATTTATCTGACTTTCCTGGAGCCGTTTGTCATCGGCGCGACCTGCGCCTGGTGTCTGACCTCGGCCATTATCATGACGGCGCTGCTCTGGCTGACCGCCGGACCGGCGGACCCGCCTCCGTTGGCGGCTCAGACACGGCCCTGAGTCTCATTAAGTTAGAAAATTCCAGCGGGGCGCGGCTTCACGGTAAGATTGGGGTACTTGCGCCGATGAATACCTCCACCGCCGCGCCGCCCCTGTCAGCCTCAGCGCTCCAGCGCCGCCTGAGGCGGAATTACATCGTCGGCACCGGATTGGCCCTGGCCGCCGGCGCCCTGCTCTTCGCGTTCGGGCTGGACTTGACGCCGGCCCAGACTCTCACGCTCTTCTTCGGGCTGGTGCCCCTGGCCTTCGTGCCCACCATCGCCCTGGACGTCCGCGTCCTCAACCAGCATCTCGCCCCGATCCTGGCGGCGCTGGCCGGCGACCCGGCCGCCTCCCCAGCGGCGGCGGTGGTGCAGGCGCTCAACCTCTCCTACCTCACCGGCCGGCGCGTGCTCACCATCCACCTGCCACTCTTCCTGGGCGCGATCACGGCCCTGGTGCTGGCCGCCAACAGCTTCTTCGCCTTCGGACTGCGCCTCAGCCAGTACATCAATCTGGCCCTGATCGCCATCCTCGTGTCCACCGGGCACGCCCTGTTCGAGTACTTCGCGGCTCAGTCGGCGGTGCGCCCGATCCTGCCCTGGCTCTGGCAGACCGCCGGCCCGCTCCCACCAGCCCAGCGCAGCCGCCTGATCGCCATGGGCATGCGCCGCAAGCTCCTGCTTGTGTCGCTCTTCGCGGTGCTGGCGCCGCTCGCCATCCTGGGCGTGACCACGCTGGTGCGCGCCCAGGAGACGCTGACCAGCGTCGGCCGGGCGGCCGGCCTGACCCAGACCGACGTCGCCCAGATCATGTGGCCGCTGCAAGTGTGGGTGGCCATCGTCGTGGCGCTCAGCATCGGCGTCATGGTGATCCTGGCGGTGGTGATGGCGCGCGGCGTGACGCGCTCGGCCGACGAGATCGTGGCCGCGATGCGCAAGGTCCAGGACGGCCAGCTGGACGCACACCTGGCCGTCACCACCACCGACGAGTTCGCCGAGTTGTTCGAAGGCTTCAACTTGATGACGGACGGCCTGCACGAGCGGGAGCGCCTGCGCGATGCGATTGGGCGCTACCTGGCGCCGGCGCTGGCCGAGGAAGTCATGAAGCGCGGCGTGCGCCTGGGTGGCCAGGTCGTCACGGCCACGCTGCTCTTCGCCGACATCCGCGGCTTCACCACCATCTCCGAGCAGCTCCCGCCCGAAGCCGTGGTGGACCTGCTCAACCGCTACTTCGCGGCCGTGGAGCCGGTGCTGCACGCGCACGGCGGCTGGATCAACAAGTTCGGCGGCGACAGCCTGCTGGCCGTCTTCGGCGCGCCGGTGCCGCAGACCGACCACGCCCGCCGCGCCGTGCAGGCGGCCCTGGCCATGCGCGCCGCCCTGGCCGAGTTCAACCAGGCGCAGGCCGCCCAGGGCCAGCCGCCGCTTCAGATCGGTATCGGCCTCCACTGCGGCGACATGCTGGCCGGCAACGTCGGCAGCCCAGCGCGCATGGAGTTCACGGTCATCGGCGACACCGTCAATGTGGCCTCGCGGATCGACGGGCTGAACAAGGACTGGGATACCGACATCCTGGTCAGCGCCGAGGCCTGGGCCGCGGCCGGCGCGGATTTCCCGGCCCGCGCCATGCCGCCGGTGGCCCTCAAAGGCAAATCACAGTTGACCCAGGTGTATGCGCTGGAATGAGCGCCGCAGCCGTGCTCCGTCCCCTGACCGCCGCCGACGGCCCCGTGGTCTGCGCCCTGCTTTACCACGCCATCTTCCTGCCCCCCGGCCAGCCGCCGCTCGCTCCCGCCATCGTGGATCTGCCGGAGATTGCGCGCTACGCGGCCGGCTGGGGCCGGGACGGCGATAGCGGCTTCGCGGCCGAGGCGCCCGGCCGGGCCGGGCCGCTGGGCGCGGTCTGGCTGCGCCTGTGGCCAGACGACGGGCGCGGCTACGGCTTTGTGGCCGCGGACATCCCGGAGCTGTCCATCGCCGTCCTGCCCGGCCAGCGCGGCCAGGGTCTGGGCACGCGCTTGCTGGCCGCCGCCCTGACCACCGCGCGGGCGCGCTGGCGCGGCGTCTCGCTCAGCGTGGCGCCGGACAACCCGGCGCTACGCCTGTATCAACGCTTCGGCTTTCGCGTCGTCGGCGGCCATGCCGGCGCCCTCGTTATGCAGGTGGATTTATGAGCCAGACCTCCCCGGACCAGCAGCGCGACGGCTACACAATCAGCACCGACAAGGCCCGCCTCGACGTCGACCTGATCCACGCCTTTCTGAGCGAGCGCGCCTACTGGGCGCTCGGTCGCTCGCGGGCACTGGTGGAGACCTCCATCGCCAACTCGCTGTGCTTCGGCGTGTACGCCGGCGATCAGCAGGTGGGCTTCGCGCGCGTCGTCACCGACTGCGCCACCTTCGCCTGGCTCTGCGACGTCTTCATCCTGGAGTCGCAGCGCGGCCGCGGCCTGGCCAAGTGGCTGGTGGAAGTCATCGTCGCCCATCCGGACCTGCAGGGCCTGCGCCGGATGCTGCTGGCCACGCGCGACGCCCATGAGCTCTACCGGCGGTTTGGCGGCTTCACGCCGCTGCGGGCGCCGGAGCGCTGGATGGAGCGGGTCGATCTGGCGCAGACCCCGTAGGGCGCCCGCCGGCGGGGCCAGGATTCGCCGGGGAGACCCCCGCACTTTTGGGGGGGTCATTGGCCCCCTGACGAGTTCTCGTCGGCGACACGTCGACGTCATTCCAGCGCACCCTGGCCCTTGAAGCGCAGCGAAGTGGGGAGCCGGAATCCAGCCCGGCCTGAGCCACTGGGGCTTCGGTGACGTCTCCGAAAAAGCCCGCGCGTTTTCGTCCATTTTGTCTGGCGGGCGCCCTCTTGCGCGCCTGTGCGCCCTCCCCTAGAATCGCCTTAGCACACCTAGCGGTTCAAGCGAGACTCTCAACCCCACACGGCTTGTCGGCCAGGACTCCGGTTCTGCCCTATGCCCTTGCCCATTCATTGCCTGATCGTTCGCCCGCGCCAATCGAACGACCCGCGCTCGCGCGGCCTGCTCGCCGATGCCCAGGCCCTCGGCCTGACGCAGGTCGCCGAGCTGCAGGCCAGCGCCCTGTATTTTGTGGAAGGCGTGTTGTCGGCGTCTGAAGAACTTCGCCTGGAGCGCGAACTGCTGAGTGATCCGGTGGCCCAGGTGGCCGAATGGCGCAGCCTGCGCCCCGGCTCCGCGCCGAACGGACGCGGCCACGTCATCGAAGTGGCCCTGCGCCCCGGCGTCACGGACCCGGTGGCGGAGCAGATCGTGCGCGCCGCGCATGAGCTCGGCCTGACCGGCGTCACCCGCGCCGCCACCGGCCAGCGGTTTGTCGTCCACGGCCGCGGCCTGAACGAGGCTGACCTGCACCAGCTGGCCCACCGCCTGCTCGCCAACCCGGTCATCCAGCAGTATGCGCTGGGCGCGATCGCGCCCAGCTTCCCGGAGCCGGCCGCCGCCAGCGATTACACCGCGACGCTGCCGCTGCGCGTCCTGGACGAAGCCGGCCTGCTGGCGCTCTCGCGCGAACGCCGCGCCGCGCTCGACCTGGCCGAGATGCGCGCAATCCAGGCCTACTACCGCGCCGAAGACCGTGACCCCACCGACGTCGAGTTCGAGACCATCGCCCAGACCTGGAGCGAGCACTGCGTTCACAAAACGTTCAAAGCCAGAATCGAGCTGCAGCGGCCAGGGACCGGGGACCGGGACCGAGACTCCACCCCCCAGCCCGCCACCCCCGCAGAAATCAACGGCCTCCTCAAGACCTACCTCAAGGCCGCCACAGACGCGATCGGCGCGCCGTGGGTGCGCTCGGCGTTCGTGGATAACGCCGGCATCCTCGACTTTGACGACGAGTACGAGATCTCCTTCAAGGTCGAGACGCACAACCACCCGTCGGCCATCGAACCCTTCGGCGGCGCCAACACCGGCGTCGGCGGCGTCATCCGCGACGTGCTCGGGGTCTCGGCCAAACCCATCGCCGCCACGGACGTGCTCTGCTTCGGCCCGCAGGACGCCGACCCGGCTGCCTTGCCGGAGGGTGTCCTGCATCCGCGCCGCATCCGCTCGGGCGTCGTCGCCGGCATCGAAGACTACGGCAACAAGATCGGCCTGCCGACCGTCAACGGCGCCATCGTCTATGACGCCGGCTTCACGGCCAATCCGCTGGTGTTCTGCGGCTGCGTGGGCCTGGCGCCCAAAGGCCGCCACCCGCGCGCGGCCCGGGCCGGCGACCGCATCGTCGTCCTGGGCGGGCGCACCGGCCGCGACGGCCTGCGCGGCGCAACGTTCTCGTCCATGACCATGGACGCGCAGACCGGCACGGTGGCGGGCGCGTCCGTGCAGATCGGCGACCCCATCACCGAAAAGGGCCTGATCGAGGTCGTCACCCGCGCGCGCGACCAGGGCTGGTATCACGCCATCACCGATTGCGGCGCGGGCGGACTGTCGTCGGCCGTCGGCGAGATGGCCGCCGACCTGGGCGCCGACGTGGAGCTGACGCGCGTGCGCCTGAAGTATCCCGGCCTGGCGCCGTGGGAAATCTGGCTGTCGGAGGCCCAGGAACGCATGGTGCTGGCCGTGCCCGCCGAGGCGTTGCCGGCCCTGGAGGCGCTGTGCGCGACCTACGATGTCGAACTGACCGATATCGGCGCCTTCACGGACAGCGGGCGCCTGCTGGTGCGCTCAGCCGGGCGCGTGGTGCTGGATTTGGCCAACACCTTCCTGCATGGCGGCCTGCCCCAGCGCCGCCTCACCGCGCACCTGGCAGACGCGGTGCCCGCGCCGGACGACGGCCGCTCAGTGCTCGCGCAGCGCCTGCCGCCTGATCACGCCGCCACGCTGCTCCGGCTCCTGTGCCATCCAAATATTGCGTCCAAGGCCGACGTCATCCGCGTCTACGACCACGAGGTCCAGGGCGGCACGGTGGTCAAACCGCTCACCGGCGCCGCCAACGACGGCCCGTCCGATGCCTGCGTGCTCAAACCGCTCGGCACCGCCGGCCGGCGCGGGATCGTCTTGTCCAACGGCCTCAACCCGCAGTTCGGCAAACGCGACCCGTACCGCATGGCCCTGGCCGTGATGGATGAAGCCATCCGCAACGCCGTGGCGGTGGGCGCCGACCCGGACCGGATCGCCGTGCTCGACAACTTCTGCTGGGGCGACCCGACCCGGCCGACCACGCTCGGCGGCCTGGTGGAGGCGGCGCGCGGCTGCCACGACGCCGCCCGGCACTATGGCACGCCCTTTGTCTCCGGCAAGGACTCGCTCAACAACGAGTACTGGGGCGCCGACGGCCAGCGCCACGCCATCCCGCCGACGCTGCTGATCTCGGCCATCGGCCTGATCGAGGACATCGGCGCGGCCGTGACCATGGACCTCAAGGAGCCCGGCAACGTGGTCTATCTGCTGGGCGAGACGCGGCCCGAGTTCGGCGGCGCACAGGTGGCGCTGCTGGCCGGCGCGGCCGAGGCTGGCCAGGTGCCCGGCCTGGCCGAGACCGCGCCCGCGCTCTACCGCGCCCTGCACCGGGCCATGCGCGCCGGCTGGGTGCGCGCCTGCCACGACTTGAGCGAGGGCGGCCTGGCGGTGGCCGCCGCCGAGATGTGCATCGGCGGGCGGCTGGGCCTGGCCCTGACGCTGGACGACGCCGATCCGCTGACAGCGTTGTTCAGCGAATCCAACGGGCGCCTGCTGGCGGAGGTCCGTCCCGCCGATGGCGCCGCCTTCGAGGCCGCCCTGAGCGGCCTGCCGCTGCGCCGCCTCGGCACCGTGAGCGGCGGGCGCCTGTCGATCACGACGCGCACGACGACCCTGATCTCTCTGCCGGTGGCCGCGCTGGTAGAGGCCTGGAGCCCGGCGCTGGCCTGAGCCGCTGTCTATGAGCCAACCTCGCGCCCTGATCCTGCATGCCCGCGGCACGAACCGCGACCACGAGGCCAGCCAGGCCCTGACCCTGGCCGGCGCCACGCCCGAGATCGTGCCGCTCAACAACCTGCGCGCCGACGGCCGCGCCTGGAGCGCTTACCAGCTCCTGGTCATCCCCGGCGGCTTCTCCTACGCCGATGCGCTGGGGGCCGGCCGCCTCCTGGCGCTCGACCTCAAAGCCTATTTCGCCGACGAGGTGCGCGCCTTCGTGGCGGCCGGCAAACCCGTCATCGGCATCTGCAACGGTTTTCAGGCCCTGGTGAAGGCCGGCCTGCTGCCCGGCCTGGACGCCGACCATCAGCGCGCCTATGCCACGCTCACCTTCAACGCCGGCGGCCGCTTCGAGTGCCGTTGGGTGACGCTCCGGCCGCGCTCGCAGCGCTGCGTCTGGACGCGCGGCCTGGAAGCCCTGATCGATTGCCCGGTGGCCCACGGCGAGGGCAACTTCACCCTGGCCGATCCCCGGTTGCTGGCCGACTTGCACGTCGACGACCAGATCGCGCTGGTCTACACTCAGCCGGACGGGAAGCCCGCGGACGCGCGCTACCCGGCCAACCCGAATGGATCAGTGGCGGACATCGCCGGGGTGTGCAACCCGGCCGGCAACGTGCTGGGGTTGATGCCGCACCCCGAGGATCATCTCTTCGATTATCAGCATCCGCAGTGGGGGCGCCACGGCGCTTCCAACCGTCTCGGCCTACCGCTCTTCCGGAACGGCGTCCGCTATGCCGCGCAGCTCTAAAGCGCGCGTCTAGGAAAGGCCCGGCCCATGCTTGCCACGCACCTGCACCAACGCGTCTCCCATTCCATCATCGTCCGGCTCCTGGCCATCGCCGCGTTCACGGCTCTGACCGCTGTGAGCGCGCGCGTCACCATCGATCTCCAGCCCGTGCCGATCACGCTCCAAGTGCTGACCGTGCTGCTGGCCGGGCTGACGCTCGGCGCCACCGACGGCGCCCTGAGCCAAGTGGCGTACGTGGTCCTGATCACGGCCGGCCTGCCCATCGACGCCGGCGGCTTCGGCACGCTCGTCTGGGTGCGGCCGACCGCCGGCTACCTGTTGGGTTTCGTGGCCGGCGCTTTCGTGGCCGGCTACCTGGCCGAACATGGCCGCGGCCGGCTGGTCGTCTTCCGCTACCTGGCCGGGTTGGCCGGCGTCGCCGTCATCTACGCCGTGGGCGCCGCCTGGCTGACGTATGGTTATCTGGCCGGCGACTGGGGCCGGGGTTGGGCGCTCGGCATTCAGCCCTTCCTGCTGGTTGACGCCGCCAAGGCCATCATCGCCACCATCGCGGCCGAGAGCGCGCGGGCCTTCTTCACGCGCCCGCGCCGTCACGCGCCATGATCGCGGCAGACGCGTTGCGGGCGGCCCAGCCGCTGGCCCTGGGCGAGACGCACCTGCCCCTGCCCGGCCGTCAATGCGGCAAGGTGCGCGATGGCTACCGGCTCGGCGCGGGCCGGCGCCTGCTCGTCACCACCGACCGCCTGTCCGCCTTCGACCGCGTGCTGGCCTGCGTCCCCTACAAAGGCCAGGTCCTCAACCAGCTCTCCGCCTGGTGGTTCGCGCAGACGCAGGCGCTCATCCACAACCACCTGCTCGAAATCCCAGACCCCAACGCCGCTATCGTCCAGGAAGCCGCCCCCTACCCGGTGGAGGTCGTCGTGCGCGGCTACATCACCGGCGTCACCGGCACCGCCTTGTGGACGCTCTACGCCCAGGGCGCGCGCGAGCTGTACGGCTATCGGCTGCCCGACGGGCTGCGCAAAAACCAGGCGCTGCCGGCGCCGCTCATCACGCCCACCACCAAGGGCGGCCCCACCGGCCACGACGAGCGTCTGACCTGCGCCGAGGTGGTAGCGCGCGGGCTGCTGGACGCCGACACCTGGGAGGCCGTGCAGGCGGCGGCCGTGGCCCTGTTCCGGCACGGCCAGGCCGTGGCGCTGCGGGCCGGCCTGATCCTGGTGGACACCAAGTACGAGTTCGGGCGCGGGCCGGAGGGCCGGACACTGCTCATCGACGAAGTCCACACGCCGGACTCGTCGCGCTTCTGGAACGCCGCCACCTACGCGGAGCGCTTCGCGGCCGGGCTCGAACCCGAGAACCTAGACAAGGAGTTTGTGCGCCTGGCCTACGCCGAGCGCGGCTACCGCGGCGCCGGCGAACCGCCGGACATGCCGGAGACGTTGTGGATCACGGCGGCGGCGCGCTACATCGCCATCTACGAGCAATTGACCGGGCTGGCCTTTGAGCCAGCCCCGTATCCGGTGGAGCCCAGGCTGAGGCAGGCGTTGCAGCAAGCCGGCCTGGTGCCCGCCTGAGGCAAGGTGACGGCATGGCTCCTCTCGTCGGCGTCATCATGGGTTCGAAGTCCGATTGGGACACGCTGCAGCACACCGTCCAGACCCTAGAGCAGTTCGCGGTGCCGCATGAGGTCCGCGTGGTCTCGGCCCACCGCACGCCGGACCTGCTCTTTGAGTACGCGGGCACGGCCGAGGCGCGCGGCCTGGAGGTCATCATCGCCGGCGCCGGCGGGGCCGCGCACCTGCCGGGCATGACCGCCGCCAAGACCAGCCTGCCCGTGCTGGGCGTGCCGATCGAGTCCAAGGCGCTCAAGGGCCTGGACTCGCTGCTGTCCATCGTCCAGATGCCGGCCGGCGTGCCGGTGGGCGCGCTGGCCATCGGCCGGGCGGGCGCCGTCAATGCCGCCATCCTGGCCACAGCCATCCTGGCCAGCAAATACCCCGAATTCCGCGAGGCGCTGCGCCGTTTCCGCGAGGCGCAGACGCAGTCGGTCCTCGGCCACCCAGACCCGCGCGCCTGAACGGGCGCGGATACCGTTGAGCCTCCCGTGACGATCACGCTCGGCATCCTGGGCGCCGGTCAGTTGGGCCGCATGCTGGCCCTGGCCGGCTATCCCCTCGGGCTGCGCTTCCGTTTCTTTGACCCGGCGCCGGGATCGCCGGCCGGCCAGGTGGCGGAGCAGCTGGTGGCCGACTACGGCGACGCTCACGCGCTGCGGACCTTCGCGGCCGGCCTGCACGCCATCACCTTCGAGTTCGAGAACGTGCCGGTGGAAACGGCGCGCACGCTGACTCAGTCGGCACCCGTCTTTCCGTCGCCGGAGGCGCTGGCCGCGGCCCAGGACCGGCTGAGCGAAAAGACCCTGTTTCAGCAGCTGGGCCTGCCGACGCCCGCGTTCGCGCCCGTGGAGACCCGCGCCGATCTGGAGGCCGCCCTGGCCGGGGTCGGGCTGCCGGCCGTGCTCAAGACCCGGCGGCTGGGCTATGACGGCAAGGGCCAGTCTGTGCTGCGCGCGGCCGCCGACGCGGAGGCCGCCTGGCAGAGCCTGGGCGGCCAGCCCCTGATCCTGGAGCAGTGGGTGGCCTTCGAGCGCGAAGTTTCGTTGATCGCCGTGCGCGGCCGTGACGGCGCCACCGCCTTTTATCCGCTGGTGGAGAACCACCACACCGACGGCATCTTGCGCCTGTCGCTGGCGCCGGCGCCGGGGCCGCTGGCCGAGCTCCAGGCGCTGGCCGAGGCCTACGTCGGGCGGGTGCTGACGACCCTGGGCTACGTCGGTGTGCTGGCCGTCGAGTTCTTTCAGCGCGACGGCGCCCTGCTCGCCAACGAGATGGCGCCGCGCGTCCACAACTCCGGTCATTGGACGATCGAGGCCGCCGTCACCAGCCAGTTCGCCAACCACCTGCGCGCCGGCCTGGGCTGGCCGCTGGGAAACCCGGCGCCGCGCGGCTGCGCGGCCATGCTCAACCTGATCGGCAGCGTGCCAGACCCGGCTGCGGTGCTGGCGATTCCGGGCGCGCACCTGCACCTGTACGGCAAAGCGGCGCGTCCCGGCCGCAAACTCGGCCACATCACCGTGGGTGCCGATACGCCGGCCCAGCTGCGCCGGCGGCTGGGTACCCTCAAACGTTTTCTGGACTTTCCGGACGCGCCGGCGATTGCGTCCGCGGTCGAGTGAACTAGAATCAATAGCTCCAAGGACCATACAATGGGAGTGTCTGTTTCGCCGCCAGCGGAGTCGTCTGAGTCTGGGCCGCGCCATGCCTGCGGCGTGATCGGCATTTACGCGCCCAACGAAGACGTGGCGCGCATGACGTTCTTCGGCCTGTACGCGCTCCAGCACCGGGGGCAGGAGGCCGCCGGGCTGGCCGTCTCCGACGGGGCCACTATCCGCCTGCACAAAGACGTCGGCCTGGTGGCGCAGGTCTTCACCCCCCAGAACCTGGCCCCGCTGACCGGACACTACGCCATCGGCCACACGCGCTACTCCACCACCGGCTCTTCCAACGCGCGCAACGCCCAGCCCTTCCTGATCGAGACGCGCCACGGACCCGTGGCGGTGGCCCACAACGGCAACCTGACCAACGCCGCCGAGCTGCGCGCGGACCTGCTGGAGCGCGGCATCGGCCTGTCCACGACTTCCGACAGCGAGGTCATCACGATGATGCTGGCCGGCGCCAAGGGTGACACCTGGGTCGAACGCATCGAGGCCGCTATGCCGGCCTGGCGCGGCGCGTACTGCCTGACCATCCTGACGCGCGATGGCGTCTACGCCGTCCGCGACCGGTGGGGCTTCCACCCGCTCAGCATCGGGCGTCTGCCCAGCGGCGGGCACGCCGCCGCCTCCGAGACCGGCGCGCTGCGGACGTTAGGGTGCCAGGCCATCCGCGAGGTCAAGCCGGGCGAGATCGTGGTGTTGAGCAATTCGGCGCTGCGCGTGCGCCAGGCCTTGGAACCGGCCGCGCACCTGGCCCGCTGCACGTTTGAGCACATCTACTTTTCGCGCCCGGACAGCTTCTGGGACGGCCTCTCGGTCCACCACGTCCGGCAGCGGCTGGGCGAGGAGCTGGCGCGCGAGGCGCCGGTGGACGCCGACGTCGTCATCCCCGTGCCGGACTCATCCACGCCAGCCGCCATCGGCTACGCGCGCGCCGCCGGCCTGCCGCACAACGACGGCTTCATCAAGAACCGCTACATCGGCCGGACCTTCATCCAGCCGACCGACTCGCTCCGCAAACAGGGCGTCGCGCTCAAGTTCCTGGCGCTGGACGAGAACCTGCGCGGCCAGCGCGTGATCGTCATCGACGACAGCATCGTGCGCGGCAACACCTCCGGGCCGCTCGTCAAGCTCCTGCGCGACGCCGGCGCGCGCGAGGTCCACATGCGGATCACGTGCCCGCCCATCGCCCACCCCTGTTACATGGGCGTGGACATGGGCACGTACGATGAGTTGATCGCCCACCACCTGACCATCGACGAGATCCGCGACCACATCGACGCCGACTCGCTGCACTTCCTGTCGCTGGACGGCATGCTGCGCGCCATCGGCCGGCCGGCCGGCTACTGCAACGCCTGCTTCACCGGCGTCTATCCGCTGGAGGTGGATGTGGCCCATACCAAGACCGGCTTCGAGCAGGCCGGGACCTGACGCCCGCCGACGCCGCCATGCCCCCCAACCCGGAACGCACTGAGGCGCTGTGGCGCACACGGGGCGCCGGCCAAACCGAGGAAGCGGGATGAGAGTCCTTGTCGTCGGCGGCGGCGGCCGCGAGCACGCCCTGGCCTGGAAACTGGCGCAGTCGCCGCGCCTGACCGAGTTGATCGTCGCGCCCGGCAACGCCGGCACTGCCGCCTGGAACGTGCCGGTGGACGCCGCCGACAGCGCCGGGCTGGTCCGGCTGGCGCAGGCGCGGCGCGCCGAGCTCGTCCTGATCGGGCCGGAAGCGCCGCTGGCGGCCGGCCTGGCCGATGCCTTGCGGGCGGCCGGCGTCCGCGTCTTCGGCCCGACGCAGGCCGCCGCCCAGATCGAGGCCAGCAAAGTCTTCGCCAAAGCCTTCATGCTCCGGCACGGCCTCCCGACGGCGCGCTACGCCGCCTTCACGGACTTCCATGAAGCGATCGGGCACCTGCTCAGCGTCCCGTACCCCGTCGTCATCAAGGCCTCCGGGTTAGCGGCCGGCAAAGGCGTCATCGTCCCGGACTGCGCCGACGACGCTGAGGCCGCGCTGCGTCAGATCATGCTCCACCGTGAGTTCGGCGCCGCCGGCGACGCCGTCGTGATCGAAGAACGGCTGGAGGGTGAGGAGGTTTCGCTGCTGGCTTTCACGGACGGCGTGACCGTGCGCGCCATGCCGCCGGCCCAGGACCACAAGCGCCTGCTGGACGGTGACCACGGCCCCAACACCGGCGGGATGGGCGCCTATGCGCCGGCGCCTTGCGCGCCGCCGGAAATGGCTCAGACTCTGGTCGAAACCGTGTTGCAGCCGGCCGTCGACGGCCTGCGCGCCGAGGGCCGCCCGTTCGTGGGCGTGCTGTACGCGGGCCTGATGCTCACAGCGCAGGGCCCGCGCCTGCTGGAATACAACGCGCGCTTCGGCGACCCGGAGACGCAGGTGCTGCTGCCCTTGCTGGAGACCGACCTGCTGGAGGTCGCGGCCGCCTGCGCCGAGGGGCGGCTGGCGGATGTGGCCGTGCGCTGGCGGCCGGGCGCCGCGGCCGGCGTGGTGCTGGCGGCGCCCGGCTATCCGGGCGCTTACCCCCAGGGCCTGCCGATCACGGGCCTGGAGACGCCGCTCACCGACGCCGTCGTCTTTCACGCTGGCACCCGCCTCAGTGAGGCTGGCCCGGTCACAGCCGGCGGCCGGGTGCTGGCGGTCACCGGCTGGGGCCCCACCCTGCGCGCGGCCGTGGACCGCGCCTATGCCGGGGCCGAGCGGATCCAGTTCGCGGGCGCCCAATACCGCCGCGATATCGGCTGGCGCGCTTTGCGCGCCGGCGCTGCCGGGGCCTAAGACCCGGACCAACATGAGGATGAAGCCATGTCGCAACGCTTTCGCGGGCTGGTGACGGCCCTGCTCTGCTGCAGCCTGTTGCTTTCGGCCTGCATCGACGAAGAGATGCTGCAGGAGTTGGAATCCATCGCGCTGACCGAGGAGGCCGCCGCCGACGGCGGCAGCGCCGCCGAGCCGACGAGTACGCCCCGCCCGGCCGCGCCGACGCGCACCCCGGCGCCGGTTGGAGGCGGTCAGGCCGACCCCGGCAGCCAGACCTGGACCGTGATGCTCTACCAGAACGCAGACGACGAAGTCCTGGAAGAGGACATCTTCATCGATCTGAACGAGGCCGAGCGCGTCGGTTCCAGCGACCGCGTCCAGATCGTGTCGCAGATCGACCGCTACCGCGGGGCCTTCCGCGGCGACGGCGACTGGGACACCACCCGGCGCTATTTCGTCCAGCAGGACGACGATCTCTACCGCCTGGCCTCCGAGCCGCTGGAGGAGGGCGAGGCCAACATGGCCGACGGCGCGACCCTCGCCGACTTCATCGTCTGGGCGGCCAGCCAATACCCGGCCGACAAGTACGTGCTGATCCTGTCTGACCACGGCATGGGCTGGCCGGGCGGCTGGAACGACCCGACGGCGCGCGGGCGCGGCGCCGACGACGTCCCGATTGCGCGCGCCTTCGGCGACTTGCTCTACCTCAACGAGCTCGACCGGACGCTGGCGCGCGCCGTGGCCGAGGCCGGCTTCGGCCAATTCGAGGTCATCGGCTTCGACGCCTGCCTGATGGCGCACGTGGAGGTGTTCGCGGCCGTCCAGCCCTACGCGCGTTACGCCGTGGCCTCGCAGGAGGTGGAACCCGGTCTGGGCTGGGCCTACGCCGCTTTCCTGCGGCAACTGGTGGACAACCCGGGCATGGACGGGGCGGAACTGAGCCAGGCCATCGTCAACAGCTACATCGTCGGCGACCAGCGCATCCTGGACGAGGCCGCGCGCCAGGACTATGCCGGCCGGCGCGTCTCCGCCGCCGCCGTCGCGGAGGCCACCGGCGCCTCAGCCACGCTCTCGGCCGTGAACCTGGCCCAGCTGCCGGACGTCCTGCGCGCCCTGGATGAGTTTGCCCTCGCGCTGGGCGAGGCCGATCCGCGCCTGGTGGCGCGCGCCCGCCGCTTCGCCCAGTCCTTCGAGAGCGTCTTCGGCGAAGATGCCCCGCCGTCCTACATCGACCTGGCGCACTTCGCGGCCCTCAGCGCGCAGGAGACCGGCGATCCCGCCGTCACGGACGCAGCCCGCGCCCTGCTGACGGCCCTGAGCGGCGCCATCGTGGCCGAGACCAGCGGCCCGGACCGGCCGGGCGCGTACGGCCTCTCGATCTACTTTCCGAACTCGGAGCTGTTCCGCAGCTCGCTGGCCGGCCATGACTCCTACACCCGGGTCGCCGAGCGCTTCGCCGCCGACGCGCTGTGGGACGATTTCCTGGTGGCGCACTACACTGGCCGCCAGCTCACCCGCACGGTAACGCTGCCGACGCCCGTGCCCGAGGCCGCCGGGGTCGCGCCGGGCGCCGCGCCCCTCAGCCTGGACGCCATCCAGCTCTCATCCAAGGTCGCCAGCGCCGACCAGCCGGTGGTGCTGAGCACCACGGCGCATGGCGAGGCCATCAGCTTCATCTACCTGTTCGTCGGCTACTACGATGAAGCCCGGAACGCCCTGCGCTTTGCGGACCAGGACTTCATCGAAGGTGACGACACGCAGTCCGTGGACGGCGTCTTCTACCCGGTCTGGAACGGCCCGGACATCCCAATCGAATTCGAGTGGACGCCGACGCTGTACGCCATCGACGACGGCACGCGCCAAGTCCAGGCCCTGCTCAACCCCGAGACCTACGGCGCCAGCGCCGAGGACGCCACGTTCTCAACCGACGGCTACTACGTCTTCGCCGGCGGCGACCGGCGCTACGCCCAGCTGATCTTCGACGGGCGCGGCGAACTGCGCGCCGTCTTCGGCTTCACCAACCCGGACGGCACCGGCGCGCCCAGCGAGATCACGCCCGAGAGCGGCGACCAGTTCATCCTGCTGGAGACCTGGTACGATCTGCAGACGCAGGACTACGCCACGACCGAGGGGGAGACGCTGACCTTCGGCGACAGCGTCTGGACCTGGAGCCCGATCCCGGCGCCGGCCGGCCTGTACAACGTCGGCTTCATCGCCGAGGACCTGGACGGCAACTACTCCGAGGCCTACGTGGACGTGCAGGTCCGATGAGCACCTACGCCCAGAGCGGCGTCGACATCGACGCCGGCAACCGCGCGGTCGCGCTGATGCGGGACGCCGTCCGGGCCACGTACGGTCCCGAAGTGCTGGCCGGCCTCGGCTCGTTCGGCGGCCTGTTCGCGGCCGACGCGCTCCAACGCCTGGAGCAGCCGGTGCTGGTGGCGTCCACCGACGGCGTCGGCACCAAGGTGATGCTGGCCGCCGCGGCCGGACGGTTCGCGTCCATCGGCCAAGACCTGGTGAACCACTGTATCAACGACATCCTGGTCCAGGGCGCGCGCCCGCTGTTCTTTCTGGACTACGTGGCCGCCGCCAAGCTCGAGCCGGAACGGGTGGCCGCCGTGGTCGGCGGCATCGCGGCCGCGTGCCGGGCGGCGGGCTGCGCGCTGCTGGGCGGCGAGACGGCCGAGATGCCGGGCGTGTACGCGCCGGGCGAGTTCGACGTCGCCGGCACGATCATCGGCGTGGTGGAGCGCCGCGCCCTGCGGCCGCGCCCGGACGTGCGGCCCGGCGACGTGCTGATCGGCCTGGGTTCGTCCGGGCCGCACACCAACGGCTACTCGCTCATCCGCCGGCTTTTTGAGGGTGTGCCCCTGGACACGGTTTACCCGGAGCTGGGGGTGCCGCTGGCCGACGCGCTCCTGGCACCGCATCGGTCGTATCTGCCCGTGGTCGGGCCGGTGCTGGCCCGGGAAGATTCGCCCATCAAGGCGCTGGCCCACCTCACCGGCGGCGGCTTCCTGGAGAACATCCCGCGCGTGCTGCCCGACGGCGTGGGCGCGGTGGTGCGGCGCGGGAGCTGGCCGGTGCCGCCGCTGTTCACGCTCCTCCAGCGGCGCGGCGACCTGGCCGACGCGGAGATGCACCGGGTCTTTAACATGGGCCTGGGCCTGATCCTGATCTGCGCGCCGGAGGCCGCCGCCGAGCTGCAGGCAGCGCTGCCTGAGGCATCGCACATCATTGGCGAGTTGATCGCCGGAGAGAAGCGCGTCACGCTGCTATGACTGCCGCCCCCACTCCCCCAGCCAAACTCGTGGTCCTGGCCTCCGGCCACGGCTCCAACCTGCAGGCCATCCTGGATGCCAGCCTGGGCGGCGTCCTGCCGGCCCGCGTCGAGGCCGTCATCGCCAACCGCGAGAACGCCTTCGCGCTGATGCGCGCCCACAACGCGCTCGTCCCGGCCATCTACAAGCCCAAGCGCCTCACCCAGACGCGCCAGGAGTACGACGCCGAGCTCGCCGACCTGGTCGCGTCGTTCGCGCCGGATTGGGTGGTGCTGGCCGGCTGGCTGCGCGTGCTCTCACGCCATTTTCTGGACCGCTTCCCCAACCGCGTGGTCAACCTGCATCCGGCGCTGCCCGGCGCCTTCCCGGGTCTGCGCGCCGTCGAGCGCGCCTACGACGCCTACCGGCGCGGCGAGATCGCGCAGACCGGCGTCATGGTGCACTTCGTGCCGGACGAGGCCGTGGACGCCGGCCCGGTGCTGGCCGAGGAGATCGTGCCGATCCAGCCGCAGGACTCGCTGGCCGACCTGGAAGCCCGTCTGCACGCCGTGGAACACCGCTTGCTGGTGACCGCCCTGACGCAGCTCTGCCGCCGGCCCGAGGCCGGCCCCTCACCTTGAACTTACTCTTTCTCACCCCGCAGCTGCCCTACCCGCCGCGCCAGGGCACGGCCATCCGCAACTGGGGTCTCATCCACCACCTGAGCCGCGCGCACACCGTCACGTTGCTCTCGTTCCAGGAAGCCGATCAGCCTCCGCCCGGCGACGAATTGCTCGCCGCCGCCCGCGTCGTCACGGTGCCCGCCCCGACGCGCACGCGCGCCGACCGGGTCCGCACCCTGCTGACGTCCGCGCCGGATCTGGCCGAACGGCGCTGGTCGCTGGCGTTCCGGCATGCGCTGACGCAGCTGCTGCGAGACGGCGACTTCGCCGTGGCCCATGTCGAGGGTCTGGAGATGGCGCCCTACCTGGCCGCGCTGCACACCGCGCCGGGCCTGAGCGTGGTCTACGACGCCCACAACGTCGAGCATCAACTGCAGCAGAGCGCCTTCGCCACCGACGCGCGCCAGCCCGCCCGCTGGCCGGCCGCCGCCTATTCCTGGCTGCAGGGGCCGCGCCTAAAACGCTTTGAAGCCGACGTCTGCCGCGCCGCCGATGCCGTGACCTGCGTCTCGAACGAGGACGCGGCCGCCCTGCGCGCCCTGGTGCCCGATCTGCATCCCACCCTCGTACCGAACGGCATCGACGTCGCCGACTACGTGGTCTTCGCCGAGCGGATCGGCATGCACCCGCCCGCTCCGCAGCAGCCGCCGAGCGTGGTCTTCACGGGCAAGATGGATTACCGTCCCAACGTCGATGCCGTGGTGTGGTTCGCGTCCGAGATCTGGCCGCGTCTGCGGGCGGCCCGGCCCGGCGCGCAATTCCTGGTGGTGGGCCAGAAGCCGGCGCCGGCGGTGCAAGCCTTGCATGGGCGGGCCGGGATCGTGGTGACCGGGGCCGTGGATGACACGCGCCCGTACCTGGCGCAGGCCGCCGTCTACGTGGCGCCGCTGCGGATGGGCGGCGGGACGCGCTTCAAGTTGTTGGAGGCGCTGGCGCTGGGCAGGCCGGTGGTCTCAACCACGCTCGGGGCCGAGGGCTTTGCCGTACAGACCGGACGGGAGTTGGTGATCGCCGACCGGCCGGCCGAGTTCGCCGAGGCTGTGGCCGCGCTGCTGAGCAATCCGGCGCGCGGTCAGGCGTTGGCCCAGGCCGGCCGCACCTTTGTGGCCGCCCACTACGATTGGAGCGTCATCATCCCGGCGCTGGAAAGCGTGTACGGGCGCCTGGCCAATCACCGGCGCGATCCGGCGGAGCGCTAAGGCCCCAGGCGCGGGAAGGCGGCGGCCAGGGTGAGGGAGGGCAGGAGCCATTGGGGGAAGGCCCCCAGAACCAGGACCGCGGCCACGGCGACCGTATAGGTCACCTGCGCGAGCCGGCTCTCCTGCGGCTCGATGACTTCGTCCGGCCGGCGCGGTGTGGTGAGCGCCGCCAAGCCGCGCATCACCACCACGCCCACGCTCGTCATGGCCGCCAACAGGACCGCGGCCAGGACCGGCGTCTGCTCGGCCAGCAGCCGCAGCAACGCCCAGCGCGGCGGGAAGCCCGCCATCAACGGCAGGCCGATGAGGGACAGCATCCCCACCGCCACCGCGGTCACGGCGAAGGGGCGGCGCCAGCCCAGGCCGTGCAGCGTGGCAAAGGCGTTGTCGCTGGCCTCGCGCCGCAGCTCACTCAGGCCCAGCGCCCACAGCCACAATCCTAGTCCGCGCACCGTCAGCGCCGCCAGCGCCGCCTCCACCCCGGCGCGCGTGCCCAAGCCCAGGGCCATCAGGATAGCGCCATACTCGATGACCAGGGCGTAGCCCATGCTGCGTCCCAGGTTCTGCTGCCCGAACACGAACAGCGCACCCAGGATCACCATCCCGGTCCCGGCCAGGAGCAGCGCGCCATAGACCAGCGGGTTCTGGGATAGCCACGGGTAGGCATCCAGCAGTTTAAGCAGCAGGAACACCACCGGCAGCCGCATCACCGAGGTCAGGAAGGCGGTGGCCAGCGGCGGCGCGTGGTCAGCTGCCAGCGGCAGCCAGCTGTGGAAGGGCACCACGGCCAGGAGCAGCGCGAAGCCGGCCGCCAGCGCATAAGTGGCCTGCACCAGCAGCTGCGCGTTCCCGGGGTTGGCGGCGCTGCTCTCGATCAGCCAGGCCGCGAACAGGATGAAGGGCATGCCCAGGGTGGTGTAGGTGAAGAAGCGCAGGGCGCCGCGGGTCAGCGGGTGCGCTTCATCGGCCAGCATGAAGACGGCCAGCGCCGCCGCCACCTCCAGGAAGATGGCGGCAAACAGGAACGGCCGCACAAACAGCGCCGCCGCCAACAGGCTCAGGATCCCGGTCCCGGCCGGCAGGAAATACGGCCCGGCCGGGTGCAGCCCGGCGCCCAGAAAGATCAGCGCCGCCAGGGCGAAGATCTGCACCAGAGCGCCGCGGTCGACCGGCTCCATGACGAAGGTGCGCCCCAGCACGCCGAACGAGTCGCGCACCCAGGGCGGCGCCGCGAGCGGCAGAGCTCCGGCCAGGAGCGCGCCGACAATGGCCACCGTCACGGCCAGGGCGACCTCGGCCCGGAACCAGCCGCGCAAGCGCAGCAGGTAGATCAGCGGCGCCGCCAGCCACGGCAGCACCAGGAAGATTAACGGCGCCGGGATCATTCCGCCTCACCTGGCATAGCGTAGGGCACCAGCACCGCGTAGCTCACCGCCAGCGCCACGCCAAAGTTCACCGCGGCCAGGAGCGCCACCACGGTAAGTGATGGCTCCACCGGCGCGTAGAGCAGTTCAAAGCCATTCAAGACCATCAACAAACCGATGCCGACGTTCATGGCTTCTTCGCTCAGGCCAAGCCCCAGCAGGCCCAGGACGATCAGCAGGAAACCGGCCAGGTTGAGGCTCAGCGGCAGCGTCGCCAACGCGTAGCCGGACTCGGCCACCAGATACCAGGTGGCCACCGAACCCAGCAGGACCGCGACCACCCGGAACGGGAGGTTGGTCTGGAACTCCAGCCGGCGCAGCACCTCGAGGCCGCGCGGCCGGTTGGACGTCTCGGCCGCCTGGCGCGCCGCGCGCCGGCCGGTCACCACGCCCTGCCCGGTCAGTCCGAGGATGACCACCACCAGGAGGCCGACGATCGCTTTGACGGCCGCCACCTGCCAGATGACGGCCTGGCTGATCAGCACAGCCGCCAGCACATACTGCACGCCCAGGATAGCGAAGCGCAGCCGCCACTGTGTCATCAGCGTCAGCGCCGCGGCGGTGATAAACAGCCCCACCAGGGCGGGCAAGGCCAGGGAAATCAGCAGGTCAGTCATTCGCGGAAGAGCACCAGCACGGCCAAAGCCACGACCAGGGCCCACAGCAGGGCGCCCTCGCCCTCCAAGACGCCGGCCAGGTTATAGGTGAGCCGGTCTACGAGACGGATCGCGCCCCACACCAGCCGATAGAGCCAGGCCGGGCGCATGAACGAGACCGCCGCCTCAGCCGCGACCTCAGTGCGGGCGCGCACCCAGCCCTCGAAACGCCAAAGCCCCACCCCGGCGAGACCGGAGAAGGTTGCCAGACCCGCTGCGATCCAGTTCGCCGGCCCGGCCAACCCCAGCAGGCCGGGTGTCGGCGCACCCAGCAGATCAGATAGCCCGCCGCTCAGCCAGCCGCCGGCCAGCGCCGCCACCCCCAACAGGCTCAGACCGGTCAGATAACCGGCCAACCCCATCGGGCCGCCCTCGGTCGCCTCGCCGGGCCAGACAGCCGCGCGCAGCAGGCCGCCGGTGAGGAAGGCCTGCGCCAGCACTACGCCGGCGGCGGCCAGCCACAGCGGCCATTCGCCCGCGTTGATCCAGCCCGCGTACAGGCTGTTCAGGCTGATGAATCCGATTGTCAACGGCGCGCCGGCCAGTGTCGCCACCCCCGCCAGGGGCCACACGGTCAGCCAGGCTCGTTGCTCGTCCAGGCCGTTCGCCAGAAAGGTCAGGCCGCCGCCCAACAACAACGCCAGACTGGCCGCGACCACACCAGACAGGGCCGCCGCCCCCCCCCAGAGACCCGTCAACAACGCCAGGCCGGACTGCGCGATGATGACAAAGGTCAGGCCCTGTTGCGGCTCGGTGCTGTTCCACAGCTGCGCCGCTCCCACCACGGCTGCCGCAACGCCGAAGACCGTCAGCCACGGGCGCAGCGGCTCGGCAAAGCCGATCGCGGCCAGCCGCGCCACCGCGCCGAGGGCGACCGTGGCCGGGACCAGGCGCAACAAGGTGCCCAGCCCCTGGCGCGTGTTGGCTTCCACCGGCAGGCCGAGGTGCAGCGGAAAAAGGCCCAGGCGGAAGACCGCCGCCAGGGTCAACAGCAACACGGGCTCCGGGTCCATAGCCGCCAGCCGCAGCGACAGGCTCGGCTCGGTTCGGCTCAGCAACAAGGCCGCGCCGACTGCCAGCAGCGTCCCCACCGAATTCAGGGTCAGGTGCAGGACGGCCTGGGGTTGGACGCCCTCGCCGCGCGCGATCAGGATCAGGATCAGGAAGTAGACAAAGTCCAGGCCGGCCCAGGCCATCACCATCGTCACCAGGTTGTCCGCCAGCACGGCTGCCATCCCCGTGAAGGTCAGGAGCAGGATGGCGGCCCGCGTGACGACGCGCGGCCCGCCCGGCCGGGCCACGCCGGTCAGTAGAGTCGCCAAGCAGACGAGGCCGAGGCCGGCCGCCAGAAGCCAGGCCACCCCATCGGCCGTCAGGCGCAGGCCCACGTTCAAGAGCGAGGCCGGCGCCCAAGCCGAAAGTTCGGCGGTGGCCGGCAAAGCCCAGCCCAAGGCGAACGTGGCAAACACGGCCAGGGCGGCCGCGCTGATAGCGATGATGGCCGCGTACGGGGCCCGCGGCGAAAGGCTGATCCCCAGCGCGACGACACCTGCCAGCAACAGCCCAAGTGGCAGCAGCGGTGACATATAGATGGCGAGGCGAAAGAAAAAGCGAACCGTACGGCTCGCGCGGACATTCTAGCACAGTCAGACCGCCGGAAGGAGTATGCTAGAATGCGCGCGATGTCGGCCGAACCAACCTTTGATCGCGAGCGCCAGGCGCAGGCCCGGGCCTTTGCGCGCCAGCGCCACCGCCTGTACTTCGCTGAGTTGGGTCTGTCGGCGGCCCTGGCCCTGGCGTGGCTCGGCCTCGGCTGGTCTACGGCCCTGGCAGCGTGGCTGCGCGGCCTGACCGGAAACGACTGGTTGGTCGTCGTCGGCTTTGGCACCGTGTTTGGCGCGACCTTTGAAATCGTCGGCCGGCCGCTGGCTTACTACGCCGGCTTCCACCTCCCGCACCGCTATGGCCTGTCCACCCAGACACTGCGCGGGTGGGTTCAAGATCAGGTCGTGGGGCTCACCCTGGCCGCCGGGCTGGGGCTGCCGCTCCTGTCCGGCGTCTACTGGCTGCTCCGCGTCGCCGGCGACAGTTGGTGGCTGTGGGCGGCCGGCGGTTACATCATCTTCGCCGTCGCCCTGAGCGTCGTGGCGCCGGTGATTATCCTGCCGCTGTTCAACCGCTACACGCCGTTGGGGGACGAGCACGCCGAACTGGTCCGGCGCCTGACCGGCCTGGCTGAGCGCGCCGGGACACGTGTGGCCGGGGTTTTCCGCTTCGACCTGAGCCGGCGCACACGCGCGGCCAACGCGGCTCTGACCGGCCTGGGGCGCACCCGCCGCATCATCCTGGGTGACACGCTGCTGAACGAGTTTTCAGCCGACGAGGTTGAAGTGGTCATCGCCCACGAGCTCGGGCACCACGTGCACGGCGACATCCCGCTGCTGCTGGCCGCCAACAGCGCCGCCACGACGGCCGGCTTGTTCCTGGCCGCGCAGGTCCTCAACTGGGGCGGGGCCGCCTTCGGCTTCGCCGGCCCCGCCGACATCGCCGCGCTGCCGCTCCTCGGGCTGGGACTGGGCGCTTTCGGCCTGGGGCTGCAGCCCGTGCAGAACGCTTTCTCGCGCTGGCGCGAGCGCCTGGCCGATGGCTATGCCCTGCAAGCCACGCGCAAGCCCGAGGCCTTTGTCTCCGCCTTCCTGCGGCTGGCCGACCAGAACCTGACCGACGTCGACCCCGAACCCTGGGTCGTCTTCTTGTTCGCCAGCCATCCGCCGATCCGCGAGCGCCTGGCCGCGGCCCGGGAGTTTGCCATCCAACCATGACTGACCTGCCCCCCTCTCGCCCGCCTGTGCGGCGCCGGCCCGGCCTGCCGCCGATCGTCTGGAATACACTGACCGGCGTCACGTTGGCGCTGACGGTCTTCTCCTGCGCGTGTACGGCGCTGTTGTTCCTGAACCCGCAGCACCCGTTCAACCCGCTGCCGCCGCCCACGCGTACGCCCTTTGTGCCGCCGACGGCGCAGGCCACATCCGGCTCCGGCGAGGCGGCCCCCACCCTGCCGCCGGTGTGGACGGCCACACCGACCCTGGCGCCCGGCGAAAGCCCCGCGGCCCCGACGGCGACGACGGCCGCCGGCGCGGCCACGCCGACCGCGGCCAGCACGCCCACACCGGCCGATGCGGCCACGGCCACCGCCGGCACGCCGGCATCTGAGACGCCCGCCGTCGGCACGGCGACGCCCACGGCCACATTGACGCCGGTCCCGCCGACCGACACGCCGGCCTCCGGCGGTTACGGTTACCCCAGCCCCAGCCCGTATCCATGAGCGCCGCCCCGCGCCCGCCGCTGATCCTGGGCCTGGTGTCCGACCTGTTCTTCGCCGTGCCGATCGAACAGGCTGCGCGGACGCTGGGCTACGCCGTGCAATGGGCCGACCGGGATGAGACCTTGCTCGCCGCGCGCGGCCTCGAGTTCGTCCGGCGCGTCGTCGACTGGCAGCCCGCCGCCGTCCTGGTGGAACTGGGCGGGGATCGGCTCCCGTGGCGGGAGTGGGTGGCCGCGCTCAAGACCTCGCCGGCCACGCGGCGCATCCCCGTCATCGCCTTCGGCCCGCACGTCGACCTGGCCTTGCGCGCCGAGGCCCAGGCGGTCGGTTGCGACGTCATCTTGGCCAAGAGCGCGCTCCTGCGCGACCTGCCCGGCCTGCTGCAGAAACAGGTGCGACGCGTGGACACAACGGCCCTGGACGCCGACTGCGCGGCGCCGCTTTCGGCCGAGGCGGTGGCCGGGATAGCGCTCTTCGACCGGGGCGAGTTCTTTGAGGCCCATGAGGCCCTGGAGTACGCCTGGAACGCCGACCCCGGCCCGGCGCGCGAGCTGTATCGCGGCCTGCTGCAAGTGGCGGTGGCTTACTTACAGATCGAGCGCGGCAATTTTGACGGCGCGCTCAAGATGTTTCTGCGCCTGCGCCAGTGGCTGGAGCCGCTGCCGGATGAGTGCCGGGGCGTGGACGTGGCCCGGCTGCGCGCCGAAGCCCAGGCCGCCCAGGCCGAGCTGGAGGCCCTCGGCCCGCAGCGCTTGAACGAGTTCGACCGGGCCCTCTTCAGGCCCGTGCCCATGGTCGCGGCGCGCTGAGCGGCCGCCGCCCCGAGAAAGCCCCTATGCTGTTTGCCAACAAAGTCGCTCTGGTGACCGGCTCCGGCCGCGGGATCGGCCGCGCCATCGCGCTCAAGCTGGCGCGCGAGGGCGCCGACGTGGTCGTCAACTTCTTCCGCAACCGCGCCCCGGCCGAAGAGACGGCGGCCCAGGTGGCCGCGCTGGGCCGGCGCGTCGCCGTGGTCAAAGCCGACGTGGGGACGGCGGACGGCATCGAGGCCCTGTTTGTCGAGGCCGAGCGCGCCCTGGGCGGCGTCGACATCCTGGTCAACAACGCCGCCTCCGGCTACAACCGGCCGGTGATGGAGCAAAAGGTCAAGGGTTGGGACTGGACCATGAACATCAACGCCCGCGCGGCGCTTTTCTGCGCCCAGCGGGCCGCCCCCGGCATGGCCGCGCGCGGCGGCGGGCACATCGTCAACATCACCAGCCCGGGCTCGTTCCGCGTACTGCCCGAATATGTGGTGGTGGGCGCGAGCAAGGCCGCCCTGGAGGCCGTCACGCGCTACCTGGCCGTCGAATTGGCCCCGCAGCGCATCGCCGTCAACGCCGTCTCGCCCGGCGTAGTGGCCACCGATGCCCTCAAGCACTTCGCCACCATGCGCACCGGCGACGTGCTGGGCAAGGCCGCCGCGGCGACGCCGGCCGGGCGGCTGGTGACGCCGGAGGACGTGGCTGAACTCGTAGCCTTCCTGTGCTCCCCGGCCGCCGCGATGATCCGCGGCCAGACGATCCTGATCGACGGCGGCTCTACGCTGCCGCTGTCCGGCGTGCTCGAGCAGGACTAGCCGGGCCGCGCCTGAGCCCGTTAACGCAACGAGCCGGCTTCTCAGCCGGCTCGTTGTTTTGGTCACTTCTTTTCAGCGGGCGGCCACTGGCAGATACACCAGCAGCAGCCCATTCGACTCAAACGCGCCCATGTCGCAGGGCGCCAGGCGCCGATACCCGCGCACATCCTCCAACTCGCAGGCCATGCCGCCGCTGCCGGGCGTGCCCGGATTGCCGCCGTCCACGCCCGCGCTTTCAGCCAGCAGCGGGTGGGCCCACTGGCCGTTACCGTAACTCGTGAGCGCGCCCAGCGCCGGCAATTGGCCGGTGAGGTTGCCGGCGGTGGTGCCGCCGATCTGGCACCCGGCCACCTCGGCGATCAGGTTATAGCCCTGCGAATCAATGTTGCTGTTGGAGGAACAATCCGGGTGCTGCGTCCCGGGACTCTGGTCGACGTTGTAGGCCAGGACGCTGTTGCGCAGCTTGGTCACCAACCCGGTAGCGATGTTGTACAGGCCGCCGCCGTCGCCGTCGTCGTCGGTGTCGGCATCCGCCGTATTGGAGACGATCGTGACGTTGCTCAGGATCAGGCTGGCCGTGGCCGTGTCGGCGAAAAGGCCGCCTCCGTTCTGGCCGGCCGCATTCCCGCTGATGGTCACGTTGCGCAACGACAACGCCGCCTGCGTCCAGAGGCCGCCGCCATCCTGGGTGGAGGTATTGCCGACGACACTGCTGTCGATCATGGTCGCCCGGTAGTAGTTAGTCAGGCCGCCGCCGGCCGGCGTGCCCGCACCGATCACGCTGTTGCTGATCAGGGTGCTGTGCGTGAGGGTCAGGACGCCGTTGTAATTGAAGATGCCGCCGCCGCCCTGCGAAGCCGAGTTCGCCTGCACGATCACCTGATCCAGCGCCAGGTTCACCGACGCCTGCACCTGCAGGCCGCCGCCCAGGGCGACACCGCTGCCGCCGCGCAGCGTGAGCGCGGTCAGGCCCGCGTCATAGGCCGCGCTGCCCGGAAAGTCCAGCACCCGGTCCGCGAGGCCGGTGGCATCGATGACGGCCTGGCCGCCAGTCGATTCCAGGCGCATGGCCGTCAGGACGTCCAGGTCGCCGGTGACATTGGCATTCTCTTCGCTGCCGGCCCGGGTCAACGCATACGTCTGGCCGCCAGTCAGCAGGATCGTGTCCCCGGCCGCGCCGGCCGGGCAGCCGCCGAAGTCCTGGCCGAGGTTGACGGCCGAGATCGCCTCGCGCAGCGAACAGGTGCTGTTCGCGGTGACGGCGTCATATTCGTCCGCCGTGGTGGTCACCAGCACGGCGCCGCCGGCGGCCCCCGTGGAGCCGGCCAAACCGCCGAGCAGCGCCAGGAACAAGGCCGTCAGGGCCGCCAGGATCACGCTTCGAGATTGCATCCGTGCCTTACTCACTTCCTCCCGCTTTGACTTCAGCGCACCGTGATCTCGCCCGCGCCGGGCGTGACCGCGCCGATGACCCAGGCCGCCTCGCCGGCCGCCCGGATCTCAGCCAACAAGCCGGCGACCGCGGCCGGCGCTAGGGCGATCAGCAACCCGCCGGAAGTCTGCGGGTCATACAACAACTGTTGTTCCCACTCCGTCTGGCCGCCCGCGAAGGTCACCCAGCGCCGGTAGAAGTCGGCGTTGCGCGTGGCGCCGCCGGGGAAGATCCAGGCCTCGGCGTAGCGCCGCGCGCCGGGCAGCCAGGGCAGCGCCGCGAAATCAACCGTCAGCCCGACCCCGGACAGGTGCGCCATTTCGTGGGCGTGGCCGAGCAGGGCGTAGCCGGTGATGTCGGTGACGGCGTGCGCGCCAGCGCCGCGCGCGGCGCGGCTGGCGGCCCGGTTGAGACGTTTCATCGACGCCACGGCCGCGGCGACATCGGCGGCCTCGGCCCGGCCGTTCTTGGCCGCCGTCGTGATCGTGCCGGCCCCGAGCGGCTTGGTCAGGATCAGTTGGTCACCGGGCTGGGCCCCGCCCTTCGTGAAGATGCGCTGCGGGTGGACCAGGCCCGTGACCGACAGGCCGTACTTGGGCTCGCGGTCGGTGACGGTGTGGCCGCCGGCGATGGCGGCGCCAGCGGCACGCACGGTCTCGGCGCCGCCCCGGAAGATCTCGCTGGCCACCTCGGGCGGCAGGTCCTCCGGCAAGGCGGCCAGGTTAAGCGCGAAGAGCGGCTCACCGCCCATCGCGTACACGTCCGACAGCGCGTTAGCGGCCGCAATCGCGCCGAAATCAAAAGGATCATCCACCACCGGCGCGAAGAAGTCGGCCGTGGCGATGATGGCCTGCTCGGCGTTCAATTGATAGACGGCGGCATCGTCCGGCGCGCCCAGGCCCACGAGCAGGTCCGGGTAGTCCGCAGCCGGGAACAGGTCAGCCAGCGGGCGCAGCAC
This sequence comes from uncultured Anaerolineales bacterium, assembly GCA_937952305.1. Lineage (GTDB taxonomy): Bacteria > Chloroflexota > Anaerolineae > Anaerolineales > UBA6663 > SpSt-583. The sequence continues at coordinate 62,452 of CALFZO010000162.1, read as the reverse complement.
GTGCGCCAGGGCCTCCGGCCCCAGTTTGCCCGCTCAACCCGCGCACGACGCCAAAGTCGTCAACCGCACCATTCGTCCAGGAGCCATAGTCTGCCTCACTCGCCTTGCAATATTGAAGCCCAAGTATAGCCAAGGTTGTGAGGTCAGCCCCATGCTAAACTGACGACTCTGGCCAGCATGGTCAGTCTTGGTTGGGCTTGGGAGGGCGCCGGCGCCGAGCAGCCACCGGGGAATCCGGGCGGCGACAGAACCTGGCGCGAGCAAAATCGGTATACTTCCTGATACCAGCCGGAAAAGAGACGCATGACCTCCCTTCAAGCCGTCCAGACCGCCGCCCAGGCGTTGCAGGCCAACATCGCGCGCGTCATCGTCGGCAAAGCGGCCGCCGTCGAACTGCTGCTGGTGGCGCTGCTCAGCGACGGGCACGTGCTCATCGAAGACGTCCCCGGCCTGGGCAAGACCAAACTGGCGCGCTCCCTGGCGCGTTCGCTGGGCTGCAGCTTTCAGCGCCTGCAGTTCACGCCAGACCTGCTGCCGTCCGACATCACGGGCGTCAACGTCTTCAGCCAGAAGACCGGGGACTTCGAGTTTCGGCCCGGGCCGATCATGGCCCAGATCGTGCTGGCCGACGAGATCAACCGGGCCGGCCCGCGCACGCAGGCGGCGCTGCTGGAAGCGATGGAAGAGGGCCAGGTCACGGTGGACGGCGTCACCCGCGCTCTGCCGCGCCCCTTCCTGGTGCTGGCCACGCAGAACCCCATCGAGCTGGAAGGCACCTTCCCGCTGCCGGAGGCGCAGCTGGACCGTTTCCTGCTGCGGCTGACGCTGGGCTACCCGGAGCTGGAAGATGAGCGCGCCATCCTGCGGCGCTTCCGCGAGGCCGACCCGCTGTCCGAGCTGGCGACGGTGGCTGCCGGCGCGGACCTGGTGCCGCTGGCGGCGGCCTGTCGCGGCGTGCACGTCTCCGCAGCGCTGGAGACTTATATCCTGGGGCTGACGCGAGCCACGCGCGAAGAAACGGCGGTGGCGCTGGGCGCCAGCCCGCGCGGCGCGTTGGCGCTTTACCACGCTGCCCAGGCGCTGGCGGCGGTGCGCGGGCGCAGCTTCGTCATCCCCGATGATGTGCAGACCCTGGCGGTGCCAGTGCTCGCCCATCGCCTGATCCCGTCCAGTCAGGCCCGGCTGCGCGGCCGCGCGGCCGCCGACATCGTCCAGGAGCTCCTGGCCCGCGTCCCCGTCCCGGTCGAGGAGACCTGGTCGGCCACGGTCTGACGTGAACAACACGCGCGCCATCCAGCTGGCACTGTTCGGGCTGTTCGTCTTCAGCCTGGCGCTGAACAACCCGCTGCTGTTCTTACTGGCCGTGCTGTTGACGCTGGTGGCCGGCGCCACGGCCTTGTGGTATCGCTACTGCCTGGCCGGGGTGACCTACGCGCGCCGCTTCGGCGCCGAGCGCCTGTTCTGCGGCGAGACCACCGACCTGTGGGTGGAGCTCGTCAACGCCAAGCCGCTGCCGCTGGCCTGGCTGAAGGCCGAGGACGAACTGCCGGAGCACGTCCGCCTGAGCCAGGCCGAGCTGCGGCCGTCCAGCAAACCGCACCGCCGGACGTTCAGCCTGCTCTTCAGCCCGCGCTGGTACGAGCGCATCCGGCGCCGCTACACGCTCACGGCCGAGCGGCGCGGCTGGTACGAGTTCGGGCCGGCCCTGCTCTCGTCCGGCGATATCTTCGGCTTCCGCACCCGGCTCCTGGATGTGGAGACGCGCCAGACCCTGATCGTCTACCCCAAGCTGGTGCCGGTAGCGCAACTCGGTCTGCTGGCCGCGCGCCCCGGCGGCGAACGCGCGGCCCGCCGGCCCGTCATCGTCGATCCGCTGCGCCTAGCCGGCGCCCGTGACTATGCGCCCGGCGACGACGCCCGCCACCTCCACTGGAAGGCGACGGCCCGCCGCGGCGTCCTGCACACCAAGCTCTTCGACCCGGGCGCCGAGCACCAGGTGTATGTGTGCCTGAACTGCCAGACGCTCGAGCGCGCCTACGAAGGCATCAACAGCGACCTGTTCGAGACGGCCGTGGTGGCGGCAGCCGCGCTGGCCCGCGATCTCCTCGAGGCCCGCCAGCCGGTAGGCCTGCTCGTGAACGGCAGCGTGCAGGGCGCGCGGTATCGCGTGCGCCTGCCGGCCTCGCGCCACGCCACCCAGCTCGGATTGATCCTGGAAGCCCTGGCCGGCCTGACCTACTTCAGCTTGCTGCCCTTCGAGCGGCTTCTGCGGCTTGAGGCCGCCGCGCTCCCGTTCGGGGCCGCGCTGCTGGCCGTGTCGGCGTTGACCCACGAGCCGATCCTGTCCGCGCTGCTTGACCTGCGCGCGGCCGGCCATCCCACGACCCTGATCGCGATCGGGCATCCGCCGGCGACGACACTGCCGCCCGAAGTCCCCGTCTACTGGACCGACAAACGCTGGACCGAACTGGAGACCCTGACCTTCGGGTAGGACACGATGAAGCTCTGGCAATTCGCTGAAGACGTGCTCCTGCCCTTCGTCACGGCCACGCTGCATGTGACCGTGCTGGTGCTGTGGGTGGACTGGCTGATCCGCTTCGCGGTTCCGGCGCTGCCGGTCCCGGCCTTCGTCGCCGCCGCGCTGCTGCCGCAGGAAGTAACCGCCGTCATCCTGGTGCGGTGGGCCGTGCGGCGGGCCTGGCCGGCGCGGAGCCGGCAGATCGTGGGCACCGTCGTCGGCTGCCTGGGCCTGCCGGCGGTGCTGTTGGTCAACTTCGGCGCCGGCCCATGGGCCGGTTACTTGAGCGGCCGGGCCAGCCTGGGCGACTTGCTGTTCGCGTCCCTGACCCTGCTCCTGGCGGCCGCCGGCGCGTGGTGGCTGGGCCTGGGTCTGGGCGCCAGCACCGTCACCCGCGACCAACTGGAAGGCGCTTTCTACGGCGGCTTGGCCGCGCTGGCGGCGCTGCTGATCCTCAACAACTTCGGGCCGTGGCTGCTGGCTGGCGACCTGGTTTGGCCGATCCTGCTCTTCCTGGGGCTGGGGCTCGCGGCGCTGGCCGTCATGGGGCTGCGGCGCCTGCGCGTGCAGGAGAAGTCCACGCGCAGCGAATGGCGCGCCTTCAGCCGCGCCTGGATCGCCATGGCCCTGGGGCTCATCGGGCTGGTCTTGCTGAGCGGCCTGCTGCTGACGGGCCTCCTGGCGCCGGAGGCCTTCCAGCGTTTGGGTCAGGCAGTGGCCGTGCTGTACCAAGGGCTCGCGCTCGTGCTCATCCTGCTGATGGCGCCGGCGCTGGTGTTTCTGGCGGCCCTGTTCAGTCCGCTGGTGCCCTGGCTGGCCGAGGTCGTCAGAGTGGCGTTTGATGTGCTGGCCAGCGTCATCAACACTCTGGTGGGGGTGCTGGGCTCGCTGGTGCAGGCGTGGCTGGTTGACTTCCCGCAGCTGTTGGCGCCAGAACGCGTGCGGGCCTTCCTCGAATCGCCGGAGTTCCGCTCCGCCTCACGCTGGACGGGCCTGGGCGCGTTTCTCCTCATCGCGGCCCTAGTCTTCTGGGCCGCGCTCCGCCGCGGCGGCTGGCTCAGCTCGAGCTCCGCCGACGAAATCCGCGAGAGCATTCTCTCGCGCGAGCTGCTGCTGGCCCAACTGCGGGCCCTGCTGCGCCGGCCCAAACCGGCCGCGCCGCCGCCACCCTACCTGGCCGTGGACGGCGACGCGCCCCGCCAGCGTGTGCGCCGCGCTTACCAGGCCCTCTTAGCCTGGGCCGCAGCCCGGGGCTTCCCGCGTCTGGCCGGCCAGACGCCGCACAACTACGCTGCCCGCCTCGGCCAGGCCTATCCGGCAGCGCGCGACCCGCTGGCGACCCTCACCGGCGCCTACCTGCAGGCGCGCTATGCCGCCGAGACGCCATCGCTGGAGGCCGCCACGCAGGCGGAGGCCGCCGCGCAGGCACTGTCCGGCGTCACAAAAACACCGCACCCGCCCGCCGCCCAGCGCTGACCGGCGCCTTGTGTATAATCCACCGCATGCGTAAGAGCCGTCTGTCGCAGCTCGAAGAGCGGATGGAGGCCCTGGTGGAAGGGACCTTCGCGCGCCTCTTCGCCGGCCGGCTGCAGCCGCGCGATATCGCCCTGCAGCTCGCGCGCGCGCTGGAGGACAGCGCCTCCAGCGGCAAGCCGGCCCTGCGTTACGCCGTCCGCCTCAACCCCGCCGACGCCCAGGCCCTGCTCGGCGAGCAGCCGCGCCTGGCCGAACTTCTGGCGGCCGAGCTCGTCACCGCCGCCCGCGAATCCAGCGTCACGCTGCCGCACATCCCGGAAGTCCTGATCTTGCCGGACCCGATGCTCAAGGCGCGCTCGGTCACGGTGACGGCCGAGGCCGGCGCTATCGCCGACACCGCTGCGGCTGCGCCGGCCAGCCTGGCCCCGGCGGGTGAAGGCGGCAGCCCGGCCGTGGCGACGCCGCGCGCCTTCCTGATCCTCGAAGGCGAGCGCACCGTGCCGCTGACGCAGCCCATCGTCGGCCTGGGGCGGCGGCTGGACAACCACGTCATCCTGGACGACCCGCGCATCTCGCGCGCCCACGCCCAGCTGCGCCTGCGCTTCGGGCGCTACGTGCTCTACGATCTGGGCTCCACCGGCGGCACCTACGTCAACGGCCAGCGCGTGCAGGAGTGCGTGCTGCGGCCGGGCGACGTGATCTCGCTGGCCGGCGTGCCCATCATCTACGGCGAGGACGACACGCAATCCGCGTCCGCCGCGCCGGCCCCGGACGCCGCTCCGCCCGCCCGCCGCCCCGACGTCCCCACCCTGCCGCCCGGCCGCGGCTGAACGCGGGAGCGGCCATGAGCCCGATCTCGACGCTGCTCGTCTTGCGCCTGGCGTTGGCGCTGGTGCTCTACCTGTTTTTGGCCGCGCTCTTCTTTCTGCTTTGGCGCGATCTGCGCGGGGCGGCCCGCGCCGGCCAGGCGCGCGCCCAGCGGCTGGGCCGGCTCGTCGTCCTAGACTCGAGCGTACCGGCCCTGCCAGCCGGCGCCAGCTTCGCGCTGCTGCCGGTGTCATCGCTGGGACGCGCCCCCACCAACACCGCTTACCTGCCGGATGACACCTGCTCACTCGAACACGCCCTGCTCCATCAACGCGACGGCCAGTGGTGGCTGGAGGACCTCGATTCGCGCAACGGCACGCGCCTGAACGACAACGCCATCACGCAGGCCACGCCCGTGCTGCCCGGCGACGTGATCGGGGTCGGGCGGGTAAAATTAAAGCTGGAACTGGATTGACGGCTCACACAATGCCAGGCCGCCGGACTCGGCCGGCCTGAAGGAGAGCGTATGTCTGACTCAATCGTCCTCGGCATCATCGGCGGCTCCGGCCTGTACAACATGGCCGGCCTGTCCAACCTCGAGGAGCGCCACGTCGTCACGCCGTTCGGCGCGCCCAGCGACCCGCTGGTCATCGGCACGCTCAACGGCCAGCGCGTGGCCTTCCTGGCCCGCCACGGCCGCGGCCACCGCTTCTCGCCGTCGGAGGTCAACTACCGCGCCAACATCTACGCCTTCAAGATGCTGGGCGTCACGCGCCTGGTGTCGGTGAGCGCGTGCGGCAGCCTGCGCGAGGACTACGCCCCCGGCCACATCGTCATCCCGGACCAGATCTACGACCAGACGCGCGGCCGCGAGCGCAGCTTCTTCGGCGGCGGGCTGGTGGCGCACGTGGGCGTGGCCGACCCGTTCTGCCCGTCGCTCTCGCCCCTGCTGCTGGAGGCGGTGCGGACCACGGACGCCACCGTCCACAGCGGCGGCGCCTTCGTCACCATCGAAGGTCCGCGTTTCTCCACCAAGGCCGAGAGCCACGCCTTCCGCAAGCTGGGCATGAGCCTGGTGGGCATGACGGCCTCGCCTGAGGCCTTCCTGGCGCGCGAGGCCGAGATCTGCTACGCGTGCATGGCGCACGTCACCGATTACGACGTGTGGCACCACAGCGAAGAGCCGGTGACCGTGGAGATGGTCATCCGCACCCTGCAGCAGAACACGGCCTTTGCGCAGCAGGCCATCGCCGGCCTGGTGGCCCGGCTGGCCGCGGCCCCGCCGGCCTGCACCTGCCAGACCGCGCTGGCCGACGCCGTCATCACGGCCCGTGAGAAGATCCCGGCCGACCTCAAGGAACGGCTCAAGCTCCTGGTCGGCAAGTACGTCTAGCGCCCCGTCCACATGCAAGAGTTTGACAGGGATTGTCCGGCCCAAGCGGCGCCGATCCATCCAGTTCAAGTGGATGGGGTATTAGCGCCGCGCCGCGACCCATGCGCGCCTGGCTTCTGAGCGGGGCGGCCCGCGAGCGGTTTCTGCTCGGCCTGGCCGGCGGCTTCGTCCTGCTCGCCGCAGCCGCCCTGGCCCTGGCCCCGTTCGCGCGCGCGGATGTGTGGGACCCGGCCGTGGCGGCCTGGCCGTGGGGCTTGGCCCTGACGGACCTGGGCTTCTGGGCTTACCCGGTCCTGTGGCTGCTGTGCGCGACGGGCACCCAGCGCTTGGTGGCCCGGCGCCTGCCCAACCACGATCCCTACCTCCTGCCTATCGTCTTCGCGCTGACTGGCTGGGGCCTGGCCCTGATCTGGCGCCTCGCCCCCGGCTTCGGCCTGCGCCAGACGGCCTGGCTGGTGATCGCCACCGGCGCCCTGCTGGCGGTGGCCCTCCTCCCGCGCGACCTGCGCTGGCTGCGCCGCTTTCGCTATACGTGGCTGGCCGCCGGCCTCCTCCTGGCCGCCCTCACCTTTTTCATCGGCGTCAACCCGCAGGGCTTTGGGCCGGACCTGTGGCTGGGCGCCTTCGGCGTCTTCCTGCAGCCCACCGAAGTCCTCAAGCTGCTGCTGGTCATCTTCCTGGCCGCCTACCTGGCCGACCGGCGCGAACAGCTCTTCCCGCGCGCCGGCGCCGCGCCGGCCGCGCCGCTCAACCCGTTCCAGCGCCTGCCCTATTTCCTGCCGCTGCTCACCGTGTGGGGCTTCTCGATGCTGATCGTCCTGGCCCAGCGCGACCTGGGAATGGGCACGCTCTACTTCGCCGCCTTTCTGGTGATGCTCTATCTGGCCTCCGGCCAGGCCGCCTACGTCGCCGCCGGCGGGGTGCTGCTGGCCCTGAGCGGCGTGGTGGGGTACACGCTCTTCGACGTGGTGCGGATCCGCGTGGACGCCTGGCTCAACCCCTGGGCCGACGCCAGCGGCGGCTCGTTCCAGATCGTCCAGTCGCTGCTGGCCTTCGCGGCCGGCGGCCTGTTTGGGCGCGGGCCGGGCCTGGGAGCGCCCTCACTCGTGCCGGTGGCCCACTCAGACTTCATCTTCGCGGCGTTGGCGGAGGAATGGGGGCTGGCCGGGACGCTGGCGGCGCTGGGCTTGCTGGCGGCCCTGGTCTTCCGCGGCCTGCACATCGCCCTGCGCGCGCACGGCGCTTTCCACCAGCTCCTGGCGGCCGGCCTGGCCGCGCTGCTCGGCCTGCAGGCCCTGCTGATCGCGGGCGGCGTCATCCGCGTCGTCCCGCTCACCGGCGTCACGCTGCCGTTCCTGAGCTACGGCGGCTCGTCGCTGGTGGTGAGCTTCGTCATCGTCGGCCTGCTGCTCAAGCTCTCGGCCGACGACGGCCCGCGCCCGCTATGATCCGGCCCATCCTGCGCCTCGGGCTGGCGCTGGCGCTGGCCTTCGGAGGGGTGGCGCTGATGGCCGGCTACTGGGCTGTCGTGCGCCAGGCCGATCTGCTGGAGCGCGCCGACAACCCGCGCCGCCTGCTGCTGGAGCGGCGCTTCCCGCGCGGCACCATCTACGACCGCGCCGGCGCGGTCCTGGCCGAATCCCGCGGCGCGCCCGGCGACTACACGCGCTACTACCCTTATCCGGCGCTGGCCCCGGTGCTGGGCTACGTCTCCCCGCAATATGGCACCGCCGGCGTGGAGGCGGCCGCCGACGAGGCCCTGCACGGCGACGAGAACGGCGAGGCCTGGACGCGCTGGTGGCGCGACGCCCTGGGCCTGCCGCGCACTGGCCGCGCCGTGCAGTTGACGCTCGACCTGAATCTGCAGCAGCTGGCCGACGCGGCGCTGGGGGACCGCGCCGGGGCCGTGGTGCTGTTGGAGGCCGAGACCGGCGAGATCCTGGCGCTGGCCACTCATCCGACCTTCGACCCGAACACGCTGGACGAGAATTGGGAGAGCCTGGTGGCCGACGCGGGCGCGCCACTCCTCAACCGCGCGACCTTCGCGCTCTACCAGCCGGGCGGCGCGCTGCAGCCGGCGCTGCTCGGCGCAGCGCTGCAGGCCCGCCTGGCCGATCTGGACACCGTCTACGAGGTGGAGGGGGCGCTGGCGCTGGAGGCGGGGTTGACGCTGGCGTGCCGCCAGGCGCCGAATCTGAGTGCGCTGACTCTGCAGGAGGCGCTCAGGCTGGGCTGCCCGGGGCCGTTCGCGGAGCTGGGCCAACGGCTGGGGGCGCTGCGGTTGGAACAGCTCTTCACCGACTTGCGGCTGTTGGAGGCCCCGGATATCGGCCTGCCCACGGCGGCGGCGGCGCCCGACTTCTCCGACCCGGCCGCGCTGGCCGCCGGCCAGGGGAGCCTGACCATTACCCCTCTGCACCTGGCGCTGGTGACGGCGGCCCTCACCCAACGCGGCGAGCTGCCCGCGCCGATTTTGCTGCGCGCTGTGGCCGGTCCCGCCGGCGAGTGGCAGCCGGTACCCGCCACCGACCACGGTGTAGCCGTGTTTGCGCCCGAGACCGCCGAGACCATCAAACAGCTGCTGCGCCTCGGGCACAGCGCCGAGGCCCTGTCTGGCCGCGCTGGCCGGCGCCTGGCTTGGTTCACGGGCTTTGCGCCGCTGGACGACACCCGCTTCGTGGTGACCGTGATGCTCGAAGACGGTGATTCCGCCGCCGTCCGGCAGATCGGCCAGGCGCTGCTAGTGGAGGCCGTGCTCACCGCGCCATGACGGCGCCGCCACTGCGCATAGCCTCAGACTTGCTCAAAACAACGGTGGGTGCGCCGCCGCCACACTAGCTGGCTACGCGCAATACTCGATCACACCTTGCGCCACTCAGACCACAACGCGGTCGGATAGACTAGAAACAGGTCCGGCAGCTGCGGGCGCAGCCGCCGCGACCAGGCCGCCAGGCGCCGCAGCCACCGCTCATCCCGCTCTGTCCACTCGAAACCGAAGGCCGCGCGCAGAGCCGGCGGCAGCAGCCCCACGCTCACAAAACTGGCCCGCCAGGCCAACGACCCGAACACCGGAGCGCCGTACAGGGCGCGCACGATGTCGCGCGCGGCCGGACCGACCGTGAGCAAGTCGCTGGCCAACATGGCGTCCATGTAGGCGGCAAAGTCGGCGTAGGTGGCCGGCATCAAGGCCGGGGACAGGCCCACACCCGGCCCCAGGGCCTGCGCCTCGCGGTAGTAGGCCTCCTTCTCCGCGGCCGTCAGCGGCGCCACAAACAGCTCATAGACGCGCAGCACCGAATCGATCAACGTGGCCAGCACCCACAACTTCAGAAACGGATCGGCCGCGTCGTACTCAGTGCCGGCCGGGAACGGCCCGCACGCCTCGGCCAGTTGGCCGCGCACCGGGCGATGGCAGCGCCCTAACGCCTGCGCCGCGCGCCGCGCCGCCCCCGGCCCGCCAAAGGTCAGGTCCGTCATCGTCCGCACCGTCCGGAACAAGCGCCCGAACGGATCGGCCCGATAGCGGCTGTGGCGGGCGACGCCCTCGGCCACCAGCGGGTGCGCCAGCTCCAACAACACGGCGCGCGCCCCGCCCAGGATCACCAGCCACTCGCGGTTGACGCGCCAGAACGGCGTGCCTGGCGCAAAGCGGGCCAAGGCGGCTCCCGCAGCGCGGCCGCCCGCTGGCCGGCTGCGTTTCTCAGACGGTGACAAGACGGGTGCCATCGGATTGCTCCTGCGTGACAGGGATTTCCCCAGCGGCCTCGGCCTCCGGCCAGCACTGGGCCGGCGCCGCCTCGACCGGTCCGATCGGGACCGCCATCGGCCGGCCGGCCATGTCCAACGGGGCATTACCCAGCAGCCGCTTCAGGCCGTAGAAGCCATTCATCGACAGCGACAGCAGGGCGGCGCCCAGCCGGAGCCGCGCGGCGCGGGCCGCCCGCCGCGCGACGTGGGCGGGCGAGAAGGCCGTATTCCACAGTTCGCGGTGGGCGCTCAGCAGCCGCGCCGGCGTCATCGCCCGCGGCTCGAAAGCGACGTTGTAACCGTTGTAGTATTGCCAGCCGCGCTGCAGCAGCAGCCGCCCGTCGCGCGCCATCTCGGCGTACAGGGGTGTGCCTTTGAACGGCGTCAGGACGCTCAGGAACGGCACGTCCACGCCCACGGCGTTGAGCTGGTGGGCCATCTCCACGATCGCGTCCGGCGTATCGCCGTCGAAGCCGGCCACGAAGCCCGCCATCACCGCGATGCCGTGCTCGTGCAGGGCCTGGATACGTTCGCGGTACAGCTCGGCCTTGTTCTGGCGCTTGTTGGCGTGCTGGAGCGAGGTGCGCCCAAAGCTCTCGATGCCGAAAAAGACGCCGATGCACCCGGACGCGCGCATCAGGTCCAGCAGTTCCGGGTCCTGGGCGATGTCCATGCTGGCCTGGGTCAGCCACCAGCGCCGGTGCGGGATCATGGCCTTGAGCAGCTCTTTGATGTAGCCGCGCTTGGCCGTCAGGTTGTCGTCCCAGAACCACACCACCTGGCGCTGCCACCAGTGCGGGAATTGATCGTAGACGATGTCCCGCAAGACCTGGTCCACCGGGCGCACGCGGAAGCCGGGGTTGACCGATGGCACCGAGCAGAACGAGCACGCAAACGGGCAGCCGCGGGTGGCCTGAACCACGCGCCGCACGAAGAAGCGCGGGGACAGCAGGTCATAGCGCGGCCTGGGCAGGCCGGTCAGCGGCTGGGGCACGCCGCGATAGATCGGGCGCAGCGCGCCGCGCTCGGCGTCCGCCAGGACCTCGGCCCAAACCGACTCAGCCTCACCGACCACGACGGCGTCACAGCCGTGCTCCAGCGCCTCGTCCGGCCAGAAGGTGGCGTGCGGCCCGCCCGCCACCACGCGCTTACCCAGCGCCCGGAAGTGCCGCGCCAGCCGGTAGGCCTCCGGCGCAAATCCGCTGAAAAACGAGAGCGCGATCAGGTCGGCGTCGGTCTGATACGGGATCGGGTCCACCTGCTGATGGATGACGCGCACGCGGTGCCGGGCCGGCGTCAGCGCCGCCAGGTGGATGCCCGTGATGGGCGGGACGAAGTTCACCTCATGGCCGTGACGGTAACGCTGCATGTAGACGACGATGATATCGATTTTCATGGACCAGCCTTTCGTGGGAGCTTGCTAACCGTTACGAAATCGCGGCTGGGCGCGGGCGGCCGCCCCAGTCGAGCCTAGGCCGCTCCCCGTTCGGGCCGCGTCTGCGCCGCCCGCCAGAACAACCAGGCCGCCGCGCCGAAGAGCGCGACGAAGAACCCGTTCAGAATCGTCAATTCCAGCGGCCCACTCCAGGGATAGCCCAACCGGGCGGCCACTGCGATCACGGCGACCAAAGCTTGAGCCAGCGCTGTGGCGAGCAGGGCGCGCGCCATGCCCAGCGGCCGGAAGCGCGCGAAGATGGCGCCGACGAGCCCGACGGCGAGCACCCCAAAGTACAGGCGGTTGGCCGGATCGCCATCGGCCCCGATGATGCCGACGCCGAGGCTCAGCCAGATGAGCAGGCCGGCGGTGAGGAGGGCGAGACCAACGGCCGCTCGATAAGTAGTTTTGGGCGAATTCATATGTCTCTCCAGGTTAGGGGACTTACTTCACGGAAACGCAACCCAAGCGCGGCGGGCTGTTCGGCTGGCTCAATGTGACGGTAGGCGCGCCTCGCCCACAACCGCGCCAGCTCTGCCCTCCCGGCGCGTCAGCCAGACGCTGAGCCGCCAGAAGACCAACAGCCCGGCCAGGTTGCACAGCCAGTCGCCCAGGTCCAGCGACCGGCGCGCCGAGAAACCCTGCGCGATCTCGTCGACGGTCGCCACGAGCAAGGGGACCGCCAGAGCCAGCGGCACAGCCAGGCGGCCCAGACGCGCGGTCCGGCCACCCAGCCACAGGTGCAGCCAGAAGGCCACGGACCCGAACAGCAGGAAGTGCAGAACCTTGTCGGCCAGCGGCCAGCGCAGCAGCTCCAGCGGCAGCAGGCCTTGATAAGCCGCCCAAGACGCGGCGCCCGCCAGGCCGATCTGCGGCCACACCAGCCAGCGCCAGGCCGAGTGTCCCCAGCGCCGAGTCGCCACCAATCCGGCCGCGATCACAAACCCCGCCAGCATCCCTGTGAATGCGTTCATGGCTGCCACTGTAGCGAAAAAGGCGGCTCAGACGCCACCGCTCAGGTGGCGTTCGGGAAGCACCTGAGTGCTTGACGGCGCCGCGCAGTTGTGCCACCCTCGCCCGGATGCGCCTCCTGCTCTGGCTCTACCGTCTGCTGGCCGCGCTCGTCAGCCTGGCCTTGCTTGGCCTGAATCTGCGCCTGTACCATCCCGGCGGCGCCGCGTACCGGGCGCCCGCGCTCGGGCCGGATACCGTCGCGCAGCTGCACGGCCTGCGCGCCGCGCTGGAGGCCGGCGCTGGCGCGGACATGCAGCAACTCTTTCCAGAAGGCTATTTCTTCTCTTACGCGCTGTACGGCCTGACGTGGGTCGAGGTCGGGCGGCGCGCGGCCCCGGAGACGGCCCTGCACGCCGAAGCCCTGCGCGAGGCGCGCTGGGCCTGGTCACGCGTGGACGCGCCGGCCGGCCGGGCGGTCTTCAGCCCGCAGCTCACGCCGCCCTACGGCGTCTTCTACGCCGGTTGGAGCACCTGGCTGTTGGGCGGCCTGCTCACGCTGCAGCCGGAGAGCGAGCGCAATCCGCTGGAGGTGGAACTTTTCGAACAGGCCTGCGCCGAGCTGGCTGCCGCCTTCGACGCCAGCGCCACCCCCTTCCTGCCGGCCTACCCCGGCCAGGCCTGGCCCGTGGACAGCGTGGTGGCCATGGCCGCGCTGAGCCTGCACGACCGGCTGTTCACGCCCGCTTATGCGCCCACCGTCGACCGCTGGGTGAGGGCCGCGCAAGCCCTGGTCGATCCGGACACGGGCCTGCTGCCGCACCAGGTGCAGGCCCGGACCGGGCAGAAGCTGCAGGGGACACGCGGCTCCTCGCAGAGCGTGATTGCGCGCTTCCTGATCGAGATTGATCCCGCGTGGGGACGCCAGCAGTACGCGGCCTTTCGGGAGCAGTTCCTGGCCCCGGTCCTGGGCGTGCCCGGCACGCGCGAGTATCCGCTTGGCCGCAACGGCGCAGGCGATGTAGACTCCGGCCCATTGGTCGCGGGCTTCAGCGCTTCGGCCACCGTCGTGACTCTGGGGGCCGCGCAGGTCCACGGCGACGCGGCCGTGGTGGACGCGCTCATCCCGGCCAGCGAGGCCGTGGGCCTGCCCGTGAGCTGGGGCGGCCAGAAGCGCTACGCGTTCGGCGTTCTCCCGGTAGGCGAAGCCTTCCTGGCCTGGTCCAAGAACGCCAGCGCGTGGACGGCCGCGCCGGAGCCGTCCCCGCTGCCCGGCCTGGTGGACGCGCACTGGCGCTGGCCCTTTCACCTGGCGGCGCTCGCGCTCGCGGCGCTGGCCTGGGCGCCGGAGGCCGTGCGCGCGCGGCTCAAAGCGCGCTAGCCTCCCGTTCATCGGCCGGGGCCAAACCGGCTCAGCTCATTAGGACGAGGCGCCAGGTCAGGACGCGCCCCAAGCACTCATGGTCATGCTCACTCTGCTGCTCGTCGAGGACAATGAGAAGTTGCGCGCGGCGCTGGCCCACGGCCTGGAGGCCACCGGGCAGGTGCGCGTTCTGCACGCCTGCGCCGCGGGCGAGGCCGCGCTGGCGTTTGCCCTGGCCGCCGAGGCGCCGCCCGCCGCCGCCTTGCTGGACGTGCAGTTGGCCGGTCCGCTCAACGGCATCCAGACCGCCGTCGCTTTGCGCCGCGAGCTGCCGCGCCTGCCGATCGTCTTCTACTCCATCCAGGACGACGACGCCTACTTCCGCGAGTTCCGCCAGGCCGGCATCCTCAGCCACTACGCCTACGTGCGCAAATCCAACTACCTGCTGCCGGCCATGATCGTGCCGCTCCTGCGCGATGCCGTGGCCGGGCGCAGCTTCATCGACCCCGAGATCGAAGCGCGCGTGCAGGCCGTCCGGCACAAGGACGAGACCTCGCCGCTGGCCCTGCTGGAGCCCAACGAGCAGGCCGTGGCCCGGCTGTTGGCGCAGGGCCTCACCAACGAGCAGATCGCGGCCCGCCTGGGCTTCCGCGACAAGCGCACGATCAGCCGCGTCAACGGCCAGATCTACGCCGCCTGGGGCCTGGACGAATCGACCACGGATGAGAAAGTGGCGCGCACGCGCGCGGCGCTGATCGCACAGGCCGGCCGCCTGATCACGTGGGACGCGGACGGCGTGGCGCGGGTGCTGAACGCGGCCGGCGCCTGGGTAGTCTGGGAATGAGCGGCCTGCTGCTCATCGATTGGGCCGCGCTGGCGCTGTCGCTGTTCAACACCATCCTGCTGATCTGGCTGGGCCTGACCGTGCTCCTGGCGGCCGACCGGCGCACGGCCGGCGTCGCCCTGGCCGGCAGCAGCCTGCTGCTGGCCGGCGGTTTCTTCGTCACGCACACGGTGCTGTTCGGGCTGGGCCTGGGCCGCCTCGGCAACAGCCTGGATTTCTGGTGGCGGCTGGGTTGGTTCCCGGTCGCGGCCCTGCCGTGCGCCTGGTACGCGATCACGCTCTGGTATGGCGGCTACTGGGACGACTGGCGCAGCGCCTTCCACCGCCGCCACCGCCCCGGCCTGTACCTGGCCGGCGCCGGGACGCTCGGCGTCTTCGGCCTGCTGGCCTTCGCCAACCCCTTCCCCACCTTCACGCAACTGGCCACGCTGCAGCTGGCGCCCACGCCGTCACTGGCCGGCGTGCCGGTCTTGATGCTGGCCTACCCGGTGGTGATCGTGGTTTGCATCGGCCTCTCGCTGGACGCGCTGGCGCGGCCCGGCCCCTCGGCGCGGCTGCTGGGCGACCTGGCCCGGCGGCGGGCGCGGCCCTGGCTGATCGGCACGTCCGGCGTGCTGCTGGCGCTGAGCTTGCTCGTGGCCGGCGTGATGGCCTGGGCCGTCGGCCTGGCCGCCACGAGGCGCGCGGCCAACCTGCTGCCGGATCTGACGGCCACGGTGGCGGTGCTAGACGTGCTGGCGGCCGGCTTGGTGGCGGCGGCCACAGTGCTGGCCGGCCAGGCCATCGTCGCCTACGAGATCTTCACCGGTCGGGCGTTGCCGCGGGGCGGGCTGCGGGGCCAGTGGCGCAACGCCATCTTCCTGGCGGCCGGCTATAGCCTGGTGATTGGCGGCGGCCTGGCCCTGGCGCTGCGCCCGCTCTACAGTCTGATGCTGACGGCGCTGCTGATGACGCTGTTCTACGCGCTCTTCAGCTGGCGCACGCACGCCGATCGCGAAGACGCGATGCGTCAGCTGCGGCCGTTTGTGTCCAGCCAGCGTGTGGTGGAACAGCTCATCGCGCCGGCCTTGCCCACCGAAGTCGACAGCGCCGCGCCGTTTCGCGCCCTGTGTGAGTCGCTCCTGGGCGCGCGCTGGGCGGTCCTGGCAGCTCTGGGTCCGCAGGCGCCGCTGGCCGGCCCGCCCCTGACGCACCCCGCCGCTCGGCCGGCTCCGCCGCTGGATACGCTGGCCGCCCTGGCCGCTGACGCCCGGGCGGCCATGGCGGTGCCGCTCGAGCCGGCCCGCCTCGGGCTGCCGCCGGAGGACGGGCCGGTCTGGCTGGTGCCGCTGTGGAGCGAGCGCGGCCTGATTGGGGCGCTGCTGCTGGGGCCGAAACGGGATGGCGGCTTGTACACGCAGGAGGCGATCGAGGTGGCGCGGGCCAGCGGCGAGCGCCTGATCGACGCCCAGGCCGGCGCCGAAATGGCGCGGCGGCTGCTGGCGCTCCAGCGCCAACGCCTGGCCGAAAGCCAGCTCTTGGACCGGCGCGCGCATCGGCTCGTCCACGATGAAGTCCTGCCGGAACTGCACGCCGCCCTGCTGCGCCTGGACGGCGCCGACCCGGCCGCCCTGGCGCTGCTGACCAGCGTCCACAAGCGGCTGGCCGGGCTGCTGCAAAGCGCGCCGGCGCGGCCGATCTCCGAGCCGGCGCGGCTGGGTTTGCTGCCCGCGCTGCGGGTCTTGCTCGCGACGGAATTCCCCGGCGCTTTTGGGACCGTGGCCTGGCAGATCACGGCTGAGGCGGAGCGCGCTTGCGCCGCGCTGGCGCCGCTGGCCGTGGAGGTGCTCTTTTACGCCGCGCGCGAAGCGGTCCGCAACGCGGCGCGCTACGGCCGCGGCGCGGACGGCGGGCCGCTGGGCCTGACGCTGACCGTGACGCAAGCGGCCGGATTGGTGGTGTGCGTGGACGACGATGGCGTGGGGCCGGCGCCGACGATGACGCCGAGTGGGCACGGCCTGGCGCTGCATCAGGCCATGCTCGCCATCGTCGGCGGGACGCTGGAGGTGGGCGCGGCGCCAGGGCGCGGCACGCGCGTCACGCTGCGCCTGCCGCTGTCGGCGCGGCGCGAGGACTGAGGCCGGCAGACAACAAAGCGCCGGACCGTGACGGACCGGTCCGGCGCAGTGCCCCTAGAGGGACTCGAACCCCCACTCTAACGCTTAGAAGGCGCTTGCTTTATCCACTTAAGCTATAGGGGCGTCTTCGTCGCGCCGTATTGTAATACGAAACGCGCGTCCGACGCCCGAGGTCAGCCCGCCGCGGCCCGCTCGTCAGCGATGCTGATCCACCAGGATCGGGTTGCCATCCGGGTCGATCGCCATGAAGTAGGCCGGGCCCTGGGTCGTCTCATCGGCTTCCGGCGCCAACTGGACGCCCTGCGCCTTGAGCTGCCGCTGCAGTTCGCGCACGTCGGTGAAGTCCTCCACCGGCTGGGCGTTGCTGTCCCAGCCGGGGTTGAAGGTCAACATGTTCTTCTCAAACATGCCCTGGAACAAGCCGATCAGGTGATCGCCGTTCTTCAGGATCAACCAGTTCTGGGCGGCGTCGCCGCCAAAGACCTTGAAACCGAATTTCTCGTAGAAGGCCCGCGAGGCCGTCAAGTCCTTCACCGCCAGACTGATGGAAAATGCGCCCAGTTGCATGCTGTGCTCCTCTCAAGCTGTGTGTTTGGAACGGCCAACGCCCCATCGGCCGGCCGGCGCCGTCACAGCGGCACGATCGGCACGGCGCAATCCATGTCGTACGTCTCCCAGCCCAACTCCGACGGCAGCCGCCGATAGATCTCCAAGGCGGGCAGGTTGGCGGGCTGGTAGCGGCTGCGCGGCAGCCAATAGCGGAACAGGTATTGAAACGCTTTGTCTTCCAGTTGCAGATCGCCCACGCAGCGGATGGCGGCGATGCGACAGGCCGGCCACTCCCGCACGCTGATCTCGTCTTCCGCCGGCCAGTCGGCCGGCACTTTCAGGCACCAGTCGAAGCGGCACAGCCGCAGCGGCGTGATATCCGGGTCGTCCTGTGACATTCCGTACAGCGTGGTGTGATCAAGTCGGCCGCCCTTCCGGCAGAACCAGGCGATCAGACGTTGATAAGCCTCCCCGACCCGGTCGGGCTTACGGTAGGAATCGTAGACGCGGATATAGGCCAGCCGCTGGGCCGCCAAGGTGCGCAGACGCACCTCCAATCCCTCCCGCTCCGCCAAGTCGCTCAAATTTTCTAGAGTATAGCGCGGAAATTCCGCCGATTCTTGTCCATTCTTGCTACCTTGCAGCGGAGCCTGCCGGTCCCACTGCCGGGCGTTGAGGCCATAGCGCCGCTTGAAGGCGCGCGAGAACACGGACACTGAGGCAAAGCCGCTGGCGTAAGCGGCCTCGGTGATGGAGCGCCGCGGCGTCGCGCGCAGCAAGGCGACCGCGCGCTCGAGGCGCAGGCGGGCCACCAGGTCGCTGAGGGTCTCGCCGGTGAGGGACCGGAACAGGCGGTGAAAGTGGAAAGGCGAAAAGCCCGCCACCCGCGCCAACGCCTCCAGCGAGAGGTCGTCGGTCAGGTTCGCGCGGGCGTGGCCGATGACGGCGTTAAGGCGCTGGAGGTAGAGGTTGGTCTGGGCGGCCCGCGGTGACACAACGGCGGTCTCCCCAGGGGGACTGGTCCGGCCCGGCCGGGGTGGTCAGGACGCGCGGGCGCCCGGCGCCGCCCACCACGGGCGGAAACAGGCTGACCTGATCGCCGTCGCTCAACTGAGTTTGCAGTGAAACGGTCTGATTGTTGACGAAGGCGTTACGGACCAGGCCGGGCGGCAGGTTGAGCGCGGCCGGCAGATCAGCTACCTGGGCGCCCTCCGGCAGTTCGACCACGAGCGGAATCGAGCGATTGGGACCGGGGTGATGATCGCGCAGCAGGGCAAACAGCTTGACGAAGACTCTCATTCGGCGTCGCGGTTCAGCACCGGGCGCAGGCCTTTGTAGACGACGCGGCCAGACAACGTGCGCAGGATCGTCTGGGCCGGCCGGTTGATCTCGTCGCTGAGATCGTAGGGCGTCAGCGGCTTGTTGCCGTTGTGCAGGAAGACGTGGAAGACCGCGTCCACCATGGAGGTGTGCTCGGTCAGGAACTCCTCGAGCGGCTTACACTGGGTCCGCAGCAGATACTGCAGCTTGTCCACCGGGCGCACCTCGCCGGTGGCCGCGTCGACGGCGTCGACGGTGTCGCCGCCGCGGTAGTTGGCGAAGGCGGCCTGCGACTCGGGCCGCAGGTGTTTGAGCACGTCCACGCGCAGCTCGCGGCCCTCGCGCTCCCACCAGTCAAAGTCAATGTGAAATTCGGTTTCCAGCGTCGGTTTGACGAAGGCGCTCGAGGAAGAGAACTGGACGCTCACCGGATTACTCCGTCCATTGCGATTGGTCAAAGCGCCAGTAGGCATCGCCGACGTGCGCAAAATAGGGCCGGGTCAACAGCTCGACAAAGATCGGGCCGGGCGGGCAGCGGCGCACCACGTTGACGGCCGCATACAGGCTCTTGGCATGCACGGCGCTCTGCGGGTTCAGCTTGGCCAGCTCGCGGAACAGATCGGCCACCAGGCGCGCGAAGGGCAGATGCTGGCTCTTCAGCCAGACGTCGTCGATGGCCCCGGAGTTGTCGACGGCGACGACCATCAGGTCATCGTAGTTGATGCCGATCAGGCGTTTCTGCATCGTGAAGCTCAGGCGGCCATCCGCGCCCGGCGCGGCTGTGCGCACCCATTCGCGCGTCGGCCGGCGCCGGGCGGCCTTCACCACCACCTCGCCCGGCTGCGCGCCGGCGCCGACGGTCAGCTGCCCGCCGACCGGCACGTCGAGCTTTTTGTACCACTCGTCCAGGCCGTAAACGTACCGGCCGCTCTGCACCACCCAGCCCGGCAGGCGCTCGCCGGTGTCGCCGTCGACCAGGTCAAAGCGGATGCGCGGGGATTCGAGGGCGGTCGGGAAGAAGTGCCGCAGGCGCGGCGAGATCGGCAGGGTGCCGACGCGCCGATGCGGGAACGTCAACGTCACCGCGACCTCAGTCGCCGTCACCGACCTCGGTCGAGAACTCGTCGTCGATCTCGTCAATCAGGGCGCGCAGGGCCGGCGTCAACCGGCCCGCGTCGAACTCGGGCGCGGCGTTCTCCAGGCGGCGCGGCGGGTAGAGCACCTCGGGCGGCTCCAGGCGGCGCAGGTACCAGAGCACCTGGCCGGACGGGCCGACTTCGTCGAAGCGCTCATCCTCCTGCAGCGCGTAGTGCAGCGAGAACGCCTGCAGGCGGGGGTTGACGTTGGCGGGCAGGCCCACTTCCTTGAGCAGGGCCTCGGTGGGCAGCGGGCCGCCACCGGCCATGTCCAGCACGGCCTCGGCCAGGTTGAGGTGGCCGATGTTGACGTTGGCCAGCAGCGACCGCGGGAACCAGCGCCCGGCCAGACGGACGATGTCCGGGCTAGCCTTGAGGCGCGCCTCCAGTTTGACGGCCACCGTCGCGCCGTAGCGGTTGAACAGCTCCTCCGGCTCCGCCAGTTCCGCATCGCCGTGGTAGACCATCTGCGTGTTGAGCGGATGGTCGGCCAGGCGGGCCGCGAACTCGCGCGGCGGGCGGCCATCACCGAAATCCACGGCGACGACATCAAACTGGCCCTGGTCCGGGTTCTGGCCGGCGCGCAGGCGCACGACCGTGCCGATCACAAAGCGCGGCGCCGTGAACGCGATCTGCTGGCCAACCGTGTAGGTTTCTTTGGGGAGATAGGGAACCGCGCCCTGCTCGCGCCGCTTCAGCGCTTCAGCCTCGCGCTCCACCCGCCGCTGGATGATGACTTGGGTCATCTCCTGACTGGTCAGCGGGGTCTCCTCTTCTAGCAGGAGGTTGTAGAGATATTCCAGGTCCGCGTCTTCAATCGAGAAGCCCGCGCCCCAATAATCAGCCTTCAGTGTCTGGGGTCCGCTCAAGTCTTCGCCTCAATCCTGTGCCTGTCGACAAAATGCTAAGGGATTATACTCAGGGTGACCGGGTTTGCAATATCCGGCACAAACAAAGGAAACGCCGCCATGCCGCCGCAATGGATCGTTGTCTACACCGCCGCCGGCCTGATCCAGGCCGAGATCATCAAGAGCCTGCTGGAGTCGGCTGAGCTCCCGGTGCAGCTCTCCCAGGACAGCGCCGGGGCCGTCTACGCCCTCACCGTCGGCCCGATGGGTGAAGTGGACGTGCTCGTGCCCGACGCCCGCGCGGCCGAGGCGCAGGCGCTCATCGAGCAGTACGAGCGCCACGAGTTGGAGACGGGCGACCTGGCCGACAGCGGCGGGCCGGTCGAGGAGTGACCGGCCTCACGGAAAAACGGCTTCCGTCCAGGCGAGCGGCTCCACCTGGTAGCCGCCCACCCACACCTCCCAGTGCAGGTGCGGGCCGGTGACGCGCCCGGTCGCGCCCTGGTAGCCGATAATCTGCCCGGGGCTGACACGGTCGCCCACCTGGACCAGGCTCTGCGACTGATGCCAATAGCCGGTGAAGACGCCCCAGCCATGATCGATGATCGTGGCCAGGCCGCGCACCGTCAGCGGCTCGGAGAGCACCACCACCCCCGGCGCCGGCGCCGTAATGGGCCGGTCCTCCGCCCCGGAGAAATCCACCCCGCCGTGAAACGAATCGTACGGGCCGCCGTTGTAGGCGCGCAGTGACCCGAAGCGCGAGCGGATCGCGCCGACGGACGGCAGCAGAAAGGCGCCCTCCCACTGTCGGGTCGGCGTCACTTGCCGGACGATGGCCAGCACGCGTTCCAGTTCCGGCTGCACGCTGGCCGGGTCCAGGGTGGCCGGGTCCACGGTCAGCGGCGGATCGGAACCGTAGTCGGCGGCGCGCACCGGCAGCGCCTGGGAGAAGCGCGCGCCGCCGGCCGTGATCGTCAACGGGTACAGGTTGGGCTCGGCCAGGCGGTAGAGGCCCAGCAGCGCCACCGCGCGCTTGGGATCGGCCGGATCCACGCTGAACGTGAGCGGCCAATCGCCCAACGCGCCGGTGACGGGCACGGCCTCGCGCGTGCGCACGGCGACGACCAGGGTGCCGCCCTGGACGGCCGGCAACGGCCGCAGTTGGATGTCGTCCAGCGGCGCCGGCAGAGCCTTCAGGGCGGCTTGCCCGCCGGGCTGCACGATGGCGGCGCCGGGTGGCAGGGCGCCCGGATGCGCCAGGCGGTTAGCGGCCGCCAGCGCCCACGGGTTCTGGTTGGCGGCCGCCGCCACCGATAACAGGCCGGCCCCGTCCGGTGCCGTCACCGTCACGCCCGTCTCCAGAGGCGGGCCAGCATCCGGCGCGTCCACCAGAATGATGGGCTGGCTGATGTACAGCCGGTCCGGGTTGACCAGCCGGTTGAGGCGCACCAGCGTCGCGCGCTGCAACCCGAAGCGCAGCATCAAGCTATCCAGGGCTTCGCCCGGCCCAAGAAAATGGACGCTCAGCGCGCCGGAGACATCGGCGTAGCCCGGGATGATCAAAGCCTGGCCGACCGGCAGGTTCGCGGCATCCACAGTGGGGTTCGCGGCCTGCAGCGCGTCCAGGGGCACGCCGAATTGCCGGGCGATGCCGTAGAGCGTGTCGCCGGCCTGGACGACGTACACCGGGCCGGCCGGCGCCTGAGCGCGCACCGGCGCCGCGGCCGCCAGGCCCAGCACGCTAACGACCAGCAGCAAGCGCGCTGTCTTCAAAAACCAGCTCATCGTCAATTGCCACTTGGGAGAGCAAGGCCGGGGACCCTTCCAGAGTAAAGCGCGCCGGCCGGCGCGGGGCGTAATACGGCCGATTGGGCAGCGCCTCGACTTTGTCCACGACCTGGCCGGCGCTGTTGATCCAGATAGCCGCAATCGGGAACGGGACGAAGAACATGTGGATGGACGTGGTCACGCGGCTGTCGGCGGCCTCCACCAGGAGGACGGCCTCGCCCGGCTCCAGGCGGCGGCGAAACATCAGCCCGCGCAGCCGGCACCAGAAAGACGCGCACCACCGCGCGCCCTGGACGAGCCGGACGCCGGAGGCGCGGTGGATCACGTCGACGCGGCGGCTCACAACAAATCCGGGGGCGTGTTACCGCCCCCGGCCTGGGTCATGCGATCGGCTGCCCGCGCCGGGTCAGGCCGGCTTCTCTTTCTCGGCCCGCTCCCGCTCTTTGCGGGCCAGCACCTTCTCGATGCTGTCGACGAGGTCCTGCGGGCCAAACGGCTTGGTGATGTAGTCGTCCACCTTGGCGATGTGCAGCCCCAGCACCTTGTCGATGCTCTGCGCCTTGGCCGTCACCACGATCACGGGGATGTTCTTGGTAGCGTCGTTGGCCTTCATTTTCTGATAGACTTCCCAGCCGTCCATGTCCGGCATCATCAGGTCCAGCAGGACGACGTCGGGCTTGTCGCGCTGAACGGCCTCCAGGCCCTCGCGTCCCCCCATCGCGCCAATCACCTGATAGCCCTTGCGGCTCAAGATCAAGCGCATGAGGTCGATCATCTCCGGCTCGTCCTCAATGCACACAACTCGCTTGCTATTCTCCATCCAGGCCTCCGCAGCATCTATAGCGCAGGAAGTGTACCATAACTGACAGGCCCGGCAACAGGAAGGATAGCCTACCCGTCCGCGGTTATAATCGCCTCCATCTCACAGCGGCGAGGCACAAACCCAATGGCAGTGACCCAGGCGGGTGACATCATCCAACTCATCGGACGCGACCGTAAAAAGCAGACCTTTATCTTCCGGCTGAAGCCGGGCGAGAAGTTCCACTGCAACTACGGCTACATCGAGCACGACGCGCTCATCGGCCTGGCGCTGGGCGCCGAGGTGGCCACCCACAAGGGCCACCGTTTCTATCTCCTGGAGCCGTCCACCGACGACCTGATCCGCGATATCAAGCGCAACTCGCAGATCATCTATCCCAAGGACATCGGCTTCATTCTGATGAAGATGTCCATCACGCCGGGCAAGACCGTGCTGGAGTGCGGCACCGGCAGCGGCGGCCTGACGACGGTGCTGGCCCAGACGGTGGGGCCGCAGGGGCGCGTGATCTCCTACGACGTGCGCGAGGACATGCAGAGCCTGGCGCGCCGCAACCTGGAGCGCGTCGGCCTGCTGGAACGGGTGACGCTGAAGCAGCGCGACATCAGCCTGGGCTTCGACGAAGTGGACGTCGACGCGCTGTTCCTGGACGTCCCCAACCCGTGGGATTACACCGTCGAGGCGCGCGCCGCGCTCAAGGGCGGCGGTTTCTTCGGCAGCATCCTGCCCACCGCCAACCAGGTCTCGCGCCTGCTGGAAGCGCTCCAGCGCGACCGCTTTGACTTCGTGGAAGTCTGCGAGGTCCTGATCCGCTACTACAAGATCGTGCCCGAGCGCCTGCGCCCCACCGACCGCATGGTGGCCCACACCGGCTACTTGATCTTTGGCCGGGCTGTGACCCTGGGCGAGCCGCCGGCTGCCGCCGCCGAGGCCGCGGCGGACGAGGGCGACGCCGGCGACGAGGCGGACGCGCTCGACAACGACGATTTCATTTGATCGGTCACGCGCACCGCGCCAGCTCACCCCGGAGGCCACCGTGCGTTTCCGCCCCAACCGCCCTGCCCGCCCGCGCCGCCGTGGTCTCGGTTTGAGGCCAGCCCTCAGCGCGCTGCTCCTGCCACAGCTGGCGGAAGCCAATCGCCAGCGGGCCGCCGGGGCGCTGCCCGAGGCCGCCCGCGCCTACTCTGAATTGGCACAGCAGGCCGCGCACGATGGCCAGTACAAGCGCGCCGTGCACCTGCACCTGCACGCCGGCGAAGCCTGCGCCGCCGCCGGGGACGGGCAGCGGGCCCTGGCCGAAGCCCGCGCGGCGCTGGCCTGGCTCAAACGGCTTGGCCGCGACCGGCGGGCCGGGCAGCTCGGCTGGCGGATCGTGGATGGCCTGCGCGGCGCCGGCCTGGTCGCCGAAGCCGAGGCGTTGGCCCACGAACTGGCCAGCGACGTCGGTCAGCCGGAGCCGGCCCTGGCCGCCGCGGCCCGCGGGCGCCTGCCGGCCCAGTGCCCGCAGTGCGCGGCACCGGTGCGCAGCGACGAGGTCGAGTGGATCGACGACCAAAGCGCCGAGTGCACGTTCTGCGGCTCCACGCTCCTGACCGAAGACTGACTGGCCGGCGTTGGCGGGCAAATCCATTCCCGGCGGCGGGGACGTATCTCTTACAGTCTCACGAATTCATCAACATTGACTATCTCGACCGCCAAACCAATGCGCGAAAGTGACCGTGCCCGCTAACCGCCAGGTGGTCGTCATCGGCGCCGGCCCGGCCGGCCTGACCGCGGCCGTGGAGCTGTGCCGGCGCAACCAGGCCGTCATCGTGCTGGAGCGCGAGGCCCAGGTCGGCGGCATCGCCCGCACGGAAAGCTATCGCGGTTACCTGTTTGATATCGGCGGACACCGCTTCTTCACCAAGGTACCGGAGGTGGAGCGCTTCTGGCAGGCGCTCCTCGGCGACGATTTCCTGGCCCGGCCGCGCACCTCGCGCATCTACTATCGCGGCAAATTCTACGATTACCCGCTGCGGCCGCTCAACGCGCTGGGCAACCTGGGGCTGGCCACCAGCCTGGCGGTCCTGGCCAGCTACGTGAAGGCCCAGCTCTTCCCCTACCGGCGCGAGGAGACTTTTGAAGAGTGGGTGTGCAACCGCTTTGGCCAGAAGCTCTACCTGATCTTCTTCAAAACCTACACCGAAAAGGTGTGGGGCCTGCCCTGCTCGGAGATCCGGGCCGAGTGGGCGGCCCAGCGCATCCAGGGGCTGTCCTTGCCGGTCGCGCTGAAGAACGCGCTCTTCGGCCCGCGCGGTGAGCAGGCCATCAAGACCCTCATCCAACAGTTCCACTATCCCCGGCGCGGCCCAGGCATGATGTGGCAGGCCGCTGCTGACCACACCGCGCGGCAGGGCGGGATCGTGCTGACCCAAACCGAGGTCATGGCGGTGCGCCACACCGGGGGCGCAGTCACCGACGTGGTGGCGCGCCAGGACGGCTTCGAACGCGTCTTCGACGCCGCGCACGTGATCTCGTCCATGCCGCTGTCTGAACTGATCGTCAAGCTTGATCCGCCCGCCCCGCCAGAGGTGCTGGCGGCGGCGCGCGGCCTGACCTACCGTGACTTCCTGACCGTGGTGCTGCTGGTGCGCCAGCGCGACCTGTTCCCGGACAACTGGCTGTACATCCACTCGCCGGAGGTCCATGTGGGCCGAGTGCAGAACTTCAAGAACTGGAGCCCGGACCTGGTGCCGGACCCGGCGACGACGTCGCTGGGGCTGGAGTACTTCGTCACCGAAGGCGAGGCGCTGTGGACGATGGCCGACGCCGACCTGATCGCGCTCGGGGGGCGCGAGCTGGAACAGATCGGCCTGCTGCGCGCCGCCGACGTCTTCGACGGCACGGTCATCCGCCAGCGCCAGGCCTACCCGATCTACAACGGCACCTACGCGCGCTACCTGGAAACGCTCAAACGCTACCTGGCCGGCTTCCGCAATTTGCAGACGGTGGGCCGCAACGGCCTGCACAAGTACAACAACCAGGACCATTCCATGCTGACGGCGATGCTGGCCGTGCGCAACCTGGACGGCGAGCGCCACGACGTCTGGGATGTCAACACCGAGCGCTCTTATCATGAGGAGCTGCGGCTGTCGCCGCATTCGGCGCTCTCCGCCGACGAGGCCGGCGCGGAGGCCTGAGGCCCTGATCCGATGACTCCGGCCCTGATCGAAACCCAGCTCCTGCTGGACGCCCTGCGCCTCGGCCAGACGCCGGCGGCGTGGCAGGCCGCCTTTGAGCGGGCCGGCGCTGACGCGGACCGGCTGGCGGTGCGCGCCATCGTGCTGGGCCTGGCCCCGGCCCTGCAGCACCGTCTGACAGAGTGGGGCGTGACGCTGTCGCCGCGCGCTGCCGCCAAGCTGGCGGTGACACACGCCGCGCAGGCGCAGCGCAACGCCGCCCTCTTCGCCCAACTGGCCGAGGTGTTGGACGCCTGTGCGGCGCGCGGCTTGCGGCCGATTGCGCTGAAGGGCGTCCACCTGGCCGCCCGGGTGTACACCGAGCCCGCGCTGCGGCCGATGAACGACATCGATCTGCTCTTCACACCGCAGGAACTACCGGCGGCCGAGGCCGTACTGAGTGAGCTCGGCTACGGCGGCCGGCACAAATCGCCGCTGGTTGGGCCGGGCGTGGTCAAACACACCAGCACCTTCCGCCGCGCCGGGGCGGCCGCGCCCACGCCCAACCCGTACCTGTCGGCCGAAGCCAACGGTACGGTCGAGCCGCACACCTCCCTGGAGGAGGCCTGGTTCGGCCTGAGCGCCGACATCACGCCCGGCGTGCGCGAACGCGCGGTGCTGGTGCGCCTGGCCGGGCAGGAGGCGCGCGTGCTCGCCGCCGAAGACCTGCTCTTACACCTGTGCGTCCACTTCTGTTTCCACGTCATCGCCGGGGCGCCGGCCATGGTGCAACTGCTGGATCTGGCCACGGTGACGGCGGCCGGCGGCCTGAATTGGGAGCGCTTCACGACGCGCGCCATTGAACGGCAAACCGCGCCCTATGCCTTGGCGGCCCTGGCGCTGGCCGACCGGCTGTTGAGCGCGCCGGCGGCGGCCGCCTTGCCCGCGCTGGCCCAGGCCACGCCGCCGCCTCTGCGTGAGCGCGCGGCGCGGATGGATCTGGCCGCGCTCATGGCGCGCACGCAACAGAAGCCGTTGACCTCGCTGGCGGATCGGCTGCGGCGTGGTCTGACTGACCGCGCCGAGGCCGCGGCCTGGGCCGCCGATTGGCGCGGGCGCTGGCGCGTCTGGCGGACGGCGCTGGCCGTTACGCGCACAGACACCGCCCAACTGATGTGGAGCAAACTTATCGCAAATAGTCGCGACAAGCCGCACGCGCCTTGAAGCCTTGAAGCAAGCCGGGCGGTTCAGTACAATCGCCCGCACAGCGGCCCTGACGCCTTGTGGATCCGTTGCCAAAGGGAGACGCACTACGTTCGGCCGGCCAGCCACCCACCACCCATCTCTCTCAAGGAGAATCGCGATGTACGTCAAGCCCGAGCTGACCAAGCACGAAGACCTGAAACAAGTTACTTTCAGCAGCCACTAAGCGTCGGCCGCTCGTGGCTTGGCCGGTGTAAGCCCGGCCGCCACACCCTAGTTCGATTGTCCTTTGACCCTGCCAGCCGGAACCACCGGCGTAGCGCGTCTCCCTTTGGCAATCTGATGCTCAAGCCGGCCACCCTGCTTTCGCTCACCCTGACGGCCCTCGGCGGCCTCGCCTCGGCGCGGGTCCTGCAACGCCGCCAGGCGTGGGAAGCCACGCACCGGCGCGTCGCCATCTGCGTTGACCTGGACGATGTGAAGGCGGCGGCCATCCGCGCCGGCCAGCCCCTCGGCGCCGTCCTGCACGCGCTGGCCGACCACGGCGCCACGCACGCCTCCCTGCCCGAACTCAGCCTCAACCGGCTGCGCGCCGAAGGCGCTCTGACGCCGCGCGCGCCCAGCCAACCCCGCCGGGCGAAGCCGCCGGTCGGCCACTGGAATTACCTGTATGGCCCAGAGGAGCTCGTGGAGCAACTGGCCGCCGAGCTGGCGGCGCGCCTGCCCTACACCCAGGCGCGCGTGCTCGGCGCCACGACGCTGTCTTTCGCCGGGGACCTGCCCACCCTGGGCGAAATCGGCCTCGGCTTCGACGCGGCGCTGGCCCAGCAGATTCAGTCGGCCGGATTGAGCTGCGTGCCGCGCCCGGTCAGCTACGCCTGGCCGGAGGACCGCCTGATCGATCAGACGTTGGCGCAGGCCGCGGTCTTCGGCAAGCTGGTGGCCTTCGACGGCGACCTGATCCTGGGACATGAGATGCATCTAGACGCCACCCTGCGCGCGATGGCGCGCGAGGCGCTGACGCTCGTGTTCTTCGCCGAGTCCCGCCACCAGAAGGGCGATTGGTTCGTGGCCAAACGCCGCGCCCCGCACGTGGTCCTCGCCCACCGCTTCACGCCGGCGGCGATGGTGCCGCTGGACTTGCACGCGGCCGCCCACCACTGGGCGCATCTGGCGCGCGAGCGCGGAGTGCGCCTGTGCTACGTGAATTTCTTCAAAGTCCTGCACGCCACGGCGCCGCTGGAAGCCTTGCACTACGTCGAGCACATCCGCGAGGCGCTGCAGCAGGACGGCTTCGAGGTCCACCCGGACGTGGGCGGGCCGACGCCGGTGCCCGCGCCCAGCCGCGCTGAGCTGGCGCTGACGGGCCTGGCCTCGGCCGGTATCGCGGCCAGCGCCGTCAACACCGCCCTCGACCTGCCGGACGGCGCTGCGCTCCCGCTGACCATCGCCGCCGCCGCTGGCGCCGCCGCCCTGCCTCACCTGGAGCGCCCGCGCAATGAGCTCGAGGCGCAGTACCCGCCGTCTTACGCGCCCAAAGCGCTGGCGTTGGCGGCCACGCTCGCGCCCGCCGCCGCCGTGACCTTGACTCAGCACGGCGGCGCAGCGGGTTGGCTGGGCGGCGTGCTGACGCAATTGAGCGCCGCCGCCGCGGTGGCCGCCGCAACCAGCAGCCAGGATTATCACCTGCGCGTCGAGGAGTATCGCGGCTTCAACCTGGACTGGGCGGTGCCGCTGGCGAGCGCGGCGCTGAGCCTCCAGGACCCAGCCCAGCGCCTGGCCGCCCTGGTGGTCCTGGGCGCGGCCTGGGCGGCCGCCAATCAGCGCGGCCTGGACCCGCTGGCGCAGGTCGATCCGGCGCCGGCCGAGGGCCACACCCACCACCTCTCAACGGCGCAGCGCCTGCTCGGCGATGCGCAATTAGCGCTGGGGCTGCGACCCGCGCGCAAATGGGCCGGCGTCGGCCCGCTGGCGGCGGCGGTCAGCCTCCTGTTGGCGAGGCGCGGCCAGCCCAGGGCAGCGGCGTTGGCCGCCGCGGCGGCCGCCCTCGGCGGGGCGCTGGGCCTGGCGGGCTTTCGGCGGCCGGAGAGGCCGCTGGCTGAAACCGTGCGCGCGGCCGCTCCCAGCTTTGCGGCCGGCACGGCGCTGGGAGCCTTGGTGTTGCTGGCCGGGCCACGGCCCGAAGACGGATGACGCCCGGCGCCGCTCTTCGGCCAGCGACGGCGGCCCCGTGTCCGCCGTCTTTCGCCTACATCCCGGCCGGGCCGTTCGTCTACGGCCCCGAGGCCTGCTACGAGCGCCTGGAGCAGTGTCCGCGGCTGCGGGTGCGTCAGATCATCGAACTGCCGGCGTTCGCGCTGGCGCGGAGGCCGGTGACCAATGGCGAGTGGCGGGAGTTCCTGGAAGCCACGGGCTACGTCTGGCGCGGGCGTTGGTACCAGGTCGTCCGCGGCTGGCGCGGCCTGATCGTGCGCGCCTACGCGCCCACGCCGCGCTATCCGGACGGCCACGATCACTTCCCGGTTGTGGAGGTCTCGCAGGCCGACGCCTTGGCCTACTGCGCCTGGTTGTCCGGACAGTTGCAGAGGGCGTGTACGCTGCCGACCGAAGAGCAATGGGAGAAGGCGGCGCGCGGCGGGGACGCCCGCACCTACCCGTGGGGCGAGACCGCGCCGCGGCCGGAGATCCAGTGGCAGCGACGCTTCCCGGTTGGGCCGGAGACGTATCTCTTCTCGCTGCTGATCCGGCCGCAGCGGGAGTGGGCGCGGGCCGGCTGGTACTGGCGCAACGGGCATCCCTGGCCGGTGGGCGCGCGGCCTGAGAACGTCTCGCCCTACGGCTGCGTGGACATGAGCGGCAACATCTGGGAGTGGACGCGGTCCCGGTACAACCCGGCCCTGCCCGACTTTCACGTCGTCAAGGGCGGGTCATGGGGTTACAGCATCCATCACACCCGGCTTTACGTGCGCAGCGCCTGCAGTGTGACCACGCCCAGCCGCGACTATCGCGCCCAGGGCACGGGGTTCCGCGTAGCGCTCAAATTAGCGGCGGATGAGGCGGATTGAGGTCGGCGGCGCTGGCCGTTGGCGGGCGCCGCTCTCCAACTTGCACCCACCGCGTGATCCGCGGCCAACGGGAAGGTGAGTGGCTATGGCTAACCGCACGATCTTCCTGATCAACTTCCGCAACCACCGCGATCTGTACCCGCCGTTCGGCATCCTGTACGTCGCCGATGCGCTGGAGCAGGCCGGCTTCCCGACGCGGGTCTTCCACGAGACCGAGGCTTTCGTCGACGAGTTCGTGCGCCAGGTGGCGGCCGAGCGCCCGCTCTTCGTCGGTTTCAGCACCATCACCGGCCCGCAGCTGCTGCCCACCATCGCCGCCTCCCAGCGGGTCAAGGCGTTGGGCCTCCCCGTGGTCTGGGGCGGCGTCCACGCCACCATCATGCCTCTGGAAGTGTTGCGGGAGGCCTACGTCGATTTCGTCGTGGTGAACGAGGGCGAGGAGACGGCCCAGGAACTGGCGCGCATCCTGGCCGGCGAGCAGCTCCCGCTGTGGCAGAGTGTGCGCGGCCTGGCTTACAAGGACGAGGCCGGCACACCGCAGTTCCACCTCGAGCGGCCGTTTATCCAGGATCTGGACCGCTTTCGGCCGCGCTGGGACAAAGTCGACGTGGAGCGCTACCTGATCCCGAGCGGACCGTTCCAGCGCGCTCTGCCGGTCTACATCTCGCGCGGCTGCCCGTTCCGGTGCGGCTTCTGCTACAACGAGGTCGTCATGAAGCGCACCTGGCGCCAGCACTCAGACGAGTTCATCCTGGAGCAGGTGCATTGGCTGCAGGAGCACTACCGCCTCGACGCCGTGGATTACGCCGACGATTACCTCTTCGGCCGGATCAAGCCGATGCAGCGCCTGGTGGAGAAGGTGGGGCTGCCGTGGAGCGGCCAGGTGCGCGTGCAACTGCTCTCCACGGAGTTCGTGGCCTGGATGCGGCGCACGCGCTGCCAGTGGGTGAACATCGGCGCCGAGTCCGGCTCCCAGGCCGTGCTCGACAACATCCACAAGGATCAGAAGGCCGGGCAGATCGAGTGGGGGATCAAGAACCTGGTGGCGGGCGCGCCGGAGGTGGAGGCCAACCTGTCATTCATCGTCGGCTTGCCGGCCGAGACCGAGTCAGACACGCAGGTCACGCTGGACCTGATCGAGCGGCTGTGCGCGCTGTCTGAGAAGGTGCGCTGCTCGGTGTGCGTGTATATGCCGTACCCGGGCACGCCGCTCTGGCCGCAGGCGCTGGAACTGGGCTACCAGCCGCCGGCCACCCAGGCCGGCTGGGCGGCTTTCGATCTGAACCGGGGCAACACACCGTGGATGGACGACGCCGAGGCCCAGGTGATGTGCGAGATCAACGACATCCTGTTCGTCGGCCGCTCCCAGGGCCACTGGCTGCTGGCGCCTTACTACCAGCTGCTGCGCTGGCGCTGGCGCCGGCGCTACTTCCGCCATTACTGGGAAGGCGCTCTCAAACGCGCCCTGGCCGCCTCGCCGCTGCGCCGCCCGCTGGGCTGGCTGATCCAGCGGTTGGTGACGTTCAACCGCATCACGCACAAGGGGCCGGAGGTCGAGGCCAGCGGCCTGGCGGGGTCATGACGCGGGCGCTTCAACCGGCCAGGAAGGTCTCGAACAAAGCTGGCAGCGCGGCGACGTCCGGGCCGAGGCGTAGGTGGAACGCTGGCGCGGAGCGGACCAGGGCGCCGAGGACGGCCAGGTGCGCGGGCAGCATGGCTTTGTCCCACTGCTCGGCCGCATGGGGCAGCAGGCGGCGCAGGGCCTCTGGCGGCGCCAGCCGCTCGACGACGTGCTCGGCGCGCGCCTCGATCGTGGGAAACACGATGGCGGCGCAGGCCGCCTGATCTTGCCAGACGCCGGGCCAGACCGCCTCGGCCGCGGCCGTGATCTTGGCGCGGCCCTGCCCGGCCGGCGCGGCGGCCGCCAGCGGTTGGGTTGCCGGGAAACGCGCGAAGGTGTCCGGGTAGGCGGCCAGCAGGCCGGGATAACTCAGGACGTCGGCGTTGGGCGCGCGCAAGATCGGCGAGTCGTTGGCGAGCAGGCGCCAGCCCGCGTTGAGCAGGGCCAGGCCGGTGGTGGTCTTGCCGGCCCCGATCGCGCCGACGATGAGGACGGCCCGGCCGGAGCGCGCGGCCGCGAAGGCGTGGATCAGGAAAAGCCCGCGCCGGCGCAGGTGCGGTGACAGCGCGATCGCCAGCAGGTCTTCCAGGACGCCGTAAGTGTCGAGCGCGGCCGGCCGGAGCTGGCCGGTGGTCAGGCCGCGGCTCAAGTCAAGGTGCAGCTGCCCGAAGCGCGGGAAGTGGGCGATCACCGACTCGTCCTCGACGTAGTAGGCCAGCAGATCGCCCTGGCGGAAGTCAGGCGGGCGCGGCGGCGGCGGCAGCAGCTCACTGGCGCTGGACAGCGTCAGGCGCAGATCGGCCGGGACCGTGTCCGGCGCGGCCGGGCGCGAGGCAAAGGTCGCGCGCCAGCGCTCAGACAGGCGCGGATCATCGGTCTGTCCGGCGACGACCAGGTGGTGAAAGTGCCAGCGCAATTCAGCCATGGCTTCAGACATGGGCCGGTGACGGTCAATCCCTGCGCTCACGATTGGGCGTAAGGAGTATAGGATACCTTAAACGATGGATGCCACGACCCGCCTGCAGAAAGGCCGCCGCGCCACATACCAGACCGTGGCCGAAGAGGCCATCCTCATCCACATGGACACCGGCACTTACTACTCGCTCAACCGGGTTGGCACCGAATTCTGGGACCTGCTGGACGGCGCGCAGACGCTGCAGCAGCACGCCGCCACGCTGGCCGAGCGCTACCACGTGGACGCGGCCATGGTCCTCGGCGACCTGCTCGAGCTCGGACAGCATCTCCACTCCGAGGACCTGGTGGAAGTTGTCCAGACCCAGTTAACCTGACGCGGATCACCAGCGATCTGCTTGAGCCGCATGTGGACCAGACTGTCTGGGCCTGAGCAGCCGAGGCGCTGACCGGACCGATGCGCCAACGCCAACCCGCGCCATCAGCCGCCAGCGCCGGCGCCTGGCGGACTCGCCTGCGCCACGCCGCGCTGGCGGTGCGCGTCCTGCCAGGCCTGGCCTGGGACGGCCAGCAGCGCGCGCTCCTGGCCGAGATGCGGCGTTTCTGCCGGCAGCTGCCGCAGCGCCTGCAAGGGCCGCTGGACGAGGCCTTGTCTGCGCTCACGCCGGGCCGGCGCGCCATAGCCACCGGCAACCCAGACCTGATCCGGCAGCTGGCGGACCTGACCGCGCTTTTGGAGCGGGGCAGCCCTTTGGGTCTGTGCCTGCGCCGGTCGCTGGTGCGCTTCCATTTTCTCCGGCGCGCGGGTGTGCCCGTGGTCTTGCACTGCGGCGCCCGTCTGCAGGACACCCCGGCGCCCGCCGCGCGCCGGCTGACCGGGCATGCCTGGCTCACCCTGGAGGGTCAACCGTATCACGAGGCGGCCGAAGACTGGCGCGGCTTTGCGGTGTTGTTGAGCCATCCGGACCCATCCAACTGACCGGGAACAGCGCCGGCCCGTCCGCCTTCGCGAATCGGAGGAGTATGCTGCCATGAGCCCCGTCAAGACCTTCCTGACCGGCCTGACCGCCGGCTTGCTGGCTGGCCTGGTATCCTGCGGGGTTCCGCCCGCCGCCACCGGGGTGCCGACTCAGGTGTTGGAGACGGCCACGCTCCCGCCCTCGGCGACGGCGCCGCCGACTCAGACAGCGACCACGGCGCCCAGATCCAGCGCCACGTCAGCGCCTTCGGTCACAGCCGCGGCGACGGCCACCCTGGCCGCCACCGACACCCCGGCGTCCAGCCCCACCGCCACGGCCACGGCCACGCCGGCGGCCACGACCACGCCGGTCACCGTCTTCATTACTTACCAGGACTTCGAAATCGTGCCGGCGGCGGCCACCATCCGCCTCGGCACGCGCGTAGTCTTCCAGATTCGGGCCGGCCTGCTCACATTCCATCAGCCGTACAATTTCGCCGCCCCCAATACCTTCGAGGCCCCGGCCAATCTGGGCGACGGCGCCACGTACGTTCACACGTTCACCGAGCCCGGCACCGTGACGCTGCTGTGCGGGTATCACGCCGACATGCGCGCCACGCTCATCGTCCAGCCTTAGGCCGGACCCTGCCTGATGTGCGGCATCGCCGGCCTCCTCGCCCCTGTCATCTCCCGCGAACTACTGGCGCGCGCGGGCGAAGACCTGATCCACCGCGGCCCCGATGATGGCGGCCTGTACCTCGGGGACGGGGTTGGCCTGGCGGCGCGGCGGCTCAGCATCCTGGACCTGGCCGGCGGCCACCAGCCGCTCAGCAACGAAACCGAAACGATCTGGATCACGTACAACGGCGAGGTCTTCAACGCCCCGGAGCTGCGCGCACAGCTGCGCGCGCTCGGCCATCGCTTTCGCACCGAAACCGACACCGAGGTCGTCGTCCACGCCTACGAGGAGTGGGACACCGGCGCCGTAGCGCGCCTGCGCGGGATGTTTGCGTTCGCGGTGTGGGATGCCCCGCGGCGCCGTCTGCTGCTGGCGCGCGACCGGTTCGGCCTCAAGCCCCTGTACTACGGCCAGGCCGGCCAGCGCTTTGCCTTCGCGTCGGAACTGCGCCCGTTGCTGGACCTGCTGCCGGAGCAGCCGCGCCGCCTGAGCCCGAGCGCGCTGGACGCCCTGTTCAGCTGGGGTTACCTGCCCGGCCCGGCCACGGCCGTCGACGGCCTCATGGCGCTGCCAGCCGCGC
The DNA here is from genome assembly GCA_937952305.1 of uncultured Anaerolineales bacterium. Classification (GTDB taxonomy): domain Bacteria; phylum Chloroflexota; class Anaerolineae; order Anaerolineales; family UBA6663; genus SpSt-583. Next base: position 27,167 of record CALFZO010000162.1, on the reverse strand, counting down.
ACTGGCTGGTGGTGGAGGCCGGCACGCTGCGCTGCCAGCGTTACTGGACGCTGGATTACCCGAGGCGCGGCGCGCACCGGCGGATAAGCTGGGAAGAGGCGGCCGACGCCCTGGCCGCGAAGCTGCGCGAGGCTGTGGCCGCCTGGCGGCTGAGCGATGTCCCGGTCGGCGCGCTGCTCAGCGGCGGCGTGGACTCGGCCGCGTTGGCGGCGCTGCTCACCGAGTTGAGCGGGCCGATCCACACCTTCACCCTCGGCTTTGACGCCGCCAGCCACGACGAGAGCGCCCCCGCCCGCGCCACGGCCGCGCACCTGGGCAGCCGCCACCACGAGCTGCGGTTCACCGCCGCCGACTTCGACCTCCTGCCGCGCGTGGTGGCCCGCCTGGAGGCGCCGCAGTGCTCGGCCACGAGCGTGCCGCTCTTCCGCTTGTACGAGGCCTGCCGCGCCGCCGGCTTCAAGGTGATCCTCACCGGCGAGGGCGCGGACGAGCTCTTGGGCGGCTACCACTGGTTTGCCGGAGATCAACGCGCGCGTCCGCTGCTGCCGCTGCCGGCCCTGTTCCGGCGCGGGCTGGCCGCCCTGCCCCTGCCGATGTCGTCGGCCGCCCGGCGCGTGCTGGTCCACGGCACGCCGGACCCGGTGGCGCGCTATGGCCTGTGGCAGGCCGTGACCGATGCGCCGGCGCGCCGCGCCCTGCTGCGCCAACCGGCCCCCGCCGAGGCGGCCTCACCGCCGGCCAACGACCACGCCCAATTGGCCGGGCGTGACCCCGTCGATCAATTCCTGTGGTTGGAGGCCCACACCCGGCTCGTCGACTTCATCAACCTCGAAGTCGACCGGATGAGCATGGCCCACTCGGTGGAGGCGCGGCCGCCCTTCCTGGATCACGGCCTGTGGGAGTTCTGCGCCGCGCTGCCGCCGCACTCCAAGGTCGGCCCACTGGGCGCACGCGGGCAGAAACCGTTGCTGCGCGCGGCTCTGCGCGGGCGCCTGCCGGAGGCCGTCCGGCAGCGCCCCAAGCGCGGGCTGGCCTCGCCGCACGCCGCCTGGTGGCGCGCGGAACGGCTGCCGGCCTGGGCCGAGGACTGCCTGCATCCCACCGCCCTGGACGAGACCGGCTACTTCGCGCCGGCCGAGGTCGCGCGCCTGCGCGCCGAGCACCAGGCCGGCCGCGCCGACTACGCGCGCGTGCTGATGGGCGTGCTGACGACGCAACTGTGGCACGCCCAGTTCCGGGCCTGACGACGCATGGCGGCACCGAACGGGCACTCCGGGGAGGGACGGGCATGAACCTGCGCGTGCTGGCGTACAACGTCGACGGCGCGAGCGCCCGCCGCCGGCCGGCCCTCCAGGCCGTGCTGAGCGCGGCCGACGCGGATGTGCTGGCCCTGACCGAGGCCGACCAGCGCGGCGGGGTGGCGGCGCTGGCCCAAGCGCTCGGCCTGAACCACGTCTGGGCGCGCGGCACCGGCGACCGGCACGCCGCCGTGTTGAGCCGCTTCCCGATCACGCGCTGGGCCAACCATGCGCGCCCGCCATTGACACAGGCTGCGCTGGAGGCTGAGCTCGCGCTGCCCGGCGGCGCCCGCCTCAGCCTCTATAATGTCCACTTGCTGCCGTACCTGCTCCTGCCCTTTGAGATCCGGCGCTGGCAGGCCGTGGGGAAGTTGCTGACCATCATCCGCCGCCAGCCTAGCGGCCCGCACCTGATCGTCGGGGACCTGAACGCCATCGCGCCCGACGACCGCGTGTTGCAGCACCGCAACCCGGCCCGCATGCGGCGCGTGATGGCCCTGCAGTTCAACCTGATCTTCCGGCTGGCTCTGCCGCGGCTGTTGCGCGCCGGCTACGTCGACTGCTTCCGGCGCCTGCACCCGGCCGACGATGGCTTTACCTGGATGCCGGACAACCGCACGACGCGCTACGATTACATCCTGGCCGATCCGACGCTGGCGCCACGCCTGCGCGCCTGCCGCGTGCTGGACGACGCGCCCGAGGCCGCCGCCGCGTCCGATCATCTGCCCGTGCTGGCGGAGTTCGACCTTGACGACTGACGCCCAAACCCCGGCCGCTTGCCCGCCGCCCGAGGACTTCTGGGGCCGCCAGGCGCATGCGCCGCGCGCGGCCTGGCCGGTGACTCTCTTCGGGCAGACCGCCGTGATCAGCAGCAACCAGCCCGCGCTGCAAGAGGCCGTGGACCTGTCGGCGCGCCGCTTCAGCCAGGGCCCGCCTGAGGCAGACGGCCAGGCGCCGGCGTTCCGGGTGCAGCTGGTGGTGCAGGGGCAACCGGACGGCGCCCCGCCGGACGACTGGCCCGCGCGCCTGCGCTACGCGGGCACCGGGCCGTGGATCACGGTCTCGGCCGGCGACTCTGGGCACGGCGTCGGCCACCTGGACCGGCGCGAGGCCATCGTCTTTCTCGCGCCGGGCCTGGCCGCGCAGCCGCAACTGGTGAGCCGCTACTTCCTCGACCACTACCTGCTCAACTTCCTGTTCGCCGAGTGGGCCATGCTGCACGCCTCGTCGGCCTTGCACCCGGACGGGCGCGCGCTCGTGATCATGATCGGCGCGCACAACGCCGGCAAATCCACCACCGCCCTGCGGCTGCTGCGCGCCGGCTGGCGCTTCCTGGCGGACGGCATGGCGCTGCTGCGCTGGCGCGCCGGCCGGCTGGAGGTCGGCGGCTACCCCATCGGCCAGGTGAAGCTGCGCGACGAGGCGCTGGCGGGTTTTCCGGACCTGGCCGGCGCTGGGCCGGCCGTGCGTGAACAGAACAAGACCGTCGTGGACCTGCGCGCCACGCACCCGCACGGCCTGGCCGGGGCCGTGCTGACGCCGGACGTCGTGCACCTGTGTTTCGTGGAGCGGACCACGTCCGACCTCACGCGCCTGGCGCCGCTGCCGCGCGAAGCAGCCCGCGCCCGGTTGGCCGCCAACACCGTGTACTGGGATACGCCTGAGCGGCTGGCCGCCAACGACCAGGCCCTGGCGCGTTTGTTGGACTGGGCGCGGCCGCAGCGCCTGTGTCTGGGCGCGGACCCCGAGCAGCTCGTCCGCACGTTGGAGACCTTGCGATGAAACCTACCCGCTTGTCCCGCGCCGCGCACTGGCTCCTGGCCGGGCTGCTAGCGGCCTGCGCGTCGGCGCCGCCAACCCTGAGCGTCCAGCCCACGGCTCCGCCGGCCGCCGCGACCGTCGCCCCCGGCTCGGGCGCCCTGACGGCGCCGCCAGAGCCTACCGCCACGGCGCCCGCGGCCACGGCCACGCTGGCCCCTTCCCCTACGCCGCCGGCCGACGCCGTCGCCTGCCCCCTGACCGGGCTGCCCACAGACCCGGCGCATCTGGCCCAGGCGCGGCCGATCCTGGTCCAGATCGGCAACTCCAACCCGGAGCGCCCGCAGTTCGGCCTGGCCCAGGCGGACCTGGTCTTCGAGACCCTGTCTGAGGGCGGGATCACGCGCTTCTCGGCCATCTACTTGTGCCAGGCCGCGGCCGAGATCGCGGGCGTGCGCTCCGGCCGGCTGATCGATCTGCACCTGGTGCCGATGTTCGACGCCATTTTCGTGCACGTCGGCGCCAGCCGCCCGGTGCTGGAGCTGTTCGAGAAAGATCAGCGCGTGCGCGAGAGCACGCTGGACTACTTCCGCAACCATCCCGGCTTCACGCAATTGCCGGAGCGCCGCCGGCCGCCGTTCGACGTCTTCGTCAGCACGGCGTCTATCTGGGAGGCCGCGCGCCAGCGCAACCTCCCGATCCCGGGCAATCCGCCGCCCCAGTTGAACTTTGCCGAGGCGGCTCCCGCCGGCGGCGCGGCCACGCTCAGCCTCACCATCCGCCATCACTCCAGCTACTGGGTGCGCTGGCGCTGGAACGCGGCTGAGCGCGTCTGGGAGCGCCTGCTCACCAGCGAGGCCGCGCCGGACACGGCCGCCCCGCACGTCGACGCGGCCACCGGCCGCGGGCTGACCGCCCGCAACGTGCTGATCATCCGCGCCGTCCATGAACAGACCGACATCATCGAAGACAGCAACGGCTCCCGCTCGATCGACGTCAAGCTCATCGGCTCCGGTGAGGCCGTGCTGCTGCGCGACGGCCAGCGCTATGCGGCCACCTGGGCGCGCACGCAGAGGACGGACTGGTTCACGCTGACGCTGGCCGACGGCACGCCGCTGGCCTTCGCGCCCGGCAACACCTACATCCACTTCTATCCGACCGACAAACCCCTGGACGCGGTGGCGCCATGACTCCATCCGTGTTGGCGCCCCGGACTGGCCGCGGCCAGCGACGATGCTGACGCCGGCCCTCGAAGCCGTGGACCTGGCCCACGCCTACCCCGGCCCGCGCGGGGCGGTGGAAGCGCTGCGCGCCGTGACGCTGACCGTCCCGCGCGGCGAGTTCTTCGGCCTGTTCGGGCCGAACGGCGCCGGCAAGACCACGTTCATCCGCGTGCTGGCCACGCTCGTGATCCCGACCTCTGGCCACGCCCGCGTGCTCGGCCTGGACGTGGTCCGCGACGCGGCCCGCGTCCGCGCCCAGATCGGGCTGGTGTTCAGCAACGAGAACGCGCTCTACGGCCGGCTGACCGGGCGCCAGAACCTCGAGTTCTTCGCCGCGCTGCAGGGCCTGGCGCCGGGCGCGGCCCGCCGCCGCAGCGCCGAGCTGCTGGATTTCCTCGGTCTGACCTCAGCCGCCGACCGGCCGGCCCAGGCCTACTCCACCGGCATGCGCCAGAAGCTCAACGTGGCGCGCGCCCTGCTCCATGATCCGGCCATCATCTTTCTGGACGAACCGACCAAGGGCCTGGACGCGCTCACGGCCGAAACCCTGCGCCACCTGCTGCGCCGCGAACTGGCGGAACGGCGCGGCAAGACCGTGCTGCTCACCACGCACGACCTGGGCGAAATGGAGCAGCTGTGCGACCGCGTGGCCGTGCTGGAGGCCGGGCGTCTGCGGGCTGTGGGCGCGCCCGCCGACCTGGTGCGCGAGGCCAGCCGCAGTGTCATCTACCGGCTGGAGGTGGCCGGCTCCGGCCCTGGGTTAGCGGACCGGCTGGCGCAGTTGCCGGGCGTGCGCGCCGTCACACTGGCGGCTGACGGCGCGGCCACGGTGCTGGACCTGACGTTGGCGCGCGCACCCGAGGCCGACTTGTGGCGCCTGTTGGCCGACCTGGGCGTGCGTGTTCTGCGGTTTGGCCCGAAGGAGGACGGCCTGGTGACGGTGCTGAAGGAGCTCAGCCAGGCCGGGCATGAGTAAATACGCCCTGCTGGCCCTGGTCCGGCGCGGCTTCCTCCACGCCGCCAGTTACCGGCTCAACTTCTTCGGCAACTACCTGGGCGCGGCGCTGGTGGTGGTCTTCTTCTCCGTGCTGGCGGATTTCTACGGTCAGGCGCGCCCGGCCGGCCTGGCGCTCTTCGGCGGCGACACCTTCACGTTCCTGCTCATCGGCGGGGTCACGGCGCGCTTCTTCAACGTCGGCTTCAAGCAGTACGCACGCGAGCTGGAACACGAGCTGGCGGCCGGCACCGTCGAGCCGCTGCTGGTTACGGCCACACCCGCGCCGCTGGCGCTGCTCGGGCCGGCGCTGTGGGCGTTGATCGAGGGCTTGCTGATCGCGGCCCTGCAGCTGGCGCTGGGCGTCTGGCTCTTCCGCGCCGACCTGAGCCGCGCGGATTGGCCGGCGGCTCTGGCGCTGGGCGTGCTGGCCTTGCTGGCCGTCACCGGCTGGGGCCTGCTCTCAGCTGCCTTTGTGTTGGTCTTCAAGCGCGCCGATCCGTTGAGCTGGCTGGCCGATGTGACTCTCTACATGTTCGCGGGCGTGTACTTTCCAGTAGCGGCGCTGCCGGCCGGGCTCCAACCGTTGGCCTGGGCCTTGCCGCTCAGCCACGCCCTGGAGGCGCTGCGTCTGGCTCTGATGCAGGGGCGGTCGCTGATGGAGCTGGCGCGCTACGCCTGGATCCTGGCCGGCTTCGCGCTCGCGCTGCTGCCGCTGGGCGTGCTCGGCCTGGAAGCGGCCCTGCGCCATGCCCGCCGCCGGGGCAGCCTGGGGCACTACTGACATGCCCGCGTTGAACGAGGTCCGCCTCCTCACCGACAGCCTGCGGCTGGACGTCCAGCCGGAGACGCTGCCCGCGCGGGTGGCGGCGCAGCCGGTGACGGACTGGTCCGGCCTGCTGACGCACGCCGACCGCCACAGCCTGACGCCGCTGCTGTGCGCGACCTGGCAGGCCGCCGGTGTGTTGGCGGCGCTGCCGGAGTCGGTCCGCGCCCACCTGCTGCGCGCCCACGCCGACAACGCCCGGCGCAACAGCTTCATCCGCGCTGAAGTGTTGGAGCTGCACGCACTCTGGCAGTCGGCACAGGCACATGGCCTGGTGCTGAAAGGTTGGCCGCTGGTGGAGCGCCTGTACGCCGACCCGGCTGAGCGGGTGCTGTACGACCACGATTGGCTCATGGCGCCCGCCGAGGCTGAGGCCGCGCACCGCGCCCTGCTGGAGGCCGGCTTCCGACCGTTGCCGGGCAAAGACGCCTGGGTGGAGAAGCATCTGCCGCCCGTCTGGCGCAACGACGGTTACCGCTGGGACGGTTACCTGTTTGACCCGCTCTACCCGCGTCCGGTGGAGGTGCACACGGATCTGTGGGAGGCCGGCTGGCGCGGGCTGGCCGTGCGCGCTCTGCCGGATCCGTGGGCGCGGGCGCAGACGCGGATAGTGGCCGGCCAGCCCATGCGCGTGCTCGGGGACGAAGACACGCTGATCCACCTCGCCCTGCACTTCGCCGGGCACCTGGTGGAGCGCGAGGCGCGCCTCAATCAACTGCTGGATTTGGCCCGCTTCCTGGCGCGGACCGAGCTCGATTGGGACTTGATCGTGCGCCTGGCCGCGGCCGCCAACGTAGGCCGCTTCGTCTACGCCTCGCTGGACCTGGCCCGCGCGATCTTCGCCGCGCCGTCCCCGCCGGCCGCGGCCCAGGCGCACCTGGCGGCGGCCACGCCGGCCCCGTTTCGCGCCTGGCTGACCGAACACGGCCCCGCCGACGTGCTTGCCAACGATTACCGGCGGCGCGGGCGCGGCCAAGATTACCGGCTGACCTTCCTGGCGGCGCGCTCGTGGCGCGAACGGTTCGGCATCGTGCGGTTCGCGGCCCTGCCGCCGCTGGGCCAGCTGCAGGCCAAATATCGCGTGCGGCACCGCTGGCAGGCGGCCTTGCTCTATCCCGTGCACATCGCCGAACGCGCGCTGGCCTATAGCCGCGCGCTGACGGCGCGGCGCCCATGACTCAGCCGGGCCGGCGCCTCGGCCCCGGCCCCGTCTCAGACCTGTAACGGCTCATGCTCGCTCCCGTCCTGACCACACTCGGCCTGGCCCTGTTCTTGATCTTGCTGCTCTTCGCCGCGCGGCGGCTGGTGTTCCTGTTGACCCTGTGGCGGCCGCAGCCGCCGTTGCCCGAACTGACCCGCTGGCCGGACGTGCTGCTCCTGGTCCCGGCCCGCGACGAGCGCGCCTCGCTGCCGGGTCTGATCGCAGCCCTGGCGCAGTTGGACTATCCCCCAGAGCATCTCGCCGTCGTCCTGATCGACGACGGCTCCACCGACGGCACCGGCCAGGCGACGGCCGAGGCCTGCGCCGGCCGGCCGCGCTGGCACACGCTGAGCTTGCCGCACAACGTCGGCAAGCCGGCCGCTCTCAATCAGGCTTTGGCCGCGCACACTTTCGGCGAGATCGTCTACGTCTTTGACGTGGATCATCGGCCGCGCCCGGACTGCCTGCGGGCGGCCGTGCGCGCGTTCGCGGATCCGCTGGTGGCCGGCGTCAGCGGCCGAACTGTGCCGGCCAACAGCCTGGCCAGCCCGGTGGCGTTCTATGCGGCGCTGGAGGCCCTGGTCCATCAACTGGTCACGGTGCGCGGCAAGGATGTCCTGCGGCTGGGGCCGCCGCTGCTCGGCTCCAACAACGGCTACCGCCGTTCGGCCCTGGAGGCCGTGGGCGGCTTCCGGCCCGGCGCCTTTCTGGAGGACAGCGATCTGACGCTGGCCCTGCACCTGGCCGGCTTCAGCACGCGTTACGTCCCGGACGCGCAGGCTGCGTTGACCGTCCCCTTTACCGTGCCGGGCTTCGTGCGCCAGCACGTGCGCTGGGGGCGCGGTTTTAACGACGTCGCCCGCGCGCATCTGCCCAGCCTGCTGCGCGATCCGCGCCTCGCGCCGGGCATGCGCCTGGAACTGGCGCTGTTTTCGCTGGGCTACCTGGACCGGCTGGCCCTGCTGGGCTCGCTCGGCCTGCTGCTCCTCAGCGCCGTCCTCGGCCTCGAGCCGGCCCGGACGCTGGCCCTGGCCGGGATCGCGCTCAACGTCGGCTTGCCCTTCGCCCAGATCGTGGCCGTGCTGGCCCGCGAGCGCGCGCCGGCGGCCTGGTGGCGGCGCTTGCCGTGGGTGCCCGTCTTCTTCGGCCTGGACGCGGCCGTGGCGGTCTGGTCCCTGGCCCTGACGGTGCTGGATCGGCCGCGCCGCTGGACCCGGACTGAGCGCGCCGTAGACGCCTGACCATGCCGCCGACCATCTCCGTCATCATCCCGGTCAAGGACGGCGGTCAGTTGTTTCAGCAATGCCTGCGGGCGGTGGCCGCCTCAGCCCTTAAGCCGCAAGAGGTCATCGTCGTGGACGATGGGTCCACGGATGGCTCGCGCACTTGGGCGGCCGCGGCTGGAGCGCGTGTGGTCACCACACCCCGGCCGGCCTCCGGCCCGGCGCTGGCGCGCAATCTGGGCGCCCAGCACGCTACCGGCGACGTGCTCTTCTTCTGCGACGCCGACGTCGCCATCCGCCCCGAGACGCTGGGTCGTATCCAGACCGCCTTCGCCGCCGATCCCGGCCTGGCCGCCCTCTTTGGCTCGTACGATGATGCGCCCGGCGACCCCGGCTTCGTGTCGCAGTACAAGAACCTGCTGCACCACTACGTCCACCAGCACGGCGCCGAGGCGGCCAGCACGTTCTGGAGCGGGTGCGGCGCCATCCGGCGCGAGCTGTTTCTCGACCACGGCGGCTTCTCATCCCGTTACGCGCTGCCGTCCATCGAAGACATCGAACTGGGCGCCGCCCTGACGCTCGCCGGCCAGCGCATCCGTCTCGATAAAGGCCTGCAGGTGAAGCACCTCAAGCGCTGGACGCTGGCCTCGCTCTTGCAGTCCGACATCTGGGCGCGCGCCGTGCCGTGGACGCGCCTGATCCTGCGTCAGGGGCGCATGCTGAACGACCTCAACCTGCAGACCAGCAGCCGCCTCAGTGTGGGCCTGGTGTTCCTGGGCCTGGGCACGTTGGCCGCTGGCTGGTTCTGGCCGCCGGCCTGGGCCGCCGCAGTTGTGGCGGCCGCGGCCTTGCTGGCGCTCAACCGCGACGTCTACGCGTTTTTCCAGCGCAAACGCGGCTGGGCGTTCATGCTGGGCGCCATCCTCCTGCACTGGCTCTACTACGCTTACAGTGGCCTGGCGTTCGGCCTGGGCCTGGCCCTGCACCTCGCCGAAGCCGGGAGGCCGCGTTGAGGGCGGCGCGTTGGGCGGCCGGCGCCGCCTTCGTCACGGCCTGGTTGGTTTATCAGGCGCTGCTGCCGTTCGTCCTGAAGGCCTGGGCGGTCACCGGCGACGAGCCGCACTATCTCCTGGCCGCGCACAGCCTGGTCTACGATGGCGACCTGGATCTGGCGGACAACTACGCCAACGCCGACTATGCCGCGTTCTATGCCGGCGGGTACCTGGACCCGCACGTCCGTGGGCAGCCGGACGGCACGCAGCTGATCAGCCACGACAGCGGCCTGGTCTTCCTGCTGGCGCTGCCTTATGCCTGGGCCGGCCGCGCCGGCGTTTTGCAGTTTGCGATCCTGCTGGGGGCGCTGCTGGCCGCGCAGATGACGCTGCTCGGCGCCGAGGTCTCCGGCCGCTGGTGGGCGGGCCTGCTGGCCGCCCTGGCCCTGGGCCTCACCGCGCCGCTTGGCCTGTACGTGTTCCAAATCTACCCGGAATTGGCCGGCGGCCTGGCCGTCACCTGGTGCCTGCGCCAAGTGCTCGGCACGGCCCACTGGTTGGCGCCGTCCGAGAATCCACCGGCGCCCTCGCGTGGGCGGACGCTCTTGGTCGCGCTGGCACTGGCCGGGCTTCCCTGGCTCTCCGGCCGCTTTGCGCCGCTGAGCGTCTTGCTGGTGGGCTTGGCTGCCTGGCGCACGCTGGCCGGGCCCCAGCGCGCTCCGCGCTCCTGGCTGGGCGCGCTCACCAGCGCGGCTTTGGCTTCGCTCGGCCTCTATCTGGTCGTCAACTTCGCGCTCTACGGCGGGCCAACGCCCTCGGCCACGCCCAGCGGCAACGCCGTGCTGAGCGGCTTTCGCGCCATCGGCGGGCAGCAGATCGGGCGCGGGCTGATAGGCTGGTGGCTGGATCAGCATCGCGGCCTGTTGGTGTTCGGGCCGGCGCTGGCGCTGGCGTTTGTGGGGCTGCCGCACGTCTGGCGCGGGCGCGGCCTGGCCGGCCTGGCGAGCTTCGCGCCGGTGGCGGTGATGTGGGGCCTGGCTTCGGCCTGGGGCGGCTTCTACAGCGGCTGGGAGGTCTCGGCCCGCTTCCTGATGGTGGGGGTGCCGGCGTTGGCCGGCGGCCTGGCGGCGGCTATGGCCGGCGTGACCGGGCGGGCGCGGCGGCTGGCCTTCTGGCCACTGGCGGCCGGATTGGTGACGCTCAGCGCCACGAACCTGGTCGTGATGGCGCTGAACCCTTTCGTCATGCTGCACCAATCGCCGGTAGCGCTTTGGGAGACGGCGACCGGCCGCGTCTGGCGGCAGTGGTTTCCGGCGGCCGGCACCCGCTACGTGGTTCAGCCGCCGGCCGGGGAATGGCGCGCGCCCCAGGGCCAGGCCGGTTACCTGGTACAGAGCCCGCCCATCGACGCCCTGAGTCTCGGCTGGTACGTGCTGGTGGGCCAGGCGCAGCTGACGGAGGCCGCCGATCCCGAGGCCGTGGCGTTATCCGTGGACGCTTACTCGTCCGAGGCCGGATTGCCGCTGCTGCGGGGCGAGTACCGCGCGCGCGACGCCGACCCGGTTACCGGCGTGGTGGACTTACGGATCGCGTTCTACAACCCGTACGTCGACCGCTGGAGTTACCCGTTCTATCTCGATGTGCGCGCCACCGGCGCGGCCGCGGTGCGCGTGTCGCCGCTGCTGTTCGAGCCGGACCCCGGTCCGACATACGGGGTCGCCGCCGCGTGGCTCGCGGCGCTGCTGGCGCTGAGCATCGTCTTCGCGCCGCCTCGGAAATGAAAAGGGACGAAGGCGCGGCCTTCGTCCCTCAACTCAGCGTGTCTGGGCGGCGCGCTCAGGGCGCGTCCTGGGCGCAGCGGAAGCCGATGTCGGCATCGCGGAAGCCCGGCGCCTGGTTGTAGCGCCGCGACGCGGTGTAGAAGCTGCCGTCGGCGTTGCCGAACGAGCCGCCCCGGAACACGCGCCGCGAGCCGTCGGCCGGGCCGGCGGGATTCTCCGCCGGCGACTCGGCGTAGTAAGTGCGGCTGTAGAAGTCGGCCACCCACTCGTTGACGTTGCCGGGCAGGTCGAAGACGCCAAAGGCGCTGGCGTTGTCCAAGGTGCCGACCGCCACCGTATCCTGGACGCGGGCTGGCACGCGCGCCGGGTCGAAATCGTTGCCCCACGGATAGCGCTGGTCGGCGCCGCCGCGCGCCGCATACTCCCACTCGGCCTCCGTCGGCAGGCGCTTGCCCTCAAACGCGCAGAAGGCCACGGCCTGGTCCCAGGTCACCTGCACTGCCGGGAAGTTGTCGTACTCCGGCAGGGTCGCGTAGCTGGCGCGCGTGAACGAGTTCCGGTTGGCCTGGGCCTGGCACTGGCCGGCCTCGACGCAGGCGCGGTAGCGCGCGTTGGTGACTTCGAACACGTCCAGGAAGAACGGCCGCAGCGTCACCGCGTGCACCGGCCGCTCGTCGGCCTGGCCCGCGTCCGAGCCCATATTGAAGGTCCCGGCCGGGATCAGGGCCATGCCGTTTGGCACCGGCACCGCCGTCGCCGTCGGCGTGGGCTCCGGTGTGGCCGTGTCCGTGGGGAGCGGCGCCGCTGTCGGCGCCAGCGTCACAGTCGGCTCTACTGTCGGGGCTGTGGTCGCCGTCGCGGCGGCGGGCGGTTGCGTCGCCGTCGCCGCGGCCGCCACACTCTGAGTCTGCGTGGCCGTCCCGGCGCCGCGATCCCCGCCCGTCAACATCCCGCCCACCACGATCCCGACCACCACCAGCACGGCGACGACGCCCAGGCCGAGGATCAGGCCCAGGGGCGGGCTGCCCGGTTTCGCCGGCTCCGCAGCGGCGGCCAGGCTCGGCCGCACCGGCGGCGGGGTGACGGGCGCGCGCGTCTCGACGGCCGGGGTCTGGGCCGGCTCAGCGCCAGCGGCCGGCACGACGGTGGGCGGTGGCGTGGAGGCCGAGGTGGCCGCTGTTACCGTGGGCGGCGGCGTCACAGGAACGACCGGCGGCGAGGCCGGCTCGGGTTTGGTCTCGACCTTTTTCGTGGGCGGCGGAGCGCTGACATTCGTCTCCGGCAGCGGCGGCCGCACGGCCGTCAGTGTCAGGCGCAGAGTCCGCAACTCCTGCGCGAATTCGGCCGCCGTCTGGAAACGTTCACCGGGCTCCTTGGCCAGGGCCTTGGAGATCACGGCCTTGAGCTCGTCCGGCACGCCCGCATTGAACTGGTGGATATCCGGCGGCGGCTCATTCACGTGCTTGAACATCACGGTCATGGCCGAGTCGCCCTCAAACGGCGGCCGGCCGGCCGTCATCTCGAACAACATGATGCCAAGCGAATAGATGTCGGCGCGCTCGTCCACCTTCAGGCCGCGGATCTGTTCCGGGGACATGTACGCCACCGTGCCGACGATGGCGCCGGTGGCCGTGTGCTGCTGCCCGCCGACGATCTTGGCCACGCCGAAGTCCATCAGGATCGGCTGGCCTTGCGGGTCCAGCATCACGTTGGCGGGCTTCAGGTCGCGGTGGATCATGCCGCGCCGGTGGGCGTACTCCACGGCATCGGCGATGGTAGCCATGATGGCGACGGCTTGCGCCAGGCCGAGGCGCTCGCCGGCGGCGTGCAGGGCCTTCAGCCGGGACTGGAGCGTCTCGCCGGCGAGATACTCCAGGACCATGTAGTACACTTCGCCGTCATGGTTGAAGTCGAAGACCTGGATGATGTTGGGGTGGCGCAGCTGGGCGACCGCGGCGGCCTCTTGCTCGAAGCGCCGCACAAACTCCGGATCGGTGGAGAGATGGCCATGAATCAGCTTGATGGCGACGGCGCGGCGCAGGTTGGGGTCCTGGGCGCGGTACACGGCCGACATACCGCCCTGCCCCAGCAACGACTCGATTTGATACCGGCCGCCGATCGCCCGGCCGACCCAATTGTTGGCGCTCATGCACGCACTCCCGCTGACAGCCCGCCTGTAATCGTCGAACGCGCCAGATAATATCACGAATAGCGGAAAAGGCTATCAAAATTGGCCGAATCCCACAAACCACGCCGGGCCGCCGCCCGCGGCCTGCCATTTCTCCCGCTCCTGGCGGTGGCTGGCGCCGGCGCCTTTGTCGGCCTGTACCTGACGGCGGCTGGGCCGCGCCTGCTATACCCGTACGACCTTGACTTCATCGAGGGTGGTTTGTTACTGCAGGCCTGGCAGCACGCCCTCGGCCGGCCGGTTTTTGCCGCGCCGACGGCGGAGTTCGCGCCGACCGTGTACATGCCTCTGTACATGTGGCTGGGCGGGTTGCTCCTGCGCGTGACGGGCCTGAGCTACCTGCCGCTGCGGCTGCTGTCGTTCGCGGCCACGCTCGGCACGGCGGCGCTGATCGGCTGGATCGCGCACCGGGAAAGCCGCCTGTCTTGGCTGGGCCTGGCCAGCGCCGGCCTGTACCTGGGCGGCTACCGCCTGAGCGGGTTCTGGTATGAACTGGCGCGCGTCGACTCGTTCTACGTGTTTTTGACGTTGAGCGGGTTGGCGCTGGGCGTCTATGCCGGCGGGACGCGCCGCGGCGCCGCCGCCGCCGCCGGCCTGTTGGCGCTGGCCTTCTTCACCAAGCAGACAGCTGTGGTGACCGCGCTCGGCCTGGCGTTCGCGCTCTGGCGGATGCGCCGGCCGGCGGCCGCATTTGGGGTCACCTTCGCGGCGGCGGCCGCTCTGCCCTATCTCGCTCTGGACGCGCTCTCAAGCGGCTGGTTCTCGTACCATGTGGTCGGCGTCGTCGCGTCCAACCCCGTCGAGCTCGGACGCGTGGTCCGCTACCTGGGCGCCGAACTGCTGGGCGGCATGGGGGCCTTGAGCGCGGCCGCGCTGACGGCGCTGTGGCTGACCGGGCGCGGACCGGACAGGCCGCGCGGGTTTGCCCGGCAGCCGTGGTTCGCGGGGCTGGCCGCCGGCGCCCTGGTGAGCGGGCTGGGCCGCGCCCCGATCGGCGGCAACCTCAACAACTTGATGCCCGTGTATGCGCTGCTTTGCCTAGCCCCAGCGCTGCTCATCCGCGCTGCGCCGGCCGGGCAGCGCCGCTGGCCGGCCCTGGCGGCCGGGCTGATCCTGGCGCAGCTGGCGCTGGGCGTCTACAACCCGCTGCGTTACACGCCAACCCCGGCCATGCGCGCGGCCGGGGACGCGCTCATCGCGCGCCTGCGCGCCGAACCGGGCGACGCCCTGGTGCTCATGCATCCGTACTACGCGCTGCTGGCCGGCAAGCCGCAGTCCGTCCACGTTATCCACGTCTGGTATTTTTACAAGAATCGCGGCCTGGCGCTCCCCGCCGATTGGGTGCGGCGGCTGGAAACACGGCGGTATGGCGTGATTATCTCGGACGAGAGCCTGTTCGAGACGGAGCCGGCGCTGCGCGCGTTGCTGGAGAGGTATTACGCGGTGGCCGAGGGGCTGCCGGAAGCCGAGTCCCCGCCGACCAACACCGGTGTCGTGGTTCGGCCGCAGCTGCTCTGGCGGCCGCGGCCGTAGACGCCGCTCAGTAGTGCCGGCGCGGCTCGGTCAGTTTGGCGAGCTTGCGCGGGATGTTCTTGTAGGCCTTCGCCAGCGCATCGGCCAGCCAGGCGTTGTCTTCGGAGCGGGGCCAGAAATCAGCCGGCGGCAGGGTGGTGCCCAGGCCGGCTCCGGGGGCCACTTCGTGAGGAGCCGGCACATCCGGCAGGGCCGCGGCCGCCCAGAAGAGGTCCGGGTCGGCGGGCAGCGCCGCCACGGCCGCGGCGACCTCCGCCTGGCGGCGCCCGATCTCGGCCGACACGCAGCGCCGGATAGCGTCTTCGCCGTCCAGGCCGCGCAACACCAGAATGTAGGCCGGGTGCGTCACCAGGGCGCGGCAGATGAAGTGCAGGCCCGTCTCCAGCGCCTCGCGCGACTTGGCGCTGGCCGAGATCTGGCAGGCCTCCCAAGCCGGGATGAGTTGGAGGCGCGTCAGTGTCTCGGGCAGGAGCGGCCGGAGCTGGGCGATGGCGTCCAGCACGGCCGGCTGGGCCAGCCAGGTCTGCGCGGCGGCGGCGGGCGCGCCGGTCAGAGCGGGCATGGCCAGACGCAATTGGTAGCGGCCGCGGCGGTTGGCGTAGACGACCTCCAACTGGCGACCATCCAGGCGCAGCGCTTCCACGCGCTCGGAGTAATCCCAGTTCCAGCTGTATTCGAACCGGCCGCCGGCCTCGCGCCGCAGCAGGGCCGCCTGCAGGGCCTCAGACAGGCGCAGCGCCTTGACGACTGTCTCGTACGGGCCGGCGTGGGTGGCCGAGTGGACGGCGGTCAACGCGCCGGCCTCCCAGGCCGCCAGTTGGCCGCGGCGCAGGACCAGCAGCTGGGTCTCGGCCGAGGTGCGCAGCCGCAGCCCGATCTCGGGCGCGTACAGCTCGTACTGAGCGAGCAGGTCATCCAGCTCTGGCGGTAGAGGCATGGTCAGTCGTCGATGGCCTCGCGCCGCAGGAGCAGCAGGTCGCGCAGCTCATCCGTGCTCAACTCGGTCAGCCAGCTCTCCCCGCCGCCGACGACCTGCTCGGCCAGGGCCAGCTTGCGCGTGATTAATTCGTCGATGCGCTCCTCCAGCGTGCCGCGGCAGACGAGCTTGTGCACCTGCACGGCCTGGTGCTGGCCGATGCGAAAGGCGCGGTCGGTGGCCTGATTTTCAATGGCCGGGTTCCACCACCGGTCGTAATGGAAGACGCGGTTGGCGCGGGTCAGGTTGATGCCGGCGCCGCCGGCCTTGAGCGACAACACGAACAGGCGCGGACCGCCGTCCTGGAAGCGCGCGATCATGGCGGCCCGCTGCGTGGCCGGCGTCCCGCCGTACAGGTAGAGCGTCTCGCCGAAGGTCTCGGTCAGGTGCTCGTTGAGCAGCGCGCCCATCTCGGCGTACTGCGTGAAGATCAGCACGCGGTCGTCCTCGGCCAGGGCCTGCTCCAGCATTTCGGTCATGCGGTTGAGCTTGCCGGAGCGGTGCTTCAGGGCGCTGCGGTCACCCAGCAGGTGGCGGGGATGGTTGCAGACCTGCTTGAGGCGCGTCAGCGTGGCCAGGATGATGCCGCGCCGCTGGATGCCGTGCGCGGCCGCGATCTGGCGCAGCGACTCTTGGGTGACCGCGCGATAGAGCGCGGCCTGCTCCTTGGTGAGCCCGCAGTACTCCTTCATCTCATTCTTGGTGGGCAGGTCCCGGATGACGGTCTGGTCCGTCTTCAGCCGCCGCAGGATGAAGGGCGTGGTCAGGGCGCGCAGGCGGGCGCTGGCGGCCGGATCGCCGGCGCGCTCGATCGGCCCGGCGAAGTTGCGCTGGAAGGCTTCGGCCGAGCTCAGATAGCCGGGGTTGAGGAAGTGCAGGATCGACCACAAGTCCTGGAGGCGGTTCTCGAGCGGAGTCCCGGTGAGCGCGAAGCGGAAACCCGCGCGCAGACGCCGCACCACCTGGGCCTGCTTGGTGGCCGGGTTCTTGATGTTGTGGGCCTCGTCCAGCACCACCCCGCCCCACGCCACTTTCTCCAGATGCTCAGCGTCGCGCGGCAGGAGCGCGTAGCTGGTGATCACCAGGTGATGCGCGCCGACGCCGTTTACCAGGGCGTCCGCCTTGAGGCGGCCCGGGCCGTGGTGCGCGTAACAGCTCAACGCCGGCGCGAAATGCGCGGCCTCGCGCACCCAGTTGTTCACCACCGTCGTCGGGCACACCAGCAGGATCGGCCGCTGCAACTGGCCGGCGTCGTGGTCGCGCGCCAGCAGCGCCAGCACCTGGATGGTTTTGCCTAAGCCCATGTCGTCGGCCAGGCAGGCGCCGAAGCCGTACTGGCGCATGAAAGCCAGCCAGGAAAAACCGTTGATCTGGTAGGGCCGCAGCTGGCCGACAAAACCGTCCGGCTGCGGCAGGACCTGCAGCGGCTCGTGGCCGTTCAGGCGTCGCAGCACGCCGTCCAACCAGCCATCGACGCGCACCCCCTCGACGGCCAGGCCATCCCACTCGGTGGGGCCGGCCAGCGCCAGGCCGAGGGCCTCGCGCAGCGTCAACTGGCCGTTCTGCTTCTGGTGGCGCTGCATCAGCCGCAGGGCCGCCTGGACCTCGTGCGGGTCGAACTGCATCCACTCGCCGCGCACCTGCACGAGCGCGGTCTTGGATTGGGCCAGCTGGGCCAGGTCTTCGGCCGACAACGTCTTGTCGCCGACCGCCACCTGCCAATCGAAGTCCACCAGCGCCTCCATACCCAGCAAGCCGCTGCCAGCTTGCTGGCCGAGGGCTAGGCGCGCCGACAGCCGGCGGCGGCGGTCCTTCCACCAGGTTGGCACCAGCACGCCAAAGCCGCGGGCGCTCAGCACCTCCGCCTGCGTCTCCAGAAACGCCACCGCTTGCGTTACCGTCAGGGTCAGGCTGACCGGAAAAGCCTGCTGACGGCTCGGCGCCAGGGCCGGATACAGGCCGGCGGCCTGGTCCAGGCCGGCCCGCAGCAAAGCCGGCATTTCGGGGCGCGGCGGCGCCTCCCAGACTTCGGCCGCCGCCCACAACGTGTCAGCCGGCGGCTTGGCCTGCAAATGAAACGTCAACAGCCATTCGGCCTGATCCGGCGGCACGCCCTCGGCCGGCTGCGGCGGCTCCAGCCGGAAGGCCACACGATACTCGCTGGCGACGTACTCATACGCGGCCAAGGCCCAGTCCCGGACCTTCTGGCCGAACTCGCTTTGATCCGCTGGACGCCGCAGCGTGCTCAAGTTGTGGCGCGCGCGCGGGAAAAGATCCAGCCACCAGAAGTCGGCGGCCGTGGGCACATGCGGTTTGGGCTGGTATTTCTTGGGGTCGTAGAACGGGCTGCGGCTCGGCGTGTAGTTCTGACCAACGTAGGCATGGACGGCCGCCGCCAGAAAAGTCTGCACCAGCGTGTCCGCCGCCGGCAGCGGCTGCGCCAGCGCCCGCGCCGCCGGCGGCATGGCCGCCGCCAGCCCGGCCAGCTTGGCCTGGACTGTGACGTCCGCCAGCACCGGACGCCAACGTCCGTTCCCGGCCTCGTCCGCCAAAGGCAGGAATTGGCCGCGGACCAGGATCTGCGCGGCCAGGCGCGCGGCCTGCTGCCAGAAGAGGAAGTCCGATCCCAGGTGCACCCACTGGGATTGCGGCGGGATCTGCAGCAGCAAGGCCAGGGCCTCATGGGGCGGCAGCACCACGGCGTCCACGCGCCAGGGCCGCAGGGTGACGGCTGGGCTGCGACGCCGGCGGCGGGGCGTCTCCTTGTCAGGTTCTTCGGTGCTGCGCAAAGGACGCCGCTCGTCGGAGGGCAGCACCACCGCCAGCTTGCGGGCGGACTCGGTCAGGCGCCCGGTGGCCAGGTCGCGCACCAGGTGCCACAGGCTGTAGACCACCTGAGAAGCGCTGCCGGCAAAAGGATGATCAAACGGCGATTTGGGCCGGCGCGTCTCGCTCTCCGTCCAAACCGCCAGTTCACCGCCCGGCGTCGTGATATCGGGCGGCAACCAGAGCGCATGTAAAACAGGAATCATCGCGAAGGTAGAATTGTAACACGCCCTGGCAAGACAATCACGAAAACGCGCGATCTTGCACGATGCGGCCGCGCCTCAGCGTCACTCGCCGGGTGGCGGCCCAGCCCTCAGCCACCTCGGGCGCCACCAGCAAGACGAGGCGCTCGCGCGCCCAGGTGGCGATGAGGGCCGTGACGGCGGCCAGCCCGTCGGCGTCCAGCGAGTTCGTGGCCTCGTCCAGGATAAGCACCGCCGGGTCCTGCAGGCAGAGCCGCGCCAGGGCCAGCCGCTGACGCTGCCCGGCCGAGAGGCGGGCGCCGCCTTCGCCCACCTGAGCGGCGTAACCACCGGGCAGCGCCCGGACGAGGTCGTGCAAACCCACCTGGCGGGCGGCCGCCTCGATCTCGGCGGGCGTGGCGCCCGGGCGGCCCAGCGCAATGTTGTCGGCCACGCTCAGCGCGAAGACCACGGGATCGCGCGTGACTACCGCGAACTGGCGGCGCCAGGCTCCTAACTCGATCGCCGCCGCTGGCTGGTCATCTAGATACAGTTCGCCTTGCTGCGGCGTGTAGAGGCGCTGCAACAGCCGGATCAGCGTGGATTTGCCGGCGCCGTTGGGACCTACCAGGGCCACGCGTTCACCCGCGGCCAGCGTCAGACTCAGGTCGGAGACGCCGCCCGTGCCCTCAGGGTACGTGAAGCTGACGGACTCCAGGCGCAGCGTGCGCGGCCTGCCCGCCAGGGGCCGTCCGGCGCGCGGCTCGGCCGCGGATGCCAGAGCCGCCTCCAGCGCTAGCAGCCGCGTCGTCGCGCCGACGGCGGCCTGCAGAAACGTGTAGCCGCGCAGCAGCCCGTACGCGCCGGCGGCCAACACCGCCAGCGCGGCGCTAAAAGTGGCCAGGCTCTCCACCGACGGCGGCGTCTGCCGGATCAGGCCCGCCCCCACCAACACCACCAGCCCGGCGCCAGCCGGCAGCGCCACTTCCAAAGCCCCCTGCCAGGCCGCGCGCCCCTGCCGCGCCCGAGTGTGTTCGGCCAGCGCCTCGGCAAAACGCGCCTCGAAGTCCGCTTCGCGCGTCAGAGTCTTGATCAACCACAGGCCGGCCAGGCCTTCCTGCGCCTGCCGGCCGACCTCGCCCAAGGCCGCTTGACCTGCGCGCGCCGCGCGGCGCAGCGCGCGCCCGATCACCAGCACTGCCCCGCCCAGCGGCAGCCCAGCCAGGAGCAGGCCCATCGTCAGGCGCGCGTCCGTCCAGAGCAGCCCGCCCGCGCCGATGATCGTCAGCGGAAGGCTCTGTGCTAGAATGGGCAACAGCGTTCCAAGCGACTGTTCCACAAGCGCCGCATCATGCGTCACAGCGGTCGCCAGTTCGGCGGACCAGTGCTGGTCATGAAAGGCCGCGTTCGCGCGCAGGCTCTGTCCGAACAACCGGGCGCGCAGATCGGCCACAACCCTGGCCACACCCCGGCCCAACCCGTACACGCCCAGCGCCGCGCCAGTGACCTGGGCCGCGAACACGCCGGCCAGCACCCCGGCCGGCCCCAGCGCCACGCCGGGCAGGGCCGCGATGACCTGGCCCAGCAGGCGCGGCGTGAAGGCCGCCAGCAGGCTGGACACGACCAGGGCCAGCGTCCCCGCCCACAGCCGGGACCGGACCGACCACAACCAGCTCAGCCAGCGCCGCATCTCCGGGGAGATGAATGACCTGGTCAGCTTCAAGACGCCCATGTTCCTCCGAGCCCGTTTCTGACGACTTCGCCGTGCGCGGTTGAGGCCGGCTTCCAACCGTCGACCCGTGCCGCGGCAGGCCGCCCACTTCCCGTTCCAAGGATCGCCATGCTCACCCTCACCGGCTCCTCGCTCACCCTCGCCGACGTCGTCGCTGTCGCGCGCCACGGACAGCGCGTGGCGCCGTACTCGCCGGACGTGCTGGCCCGGATGCGCGCCAGCCAGGCCTGGGTGCGCGCCGCCGTTTACGGCCCCGCCTCCGATGGCGGCGGGCGCGTCATCTACGGCGTCAATACCGGCTTCGGCTCGCTCGCGCACACACACATCGCGCCGGAACAGACGCGCCGGCTCTCGCGCAACCTGATCCTGCAATGCCTGGTCGGCGTCGGCGCGCCGCTGCCGGTGGAAGTGGTGCGCGCCATGATGCTGATCCGCGCCAACGTCTTCGCGGGCGGCCGCTCCGGCCTGCGCCCGGAGGTCGCGCAGCTCCTCATCGAGATGCTCAACCGCGGCGTCACCCCGCACGTCCCCGGCAAGGGCTCGCTCGGCGCCAGCGGGGACCTGGCCCCGCTGGCGCACATCGCGGCCGTGTTCACGCGGGATGAGGACGGCGACGGCGGCTACAGCGGCCAGGCCTATTACCAGGGCGAACTACTGAGCGGCGCCGAAGCGCTGCGCCGCGCCGGCCTGGCCCGCGTCGTCCTGGAGGCCAAGGAAGGGCTGGCGCTGACCAATGGGACGACGTTCATGGTGGCGGCGGCGGCCCTGGCCGTGCACGACGCCGAAAGCATAGTGCGCCAGGCCGAGGTCGCGGCCGCGCTCTCCTACGAGGCGCTCTGCGGCCTGAGCGAGGCCCTCCACCCGGCTTTGCACGCCGCCAACAATCAGCCGGGCCAGGCGGCCACCGCCGCCCGGTTGCGCGCTCTGCTGGCCGGCAGCGGCCTGGTGGACTCGCAGCCAGAGCGCGTGCAGGACGCCTACAGCCTGCGCTGCACGCCGCACGTGGTCGGCCCGGTCCGCGACGTGCTGGCCTTCCTGGACGAACGGGTCACGGCCGCGCTCAACGCGATCTCGGACAACCCCCTGATCTTCGCTGACGCCGAGCCGCCCTACAAGGTCTCAGGCGGCAACTTCCACGGCCAGGGGCCCAGCCTGTGGCTGGACTTTCTCGGCATCGCCCTGGCCGCCGTCGGCAACATCGCCGAGCGCCGCCTCTTCCGGCTGGTGACGCCCGAGTTGAGCAACGGTCTGCCGCCGATGCTCGTCCCCCGCAGCGGCCTGGACAGCGGCCTGATGATGCCGCAATACACGGCCGCCGCCCTGGTCTCAGATAACAAGACTCTGGCCCACCCGGACAGCGTCGACTCGATCCCGTCCAGCGCCAACCAGGAGGACCACGTCAGCATGGGCGCCAACGCCGCCCGCCACGCGCTGGAAGTGGTCCAGAACGTGCGCCATATTGTAGCCATTGAGCTGTTGACGGCGGCCCAGGCCATCGACTTGCGCCCGGACGGCCCGGCCCGCCTCGGGCGCGGCACCCGGGCCGCGTACACGGTTGTGCGCCGCCATGTGCGCGCCCTGGAGCACGACCGCGAGCTCACGCCCGATATCGAAGCGCTGGCGGAGGTGGTCCGCTCTGGCGAGTTGCTGGCCGCCGTCGACGCGGTGCTGCAGCCCTGAACGACCGTTTACCCATCACCATGTCCACACCCGGCCCGCGCCCCTCGGCTGAGCAACTGATCGTCGGCGCCCGCGAAGTCGTCACCGGCGTCGCCACGTCCGGCGACCCGCTCGGCCGGCTATCCAATGCCACCATCGCCATCGGCGGCGGTCTAATCCTGGCGGTCGGGTCGGATGCCGCCGTGCGCGCCCAGGTGGACACCACGGGCGCGGCCGTGCTGGATGCCGCCGGCCTGATTGTGGCGCCCGGCTTCGTGGACAGCCACACCCATCTGGTCTTCGGCGGCTCACGCGTGCAGGAATACGCCGCCCGCCTGACGCGCACCCCGGCCGAGGTCCGCGCTCTCGGAATTCCCACCGGCATCCAGGCCACCATGCAGATGACGCGCGCCGCGGACGAGGCCGCCCTGACCGAAAGCGCGCAGGCGCGCCTGCGCCAGATGCTCGCGCACGGTACGACGACGGCGGAGAGCAAGAGCGGCTACGGCCTGAGCGTGGACGCCGAGCTGAAGATGCTGCGCGTGAACCGGCGTCTCCAGGCCGCCCAGCCGGTGGAGATCGTCAGCACCTTCCTGGGCGCGCACGACTTTCCGCCCGAACTGCCGCGCGACCGCTATGTGGATTTGGTGGTAGACACGATGCTGCCGCGCGTAGCCGCCGAGGGTCTGGCCGAGTTCATCGACGTCTACTGCGACGACGGCTACTACACCCTGGCCCAGATGCGCCGCATCCTGGAGGCCGGGCGCGCCCACGGCCTGCAGCTGAAGGCCCATGTGGACCAGTACGCGGCGCTGGGCGGCGCGGACCTGGCGGCCGAGCTGGGCGTGGTCTCGGCCGACCACCTGAACTACACCCAGCCGGCCAGCCTGGAACGGCTGGCGGCCGCCGGCGTGGTGGGCGTGCTCATGCCCGTCATCGATTTCGCCGTCCGGCATCCGCGCCCCTTCGACGCGCGCGCCATGTTCGCGGCCGGGATGACGGTGGCGCTGGCCACCGATCTGTGCCCCGGCGGCTGGGTCGAGTCCATGTTCCTGGTGATGCAGTTGGCCGGCCGCCTGCACGGCTTCTCAGTGGAAGCGGCCGTGCTGGCCGCCACCGTCGGCGGCGCGCGCGCCCTGGCCCGCACTGATCGCGGCCAGATCGCGCCCGGCCAGCTGGCGGACCTGCAGCTCTGGGATGCGCCCACCGTCGCCGACGTGATCTATCGCCTGGGTTACAATCCGGTGCGGGCCGTCCTCAAACGCGGCCGCGTCGTCTGGTCACAACCCATCTGACCCAACCCCTCCGCCTATGCGCCTCAAACTCCCGCTCTACACGACCGTATTAGACGACCTGGGTTCGCGCGAGCCGCTGCTCTTCATCCACGGCTTCCCGCTCAGCCGCGCGCTGTGGGAGCCGCAGCTCAACGACCTCTCGGACAGCGCCCGCGTGCTGGCCTTCGACCTGCGCGGCTTCGGCGGCGCCGAGCCCGTGCCCGGCCCGGCCAGCGTGGACGACTACGCCGCCGACTGTCTGGCCTGCCTGGACGCCGCCCGCGTCACGCGCCCGGCCGTGCTGTGCGGGCTGTCGATGGGCGGCTACATCGCCCTGGCCTTTTACCGGAAGTACCCCGAGCGTGTCGCCGGCCTGATTCTGGCGGCGACGCGGGCCGGCGCGGACTCGCCCGAGGGCCGGGCCAACCGCGACAAGATGGCGGCCCAGGCGCGCGCACAGGGCGCCGGCGCCGTGGCCGAGGCCATGCTCCCCAAGCTGTTCTCGCCCAAGACCTACGCCGCGCAGCCGCAATTGGTGGCGGGCACCCGGGCGCTCATGGCCGGGGCCTCAGTGGACGGCCTGACGGCGGCGCTGGCGGCCATGCGGGATCGGCCGGACTCGACCGCGACGCTGGCCGCAATCCGGGCGCCCACACTGGTGTTGCACGGCGCCGACGATCAACTCATCCCCGCCGCCGAGGCCGAGAAGACGCGCGCGGGCATCCCGGGCGCGCAGCTGGCCGTCATCGCGGACGCCGGCCACTTGCCCAACCTCGAACAGCCGGCCGCCTTCAACGCCGCCGTGCGCGCCTTCATCGAAAACCTTTAGCCCGTCGTCCCCACGGCCTGGGTGCGCCGCGCCCAGCCGCTCGTCATCGGAGGCCCTATGTCCCGCATCGTCCGTGCGCCGCGCGGCTCGCAACTCACCTGCCAGGGCTGGCTCCAGGAAGCGGCTTTCCGCATGCTCCAGAACAACCTGGACCCAGACGTGGCCGAGCGCCCAGACGACCTGGTGGTCTACGGCGGGCGCGGCCAGGCGGCGCGCAACTGGGAGTGCTTCGACGCCCTCCTGGCCAGCCTCCAGACGCTCGGCGACGACGAAACCCTCTTGGTCCAATCCGGCAAGCCCGTGGTGATTTTCAAGAGTCACGCGGACGCGCCGCGCGTGCTGATCGCCAACTCCAACTTGGTGCCGCACTGGGCCACGCAAAGCCACTTCGACGACCTGGCCGCCAAGGGCCTGATCATGTACGGCCAGATGACGGCCGGCTCGTGGATCTATATCGGCACGCAGGGCATCCTGCAGGGTACCTATGAGACGTTGGGTTCGCTGGCCCAGCAGCGCGGCTGGCCCAGCCTGAAGGGCAAGTGGGTGCTCACGGCCGGCCTGGGCGGCATGGGCGGCGCCCAGCCGCTGGCGGTGACGATGAATGAGGGCGTGGCGCTGGTGGTTGAGATTGATCCCGGGCGCGCCAAGCGGCGGCTGGAGACCGGCTACGTCGACGTCGTCGTGGACACGCTCGAGGAGGCCATGACACTGGTGGAGGAGGCCACGCGCCGCGGCGAGGCCAAATCCATCGGTCTGATCGCCAACGCCGCCGACGTGCTGCCAGAGCTGGTCGTGCGTGGCGTGACGCCGGACGTCGTCACCGACCAGACGCCGGCCCATGATGTGCTGGCCTACGTCCCGCACGCCTTGACCCTGCAGGCCGCCGACCAGTTGCGGCGCGCCGATCCCAAGGAGTATGAACGCCGCAGTCTGGCCTCGATGGCGCGCCACGTGGAAGCCATGCTGGCCCTGCAGCAGCGTGGGGCCGAGGTCTTCGACTACGGCAACAACCTGCGCCAGCGCGCTTACGACTACGGCGTGAAGAACGCCTTCGATTATCCCGGCTTCGTGCCGGCCTACATCCGCCCGCTCTTCTGCGAGGGCAAAGGGCCGTTCCGCTGGGTGGCGCTGTCCGGCGACCCGGAGGACATTTACCGCACCGACGAGGCTGTGCTGGAGCTGTTCCCCGAGGACGCGCACTTGCGCCGCTGGCTGACGATGGCGCGCGAGAAGATCCACTTCCAGGGTCTGCCGGCGCGCATCTGCTGGCTGGGCTACGGTGAGCGCGCCCAAGCTGGGCTGCGCTTCAACGACCTGGTCCGCCAGGGAATCGTCAAAGCCCCGCTCGTCATCGGGCGCGACCATTTGGACGCCGGTTCGGTGGCCAGCCCCAACCGCGAGACCGAGGGGATGCGCGACGGCACCGACGCGGTCAGCGACTGGCCGATCCTGAACGCCCTGATCAACGCCGTCGGCGGCGCCACCTGGGTCAGCTTCCACCACGGTGGCGGTGTCGGCATCGGCTACTCGCAGCATGCCGGTCAGGTCATCGTCGCCGATGGGACGCCGGAGGCGGCGCGCCGCCTGGAGCGTGTGCTCACCAGTGACCCGGGTATGGGCGTCGTGCGCCACGCCGACGCCGGCTACCCGGAGGCCATCGCCGCCGCCCGCCGGCACGGGATCAAGATGCCGATGCTGCCTGACAGGCCGGGCGAAGGACGATAGACTCAAGCCACAGGCTGGTCTATGCGCTTCGTCCTTCGTCTCTCGTCCGTCGTCGCTCTCCTGGCTGCCCTCAGTATCCAGTTTCCATCCTCTCCCGCCCTCGCCCAGGCCAAGCCCTTCGGTCTCCCGTTTGACACGGCGCCGGGGCCGAGCACCTGGCTGGTGGGCCAGATGTACGGCAACACCACCGGCGCCTACCGCTGGCGGCGCGTGATGTACGGCGCCGGCCAGGGCCTGCACTTCGGCATCGACTTCTCGGCGCGCTGCGGCACGCCCGTGGTCGCCATCGGCGACGGCGTGGTCACCAAGGTCGACGCGGCCTCGCACGGCGCCGGGCCGCACAACTTGATGATCGATCACCCCAACGGTTACGCCTCGTTCTATGGGCACCTGGTCGAGCGCGCCAGCGTCGATGTCGGTCAGCCGGTAGCGCGCGGCCAGGTGGTGGGCTATACCGGCGACCCCGACCTGACCTGCAGCTCGCGCCCGCACCTGCACCTGGAAATCCGCAGCGGCTACAACTACCGCACGGCCTACAACCCCGTCCCGCTCATCGACGCCGACTGGGACTCGCTGATGCTGACCGGCGCCTTCCAGCGCGGCTATCAGCGGGACCTGGCCGCCCCGCGCCAGTGGCAGTTCGCGGACGAGCAGCCGGAGATCCAGTTCGGCGGGCCGATCCTGAACGATTACAGCCCGACCTGGCCGCCCGAATGGCTCAACCGGTGAGGCTCGCTCGCAGGTCGGCGCGGGCCAGCCGCGTGGGCGGGCTGTTCCTGACATTGGGCGCCCTCGGCCTGGTCGCGGCCTGCGCCGACACGCCTGCGCCGCCGCTGTTCACACGTGTGCCGGTCAGCACAGCCACCACCGTCGCCCCCCCCACCCGGACAGCGCCCACGCTCTTCCCCAGCCTCCCTGCCGTTTCCTCGTAGTCCCCACCTCCACCT
>CALFZO010000161.1 GCA_937952305.1 uncultured Anaerolineales bacterium | reverse complement strand
GCGTCTCGTAGGTAATCACGAGACAAGCATACCTTATTTTCGATAAGGTCTAATTCATCAAGCTTGCAGTTACAGAAATGAGCAGCTACGTATGTGATTGTATCTTCCGCGCATACCCTCCAGCGGCTGGTGCCTGATAGCTCCAGCGCACGATGTTGGACGAGATTCCTTACGCGGTTGAAAGTCTCAAGTTCATTCCGGTTTGGCACCGCGAGTTGGCTGTCCTTGGCGAATTTGGTATCTTCAAGCTTGCCGACCAATTCCGAAAACCCTGGGTCTCTGCCTTTGGGCTCATCCCCGATGTGGTAGAGGGCTGTTCTCAGGACCATTTCCACGGCGTTATGCATGTCGTGCACGGCAATCATCTGGTTCACTGCGCCAGGTTTGCCGGAGTGATCAACGCCATGCTGGAACAGCTCTTTGGCCATCAACAACCGCATGGTGGTTTCGCGCGCGCGGTCAAAGGCGGGTCCAGGAGCGCCAGCAGGCACACTTGTCTCCTTGTTTGCGGCGAAGGGTTTAGGCATACTTCTCGGGCACCAAGAAAGTCACGGCCACCGGGAACAGCCGCGGCTGCGGGTTGGCGTAACGCTGGCGGATGGCGGCCAGTTCGCGCTCGCGTTCCTCCGGGATCTGGGCCAGGCGCAGGCGCAGGGCGTCCACGTTGACGCGCCACTGGTCGCGCTCGTCGGCGCTGAAGCCCTCCAGCACCAACTGCCGCGGCTCATCCAGCTCCTCCAGCTCAGCCCGGATCGCCTTCTCCAATTCGGTCAGCACCACGTGCACATCGGTCGCGTCGCGGTGCCGGCGCTCCTCCAGCAGCTTGCCTACACCTTCAGCCCGGTCCTTCTGCCGCGCCTCGAGCGCGTCCAGCACCGGCTCGGCCAGCTTGGGCCACAGGCCGGCCAGCGTGGCTTTCATTCTCTCGCCGGGCTCGGCGGGGCCGGCCGCGGCCAGCAGGGCCTCCACTTCGCGCACGCCCAGGCGCTTGAAACGGCCCTCGCGCACCTGGCCGCCGGCGCTGATGATCTCCTCATGCAGGCGGTGGCCGCCGGCGCCGCCCGTCATCACCAAACGCGCATGAGCGATTACGGCCGGCGAATCCAAAGCCGCTGACGGCACCAGGCGCGCGGTCACGCGGTGCAGGCCGGGCCGGCCGTGCCCCTGGCCGTTGGACCAGACCTCGGCGCGCAGCAGGCGCAGGCACATCTGCACCAGGCGGTGGTTGAGGTGCACCAGCACCACATCGTCGCGGCCGCGCGCCAGGTCATGGTCAAACACAATCGGCCGGATGGCGCGGGTATGCGGGTGGGCCAGGCCTTCGGCGCACAACGCCCAACTCCCGGCCAGGGGCGGCAGCTGGAAGGCGGCGCCGGCTGGCACGCCCTGCAGCGCGGCGGGCCGGAGCGCCGGCTGGCCGGCCAGTTCCAGGCCGATCTCGACCACGGCCTGGACATGCTCGGGGGACATGCGCAGCGCCTGGCGCGACTCGCGCAGCTGGTCGTAGTGCTTGGCGATCTGGTCGCGCAGGTCGCGCTCGAACTTAAGCAACTTGCGCACCGGCTCGGCGGCGCGCTCGGCAGTCTCGGTGTCCAGGCGCGTCCGCCGGCCGAGCATGGCCTCCTCCACCTGGTCCGCAATCACGGGCCCAACCTTGCCCAGGTCCTCGCGGATGCGCTCGATCTTGCGCGCCACCACCATCAGGAATTCCAAATCCGCTTCCAGCGTACCGGCGGCGGCGGAGGGGCCAGCCGCGGCCTGATAGCCGCGGGCCACAAAGTGGAAGATCTGCACCGGCTGGCGCTGGCCGTGCCGGTCCACGCGGCCGTTGCGCTGCTCCATCCGGTTGGGGTTCCACGGGATCTCCAGGTGGATCAGGCGGTGGCAGTGGTTCTGCAGGTCGATGCCTTCGGAGGCGGCATCGGTGGCCAGGAGAATGCGGACCGGGCTGAGCGCGGGGCTGGCCTGGAACGCCGCCTTGACGGCCTCGCGCTCGGCCGTGTCCATGCCGCCGTAGAGTGTCAGCAGCCGGTCGCCGCCGGCCAGGCCCAGCGCGGCCAGCAGGCCGTGCAGCCACTTCTGGGTGGCGCGGTACTCGGTGAAGATGATCACGCGCTCGTCCGACCACTGGCCGCCGGGCCGCAGGGTCTGTTCCAGCCAAGCCAGGAGGGTGCGCGCCTTGCTGTCCGGCCGGCTGGCGGCCGCCTCGGCCCAGGCCGCCAGTTTGTCCAACAGGCCGCGCTCCTCGGCCGTCACCGGTCGGAACAAGCGCGAGGCTACATCCACGGCTTCATCGGTGGACTCTTCATAGGCCTCGTCGTCGGCGTACTCCTCCTCCACCTGGTCGATCTGCTGGCGCAGGAGGCTCGGGGCCGGCCGGGGCACGGCCTCCTTCTTGCGGGCCGTGGTCAGAGAGCGCTCGTGCTGGGCCAGCGTGGCCGCGAACGCGGCCGGCGACGAGAACAGCCGCTTCTTGAGCAGCTTGAGCACGAACTCGGTGGCGTAACGCTCGAGCGCGTCGGCAGCGTTCTGCTGGCGCAGGCGCGTATACGCGGCCAGCCAGGCATGGGCCTGGCGCTCCTCAGACACGTAATCCACCTCGATGGCTTCCAACGTCCGGGCTGGGAAACGCGGCGAACCGTCCCATTTGACCAATTCGGATTTGAGCCGGCGGACCATCACCGCCCCGAGCTGCGTCCGATCCGGCTCCACCCCGCGCGCGAAGCGCTGGGGGTCCAGCAGTTCGAGCAAGGCCGTGAATGACTCGCTGTAGCCGTTGTGGGGCGTGGCTGTCAGGAAGAGCTTGTGCTCAAAGTGCGGGGCCGCCGCCCGCAGGGCCTGGGTGCGGAGCGAGTCCGTAGCGTATTTGCCGCGGCCCTGCGGCGCCGCGTTGTGGGCCTCGTCCACGATCAGCAGGTCAAAACGGCGTGGATACGTCGGCCGGCCGTCGGGCGGCAGGGCTTCCTTGAGCAGGCGCAGGGGGCGCTCGCGTTTGAGGAAATCAATAGAAGTGATCAGACGCGGGAAGTGCGTCCAGGGATTAACGTGTAGGCCACGCTGTCGGCGCAGGTCCTTCATCAGGGCGCTGTCCACGATGCGGAATTCTAATCCGAACTTCTCGCGCATCTGCGTCTGCCACTGGATCTGCAGAGCGGCCGGACAGATCACGAGCGCCGTGCGCGCCCGGTTGCGGACCAGCATTTCCTGGACGACCAGGCCGGCCTCGATCGTCTTGCCCAGGCCGACGTCGTCGGCCACCAAGAGGCTGACGCGCGGCATTTGAACGGCGCGCACCAGCGGGTCGAGCTGGTAGTCTTCGATTTCGATGCCGCTGCGGAAGGGAGCCAGGAGTGTGCGCCAATCGGCCACTGAAGCCGCCCCCCAGCGGACTGCGTCGAGGAAAGCGTCGAGCCGGCGGGGCGCGTCGAAACCGGTCGGGGCCGGAAGGGTGGAGCCTTCACGGATACGCGCGCCGGCCTCCAGTTCCCAGATCACCTGGAGCTCTTCGCCCAGGGCGTCGTCTTCGATGGAGGTCAGGCGGACCAGGTGTTGCGAAGCCGGCGGCAGGCTGCCGGCGCTGAGCGGGTCCGGCGGCAGGGTGCTCGGAATGACATCCGCCACCACATACTGCCGGTTGCGAACTTCGATTAGCTGACCTTGCTCAGGCACAGTTTGCATTGCTGTTATAGAAGACACAGGCCATCCGTCGCTGTGACGAATGGCCTGGTGCTTGATCCTGCAGCCCCTACCATGCGCCCCTACGATGGTGGTGTTGCGCTGTGCAAACTCAGATCGAGTAGCTTCCTTCTTTAGAAGGTAATCCGACTATCCTTGGAGTAATTCCATCAAAGTGGCACAATTTTATGTGTTATCCGTCGCTTTGGGAAGCCCGGCAAGGTAGGAATTGTGGGGACCAGTCTCAGCGGCGCTGAGCCGATGCGGCGGCGCAGAAACAACTCCCAAGTCGCTGGCGCCCAGGAGACGCCGCAAGGAACTTGCCCTGGTGAGGCGGGCTGGTCCGCCTCACCAGAGAGTAGGCCCCGGCTTGTCCTGTACGACAACCATCCCGGGTATCCGTCTGCCGCCTGTGCTCTGGTGGCCCTGCCCCGGAGACACGGACGCATGGCACACCCGCCGACCTGCCCGCTTTTCCGGGCAGATATGGGGCCGAACTCTTGACTCGCGCTTTCTAGCCCATAGAATACAGACACAAGCGACGCACGCCGGCGTGGACCAGATCGGGTCCGGGCCGGCGTGTTTTTTGTTGGCCGAACGACCTACACGGAGACACCCCATGCTGAACGAAGTCGTCATCGAAGGGTACATCGTCGGGGACACCTGGAGCATGCACCATGACACGCTGTTCCGCCTGGCCTGCGAGCGCGACACGCCGCGCGGCCCGAAGGGAACAGACCCCCGCGATGGCCTGGACTACCTGACCGTGCGGCTGCCGGCCGCCCGCTTCGCCGGAGTCCCGCTGGCCCTGGACCGCAGCAAGCTGATCCGGGTCCACGGCTTCCTGCAAAGCCGCGAATACCAGGAGACGCTGGGCGCCTTCCTCAAGCGCGCCCACGGCCTGACCAGCCAGGTCCAGGCCGGCGACGAGACCCGGCGCCAGGTCACACACAACCGCGTGACCACCGAGGTCATCGCCGAGCGCGTGCTGCACCTGGACCGGCCGGCGCCCGCCCAGCGGGCCGGACGCGCGACCCAGCGGCCGGCGGCGGGCGAGCCCGCTCAAACGGAAGCCGCCCTGGCCGAGCCCGGCGCGTAGTCGGAACCTTTACAAACATCCGCCACCGCGCCCAACGACGACGGGCCGGCGGATCATACTTTTCCATGTTTTGCACTGGCTGCTCTACCAGCCGCCGGTGCCACATGCGCGTGACGCGCCGCCAGCCTTGCTCGGCCGCGGCCCGCCACGCAACGCCGAATCACACGCCGCCCGGGGGCCAGAGCTGACTGCTCTCCCGGCCGCGTGTCACCGGCGCGAGGACGCCCTTCACCAGGTGGTCCTTTCCGGGTTCACCGCCCGGCGCGCCGCCTTGTCTATGCTGTGTGCAGCGGCTTCGCAAATGCCGGCATAGCCTCTCCGCTGACGGCTGTCGCTCCGGGCGTGGATCCCGCCCGCGCGCCAGCGCCGTCCTCCGTCTGCTGAGACTCTGCTGCGTCTCAGTCTCTCTTAGGCAGCCGCCCGCAAAGCGGCCGCCTCGCATCGAACGGGGCCTGGCTGGCCCACCCCACACGCCGACCGCCGCTAGCGGTCCCCTTCTCCCCGGCGCTGAGCAGCCCGCGCCCGGAGAAGCCTAATCTGGTCGGGCTGTTTTCCCCACACGCGAGCTCACCGCGACTGGCTTCCAGGCCGCCGCCCTGCGAGCTCTCCCGATGCCGGCCCCAGGCCGGCCGGCGTCGGCAGCGTCCCTGGGCCTGATGCCCGCCGGGAACGGCCGGGAAGGTGCTGACCCACCTTCCCGGCCGCCGGCCAAACCCTACACGCCGGGCGGCGGCGACCGCCCACTTTCAACACGGAGACCCCACCATGACGACGATCCTGGTCGGGGCCGGGTGTCTGGCGCTGCTGGCCATGCTGGCCCGCGCCGCCTGGATCATCGCGTACGCCCTGAGCGGCCAGCGCGTGATCGACACCCGCCTCGACGACTACGTGCGCCGGCCCTGACTGATCAGCGGCGGCGAAGGGCTGAGACCAAACAGGTCTCAGCCACCCCACTGCGGAGAAGACCCGCTTCTCCGCAGCAGGGTCCGGCCCACACTGGTGGGCCGGCTTCGCCCGTCGCTCACAGGAGGCCTGGCATGTGGTTGTGGATCGTCGTCGTGGTGGGGGCCGCGTTGGTCGGACTGCCGCTCGCGCATGCGGCCTGGGTCGTGCATTACGCCCTGACCCGGGCCCGCCTGGACCAGCGCTTGAGCGAGTACGTCCAGCGCTAGATCGATCCTCACGTCCCCCCTGGGCCGGCCCCGCACCTGCGCGAGCCGGCCCTTTCCTTTGGCGAATTCCGCGCCGCCGCGTTTCTGCGCGGGCGCGTATTCATCCGTTTCCGGCGCCCTGCGCCGGACACCGCTGGCCCCGATCACCGCCGGGGCTTCTCTGTCATCCGCGCCGGCCGGCCCGCCGCGCGGATGCTCACCCACGGGGCCACCCACACGCAAGGAGTTCCATGACCGAACAGGAGAAACGCACCCAGAAGGCGCGCCTGGCCCTCGAGCGCGGCCAGTTCACGATCCGGCCGCTCACCGCGCACAGCTGGCGCATCATCAACGGCGAAGGCGGGACCTATATCGTCCGCCTTCAGGACAACGCCTGGGCCTGCACCTGCCCGGACTTCACCGAGACGTGCCAGCCGAACGGCTGGACGTGCAAGCACATCGAGGGCATCCGGCTGTCGCCGGCTGTCCCCCACTCGGAGCACCCCATGACCCTGAACATCCACCAGGCCTGGACCACCCTCACCGGCCGCCCGCTGGGCGAGGTTATCCAGGCCCTCAAGGCCGTCCTGCCGCCGGCCGCGTACAAGCCCGTCCCCGGCTCGCCGGGCCTGACCGACATCGACCCGTCCTACCTGACCGAGAAGGCCACCGACCTCTTCGGCCCGGCCGGGCTGGGCTGGTTCTACCAGTACGAGCCGCGCGACCTGGAGGTCGTGGCCCTGGACAAGACCCGCAAGAACGGCGGCGGCGAGTACACGACCTTCGAGGCCAACCTGCTGCACTTCGCGCTGTACTTCCGCTACCTGGACGCGGACGGCGAGCTGCGGCTGAGCGACCCGATCCTGGCCACCGGCGGCAACACGAACGAGAACCGCTCGTACGCCATCCGCGGCGCGCTGACCAACGCCATCGGCGCGGCCTTCGCCAAGCTGTGCTGGCAGCTGCCGGTCTACCAGGGACTGCTCGACCACAAGAACGCCGGCCAGCAGTTCGCCAAGGCGAACGGCGGCGGCCAAGACAAGGGCGCGAATGGGCATGGTGCCAACGGCACCACCAGCCCGAATGGCCACACCGGCGCGACTGCGAAAGGCCCCGCCAACGGCCACAAGGATCCGGTCCAGCCGGCCGCGGTCACGCCCGAGCCGGCCGGCGCGGTCTGCCTGACCTTCGGCACCAAAGCCCACCCGGAGTTCAAGGGCCAGGCCCTGGCCGAGGTGGTCAAGAGCGCCGACGGCCGCGACCTGGTGCGCTACCTGGCCAGCCCACAGTGGGCGGCGGACACGGACGAGAAGCGGGCCATCAAGCAGGCCTGCGAAACGCTCGCCCCCACCTTGCCCGCTGAAGCGCCGGCCCCGGCCGGTCAGCCGGCGTGAGGACATGCGCACACAACTGCCGGCTGAGACTCAGCATCACCCCAAACCACCACACGGAGAATTTCCCATGTCCAACAACACGTATGAGAAATGCGTCTTCGTCGGCCACCTCGGCCGCGACCCCGAGACCCGCACGTCCAACGGCGGCAAGCCGATGTGCACTTTCCCGCTGGCCGTCGAAGGCCCGCGCAAGGGTGAAGACGGCCAGGCCGAGACGCTCTGGCTGGACGTCGTCACCTTCAACAGCACGGCCGAAGCCTGCCAGCAGTATCTGAACAAGGGCGGCAAGGTCCTGGTGGAGGGCAAGCTCAACCCGCCGCGCACGTACGAGCGCCGCGACGGGGGCACGGGCGTCGCGCTCTCGCTGTGGGCCGACCGCGTCCTGTTCCTGGACGGCCGGCGCCGCGAGGCCGAGGACGCCCCGGCCGCCGAGCCGAGCCCGGAGATCCCGTTCTAGCTCGAACCGACGGAGGGGCTGCCTGGCGCAGCCCCTCCGTTACTCATCACTCCCATGACCACCTACACGTACAGCCCGGATACCCGGGCGCTGGATACCATTCTGGAGGCCCTCGACCTGCCGCTGGACGAGCAGGAGCGGGCCCTGGCCCTGGACGCCCTGCGCGAGCTGCTGGCCGGCCTGGAAGATGAGCCGCACGACCTCGCCGAGCAGCTGGTGAGCGCCGTCGAGAAGGGCGTCGGCCTGGGGCTGGAGGACGCGCCCTTCGCGGCCGCCGTCGCCGCTGTGCGGCGCGTGCTGGCGCCGGCCTGGCCGGCTCCCGCCCCGGACGCTTTCCTGGAAGCCGGCTACGAAGACCGCTGGGTCGAGCCGCTTCTGGCCGACTGAAGATGTCGGAGGACCGCTGAAACAACGTCGGCGGTCCTCCGACTGCGGGCCAACGCTATCGCGACCCGCACGTTGCTCCAGCTTGAGCCTGATACAATCTCCCCAAGGCCGCCCAACGCTATGCAACTTGTTATATGCCTGGGCTCAGGAGCAAAGCAGGCGTGCTAACCGTTAAGGCCAAAGTCCCAGCTCATGCCGGCTACCCCCCGGTGCTGCCGGTCGTTCTCCCGAGCCTGCCGGAAGTCCGCGATTTCGCGCACCATCTGCATGCCGCCGGCAAGGCCTGGCAAGGCGAGTTTCTGGGTTGGCCGGCGGCCTATACCCCTCAAAGCCGCGCTAAACCGAAGGGCTCCAAGATGCGCTTCACGCCGGCGGAATTCTGGATCGGCGAGAGCGGCATCTGGTTCTTTTCGCTGATGTGGGAGCACGGCCGCGACAAAGACCCGGTGGCGTTCCTGGACGATCGCGGAATCGTGAAGTCCCCTTGAGTCCCGCTCCACCGCTCTGACACAGCCAACTCGTCGCTCCAATAACTGAGAGACTACGACGCAAAAGGCGCTGACTTGATCAGCGCCTTTTGCGTGCCATCCAGCTGTCTGCTGGATGGCCGTCCCACTCCTTGTGAACGTCGCCTGGCTTCGGCCGGCACGCTTCCGCTGAGCGCGCTGTAAGCCCCGCCTTGCGGGGCGACGCGCTCCCCCGTCTCGCCGGCCCGTGCCTCGTGGCCGGTTTTTCTTCGCCTGCGCTCCGCCTCGGCCGGCCGCGCAGGCCGCTTCCCCACACGGGCCGAACACAAGGAGAACCACACCATGACCGTCAAGACGCTCCCGGCGCCCCGCCTGGCGCCGGCCTTCCGGCCGGCCTCGCCGCCTCAGGTTGTGCCGCATCTCGGCTGCTACCTGGTGACGCTCGCCCCCGGAGTCATGCACGTCGTCAACAAGAACCGCGCCTGTCTGTGCGACCTGGG
This sequence comes from uncultured Anaerolineales bacterium, assembly GCA_937952305.1. GTDB lineage: Bacteria > Chloroflexota > Anaerolineae > Anaerolineales > UBA6663 > SpSt-583. The sequence continues at coordinate 2,766 of CALFZO010000161.1, read as the reverse complement.
CGCGGACTGCCCGGCCGTCCCGGCCGTGGCGGACTATCTGCGATCCGGCGGCCAGCGCGCGCCCGATCTGCCCGCGCACCGCCTGATCCCCGAGCGCTGCCCGGTCTGCGGCGGGCCCGTCAAGTTCGAGCCGCGCCTGTGCTCGCCGACGCGCGGCGCCGGCTGGATCTGCCTGGACGCCGCCACACAGGGCGGGCCCGGTGAGAGTCGGGATGTGCCGACCGGCCTGGACATCCCGGGCCGCTCACACTACTGGCGCCACATGTGGGCACGGCTGCTGTTCCGCTGGCTCCATCAGGGAGGCCAGGCATGAACGGCCAGCCGACCCTTCCGTCTGAACCGCCACTGCGTTCTGCCGGCGCGCTGCCGCTCCGCGAGCGGCCGGCCTACCGGGTCCAGATGGACAGCGCGGCCTGCAGTCTGGTCGAGTTGGCCGCCGCCCTGATCGGCGGGCCGGGCCAACTGGAGACCGCCCAGCGCCTGATCGCGCAGTTCGGTTCCGCCCGCGCGCTCGCCCGGGCCAGCGCCGCCGACCTGGCGTCCATCGCCGGCATTGGCGACGTGGCCGCGGCGCGCCTGTGCTCGGCCTTCGAGTTGGGCCGGCGCGCTCAGGCCCCAGACGGCGACCGGCCCGTCATCAAGTCGCCGGCGGAGGCGGCCGCGCTCTTCCAGGCGCGGCTGGAGCACCGCGAGCAGGAGTACCTGTACGTGCTCCTGCTCAACACCCGCAACGGCGTCCTCGGCGACCCGATCGAGGTCTACCACGGCTCACTCAACACGTCCCTGATCCGCGTCGGCGAGATCTTCCGCCACGCGGTCAAGGCCAATGCCGCCGCCATCATCGTGGCGCATTCGCACCCCTCCGGCGACCCATCCCCCAGTCCCGAAGATGTCGCGGTCACCCGCGCCATCGCCGAGGCCGGCAAGCTCCTGGACATTGAACTGCTTGACCACCTCATCTGGGGTCATGGCCGCTTCGTGTCCTTGAAAGAGCGCGGGTTGGGTTTCTGAACACACGCCCCTCACAAGGAAGACAACTACCTATGAAGACCTACATCGGCCAACGGCCGGCGGACGATGGCGAAGCGCCTGGCGCTTTGCTCGAGGCCGCCGCCATGGGCGTTTGCCCGGAGAGCTGTCGGGTTGTGGTCGTCGAAGACGACGGCCAGCCCCGGCCACTCCCCCTCATCGTGCGCCACGCCAACTCCTTCGAGTGGGGCTACGCCGGCTCAGGCCCGGCGACCACGGCCCTGTCGATCCTCACGGACTATCTCGGCTACGAGCCGGACCGGCCGCTCTACCAGCGCTTCAAGTTCGCGTTTCTGGCAACGGCGCCGCACGCCGGCTTCACGCTAACCGGCGATACGATCGCCGCCTGGCTGGCCGAGCAACCGGACGGCCGGCAGCGCGATGGCCTGGAGATCCAGACCGGCTTTCAGGCCTGGATCGCCGCGCCGGCTCGCGCCCGCAGCCCGGAAGTGGACTACGGCTGCTGGTGGACGCTGGACGCGCACCGCAGTCACCCCCGCTGGCGCGTGTCCTTCATCGTGGACACCGGCGAGGTGTACGCCGTCGAGCTGACGAGTCAGCGCCCGGACCGCTTCATCGTCCTGGGCCGCGTCCCTGGCGGCCGCCAGGCAATGGAAACCACCGACCCCCCGTTCGGGGGGCGGGTGTGCGGCTGGGCCGAGGGCGAGCTGTACCTGCCCGACCTGGCTGGCCGCTTCGAATAACACCACTCACATGGAACCACCATGCCCAACGTTTCGTTCACGGACGCCGTCGCCGCCCTTCAGCGCCGCGCGGCCACCGGCCGGCGGGAGCTACCCGCCGGCTTCCAGGTGCGGCCGGCCGCCGAACCGGAGTGGGTCACGGTCGCCGGCCGCTGCCTGATCACGGATACGGAGTTCTCGGTCTTGGTCCGCCGCGCGGACCTTGAGTCCTGGCAGGCCATGCAGGCGTATGCCGAAGAGGCCTTCCCCTATCTCTCGGAAAGCGACCGCGAGTTCCTGATCTCGGGCTTCTCGCCCGCCGGCTGGGACAAGGTCTTCCCGCCCGAAGACGACGAGTAGCCTTTCAACCCCATCACACAATCAACACGCAGGCGGCGGGCCGGCTCATCTCTGAACCGGCCCGCCGCCTTCACACGGAGTCCCCCTATGCTGTCCACCACGCTGCCGCGCACTGCCCTCCCACAGACGGGCTCCGACGCGGCCCATCTGGTCGTGCCCCTGCAGGCGGGGCCGGCCTACACCTGCTTCCGCTGCGGCCTGCCCGCCCACGGCATCACCCCCTGGCCCGTCTCGTTCACCAGCCCGTCCCTCCTGGACGCATGGGCCGGCCACATCGGCTACCTGAAGCTGACCTGCGCCTGCCCGGCGGCCGGCCGGGTTGCCCGCCTGGGCGACTGGATCACGCCCCTGGCGCTCCACACGGACCTGGAGGCCTTCCCGTCCTGGGAGGCCTTCGCGGACGCCAACGTCCAGGCCGTCCGCCAGGCCGTGGCCGCCCTCGCGGCCGCCGTCCCGGCCGATGACCTGGCCCTGGATGCCCCGGCCCGCATCGTCCACCAGGTGCTGGCTGGCCGGCTCGCGCCGGCCGCCGCGGTCGCCGAGCTCCAGGCCCTGCTCAAGGCCAACGCCTGATGGCCGGTCAAACCATCACCCTGACTGCCACGCTCACAGTCTCCATCCCGAACGGCGCCTTCGATCAAAACACCATCCGAGCGCATCTCGCCGACGCGATGCGGGACCGCCAGTGGCTGGA
>CALFZO010000160.1 GCA_937952305.1 uncultured Anaerolineales bacterium | reverse complement strand
CTTTATTGTTAGTCAATACTTGCAAATGCTACAATCGATCCAGGAGCTCGTCATGCCAAAGATCATTGCCGACACGCAGATATTTAGAGCGGTCATCAAGGTCATCTCCGAACGCGGCTACGCTGGAGCCACCACCCGCCAGATTGCTGAGGCCGCCGGAGTCAGTGAAGTGACCCTGTTCCGCAAATTTGGCAGCAAGGCCGAACTGGTCAAGCGCACTATCAAGGCCTTGGTGGAGCAAACCGAATTTGAATCCGCAATCCACTATTCGGGCGATATTGGCGCTGATCTGCTGCGGGTGTTACAGGCTTACCGGGAAGCCGTTATTCTGCACGAGCACTTCTTCTTCGTCTTGTACGCCGAGCTTAGCCGCACGCCCGAACTGGCCGATTTCTTGTCGCAGCCGTTGGGATTGTTCCGGGCCATTGGAGGGTTGCTTGCCCGTTACCAGTCCGCAGGTCTGCTCAAGCCGGAGTATCCCCTGCATAGCGCGGCCTCCCTGCTCGGACCACTCATCTATTACTCGATGATCACCCACTCAGTGGAAGCTGTGTCCATGCCGCCGATAGAGCTAGAGACACTGATTCATCATTTTCTTGATGGGCGCTATGTATCAAAGCAAGCGTCCCCCTCGGGTTGAACCAGTGACGCGGTCTAGGCAGACAGGGCTGGCGGCCGATCAAGGCTGCCTGTTGGCGCGGCGTCGCGGCGCAAGGTGGCGTTGAACCCCAGGGCCGGCGGCGACGAGGGCGGTACTGCTGTGGATGAGGTTTAGCCGAGCGTCATTGGCGCGCAGCCTGCCCGCACCAGCGGCCGCGCCCCTGGCGCCGGGCCCCGGTGAGCGGAGCCGCACAGCGGCGCAGTGTGCTGGCGCAATAGAGACCGGCGTTGCCGGGGCAAGGCGCATCTGCAATCCCTGACCGCCTGGCCGCTCAGCGCGATCTGGGAACCCTGACCGGCCGGCGCCGGGAGCCTCCGAGGCCCATGCTATACTCCGCGGCATGGACCTCTTCGACTATGGCGTGCAGCAGCGCTTGAAGACCGAGGCGCCCTTGGCTGCGCGTCTGCGCCCGCGCACGCTGGACGAGTTCGTGGGCCAGGACGAGATCGTGGGTCCGGGGCGGCTGCTGCGCCGCGCCATCGCCGCCGACCGGCTGTTCTCGGCCATCCTGCTGTGGGGGCCGCCCGGCACCGGCAAGACCACGCTGGCCCAGATCATCGCCAACACCACCCAGAGCTACTTCACCTCGCTCAACGCCGTCCTGGCCGGCATCGCCGATCTGCGCGCCGTGGTCGCGGACGCCAAGGAGCGGCGCAAGTTGCACGGCCAGAAGACCACGTTGTTCGTGGATGAGGTCCACCGCTGGAACAAAGCCCAGCAAGACGCCCTCCTGCCGCACGTGGAAGACGGCACCATCCTCCTGATCGGCGCCACCACCGAAAACCCGTACTTCGAGGTCATCGGCGCGCTGGTCTCGCGTTCGCGCGTCTTCCAACTCAAGGCGCTGACCGAGACCGACCTGCTGCGCATCCTGGAGGCGGCCCTGGCCGACCCGGAGCGCGGCTACGGGTCGCGGCGCGTGGCCGTTGACGACGACGCAGCCGCGCACATCATCAACATCGCCGGCGGCGACGCGCGCAACCTGCTCAACGCGCTGGAGCTGGCCGTGGAGACCACGCCGCCGAGCGCCGACGGCGTGATCCACGTCACCCTGACCGTGGCGCAGGAATCCATCCAGCGCCGGGCCGTGCTGTACGACAAAGACGGCGACGCCCACTATGACACGATCAGCGCCTTCATTAAGAGCGTGCGCGGCTCGGACCCGGACGCCGCCCTGTACTGGCTGGCCAAGATGCTCTACGCCGGCGAGAGCCCGCGCTTCATCCTGCGCCGCCTGGTCATCCTGGCCGGCGAGGACATCGGTCTGGCCGACCCGCTCGGCCTGCTGGTGGCCAGCGCGGCCGTGCAGTCCTTCGAGTTCGTCGGGATGCCGGAAGGCATCTACCCGATTGTCGAGGCCACCCTCTACCTGGCCACGGCGCCGAAGTCCAACAGCGCGGGTGCCTACTTCAAGGCTTATCAGAAGGTGGAAGCCGAGGGCAAGGTGGATGTGCCGAGCCACCTGCAGGACGCCAACCGCGACGCCAAGGGGCTGGGGCACGGCGCGGGCTACGTCTACCCGCACGAACTGCCGGGCCATCACGCCCCGCAGCAGTACCTGCCCACCGCCTTGCTCGGCACGTACTTCTACGCGCCCTCGCCGGAGGGCTATGAGGCCGCCGTCAAGGAGCGCCTGGCGCGCTGGCGCGCCGCCCAGGAGCAGGCGCTCGGCCTGACCGAGACCACCCTCCTGCCCGAGCTCAGTGAACAGGAGACGCAGGCCGTCAAGCGCCGCACCGGCCGCGGTCCCGCCCCGGCGCCTTGAGCGGGCGCCTTCCGCAGCCCATTCACCTCTGGGAAGTCGCATGACCCAACTGCTGCTGATTCGGCACGGCGAAAACAACTACACCAAGGCCGGCAAACTGGCCGGCTGGACGCCCGGCGTCAGCCTGAACGAGGCCGGCCGCCGGCAGGCCCAGGCCCTGGCCGAGCGGCTCAAGGCGGCGCCGATCAAGGCGCTCTACTCCAGCCCGCTGGAGCGCGCCCGCGAGACGGCCGCGCCGCTGGCGGCGGCCAAGGGCCTGACTGTGGAGATCCTGGACGGGGTCGGCGAGGTCCGTTACGGCGCCTGGCAGGGCAAGAGCCTAAAGCAGCTGGCGCGCACCAAGCTGTGGCGCACCGTGCAAGGCCTGCCGGCGGCCATGCAGTTCCCGGGCGGTGAGACGTTCCGCGCCGTCCAGACTCGCGCGGTCGAGGCGGTGGAGGGTTTGGTCCGGCGGCATCCCAAGGCGCTGGTGGCCGTCGTCTCGCACGGCGACGTCATCAAGCTGGTGGTCGCCCACTATCTTGGCCTGCCGCTGGATCTATTCCAGCGGCTGGCGGTCAACACCGCCTCCGTCACCGCGCTGCGCCTCGGCCACGGCCAGCCGGTTTTGGTAAAATTGAACGACACAGGCGCGAGCGAACAACCTCATTAGCGTCCCGCCCAGGTGAAGCGGATGGGCTTGTCCGCCTGGAATACCCTGGCGGGTTGTCCAGCTCGATAACCCTGACGGGGTCTTAGGCGCGCGGCGGCAACACGAAGAATGTCCCAGGTCTACGAGTTAAACCCGGTCTCCCATATCACCACCGGCTACGTCGGCCAGCCCGGCCGGCGGGTATTCTATCTCCAGGCCGAGCGCGGTCTGCAGGTGGTCACGCTGATCGTGGAGAAGCTGCAGGTGGAAGCGCTGGCTCAGGGCATCACCCAGATGCTGACGGAGCTGCAGGAGAAGAACCCGGAACTGCCGCCGGCTGTCTCCGCCTACCAGCCGCAGGGCATGGCCCTCAAGCTGCCGCTCGACCCGGCCTTCCGCGTGGGGCAGCTGGGGCTGGGCTATGACGCCGACCGCGACCTGATGGTGCTGGTGGCGCAAGAGATCACGACCGACGAGCGCAGCGCCGAGGAAGCCGGCGTGGCCCGCCTGTTCGCCACTCGCGCCCAGATGCTCGAGCTTTCCGAGCACGGCCACTCCCTCGTCCAACAGGGGCGCCCGATCTGCGGGCTGTGCGGACAGCCGATCGACCCCGGCGGCCATTTCTGCCCGCGCAGCAACGGCCACAAACACTGACCGCCTATGGCGGAGACCCCTTCCCCGCGACCGGTGAGCGTCCAGACGATCTTGCTCATCCTGCAAGACGGCCGGATGGCGCTGGAAGGCCTGCTGCCGTACGGCTCCAATTACACTTTCCTGGCGCGGCTCAGCCTGAACGACCAGACGGCCTACGGCGTCTACAAGCCGATCCGCGGCGAGCGCCCGCTCTGGGATTTCCCCGAGAACACGCTGGCGCACCGCGAGGTGGCCGCTTTCCTGGTCAGCCAGGCGCTGGGCTGGAATTTCGTGCCGCCCACCATCCTCCGCTCGGACGGGCCGCACGGCCCCGGCTCGCTGCAGTTTTTCATCCACGCCGAGCCGGAGTTTCACTACTTCAACCTGACCGAGGCCGACCGCCCGCAGCTGCGCCGAGTGGCGCTGTTCGATATCATCATCAACAACGCCGACCGCAAGGGCGGCCACTTGCTCAAAGATCAGGCCGGCCGGCTGTGGCTCATCGATCATGGCATCGGCTTCCACGTGCAGAACAAACTCCGCACCGTGATCTGGGATTTCGCCGGCGAAACCATCCCAGACGAGCTGCTGGCCGACGTGGCCGCCCTCCGCGACAAGCTCGACTGCGACGAGGATCTGCAGACCGCCCTGCATCACCTGCTGGACCCGCTGGAACTGGCGGCCCTGCGCCGCCGCGTCGACAAGCTGCTCCGATCCCCGCGCTTCCCCGAGCCCGGCTCCGGCCGCAGCTATCCCTGGCCGCCCGTCTGAAGGCCGGCCTTGTTGTAGAATCGACCGGGAGCGCATGCGCACTCAGGAGGCCTTATGGATTTTCAGAAAGCTCTGAACCAAGCTGTCGATCAGCTCAAAGATGTCACCGCCGGCGTCCTGCAAGGCGTGGACGCCCTGCTGCCGGACGATGAGCCGGTGGGCGGGACGCCCGCCCCGGTTAATCGCAACGTACTGGTGATCATCTTCAACCCGCGCGTCAAGTCGGCCGGCGGCCGCAAGCTGTCTGAGGTGATGGGCTGGAACGACCCCGATAAACTCCTGCCCGGCCACATCGCCGACCTGAAGGAATGCAGCTACGGCTACGCCAACTATCACATCGCCGAGCGCGTCGAGGTGGACCGGGTGCCGGCCAAGGCCGACGGCTTTGTCTACGACCCCGACGACTTCGTGCGGTGCCTGCGCCAGAATTCCGGCTTCCACCAGCCGGACCAGGTGGACTACCACCGCATCCTGGCCGATTTCGACATCGTCAAGAAGGTCAACAGCGGCGCCATCGACGAGGTCTGGCTGTTCGCGTTCCCGTACGCGGGCTTCTATGAGTCGATCATGGCCGGGCCGGGCGCCTTCTGGTGCAACGCGCCGGTGCTGGAGGGTGTGGCGGGCGCGCAGCGCCGTTTCGTGATCATGGGCTACAACTACCAGCGCGGCCTGGGCGAGATGCTCGAGAACATCGGCCACCGGGCCGAGTCTATCGTCGGGCACGCCTACCGCCACACGCGCGGTGACGCCAACCTGTGGGAGCGCTTCGCGCGCTACGACAAGACCCACGCCGGCCAGGCGGAGGTCGGCATCGTCCACTTCGCGCCCAACAGCCAGCGCGATTACGATTGGGGCAACAAGACCAAGGTGGCGAGCCGGGCCGATACCTGGCTGAAGTTTCCGGACCTGAGCGGCGAGAGCCGGGTGATGGATTGCGCCGACTGGGGCGGCGGCGACCTGCGCGCCCACCACCTCTGGTGGTTCAAGCGCTTCCCGCACATCACAGGCTCGGCCAGCGGCGTCGCCTATAACTGGTGGCGCTACGTCGTGGACCCCAACACCGTCCGCTGAATCACGCTCACGCTTGTCTGAGGCCGCACCCGCCGTGCGGCCTTTTTTATCCGTTCAGAGTCGCTCGCGGGAAAGCCCGCGAGCTTACGCGGGAAAGCCCGCGAGCTTACGCGGGAAAGC
>CALFZO010000159.1 GCA_937952305.1 uncultured Anaerolineales bacterium | reverse complement strand
ACATTGCACAGCGTCCGAGTGCGGAGCGATTATAGCACCGACGTTCGGCGCCCGCCCCCACGGGTAGAATGTGGCGGCAGGCAACTGCTCGGCGCTGCAAGTTTCGGGCCAGCCAGACCGCCCATTCGGCCAGCCCTTATTGCGACTTCTGTAGGTGTTGGCGTCACCCCGGCGGAACCAGCGAGCCTGGCACCGCTGATTGAGGGGCCGCCTCAACCAGGATTGGTTACACTCAAATCAGAACAGCCATTATCTAGAAAGTCAGCCCAGCCGGGCGATATCCGGGTAGAATCTGGTATAATCCCGGCGCTCGGCAAGGGGACAACAGCGCCACCTTAGCTCAATCGGCAGAGCAACCGCTTCGTAAGTGGTAGGTTTCGGGTTCAACTCCCGAAGGTGGCTCTTGGGCCAGCAGACTGAAGGATGAAGGATGATGGTTGGTCCTTCATCCTTCTTTTTTTCCGGCCGCGCCAGAGAATGAGTCCCGATATGAACCTGATCGTCATCGGCGTCGCCGGCGGCACCGGCTCCGGCAAAACCACCGTCGCGCGCACCATCCTGCAGCGCGTCGGCGCGCACCACATCGCCTACGTCCCGCACGACGCCTACTACCGCGACTCCCACCAACTGCCACTCAACGCGCTCAATCAGATCAACTGGGACCACCCGGACGCGCTCGACACGGACTTGATGATCACGCACGTCCAGGCGCTCAGGGACGGCGCGCCGGTGGATCTGCCGGTCTATGACTTCACCCAGAACCGGCGCACCGACCGCACCGTGCGCGTCGAGCCGCAGCCGATCGTCCTGGTGGAGGGCATCCTGATCTTCGCCGACGCGCGCCTGCGCCAGCTCTTCGACATGAAGATCTTCGTCGATACCGATGCCGACATCCGCCTGATCCGGCGCCTGCAGCGCGACATCGCTGAACGCGGGCGGACGGCCGAATCGGTCATCCAGCAATACCTGACCACCGTCCGGCCGATGCACATCGAGTTCGTCGAGCCCTCCAAACGCTACGCCGACATCATCATCCCCGAAGGCGGCTTCAACGAAGTGGCCATGGACATGGTCGTGGCCCGCCTGGCGGGGCTGCTCCAGCCCCAAGGCTGATCGGCCATTTTTGCCTTGATTTCTCCTTAATCTCAGCACCTAAGCCTATTGGCACGCCCTTGTCCCTGATCTAGACTGGAGGCGGCGGCGATCTGGCCGCCATCTACTTGCATCCCGTCTTGGGCAGGGGGGCCTATGCGTCTCGTGGCCGGCTTCGTCGTCACCGTCTTCTCCATCTTCAGTCTCGTTCTCGGTCCGATTTTCCGGACAACGCCTTCTCGCCAACGGCCACTGTCCGCCTCCGTTCATCAGCGTCAGGCTGACGCGACAGCCACAGCCGCTCGATCCCTGCCCTCGGATTGGTGGTCGACGATTCAGACCAATCTGCGCCTGGAGGAATATGCGGTCAGCTGGCAGACGATGACACCGCTGGCCGACGTGCCGGCCGCATTTCAGGCCCCGAACCGGGCCCATAATCTGCGCACCTACTTCACCCCCGCCGGGCCGCGGGTTATCCCGAGGGACACCGCGGCCGCGCCCGCTTGGGAGTGGGGGCTCGAGCTGGTCGGCTACGGGACGGCGCCGGTCCCCGCGGCCGACCTCGTCGCCGAGGGGCGGCGCGTCGAATACCGTCGCGGCGGACTCACCGAGTGGTACCTCAACGATGAACGCGGCCTGGAGCAAGGCTTCACGCTCAGCCAGCCGCCCGCGCCCGGGGCCACCCGCCTGCAGCTTGAACTGGCCGTCGTCGGCACCCTCACCGGCCAACTCACCCCAGATCGTTCGGCGATCCGCTTCACCACGCCGGCGGGCGTCAGTGTCCTGGAATATGGCCAGGTGCTGGCCGTTGACGCGCGGGGCCGCGCCCTGCCCGCGACCCTGGACCTGACAGCGGCGGCTCGAGTGCGCCTCGACGTCGACCTCACCGGCGCGGCCTTCCCGATCACGATTGACCCACTGGCCACGTCTACCGCCTGGACCGCCGAGAGCGACCAGGCCGGCGCCTGGTATGGGATCTCCACCAGCACGGCCGGCGACGTGAACGGCGACGGCTTCTCGGACGTCATCGTCGGCGCCATGTACTACGACAACGGGCAGACCGACGAAGGCCGGGCCTACGTGTATTACGGCTCCGCCTCGGGATTAAGCACCAGCCCGGACTGGACCACCGAGGGCAACTCGGCCAGCGCCCGCTACGGCTATGTCGTCAGCACCGCCGGCGACGTCAACGGCGACGGCTACGCCGATGTCATAGTAGGGGCACCGACTTACAGCAATGGCGCTCAGTTTGAAGGCCGGATCTATTTGTACTTCGGGGCGGCCTCGGGCCTAAGCACCACAGCGGTCTGGAGCGATGAGGGCGATACGGCAGATGCCAACCTGGGTAGCTCCGTCGCGGCCGCCGGGGACATCAATGGGGATGGCTTCGGCGACCTCATTGTGGGAGGCTGGTATTACTACGACAATCACACGCGCAACACAGGCAAAGTATATGTGTATTTGGGGTCGGCCAATGGCCCCAGCCCAAATGCGAATTGGCTGGCCACCAGCGACCACCTAGACTCCCAGCTGGGACATGCTGTAAGTGGGGCCGGCGACGTCAACGGCGACGGCTACGCCGATATCGTCTTTGGCGCCTACGGCTACGACGTCAATCCTGGCACGCCCAGCAACTATCCCGAAGGTCAGGCCTATGTGTACTTTGGATCGGCCGCCGGCTTGGGCCCCAACGGCACGCCGGCTAACGCCGACTGGGTCTATACCGGCGACATAGACCATGATGCCGGCGTTGGAGTGGCACTCGGCCCAGCCGGTGACGTGAACGGTGATGGCTATGGCGATCTTGCGATTGGAGCACCCGGTTACAACAGTGGCCTTGGGTTTGGACAGGGCCGTGCCTATGTGTTCTTTGGTTCCTCACAAGGACTCGCGTCAACACCCAACTGGACGAGCACAGGCATACAGGATTTCGACTGGTATGGGGCACCCGTCCGAACTGCCGGCGATGTGAATGGCGATGGTTACGCCGACTTAGTCGTGGGTGCCGAAGTTCTATCACAAGATGAGGTCAAAGAGGGCGCGGCCTTCGTCTTTCTTGGATCCTCAGTTGGCTTGAGCTCGGCACCGGCATGGTCTGGCAAAGGCAACCAGGCTAATAGCCTGTTCGGCAAAGGAGCCAGCACCGCCGGCGACGTGAACGGTGACGGCTACTCCGATTTGATTTTGGGCGCCCCCCAATTCGATAACGGCCACAGCGATGAGGGCCGCGCCTTCGTCTATCACGGCTCGCCCAATGGCCTGAGCACCAGCCCAGACTGGACCGGCGCGGGTGATCAGCCGGGCGCGTTCTTTGGCGCCTATACGGCCAAAGCCGGCGACGTCAACGGCGATGGCCTGGCCGATGTGCTCGTCGGCGCCTATGGCTACGACAACGGCCAGACCGACGAGGGCCGGGCTTACCTGTACTTCGGCACAACCGCCGGGCTATCCACCTCCCCGGATTGGATGGCCGAAGGCAATCAGGCCGGCGCCAACTTCGGGGTGCTGGTGAATGCGGCCGGCGACGTCAACGACGACGGCTACGATGACTTCCTGATCGCGGCCACGGACTATGACGGCGGCCAGGCCGACGAAGGCCGCGTCTCTGTCTACTACGGCTCGGCGTCAGGCCCCGGCCCGGCCGCCAACTGGTCCGCTGCTGGCGGCGAGGCCGGCGCCTACTTCGGCAGTGCGGCGGGCAGCGCGGGCGACGTGAACGGTGACGGCTACGGCGATATCGTCGTCGGCGCCTGGTATTACTGGGTCCGCGGGCAGGGCCGCGTGCGGGTCTATCCAGGCTCCGCGGACGGCCTGAGCTCCGCGCCCGTCTGGACGTACGTGGACGCGCAAGCCGGTTCCCTGCTGGGGTCGGCCGCCGCTGACGCCGGCGACGTCAACGGCGACGGCTATTCCGATCTAATCGTCGGCGCTTACGATCATGACGGCGATCTGGCCGACGAGGGACAGGCTCTGCTCTTTCTGGGGTCGGCGACCGGCCTCAGCCAAACGCCAGACTGGAGTCTGGAAGGCAACCAGGCCGGCAGCCGCTTCGGCGTGTCGGTAGGCACGGCCGGCGACGTCAATGGCGACGGCTACGCGGACGTCATCGTCGGTCAGGAGTTCTTCGACAACGGCCAATCCGACGAAGGCCGGGCGGTCATCTACTACGGTTCCGCGGCCGGCCTGAGCGGCGCCGCCAACTGGGCGGTCGAGGGCAACCAGGCCGGCGCCCGCTTAGGGGGCTCCGTCCGCGGCGCTGGCGACGTCAACGGCGACGGCTACGCCGATGTGGTCGCGGCGGCTTGGTTCTACGACAACGGCCAGGTGGATGAGGGTCAGGCGCAGGTGTACCTGGGGTCGCCCGCCGGCCCGAGCGCGCTGCCGGATTGGACGGCAGAGGGTGATCAGGCCGGCGCCAACTTCGGCGCCAGCGTCGGCTCAGCCGGCGATGTCAACGGCGACGGCTACGCCGACGTCCTCATCGGCGCCGGCGGCTACGACGCCGCCCAGACTGACGCCGGCCGGGCCTACGTGTTCCAAGGGAACGGCGGCGGCCTCAGCCTCCGGCCGCAGCAGTTGCGCGCCGACGGGACGACGCCCATCGCGCGCCTGGGGACCGCCGGCGACACTGCCGTGCAGCTGGCGCTGTCCGGGCGCACCCCGTATGGCCGCGGCCTGGTCAAGCTCGAATGGGAAGTGAAGCCCGTCGGTGTGCTGTTGGACGGCAGCGACTTACACCAGAGCAGCGCCTGGACCGACACCGGCACGGCCGGGGCGCAATTGAGCGAGCTGGTCAGCGATCTCGACCGCGACACTCAGTACCACTGGCGCGTGCGGGTCCGGTACCATCCATTAGCCACGCCCTACCAACCCTTCAGCCGGTGGCTGACCCAGCCCTGGAACGGCCAACAAGAGGCCCGCTTCCGCACCCAGACAGCGGCCTGCACGCCCAGCTCGCGCGAGTCCGATATCGTCCTGGTGATCGACCGCTCCGGGAGCATGGGAAACGACAACAAGCTCGCCGACGCCCAGGCCGCCCTGCACACCTTTATCACGGCCGCCCAGGCCCCGCCAGATCAACTGGCCCTGGTCGCTTTTGCCAACGACGCCGGGCTGGCGTACCCGCTCACGGTGAACAAGGCCGCCGTCGACGCGGCCGTGCAGGCCCTGACCGTCAGCGCGATCAGCGGCACGCGCATCGACCTGGCCCTGCAACAGGCCCGCCTGGAACTTGTCAGCGCCCGCCACCTCCCCACCCACTTCAAGGTGATCGTCCTGCTGACGGACGGCCAGCAGACCGCGGGCGACAACGCTGCGGTCCTGTCCGAGGCCAACGGTGCCAAAGCGGAAGGGGCCACGCTCTTCACCATTGGGCTCGGACCGGACGTGGACACCGATCTGCTGCAGCAAGTGGCCTCGGGCACCGACCGCTACTACTTCGCTCCGACCAGCGACGACCTGGCCGCGATCTATCAGCAAATCTCGAGCGCGCTGCAGTGCGGCGGCGGCGACATCGTGTTCACCAAGCCGCAGCCGGCCGCGGATAGCAGTGCTGACAGCAACGTGTGGATCATGAACGCCGACGGCTCGGCGCAGATCCAACTCACGCCCTACGGCGGCGAAGACCGTTGGCCTAGCCTGGCGCCGGACGGCAGCCGCATCGCGTACGTGTCCCGCCGCAACGATCAGTGGACTTTGTGGGTGATGAACCGCAACGGCTCCAACCCTCAGCAACTGCCGCTGGCCGGCCAGTTCCAGCGCCCCGCCTGGTCGCCGGAGGGCGCCCGCCTGGCCTTCAGCCGCGACACCGAGTCAGGCTGGGAGATCTGGACGGCGAACGCCGACGGCAGCGCGGCGCGGCGCCTCACCACGACGCCCGGCGCTTCCAGCGCCCCAGCCTGGTCGCCGACGCAGGATCGGCTGGCGTTCGCCAGCTCGGCGGCGGCCTACTCCTCCGATCTGTACACTGTCAACGACGACGGGAGCGGCCAGACGTTGCTGACCTCGGCCAGCCAGAGCGGCTTCTCGCATGATCTGCCGGCCTGGTCCCCGGACGGCCGGCTCCTGGCCACGCTGCGCTGGCCGGCCGGCTCCAGCTCCGGGCCTTATGAACTCTGGGTCATGACGGCAGCCGGCCGCTACCCCCATCTGGTGGCCAGCGGCCTCGAGCCGCCGCAGGCCAATCACCTCGCCTGGACGCCGGATGGGCGCTGGCTCCTGTTCGCGCGCGACGGCCAGGTGTGGCAGGTGCGGCCCGACGGCACACAGGCCGCGCGACTGACCAGTGATGGAGGCTGGCAACCGGCGCCCAAAGCTCTGGCCGCCCGAGTTCTGCCGCCAGCACGGACGGACGCTGTCGCCTTCGTCGGTCCTGAGCCGGGCGTGAACAGCAGCGCGAACGTGTGGGTGATGGAGGCCGATGGCACCAACCGCCGGCAAGTGTCCAACCGCCCGGGTGATGAACAGAATCCCGCGCTGACTCTGGACGGCACGCGCCTGGCCTATCAGGTGGACGGCAACACCGCCTGGTCGGTCTGGGTGGCGGAGAGCGACGGTTCTCGCGCCGCGCCGGTGCCCTTCAACGGCCAGGCCATGGAGCCGGCCTGGACGCCAGAGGGTGATCGGCTGGCGCTGCGGGGCGACGACGGCAGCGGCTGGGAGATCTGGACCATCAACCCGGACGGCTCGGGGGCACAGCGTCTCACCGATCTGCCTGAGGCCGCCGGCAGTCCGGCCTGGTCGGCCGACGGGACCCGGCTGGCTTTCGTGGGAGAGGCCGCCGCCCGCACCCACAACCTCTACGTCGTCAACGCCGACGGCAGCGGGCTGCAACTGCTCGCCTCGGCGGCCCAGACCGGCTACTCTTACCATCGCCCGGCCTGGTCGCCGGATGGCAGCCAGATCGCCGTCCTGCGTTACGCGGCGGGATCAGACGGACCCTACGATCTGTGGCTGCTGAACACGAGCGGAGGCGGCGGCCAACTGCTCGCCGCCGGCGTGGACCGGCCGCAGCTCAACCGTCTGGCGTGGTCACGCGATGGCAGCTGGCTGGTCTTCAGCAAGGAGGGCCAGCTCTGGCGTGTCCGGATCGACGGCAATGGCCTGACTCAACTGACGACCGGTGGCGGCTGGGAGCCTTCGACCAATGTCCGGACCTTTTCGGCTTCTCCAAATGCCAATCGCATCGTCTACCTGCCAGCCATCCTGCGCAGCCGGCCGTTCGCCGGCCTGTTCGGATTTGTCACCGACAACGGCCAGCCGGCGCCGGGAGTGGGCCTGGAGCTGGTCTTCTTCAATGGCGCCACCTGGTCCGTGCGGGCGACGGCGACCACCGAGGCGGATGGCTACTACTCGTTCCCGTCCGCGCCCAGCCTGAGCGCCGGTCAGGCCTACTACGTGCGCTATGACAACCCCGGCAACTCAGCCCGGCTGGCCATCTGGTACACGCGCCTTCTGGAGGAATACCGCGCCGGCACCACCATGCGCATCGGCAGTTTCGACATCGCCAACATCACGCTGTCCGCGCCGGCGTCCGGGGCCGGCGTCTACGTGCCCGTGACCTTCTCCTGGGTCCCGCGCCCGGGCAGCCCGTCTGACAGCTACGCCCTGGATATCTTCGAACTGGACGACGGCGAGCCGGAGTTCTACACGCCGCCGCTGGGGTATGTGTCCAGCTACGTGGTGCAGGACGTGCCGGCGGGCTTCGTCACCGGCAATCGGTGCGGTTGGTTCGTCCTGGTGCATGGCTCCGAGGATGGGCTGGGCATCTCCTACTACTATCGCATGGTGACGTTCCTTGAGCGCGGCCAGGCAGCTGTCCAGAGCTGGCCCGGTGAGACCGCGCTGCCCGACCTGCCGCTGCAACCGCCTCTCGCCCGGCGCTGGGCCGGCGCCGACAGTGGGCCGACGACTGATCCCGAGGACAGCCAGCGCTGAGCTGATTGGGCCGGGACTGACGGTCAGCTTCCAGGGGCACGCCCTTGTCTGGCGTGCCCCTTTCCATTCTGGTGGGCTGGCCGTCTTGGGCCCGCGCCGCAGCCGCGCGCCCTGATTGACGGGCGGCGGGCAGCGCCTATAATCACGTTTCGTTGCCTAGGCGCTGACAACTGAGTCGTCCCGTCAACTGGGCTGAACGGCTTGTGTTGATCCACCGCTGCCGCCTCTGGCTGGTCCGCCACACCCTGTTCGAAGCATGCGCCAAACCCTGGCCCGTCTCGCCCGGCTCACGGCCGGCTATAGCCTGGTGACCCTGCTCGGGCCGCTGTTTACTGTATTCTTAACGCCGATCTACACTCGCATCCTGACCCCAGCCGATTATGGCGTGGTCGACGTGACTTTGACTCTGGCTAACTTTTGTGTGATTGTGTCCGTCTTTGGGATGGACCAGGCACTCAGCGCCTACTTCTATGATGAGAAATCTCCCGAGCATACCCGCAATCTGGTTACGACCACAGTGATCCTGGGCCTCGGGATGGGCATCACGCTCGGCATCGTGATGGCGCTATCAGCTGAGCCACTAGCAGTGCTGCTCTTCAAAGGCACAGAGAAGGCGAATCTGCTCCAACTCCTGTCGATCCACATTGCAACGGCCCCGATTGGCGCCATCACACTAGCCGCCCTGCGGCTGCGGATGGGCATCCGGAGAGTCAACGCGCTGGCATTGGCCTCATTGCTGACAACTGTCACCGCCAATTTGGTGGCCGTCGTTGGCCTACAACTCAAGGCGGCCGGCGTTGTCGCTGCCACGGTTACGGCCAGTGGAGTAACCGCTGGCCTCGGTCTCCTTTTGGCTTGGCAACCCCTCCACGGGCGCTTTGACTCAGCGCTAGCCAGAGCCATGTTGAAGACTGGCGCCGGCATAGCCCTGGGCGTTGTGAGCTGGAGTGTACTTTCCAATGCTGATCGACTCCTATTGACCCAATTCGTCTCACAGACGGAACTTGGGCTTTACTCAATCGCCAATAAACTTGCGACGATGGCGTATGTATTATTAAGTGCGGTTTGGAATGCATGGTGGCCGCTGGCGCTCGAAATGGCCGCCCAAAATCGCCCAGACGCACCGCGTCAGTTCTCCCGTCTGTTGGAGTTGTTTGTGGCAGGCAGCGCCTTCATTGCTCTAGCCATTGGTGTTTTCGCCACAGATATCCTGGGTTGGTTTACCAGGGCAATTTACATACCTGCTGCACCCTACGCCCTGATGCTGTTGATCTACTATGGACCTATGGCCATGCTGGGTTCCGGGTTTCAGATTGGCCTCTACGCTACCAAAAGAACTCAGTGGATCACGGTCGCCCTGACTGCCGGCGCGGTGAGCAACATCGCCGTGAACTGGCTTGTTCTACCTCGGCTGGGCGTCTGGGGCGCAATCCTGGCAACCCTGTGCGCCGGCCTTGTCTGGCTAGTATGTCTGTACGGCCCAAGCCAGCGAAGTCTGTTTGTTCCTTACCGCTGGGGAAGACTAATCGCCATAAGCTGTGTATACGTGCTCCTAGTCAGCCTTCATCTTCTGCCCCAACCACTGCTACAGGGATTTCTGCCCCGGCTTGTCACGTTGGCGCTATTTGCCGGTGCCATCGTGCTAGCAGGTATTGTCAGCCCAAAAGAACTGCGGCAAGCATACCAAGCTATGCGCCAGTTCTCAGCGAACCTATTAGCTGGTCATCCTCCCTCTCCGTGACGGGAGCAAACTTCCGTGCGCGTCCTGCATCTCCCCGTCAATATGGCCTCTCAACTCAGCACGTCTGTTCGCGCACTGAGGGCGATAGGTGTGGAGGCCCGCGGATTAAGCCCCAGCCGCCATTTGACTTCGGAGATCGGATTGGAGACATTCCCGTCACCATCGAAGAAGAATCTTGTGCAGGCGTTGGCGGCATATCTCGTGCGAATCCACCGTTTGGTACCGGCGCTTCTCTGGGCGGACGTGATTCACTGGCATTACCATTGGGGGCTATTCAACGCCTTGGATCTGAAACTGGCTCACCACATGCAAAAAAAACGTGTCGTGGAATTCCACGGCTCCGACATTCGCATCCCGGAAATTGAGGCGGCTGACAACCCTTACTTCGCACGCATTATTGACAAACACGAATACTGTCTGGAAGAAAGCCGAGCACGATCCGTTGATCGGCAGAGCCATTTCGGATCGGCCGGGGCGACCTGCGTCATCCCTTATGAGGGATTGCGCTCTTATCTTCAGCCTGCCTTGTTCTCCGATGTGCGCCTGATCCGCCATCGGCTGGTTCTAGATACACTCACACCGGTCTATCCTGACCCTTTGACGACTGATCCCATGGTTTTGCACGTCTCCACAGCCCCTATCCTGAAGGGGACCGCCGCAGTCGAGTCCGCCATTCAATCCCTTATCGGGCAAATTACCTTTAGATACCAAGCCGCCCTGAATCAGCCCCATGCTCATGTGCAGGAACTCATGAGGCGCTGTGATGTTTTCATTGATCAGATGATACTGGGAAGTCACGGGGTTGCCGCGGTTGAGGCAATGGCCTATGGCAAACCGGTGATCTGTTACATTAAACCATCTCTGGTCGATCGCTATCCACCTGAGTTGCCTATCATCAAAGCCACCTCAGACAATCTGAGCATCGTGCTCTCGGAGGTACTTAAGAACGGCAAGTGGCGGCACGAGCTGGGACGGCGCGGCCGCGCCTACGTCGAGCGCTATCACGACGCCCGTGTCTTAGCCCACCAGCTCAAGGCGCTTTACGCCGGACTTTAGCTCTGTATGTGCGGCATCGCCGGCCTCTTCCATTTGCACGGCCGCGCCGTGGACGTCGCCCAGCTGCGCGCCCTGGCCGACACCCTGCGCCACCGCGGCCCGGACGACGAGGGCTACGCCCTGTTCCACACTGCCACCGGGGCAGCCGCTCACTTCAAGGGCCCGGACAGCCCGGCCGGCGTGGCCCTGCCCGATGTCCGCGGCACGCCGCCGCCGTTCGCGCCGGACCTGGCCCTGGCCGAACGCCGCCTGGCCATCCTCGATCTCTCGCCGGCCGGCCACACGCCCATGACCACGGCCGACGGCGCGCTGACCGTGTGTTTCAACGGCGAGATCTTCAACTACCTCGAACTCCGCGCCGAGCTGCGCGCGCGCGGGCACGCCTTCCGGTCCAGCGGCGACACGGAAGTGCTGTTGGCGGCCTACCGCGAATGGGGCCCGGACTGCGTCCAGCACTTCAACGGGATGTGGGCCTTCGCGCTGTGGGACGCCGGCGCGCGCCGCCTGCTGTGCGCGCGGGACCGCTTCGGCGTCAAGCCGTTCTACTACGTCCTGACCGACGGCCTGTTCGCGTTCGCGTCCGAGCCCAAAGCGCTCTGGAGCACCGGCCTGGTCCAGCCCCGCCCCAACGAACCGCTGCTGGTGGACTTCCTGGCCGGCTACGAGGCCAGCCAGCTGGACCAGACGCTCTTGGCCGAGATCCGCCAGCTCCCCGGCGCGCACACGCTCACGGTCACCGCCGA
This sequence comes from uncultured Anaerolineales bacterium, assembly GCA_937952305.1. Lineage (GTDB taxonomy): Bacteria > Chloroflexota > Anaerolineae > Anaerolineales > UBA6663 > SpSt-583. The sequence goes on along the minus strand of CALFZO010000159.1, from coordinate 72,166 downwards.
CGGCTTGCAGATCCGCCCGTACTGGGAGCTGCCCTGCAACCCCGAGCTGGGACCGGAGACGCCCGACCCCGCCCAGGCCCAGCGCCTGCGCGAGCTGCTCACCGACGCCGTGCGCCTGCGCCTGCGCTCCGACGTGCCGGTGGGCACCTGCCTGTCCGGCGGCCTGGACTCGTCCGCGATCGTGGTCCTGGCCAACCAGTTGATGCAGGACGAGCACAACGTCCCGCGCGCGCTGGTCGGCGAACACCAGAAGACCTTCACGGCCGCCTACGACGACCCGGAGAGCGACGAGCGCGCGTTTGCGCGCCTGATCGTCGACCAGACCGGCGCGGAGTGGCACCAGACCTTCCCGACGGCCGAGACGCTGGCCGCCGACCTGGAGCGCTTCTTCTGGCACCACGACGAGCCGCCGATCACGACGTCGATGTACGCGCAGTGGTGCGTGATGCGCCTGGCGCGCGCGCAGGGCGTCACCGTCACGCTGGACGGCCAGGGCTCCGACGAACTGCTGGCCGGCTATCTGCCCTACGACATCTACCTGGGCCAGCTCCTGCGCGCCGGCCAGTGGCCGCGCCTGGCGCGCGAAGCCAACGCCATCGCCGCCGTCGGGGCGCGCCCGCTGGGCGAGGTGCTGGCGCGGACGGCCGCGCGCCAATTGCCGGCCGCGTGGCAGCGCCAGCTCCAGGCCCGCCGCGCCGGACGCATGCCGGGCCTGTCCGCCGAGGCGGCCCAGGCCGCGATCCAGCGGCACGCGCTCAACTTCGACGCCGCCGGCCAGGCCAACCTGCCGCGCCATCTCAACACGCTCGCGCGCCACAACCTGCCGCGGCTGCTGCGGTCGGAGGACCGCAATGCAATGGCGTTCTCGATCGAGGCGCGCACGCCCTTCCTGGATGTGCGCGTGGCCGAATACGTCGCGCAGCTGCCGGCCGGCGCCCGCATCCATCAGGGCTGGTCGAAACACGTCCTGCGCCAGGCCCTGCACGGCCAACTGCCGGACGCGATCACGTGGCGGCGCGACAAGAAGGGCTTCGCCACGCCCGAACGCGCCTGGCTGCGCGCCCTGCACCCCACCCTGGCCGCGCTGTTCCAGGATACGCCGCGCGCCGCCGCCTACCTGGACCTGGCGGCCGTGCGCCAGACCCTGCAGTCCCCGGCCTATACCCAGGACGCGCCAACGGCCGCCGCCGTCTGGCGCTGGGCCGCCGCCGAGCTCTGGCTTAGAATGCTGGCGCGATGAAGATCTACCTGTACTACAAGGTCGACCGCGGCTACGCCGAGTCGGCCCATGCGGCCTGGCGCCGGCAGGGCGGCTCCTTCGACGATCACCTGCTGCGCACCCAGCACACGCTCCACACCTGGGTGCGCGAGTGGCGGCGGCTGGGCCACACCGTGCACGTCGACCTGCGCAGCAGCTTCCTCCTGCCGCAGGCGCGCCGCGCCCGCCTGCCGCTCGCGGCCGGCAAACTCCTGCGCGCCGCGTTGTGGGCGTCGCAGGTGGACGTCGCCTTGTTGCAGCAGGATGTCCTGCGCCAGGTGGCGCGCTTCGACCCGGACGTGGTCTTCGTGCCGCTGGGCAGCAGCCTGCGGCCAGGGACGCTGCGGGCGCTCAAGGCGCGCGGCCGGCGCCTGGCGCAGTGGTGCGGACTGCCAGCCACGACCATGCTGGAGCGGGACCGGGCCAACCTGCCCTACTTCGACCTGATCCTGCAGCCGGCCAACCTGGCCGACGGACTGCGCGCCGCCGGCGCGGTCGGCCGGATCGAGTACGTGCCGATCGGCATCGATCCGGAGGTCCACCGCCCGCTGGCGCTCACCGACGCCGAGCGCGCCCGCTACGGCGCCGACGTGTGCTTCATCGGCGGCCTGAGCCAGCGCTTTCACCAATCCCGCCGCGCCATGGTCGAGCACGCGCTGCGCCAGGGCGTGCAGATGAAAATCTGGGGCGGCTATCGCGAGCACTTCGTGGGCAGCCCGATCCTGGATGTCTGGCAGGGACAGGTCTGGGGCGAGGAACAGGTGAAGGCACTGTGCGCGGCCAGGATCGGCCTGAACTTCCATGTGGACCATCAGCCCGGCGAGCTGGACCAAGGCCTGAACGTGCGCGCCTTCGAACTGCCGGCCTGCGGCGTCTTCCAATTACTCCAGCGCGTGCCCAGCGTGCCGCAGTTCTTTGAAGAAGGCCGCGAGATCGTGTGCTTTGAGACCCCGGCCGAGATGCTGGAGAAAATCCGTTACTATCTGGCCCAGCCGGAAGAGCGCGCCCGCATCGCTCAGGCCGGCCACGCCCGCGTCCTGCGCGACCACACCTGGGCCAGCCGCGTCCAGCCCATGCTGGCACTCTTCGCCGCCCTGCTATGAGCACCGCCATGCCTGAACCTCTGCGCTTCGCCCTCATCGGCTGCGGCCGCGTCGCCCCGCGCCACGCTCAATCCCTGCGCGACTTGCAGCCGCAGGCCCAGTTGGTCGCGGTGGCCGACCTGATCGAGCGCCGCGCCCAGCACCTGGCCCACGAGTACGGCGTCAGCCTGGTCGAGACCGACTACCGCCGCCTGCTCGACCGCCGTGACATCGACGTCGTCTGCCTCTGCACGCCCAGCGGCCTGCATGCCGAGATGGGCATCGCGGCCGCCCAGGCCGGCAAGCACGTCGTCGTCGAGAAGCCCATCGCTTTGGACCTGGATCACGCCGACGCGCTGATCGCGGCCTGCGCGCGGGCCGGCGTCAACCTGACCGTCGTCCTGCAAAACCGCTACAACCCGCCCATGCAGGAGCTCAAGCGCGTGGTGGACGCCGGCCAGCTCGGGCGCCTGCTGCTCGGCAACGCCACCGTGCGCTGGTACCGGCCGCAGAACTACTACGAGGACGGCTGGCACGGCACGCGCGCCCTGGACGGCGGCGCGCTGATGAACCAGTCGATCCACCACATCGACGCCCTGCAGTGGCTGATGGGCGATGTGCGCCGCGTCTTTGCGCGCACGGCCACGCTCGCGCACACCATGGAGATGGAAGACATCGGCCTGGCGACGCTGGAGTTCGCGTCCGGCGCGCTGGGCGTGGTGGAGGGTTCCACCGTCACCTACCCGGAAAACCTGGAAGGCTCGGTGGCGCTCTTCGGCACGCGCGGCTCCGTTAAGGTCGGCGGCACGGCCCTCAACCGGACGGTGCTGTGGAAGGTGGCCGGCGAGTTGGAGCAGGAGCGCCAACTGCTGGCGATGGAAACCGTCGATCCGCCCTCCGTCTACGGCGACAGCCACCGCGCCGTGCTGGCGGACACGGTCCAGGCCATCCGCGCCGGCCGGCCGCCCCAGACCGACGGACGCGAGGGCCGCCGGTCGCTGGCCCTGGTGCTGGCCATGTACGCGTCAGCCGAGCGCCGCCAGGAAGTGGAGGTGAAGCATGTCTGATACCCGCCACCCCACCAGCCTGGTGGCCGAGCACGTGCAGCTGGGCGCCGACGCCCGGATCGGCGCCTTCGTGATCGTGGGCGAACTGGCCCACGGTCAGGACCCGGCCACGGTCCGGACCGTCCTGGGCGCGCGCGCCAACCTGCGCTCGCACACCGTGCTCTACGCCGGCAACCTCATCGGCGACGACTTTCAGACCGGCCACGGCGCGCTGCTGCGCGAGGACAACGTCATCGGCCACCGCGTGAGCGTGGGCAGCCACAGCCTCGTGGAGCACCACGTCCGTCTCGGCGACGGCGTGCGCATCCACTCCAACGCCTTCATCCCCGAGTTCTCGGTCCTGGAAGACGAGGCCTGGATCGGGCCGTGCGTGGTCGTCACCAACGCCCGCTACCCGCAATCCCCGCGCGCCAAGGCCAACCTGCAGGGCGTCTATATCGAGCGCCGGGCGCGCATCGGCGCCGGCGCGGTCTTGCTGCCCGGCGTCCGCATCGGCGCCGGCGCGCTGGTGGGAGCCGGGGCCGTGGTCACCCGTGACGTGCCCGCCAACGCCGTCGTCGCCGGCAACCCGGCCCGCGTCTTCAAGACCATCCAAGACATCCCGGATTACGCCGAAGCCGCATGAACAAGATCCCGCTGGTCGATCTGCGCGCGCAGTACGCGTCCATCCAGGCCGAGGTCGACGCCGCTCTGCGCCGCGTCCTGGAGACCACGGCCTTTATCAACGGCCCGGATGTGCGCGCCTTCGAGGACGAGTTCGCGGCCTTCTGCGGCGCGCGTTACGCCGTCGGCGTGGCCTCCGGCACCGTCGCCCTGCAGCTGGCCTTGCAGGCCTGCGGCGTGGGGCGCGGCGACGAGGTCATCACAGTCGCCCACACCTTCTGCGCCACGGCCGAAGCCATCCTGCATGCCGGCGCCACGCCGGTCTTCGTCGACATCGACCCGCGCACCTATAACCTGGACCCGGCCCGGCTGGCGGGCGCGATCACAGCCCGGACGCGCGCCATCCTTCCCGTCCACCTCTACGGCCAGCCGGCCGACCTGGACGCCATCCGGGCCATCGCCCGCCGGCACGGCCTGGCCGTGATCGAGGACGCCGCCCAGGCGCACGGCGCGCGCTATAAGGAGCGCCCGGTCGGCCCGCTCGGGGACGCGGCCTGCTTCAGCTTTTACCCCGGCAAGAACCTGGGCGCTTACGGCGACGCCGGCGCCGTGACCACCGACGATCCGGCCATCGCCGAGCGCGTGCGCGAGCTGCGCGACCACGGCCGGCGTGTGGGCCCGGACGGCCAGCGCGCCAAGTACGAACACGCCGTGGTCGGCTACGGCGAGCGCCTGGACACGCTGCAGGCCGCGGTGCTGCGCGCCAAGCTGCCGCACCTGGCCGAGTGGAACGCGGCCCGCCAGGCCATCGCCGCGCGCTACGACCGCTGGTTGGCCGGCACGCCGGTCGCGGCGCCGTTCACGGCCCCCGGCTGCGAGCCGGTCTACCATCTTTACGTGGTGCGCGTGTCAGACCGCGCGGCGGCGCGCCAGCGCCTGGCTGCGGACGGCATCGAGAGCGGCATCCACTATCCCATCCCGCTCCATCGCCAGCCGGCCTTCGCGTTCTTGAATGTGCCCGCCGGCGCCCTGCCCGAGACCGAGCGCGCCGCCGCCGAAATCCTGTCGCTGCCGATCTACCCGGAGCTGGCCCCGGCCGACCAGGAGCGCGTGGTGGCGGCTCTGCTGGGCCAGGGGTGAACCAGCCGTGCCGACCGAAGTGCTGCGGCGCAAGACCTCGCTGAACCTGCCGCGCTGGTCCGTGGACTACCTGGCCGGCACGGCGCTGCAGCGTGATTTGGCGGACGCCGGCGCCACGCTGACTGGCCGCCTGCTCGACCTGGGCTGCGGCAACAGCCCGTACCGCGCGCTGCTGCCGCACATCACCGCCTACGTGCCCTACGACCGCGACCCGGCGGGAAGCCGCGCGCAGGTGGTGGGCGTGGCCGGCACCCTGCCGTTCGCGTCGGCCAGCTTCGACAGCGTGCTGTGCACGCAGGTGCTTGAACACGTCCCCGAACCCGGCCCGGTGCTGGACGAGATCGCGCGCGTGCTGCGCCCCGGCGGGCGCGTGGTCCTCTCCGCGCCGCAGGCCTGGCGCCTGCACGAGGAGCCGCACGACTACTACCGCTACACGCGCTACGGGCTGGCGCACCTCTTCGGCCGCGCCGGTCTGCGCGTGCTGGAGTGCCGGCCGCAGGGCGGCGCCTGGCTGCTCGTCGGCCAGATCGTCAACAACTGGCTATGGCGGCCGCGTTTTCGGCGCGGCTCGCCGGGTTGGGCGCTCAGCCGTGCGGTCAGCGTCGCCGGCAGCCTGCTGGTCAACAGCCTCGTCCCGCTGCTGGACCGCGTCTTCTCCGATCCGGCCGACACGTACAACTACGTGGTCACGGCCGAACGGCCGGGATAACGCCGCGATGTCCTGCCCCACCTGCGGCCACAGCGAGACCCGGCCCTACTTCGTCAAGCACACACCCGCCGGCGCGTACGCCATCGTGCGCTGCGCGCAATGCGGCCTGCTGTACCTAGACGACCGGCCGTCCGCCGAGGCCCTGGCGCAGCTGTATCAAAGCCCCGCCTACTTCGAGGCCGACGCGCGCGGTTACGCCAGCGACTATCTGCAGCAGCGCGGCGCCATCGAGCGCGAGGCCGCGCGGCGCCTGGCCGTGCTCGAGGGACGCCTGGGCGGCCGCGGGCGTCTGCTCGATATCGGCTGCGCGGCCGGCTTCTTCCTGGCGGCTGCCCGCGCGCGCGGCTGGGACGTGCGCGGCGTGGAGGTGGCGCCGGCCATGGCCGCTTACGCGCGTGAGACGCTTCACCTGGAGGTCCGGCCCAGCTTCGAAGCCGAGGCCTACGCGCCCGGCTCGCTGGACGCCGTCACGCTGTGGGAAGTGATCGAGCACCTGCCCGCGCCGCTGGAGACACTGCGCCAGGCGACGGCCCGGCTGCGGCCCGGCGGCCTGTTGGCGCTCTCCACGCCCAACACCGGCCATTGGCAGGCCCAGCGCCGGCCGGAGTGGTGGAGCGAGTTCAAGCCGCCCGTGCACGTGCTCTACTTCACGGAGGCCACCCTGCGCGATCTGTTGGCGCGCGCGGGTTTCACTCAGGTCGAGATCGTGCGCACCCGCCCGCTGGACCTCTCGCCGCAGGGGCTGGCCCGCCTGCAGCGGCTGCGCGGCCTCCTGGGCGACGGCGCCGCGCCGCGGACACCGCTCTGGCCGGTGACGTCGCTGCTCTATCGCGTAGCGGGCGCGCTGGCCGGCGCCTGGCACCACGCGCGGCATCCCGGCGACGACAGCGCCCTCGGCCTGGAAGCCTATGCGCGGAGGCCGGCGTGAAGGTGCTGGTGGTGATGACGGCGCGCCTGGTGGGCGGCGCCGAGTTGTACGTGGAGCGGCTGACGCGGGCCCTGGCCCAGGACTGCGCGTTCACGGTCGCGGCCGCCAGCCACCCGGCCCTGGAGGATTTGCGCGCGCATTTGGGCCGCTGGGCCACGGTGCGCGCGTTCCCGTTCGACCAGGCCCGCGCGCTGCCCGGCCTCGCCCCAATCCTGCGGGCGTTAGCCGACCAGCAGGACGTCGTCCACCTGGTCTCCAACCATCCAGCCAGCCGGCTCGGGATCGGTCTGGCCTTCGCGCTCGGCGGCCGGCGCGTGCCGCTGATCTGCGTCGAGCAGCGCGCCACGCCCGTGGCCGATGTGCAGGTGCCGCGCTGGCTGGCGCCGGCCCTGCCGACACTGTTCCGCTGGTCGCGGCGCGGCGCGGCCCGGGTCGTCGCCGTCTCGCGCCAGAGCGCCGCCTGCCTCACGCAGGACTATGGCCTGCCGCCCGGCCGGATCGACGTGATCTACAACGGCACCGACCTGGACGCCTTACGGTCGGCCCCGGCCTCCACGCTCCGTCAGGAGTTGGGCCTGACCGCCGCGCAGCCGGTGGTGGTGACCGCCGCCCGCCTGGCCCCGAACAAGGGCCAGCGCTACCTGGTGGAGGCCGCCCCGGCTATCCTGGCGCGCCACCCGCACGCGCACTTCATCCTGGCCGGAGACACCGACGACGGCGGCGCCGTGGCGCGCCAGATCGCGGCGGCCGGCCTGGACGCGCACTTCAGCCTGCTCGGCCACCGGCCCGATCTCGCCAACGTGCTCACGGCCGGCGACGTCTTCGTCCTGCCCTCGCTGGCCGAGGGCTTTGCGCTGGCCCTGGTGGACGCGCTGGCCTGCGGCCTGCCCGTGGTCGCCACGGCGGTGGGCGGCGCGCCGGAGGTCATCCAGCCCGGCCGCACCGGCTGGCTGGTGCCGCCTGCCGACGCGCCCGCCCTGGCCCAGGCGCTCAACGCCGCGCTCGCTTTGCCGCCGGCCGAACGCGCGCGCTGGCGGGCAGCCGCCCAGGCGACGGCCGCGCAGTTCTCCACGCCCCATATGGCCGCGCAGACGCTGGCCCTGTATCGACGGGTCAGCGCCGCGCCGACATCATCATGAGCCTGTGCTTTGATCTCTCCGCGGCCGCGCACGAGCGCGCCGGGCTGGGCCGCTACGCCGCCAGCCTGGCCCGCGCGCTGTTGGACCTCGGCGTGCCGCTGGCGGCCTTCCTCAACGATCCGCGCGAGTCACACCTGAAGCCGCCGCTGAGCGCGCTGCCCACCTACACGGCCGGCCTGCCGCGCAAGCGCTGGCGGCTGCGCGCGGCCTGGTCGTACTTCGGCGGGCCGGATATGCGCCGGGCGCTGCCGGGGGTCACGGTCTTCCACGCCACCGAGCACCTGCTGCCCGTGCTGCCCGGCGCGCGCTCCGTCTTCACTTTGCACGACACGGCCTACCTGCTCTTCCCGCAGCACCACCTGCTGCAAAACCGCGTCTACCTGACCGTGATGATGCCGCGCTTCCTGGCGCGCGCCGACCGCGTCATCTGCGTCTCCGAGAACACGCGCCGCGACGCGCTGCGCTTCTATCGGCTGGACCCGGCCAAGGTGGTGGTCATCCCGGAGGGCGTGGAGCCGCGTTTCCAGCCGGCGGACGACCCGGCGCGGCTGGCGGAACTGCGTCAGCGTTACGGTCTGCCGGAACGCTATCTGCTGTCGGTGTGCACGCTCGAGCCGCGCAAGAATCTGGTGACCCTGCTGGACGCCTATGCGGCGCTGCGGGCGCGCCACCCCGGTGTCGGCCTGGTGCTGGCCGGCGGCAAGGGCTGGTTGTACGAGAGCGTGTTCGATCGCCTGCGCGCCCTGGGCCTGGAGAATCAGGTGGTCTTGCCCGGCTTCGTGCCGGATGAAGACCTGCCCGCCCTGATCCGCGGCGCCGCCGCCTTCGCCTATCCGTCGGTGTTCGAGGGCTTCGGCCTGCCGCCGCTGGAGGCCATGGCCTGCGGCACGCCCGTGGTCGTCTCGGACGCCTCCAGCCTGCCGGAGGTGGTGGGCGCGGCCGGTGTCCTGCTGCCGCCGCACGATCCGGCCGCCTGGGCCCAGGCGCTGGAGCGCGTCTTGAGCGACGCGGATTGGCGCGCCGATTTGAGCGCGCGCGGACTGGCCCGCGCCCGCCAGTTCACGTGGGAGGCCGCTGCCCGGCGCACGCTGGCGCTCTACACCGAGTTGGGCCTCCGCGGCACGCCGGAGGCGGGCGCCTAAATGGGCACCTTCGTCTTCGACGCGCGCACCGCCAACGCCCACTATCCCGGCATCGGGCGCTACACGTTTGAACTGGCCCGCGCCCTGGCGGCCCTGACCGACCTGACGCTGATCGTCAACCCGCTGCAGAGCGCGCCCGAGTTCGACCTGTGGGCGCTGCCGGCCCGGCGCGTGGCCGTGCCGCACACGCCGCGCAGCCTGGCCCAGCAGTGGATCGTGCCGGCCCGTCTGCGCCGCCTGCGCGCGCGCGTATACCACTCGCCGTTCTACCTGATGCCCTACGCGCCCGGCACACCGACCGTAGTCACCGTCTACGACACGATCCCGTTCCTGGCCCCGGACGGCTACTCGGCCGCGCAGCGCTTGATTTACCGCGCCGCCCATCAGCTGGCGATCTGGACGGCCGGCCGCGTGGTGACGCTCTGCCAGGCCGCGCGCGCCGAGTTCCTGCAACGTTTCCCCCTGGCGCCCGACCGGATCACGGTGGTGGCGCCCGGCCTGCCCGCGCACTTCGCGCCGCCCGCAGCCGAGGCCGTGGCCGGCTATCGCGCCGCGCAGCAGCTGCCGGCCGGCTATCTGCTCTTCGTGGGCAGCAACAAGCCGCACAAAAACCTGCCGGCGCTGATCCGGGCCTACGGCGCCTTGCCGGCCAGCGCGCCCGCGCTCGTCATCGCCGGGCCGGAAGACCCGCGCTATCCCGCCATGCGCGCGGCCGCCGCGCCTTTGGGCGACCGCGTCCGCTTCCTGGGGCGCGTCCCCGATGAGGCCCTGCCGCTGCTGTACGCGGGCGCGCGCCTGTACGTGCAGCCGGCGCTCGTGGAAGGCTTCGGCTTCCCGGTGCTGGAGGCTATGGGCTGCGGCACGCCCGTGGCCTGCGCCGATATCCCGGTGCTGCGCGAGTTGGCGCAGACCGCGGCCGTCTACTTCGACCCGCGCGATCCGGCCGCCATCGCGCACGCGCTGGTCGAGGCCCTGGAGAGCCCAAGCACCCTGACGGCCCTGCGCGAGCGCGGGCTGCTGCGGGCGCGCGAATACAATTGGCCCCGCGCCGCCGCCCAGACGCTGGGCGTGTATCGCGCCCTGGCCGACACGCCCTGACCGCCATGCACATCCTGCACGTCTACAAAGACTACTTCCCGGTCGTCGGCGGGATCGAGAACCACATCCGCGCCCTGGCGGAGGCCCTGGCCCGGCGCGGCCACACCGTCACGGTGCTGGTGACCGGGCGCGGCCCGCGGACGACCGAGGCCGAGATCAACGGCGTGCGCGTGATCAAGGCCGGCCGCCTGGCCACGGTGGCCTCCACGCCGCTCAGCCCGGACTTCGCCCGGCGCCTGGCCGCCCTGCGGCCCGACCTCACCCACCTGCAATCGCCCTACCCGGTCGGCGAGTTGGCGCAATGGCTGGCCGGGCGCGGGCGGCCGTACGTGGTCAGCTACCAGGCCGACGTCACCCGCACCTCGCAGCGCTTAATCATGGGCCTGTACGGGCCGCTGTTCCGGGCCATCCTGGGCAGGGCGGCGCGCGTGCTGGCGACCACGCCCAACTTCGCGCGGACGTCGCCGTACCTGCGCCACGTCGCCGACCGGATCCGGGTGGTGCCGCTGGGCGTGGACGTGAACCGCTTTGCGCCGGACGGGCCGGCGCTGGTGGACGCGCCCGCGGACGGCGCGGGCACGCTGCTCTTCGTCGGCCAGCTGCGCCACTACAAGGGCGTGGACGACCTGCTGCGCGCCCTGCCGGCGGTGCCGGGGAAGCCGCGCCTGCTCATCGCCGGGGATGGGCCGCTGCGGGCCGAGTGGCAGGCCCTGAGCGCCAGCCTGGGCCTGGCCGAGCGCGTGCGCTTCCTCGGGAATGTGCCGGACGCCGACCTGCCGGCCCTGTACCGGTCCGCCGACGTGTTCGTACTGCCGTCCACATCGCGGGCCGAGTCCTTCGGCACCGTGCTGGTGGAGGCAATGGCCAGCGGCCGGCCATGCCTGACCACCGAGATCGGCACCGGCACGTCCTACGTCGTTCAGGACATGCTCACGGGCCGGGTGGTGCCGCCGCGCGCGCCCGAGGCGTTGGCCGCCGCGCTGGGCCAGCTGCTGGCGGATCCGGGTTGGCGCGCGCAGCTGGGGGCCGCCGGCCGGGCGCGGGCGCTGGCCGAGTTTACGCTGGCGACGATGGTGGACCGCGTCGAGCGCGTCTATGTTGAAGCCCTGGTGCCCCGTCCCTCTAGAATAGAGGGACCAGCGTCGCGTTGAGTTATCGTGACGCGGCCAGTCAGTGTCCCTCTTAATCAAATAGACGGGGTACTGGCGTCCAGCGCCGGGCACGAGTAACATACCGCTATGCCCAATCGACTGAGCCGCTTCTGTGACGGGGTGATGGAGGCCGCCTGGCTTCTGGCCCTGATCGTGTCTCCGCTCTTCTTCAACATCTACTCGTCGCGCGTCTTCGAGCCAGACAAGATCGCGCTGGTGCGTTCGCTGGCCCTGGTGACGCTGGCCGCCTGGCTGATCAAGCTGGTCAGCGAGGGCGGCCTGCGCTCTGAGCGCCTCCCGGCCGGCTGGTGGCGTTCGCCGGCGGAGTGGCGCCGCCTGCCGCTCCTGGTGCCGGTGGGCGCGCTGGCGCTGGCCTACGTGATCTCGACGGCCCTGTCGATCGCCCCCAACATCAGCCTGTGGGGCTCGTACCAGCGCCTGCAGGGCACCTTCTCCACGTTCTCGTACCTGGTCCTGTTCGCGGCCGTCGCCGGGCAATTGCGCCGGCGCAGCCAGGTGGAGCGCCTGATCACGGTGGTGGCGGTCACCAGCCTGCCGGTGAGCGTCTACGGCATCCTGCAGCGCTACCGCCTGGACCCGCTGCCCTGGGGCGGCGACACGGTCGAGCGTGTCACCGGCCACATGGGCAACGCCATCTTCCTGGCCGCCTACCTGATCATGGCCGCCATGCTGGTGCTGGGCCGCGTCGTGGCCTCCTTCCGCGCGGTCATGGCCGCCACCGACCGCCTGGTGCTGCACAGCGTGCGGGCGGCCCTGTACGTCTTCATCTTCGCCGTCAATCTGGTGGCGATCTGGTTCACGCAGAGCCGCGGCCCGCAACTGGGCCTGGTGGCCGGCTTTTTCTTCTTCTTCGTTCTGCTGGCCCTGCACTACCGGCAGCGCTGGCTGGTGCTGACGACGGTCGGCCTGGGCGTGGCTTTCGCGGCCTTCATCCTGGTGTTGAACCTGCCCAACTCGCCGCTCGGCGGTTTGGCCGAGGTGCGCGGCCTCAACCGGTTGGCGCGTGTCTTCGACGAGATCCAGGGCCAGACCGGCACCGGACGCGTGCGCGTGCTGATCTGGGGCGGCGTGGTGGAGATGATGACGCCGCACGAGCCGCTGCAGACGCCGGACGGCACGCCCGACCTCTGGAACGCCATCCGGCCGCTGGTGGGCTACGGGCCGGAGGCCATGCTGGTCGCTTACAACCGCTTTTATCCCGCCGAACTGGCGCAGTTGGAGGCCCGCAACGCTTCGCCGGACCGCTCGCACAACGAGACCTTCGACGCGCTGGCCTTCACCGGGATCCTCGGACTGCTGGCGCAGCTCAGCCTGTTCGTCACGATCTTCTACGCCAGCCTAAAGTGGCTCGGCCTGATCGGCACGCCCGCGCGGCGCAACGTCTTCCTGGCGCTCGTCATCGGCGGCGGCCTGGTCAGCGCGATTGGCTTCGTGGCCTGGCAGGGGCCGCAATTCTTCGGCGTCAGCCTGCCCTTCGGGATGGTGCTGGGCCTGATCGCGTTCCTGACGCTGTACGCGCTGCTGCCGAGCGCGGACGCCGGCGCGCCGGCGCTTGAGTCCTGGCGGGCGGTGGCCCTGATCAGCCTGTTCGCGGCCATCGTCGCGCACTTCACCGAGATCCACTTCGGCATCGCCATCGTGTCCACGCGCACGCACTTCTGGGTCTTCCTGGGCGCGATGCTGGTGCTCGGCTACCTGTTCGTGCCCGGGCCGGCCTCCGCCACCGCGCCGGTGACTCCGGCCCCGGCGGCGCCCGCGGCCGGGCGCAGCGCGCGGGCTGGCCGGCGGCGGCCCACCACCGTGGAGACGGCCGGCGGCGAGGACGAGCTGTTCCGGCCGGTCGGCCTGACGCTCGGTCTGCTGGCGCCAATCCTGATCACGGTCGGCTTCAATTTCATCAACAACCCCAGCCGGTCCACCGACACCCTGACGATCCTGTGGAACGCGCTGACCCTGCTGCCCACGGCCGAGGGCACGCGCCCGTCCTTCGGCGTCCTCGGCCTGATCCTGCTGACCTGGCTCATGGGCGGCGCCCTGGCTTATCTGGAGGAGACCCGCGACCGGCCGCGCCCGAATTGGCTGAGCGGCCTGGCGGCCAGCCTTGGGCTGGGGCTGCTGGTCACCCTGCTGGCGCTGCTCATCCATGGCAGCGTCATGGCGCGCATCGCCAGTTTCACGCCCAGCACCGTGGCGGAGCTGGAGACCTCGGTCGGGCTGGTGGCCGGCGTGCTGGCCGTGTACTACCTGATCGTGGCCCTGCTCCTGCTGGGCTGGAGCTGGGTGCTGACGCTCGGACGCCCGGCGGCGACGCGCGGCCGCGGCGCCTCGCCGCTGGCCTGGCTGGCCTACCTGGTCCTGCCGGTCATCGCCGTGCTCGCCACCATCACCCTCAACCTGCAGGTCATCCAGGCCGACGTGATCTACAAGACCGGCCTGCAGTTCGACGAGCAAGGCCAGCCGCAGGTGGCCATCCCGCTCTTCCAACGCACGCTGCAGCTGGCCCCCAGCCAGGACTTCTATTACCTGTTTCTGGGCCGCGCCTATCTCAACGCCAGCGGCACGGTGGCCACCGAGCAACGCGACGCGCTCTTCGCCACGGCCGAGGGCGAGCTGCAGCAAGCGCGCCGGCTCAACCCGCTCAACACCGATCACACCGCCAACCTGGCGCGCCTCAACCGGCAGTGGGCCGTGCTCAGCACCGAGCCGACCCTGCGCGCCCAGCGCGCGGCCAAGGGCGACGAGTTCTACCGCCAGGCCACCAGCCTCAGCCCGAACAACGCCGGCCTGTGGAACGAGTGGGCGCTGCTCTGCCTGCAGCTGCTCGACGAGGGCGCCCGGGCGCAGACCTACCTGGACCGCTCACTGGAGCTCGATCCGGAGTTCGACCAGACGTATTGGTATCAGGGCGATTTGTTCCAGTGGCAGGCGCGCCAGACCAGCGACGCCGCCGCGCAGCAAGCGTTGTATCTGAAAGCCGGCGAGGCGTACCAGCGGGGCGTGGACATCGGCCAAGCCAGCGGGCGCGCCTCCAGCACCCTGAACCTGCGCCTGGGGCTGGCCAGCGTCTACGTCGCCACTCAGCAGCTCCAGCCGGCCATCGCCCAATACCTGCAGGTGGCGCAGCTGAACGCCGGCCCCAACCAGTGGCAGATCTACCGGGCGCTGGCCGAGCTCTATCGCCAGACCGGTGACCTGGTCCAGGCGCGTGCTTTCGGCGACCAGGCCCTGCAGGCCGCGCCGGAGGCCGAGAAGGCCGCGCTGCAGGATTGGCTCAACGCGCTGCCTTAGCGGCGCGCAGCCGCCCACTGAAAAGCGAACGGGCTCCCGTAGAGGAGCCCGTTCGTGTTCAGGTCTGAGCGGTGCGCGCTGGCCGGCGCGGCCTGTCTAAACCGCCTCGACGTGCTTGATCTCGGGGAAGAATGGCCGCACGGTGCCTTCGATCCAGCCGTGCAGGGTCAGCGGCGTCAGCCGGCAGCCTTGGCAATTGCCGCGCATCTTCACGCGCAGCGTGTCGCCGTCGAAGCTCACCAGTTCCACGCCGCCGCCATGGTAGTACTCCATGTAGGCGCTGAGCGCCTCGATCAGCGCGCGCATGCGGTCGGCGGGCGCGGCCTCGGCCTGAGCCGCGCTGATGTCCGGTCCTTGGGTCGTGGTCATCGTCTACCTCCTGAAGTGATAGCCCTATTCTGAAGCAGGCGGGCGCGCTCGTCAACGCCCTGAACAAACCTCCTCCGGCGCCGCGCTCGACCGCACAATTGACAGCGGGCCATGGGCGGCCTCCAGCGCCTTCTCTGTCACGCTGCCGACACCGCCGGCTCAAGCGCGGCCTCCGCGATCGGCGAACCGTCGAGCGGGACGATGACTTTGTGGAACCTGGGGGACCTCCCTTCGCCCAGCCGCCAAGCCGGGTGCCTAGCGGTTGCGCCAGCTGATGTTGAACCGGTTTCAGCGTTGCGCTTCGTGGATGAAGTCTGTCGACCTCAGCAGAGACTCAATCAAGGCCTGTCCAAGTGCCGGTTGTCAGCGCCGGGCCGCTGCGCTTATGTCTTCGCCATTGGGAGCTTTGTCCGTGAGAGGCAATGACGGAGGACACTACGGCATG
This sequence comes from uncultured Anaerolineales bacterium, assembly GCA_937952305.1. Taxonomy (GTDB): domain Bacteria; phylum Chloroflexota; class Anaerolineae; order Anaerolineales; family UBA6663; genus SpSt-583. Next base: position 56,726 of record CALFZO010000159.1, on the reverse strand, counting down.
ACCGGGTCCACGGCTATCCTTGAATTAGAACAATTGGGCAAAGGAGGCCGTTAATGTCAAAAGGCCACATCGTCATTGACGATGCTCGCTGTAAAGGCTGCGCCTTGTGTGTCTCAGTGTGTCAGCAGACGCTCATCAGTATGGCGCCCGATCGTCTCAATACTCGTGGTTATCATCCCGCGCAATTCGCCGACCCGGCCGGCCGTTGCACGGGATGCACTTTGTGCGCCGTGATCTGCCCGGACGCGTGCATCACGGTCTGCCGCCATCAGCGGGTCACCGCCGGCCGGACGATGCAGCCGACCGCCTGAATTGCCTCCGCGCGACCGGCGCGGCCACCTGCCAGCCCGGTTGCCGTGAATGCTATGGCCAAAAAACTCCTCAAAGGCAATGAAGCCATCGCCGAAGCCGCCGTCCGCGCCGGTCTGCAGGCCTACTTCGGCTATCCGATCACACCGCAGACCGAGCTGCTCGAATACCTGGCGCGGCGGATGCCCGATCTGCAGCGCACCTTCCTGCAAGCCGAGAGCGAAGTCGCCGCCATCAACATGGTGTATGGCGCCGCCTGCACCGGCCAGCGTGTCATGACCTCGTCTTCCAGCCCGGGCATCAGCCTGATGATGGAAGGCCTGTCCTACATCGCCGGCTCCGAAGTGCCGTGTGTGCTCGTCGACGTGATGCGCGGCGGCCCCGGCCTGGGCAATATCGCGCCCGCCCAGGGCGATTATCACCAGATCGTCAAAGGCGGCGGGCACGGCGATTTCCGCATGATCGTGCTGGCGCCAGCCACTGTGCAGGAGGCCGTGGACCTGACCGGCCTGGCCTTCGACTTGGCCGACAAATACCTGATGGTGTCCGTGGTCCTGCTGGACGGCAGCCTGGGGCAGATGATGGAGCCGGCCGAACTGCCGCCGCTGCGCGACCCGGCCCGGCCCGAGCCGGAGTGGGCCCTCACCGGCGCGCGCGGCCGCGCCAAGCGCGTGGTCACCTCCATCCATCTGGTCCCCGAGGACGAAGAGGTCTTCAACCAGAAACTCCAGGCCAAGTACGCCGCGATCAAGGCCGCCGAGGTGCGTTACCACGAATATCAGACGGATGACGCCGACCTCATCGTGGTCGGCTTCGGCACGGCCGGGCGCGTGGCGCAGACGGCCGTCAAGCAGGCGCGCGCGCTAGGGCTCAAGGTTGGCCTGCACCGGCCGCTGACGCTCTTCCCGTTCCCGGAGCAGCGCCTGGCTGACCTGGCGCAGCGGGCGCGCGCCTTCCTGGTGGTGGAGATGAACGCCGGGCAGATGGTGGAAGACGTCCGCCTGGCCGTAAACGGGCGCGCCCCGGTGAAGTTCTACGGCCGGATGGGCGGCGTCGTGCCGCTGCCGGACGAAGTCCTGGAGCAGATCAAGCAATTGGCCGAGACGGTCGGGCATACTCCGCACCACTCGCCGGTCAGCTGCCTGCCGCTGGATGGAGCGATCGCATGACAACAATGCCTTCGATAGCTGGGCCGGTCCAAGACGAGATCGTGTATGCGCGGCCGGCCGCGCTGACCGAGACGGTGACCCACTACTGCCCCGGCTGCACCCACGGCATCGCCCACAAGCTGGTGGCCGAGGTGATCGACGAATTGGAAATCCGCGCCCAGACCATCGGCGTGGCGCCGGTGGGCTGCGCGGTCTTCGCCTACAACTACTTCAACGTGGACTTCGCCGAGGCCGCTCACGGGCGCGCGCCGGCGATGGCCACCGGCCTCAAACGCGTCCTGCCGGACCGGATCGTCTTCACGTATCAGGGCGACGGCGACCTGGCCTCCATCGGGCTGGCCGAGATCATGCACGCGGCCGGCCGCGGCGAGAATCTGACCGTGGTCTTCATCAACAACGCTATCTACGGCATGACCGGCGGGCAGATGGCGCCCACCACCCTGCCCGGCCAGAAGACCTCGTCCTCGCCGTGCGGGCGCGACGTGGAGACGATGGGGATGCCGCTGCGCATGGCCGAGTTGCTGGCCGCCCAGCCCGGCGCCGCCTACGTCGTCCGGCGCAGCCTGCACAACCCCAAGGAGATCAACCGCGCCAAGAAGGCCATCCGCACGGCCTTCCGGGTCCAGCAGGCCGGGCTGGGCTTCGCGCTGGTGGAACTGCTCTCCAGTTGCCCCACCAACTGGGGTATCGCGCCGCTGGACGCGCTCAAGTGGATCGAGAGCCACATGCTGCCCTACTATCCGCTCGGGGACTACAAACTCGCGGAAGGCGTCGAGCGCCTGTAACCGCCGACGCTCACGGTCCCGCGTGAGGAGCCCGTATGCAGATCGAAATCATCATCTCCGGCTTCGGCGGCCAGGGCGCTTTGTTCGCCGGGCAGATCCTGGCTTACGCCGCCATGGACTCCGGCCGTCACGTCACCTGGATCCCGTCATACGGCCCGGAAATGCGCGGCGGCACCGCCCACTGCACGGTCGTCATCGCCGACGACGAGATCGGCTCGCCGCTGGTCCGCTATCCGGCCGCCGTCATTGCCATGAACCAGCCTTCGCTGGACAAGTACGAGCCGCTGGTCGCCTCGGGCGGCGTGCTGGTCGTCAACGCCTCGCTGACCACGCGCCGGCCCGAACGCAGCGACCTGCGCCGGGTGGCAATCCCGGCCAACGCCGTGGCCGAGGAGCTGGGCAATGTGCGCCTGGCCAATATCGTGCTGACCGGCGCGCTGCTGGCGGCCACCGGCGCGCTGCCGGTCGAGGCCGTGGAGCAGGCGCTGGCCGCCCATCTGCCGGAGCGGCATCGGCATTTGCTGGGCGCCAACAGCCAGGCGCTGCGGCGCGGCGCGGCCTTGGCCGCGGCCGTGACCGCCTGAACCCGTTATTCGCGCAGGAGACCCGCCATGACCAACACTGTCTGGGAGACCATCGACACCATCACGTGTGAGCGCACCGGCGCGCCGGCGTATCTGCTGGAGGAGCGGCTCTACCTGAGCGATCCGCTGCCCGACGTCGGGCAGCCCTTCCGCATCCTGGCGCGCAAGTGCTCGCTGGGGGGCGAGTGCAACCAACTCGGCTACGCCTGCCGCTGGTCTTACCTCAACCCGAGCTTCGATCCGTTCGACGACCGGCCGCTCAGCCAGCCGTGAGCCGAACGGCCGAGGCGCCGATGCCGACCGTGGTGATGGTGACGGTCGACCGCCTGTGGTGTTACCGCGCCCGGGCGGAGGCCGATCTCGTGGAAGAGCGCGTCTACGCCGACGGCGTCACGCCGGGCCCCGCCGCGCCCTACACCGTGCGGGCCTGGCGGTGCGCGCTGGACCCGGAGTGCCAGGCGCGCGGTCTCAACTGCCGCCTGGCCCAGCCCGCCGAGATCCCGCCGTCCACGTCCTGAACCTGTCTATCCCTCTGGGCCGGGCCGCGCTACCGAGCCGGCGCCTGGCCCGTCAGAGCACCCTGGACTGAACTGAGCCGACTATGACTGAAGATCCCCGCATCCTCGAACTGCGCGCCTTGCGCGACCGCGCCCGGCAGGGCGGCGGCGCTGACCGGGTCGCCAAACAACACGCCAAGGGCAAGGGCACAGCCCGCGAACGCCTGCACCAATTGCTCGACCCCGGCACCTTCAACGAACTGGAGCCTTTCATCACCCATCGCGGCCACGAGGATGGCGACGAGGAGGCCACCTTCTACGGCGACGGCGTGATCACGGGCTACGGTCAGATCGACGGCCGCACCGTCTACGCTTACGCCCAGGACTTCACCGTCTACGGCGGCGCGCTGGGCGAGATGCACGCCCAGAAGATCTGCCGCGTGATGGACCTGGCCCTGCGCAACGGCGCGCCCATCATCGGCCTGATCGACTCGGGCGGCGCGCGCATCCAGGAGGGCGTGCGCGCCCTGGGCGGCTATGCCGAGATCTTCCGGCGCAACGCCCAGTATTCCGGCGTCATCCCGCAGATCAGCGTCATGCTCGGGCCGTGCGCGGGCGGCGCCGCCTACTCGCCGGCGCTGACCGACCTGATCATCATGGTCGAGAAGAAGAGCTACATGTTCCTGACCGGGCCGGAGGTGATCAAGGCCGTCACCGGCGAGGTCATCGACTCCGAGCATCTGGGCGGCGCCGACATCCACCTGAGCGTCAGCGGCAACGCCCACCTGGCCGCGCCGAACGAGGCCGAGGCGCTGGCCCTCTGCCGGCGGGCGCTCGGCTATCTGCCGTCCAACAACGTCGAGACCCCGCCGCATCTGCCCGAGGCGGACAGCCCGCTGCGCATGGACGAGGCCCTCAACCACCTCATCCCGCTCGACCCGAGCATGCCGTACAGCATGCACGAGATCATCGCGCGCGTGGCTGACGCCGACTCCTTCCTGGAACTGCAGCCGACCTGGGCGCGCAACGCCATCGTCGGCTGGGCGCGCATCGGCGGGCACAGCGTGGGCATCATCGCCCAGGAGCCGAGCGTGATGGCGGGCGTGATCGACATCGACGCCTCCGACAAGATCACGCGCTTCGTGCGCATGTGTGATTGCTTCAATCTGCCGCTGATCACGTTCGTCGACTCGCCCGGCTTCCTGCCCGGCGTGGCGCAGGAGCACGGCGGCATCATCCGCCACGGCGCCAAGGTGCTCTACGCCTACTCCGAGGCCACCGTGCCCAAGATCAGCATCATCACGCGCAAGGCCTATGGCGGCGCCTACGTGGTCATGAGCAGCAAATACCTGGGCACCGACGTGAACTACGCCTGGCCCAGCGCCGAGATCGCGGTTGTGGGGGCCGAAGGCGCCGTGAACATCCTCTACCGCGAACAGATCAACCGGGCCGCCGACCCCGCCGCCGAGCGCGCCCGTCTGGCTGCCGATTACCGCCGCCAGTTCAACAACCCTTACCATGCCGCCAGCGCCGGCTACGTGGACGACGTGATCGAGCCGCGCGAGACGCGCCCCAAGCTCATCGCCGCGCTGTCGGCCCTGCGGGACAAGTACGCGCCGGCGCCGCGCCGCAAGCACGGGAACATCCCGGTCTGACGAACGGCCTCGGCCGGAGGCCGCCAGCCCCCGCCGGCGTCTTTCGTCTTTAGTCCTGCTTCAGAAGCCTATGACCCCCAACCTGCAACTCGCCCTGCAAATCACCCTGATCGGCATGAGCCTGGTCTTCGGCGCCATCGTGCTGTTCTGGGGCCTGATGTCGCTGCTGGTGCGCGTCACGACCGACCCGGCCCACGCCGAACCGCGCCGCAGCGACGCCGCGGCCGAGCACGGTCTGCGCCAGCGCGCCGCCGCCGCCGCCCTGGCCCTGGCCCTGGCCGAACAGGCCGCGCGGGATACCGGCGACCAGCCCAACGTCCCGCCCCCGCCGCCCACCGCCATCGTCAGCGCGTGGCAAGCCGTCATGCGCGCCAACCAGCTCAGCCAGCGAGGACCCGTCCGATGAAGTACACCGTCAAGCTTGAGGGCCGCTCCTTCTCCGTCGAGGTCGGCGACCTGGTCGGCCGGCCGATCCACGTTCTGGTGGACGGCGAGCCCTTTGAAGTCTGGCCGGAATCACCCACCGCCGAGGCGGCCGAGGCGGCCCCGGTCGGCGACACCCGCCGGCTGGCCGCGCCACCCGCGCCGGCCAGCGTCTCGGCCGCTGCCGCCGCCGCGCCCGGGGCCGCCGGCGCCGACGCCGTGCTCGCCCCCATCCCGGGCGTGATCGTGTCGATTGCCGTGCAGCCCGGAGACACGGTCGCCACCGGCCAGGAGCTCTGCGTGCTGGAAGCCATGAAGATGAAGAGCCCGATCCGGGCGCCGCGCGCCGGCGTCGTCGGCGCCGTCCGCGTCATCGTCGGGCAGCAGGTCAAGCACAAGGAAGCGCTGGTGGACTATGCGCGCTAGTGCCCGGCCCGCCCGGCTGATCACGTTAGCGGTGGGCTTCTTGTGGCTGGCGGCCTGCGCGCCGGCCAGCCCCACCGCTGCGCCGGACACCGGCCGGATCACGGCCGACCAGGTGGAGGTGCAGGCAGACCAAGTGACCCTGCGCGGAACCACCAGCCTGCCGGACGAGGCCTGCCTGTTCACGCAGCTCACGGCCGGCGGGATGCTCATCCCGGATTGGCCCACCGACTGCGTCCATCCCACAGGCGGCGCCTGGCAGGTGAGCGTGGCGCTCGGCCAGCGCGGCCAGCCGCCGGCGCTCAACCCGACGACCGCGTATCAGTTCCACATCTGGCTGCGCGACCAGCCCGCAGTGGCGGCGCTGTTGGCCTTTGACCTCGCCGGCCCGCCTACGCCGCGCTAAGTGCCCGCCCCAACGCTCATGGATTTCTCCCTGCTCTTCACCGAACTCACCAAAGGGCTGGCCCATTTCCAGCTTGGCCATGCCTTCATGCTCGCCGTCGGCGCCGTGCTGGTGTGGCTGGCCGTGGCCAAGGAGTACGAGCCGGTGCTGCTGCTGCCCATCGGCGTCGGCTGCCTGCTGGCCAACATCCCGCTCACCGGCATGACCGAGGCCGGCGGCGTGCTGCGCGTGCTCTACGACGCCGGCATCCGCACCGAGCTCTTCCCGCTGCTGATCTTCGTCGGCGTCGGGGCCATGATCGACTTCAGCCCGCTCTTGGCCCAGCCCAAGATGGTGCTCCTGGGCGCGGCCGGCCAGTTCGGCATCTTCGGCACGCTGCTGCTGGCGACGGTGCTCGGCTTCCCGCTCAACCAGGCCGCCTCCATCGGCGTGATCGGCGCCATCGATGGGCCGACCTCGATCTTCGTAGCCACCAAGCTGGCGCCGGAAATCCTGGCGCCGATCGCGGTGGCCGCCTACTCGTACATGAGCCTGATCCCGATCATCCAGCCGCCGCTGATGAAGCTCCTCACCACGCCGGCCGAGCGTCGCATCCGCATGGAGTACGCGCCCCGGCCGGTCTCGCCGCGCGCCCGCGTGATCTTCCCGATCCTGGTGACGCTGGTGGTCGGGCTGCTGGTGCCGGACGCCACCCCCCTGATCAGCATGCTCATGCTCGGCAACCTGCTGCGCGAAAGCGGCGTGGTGGACCGCCTGAGCAAGGCCGCCCAGAATGAGATCATCAACATCGCCACGCTGTTCCTGGGGCTGACCATCGGCGCCACCATGAGCGCCGAGAGCTTCCTCAACCTGGCCACGCTGCAGATCATGCTGCTCGGCCTGCTGGCCTTCGCGCTGGACACCGTGGCCGGCCTGCTCTTTGGCAAGTTGATGTCGTTCGTCACGCGCGGCCAGATCAACCCGCTCATCGGCGCGGCCGGCATCAGCGCCTTCCCCATGGCCGGCCGCCTGGCGGCCCGCATGGCGCAGGACGAGGATTTCGAGAACTTCATCCTCATGCACGCCATGGGCGCCAACACGGCCGGGCAGCTGGGCAGCGTGATTGCCGGCGGCGTGCTGCTGGCGCTCGTCTCCGGCTTGATGTAAACCCGCCGCGTCGCTCGTCACACTTAAACGTCGAGACGGCCGTTACTGGCCGTCTCGACGTTTCTGCGCCCGCCGCCGTTTCCGGCCACGTCTCCGCTGACGCGGCGCCAGGTGGTGTTCCGGGAGCCCGGGATATTCCAGACTGAGGCCGCCCGGCTTGGACAAGCCGGCCTGGACCTCAGGGCGCGATGATATCATTGGAGGTCAGAGGGAGTAACTGATGAGCGCGACATCCAACGGCAGCAACCCGCTGCGCAAGATCGAGTTCGGCCTGGGGACCTGGCAGTGGGGCGACCAGTTCATGTGGGGTTACGGGCGCGGCTACGCGGAAGCCGACCTGCGCGCCTCGTTCGACGTCAGCGTGGCGGCTGGCGTGACCTTCATCGACACCGCCGAGGTCTACGGGCTGGGCCGCTCCGAGAAATTCCTGGGCCGGTTCCTGCAGTCCAGCGGCCTCCGCGCCCTGGTGGCCACCAAGTTCTTCCCGTTCCCGTGGCGCGTGAGCAAGGGCCAGCTGCGCGCGGCGCTGCGTGCCAGCCTGGACCGGCTGGGCGTGGACGCCGTGGACCTGTACCAGATGCACTGGCCGTTCCCGCCGGTGCGGATTGAGACCTGGATGGACGCGATGGCGGACGCCGTCGCGGCGGGCTGGGTGCGCAGCGTCGGCGTTTCCAACTATGACCCCGGCCAGACCCGCCGCGCCTACGCCGCCCTCAAAGCACGCGGCCTCGCGCTCACCGCCAATCAGGTGCCCTACAGCCTGCTGGACCGGCACATAGAACACAACGGCCTGCTGGCGCTGTGCCAGGAGCTGGACGTGCGCGTCATCGCCTACAGCCCGCTGGCGCAGGGCCTGCTCTCCGGCAAGTACACGCCCCAGAACCCGCCGCCCGGCCTGCGCGGCCGCCGCTACGCGCGGGTGCTGCAGCGGGTGGAGCCGCTCGTGACCGCCCTGCGCGAGATCGGCCAGGCGCACAACGGCCGCACGCCGGCGCAGGTGGCTTTGAATTGGTGCCTGTGCAAGGGGACGCTGCCTATCCCGGGCGCCAAGAATGCGCGCCAGGCCGAACAGAATGCCGGCACCCTGGGGTGGCGTTTGACCCGCGCCGAGGTGGCGCGCCTGGATCAACTCAGCGATCAGGTGACGAGCGGCGCCTGAGCCGCCGGGGCTAGTCGCCGGAGTCCGCCAGCGGCGTGCCCGCCGGGTACAGTTCCGCCAGCGGCGCTTCATCGACCAACGCCAGGAAGGCCGCGACGACGCGCGGATCGAACTGCCGGCCGCGCCCGCCCACGATGTGATCGACGGCCTGGCGTCCATCCCAGGCGGATTTGTAGGGCCGCGCGCTGGTCAAAGCGTCGTACACGTCGGCCACGGCCACGATGCGCGCCGCCACCGGGATCTCGCTGCCGCGCAGCGCCAGCGGATAGCCCGATCCATCCCAGCATTCGTGATGATAGAGGATGACGCCCGTGATGGCGCGCGGGGCAAAGCAGAGCCAGGCGTAGCCGTGCAGGGGGTGTTGGCGGACGACGGCGCGCTCATCCGGCTGCAAGGCGCCGGCCTTGTGGAGCAGCCGCCGGGGCATGACCAGCTTGCCAAAATCGTGCAGCAGCGCCGCCAGCACCAGCAGGAGCAGCGGCGACCACCCCCAGCCCAGGCGCCGCGCGATCCGGGCCGACCAGACCGCTGTGCGTATGGGATGCCCAACGATTTCGTCCGCCAACCAGCGCATCACGCCTCCCACCCGCTTTGGCCTTTACCGTTCCGAGTGGCCGTAATCTTGGCAGAAGAGCCGGGCCAGATTTAGTGACAATAGTCATCGGATTTGACTGAGATCAGTCGCCGGCAGTCACCGGTTGGCCGCCAGGACAGCCTCGACCTGACCCAGGTAATGGCCCCCAAACAGGTTCAGATGGTTCAGCAGGTGGTACAGGTTGTAGACGCCGAAGCGCTGGCGGAATCCCTGGGCCAGCGGGCGCCCACCCGCCTCGGCCGCCGCCGCATACGCGCGGTAGAACGCCTCCGGAAAGCCCCCAAACAGCGCCGTCATCGCCAACTCGGCTTCCGCCCAGCCATAATGCGCTGCCGGGTCGATCAGGCTTAGGTCGCCGTCCGGACCCGGGATCACGTTCCCGCTCCACAAATCGCCGTGGATCAGGCTGGGCGGCTGAGCGGGCACCCGGTCACGCAGGCGGGCCGCCAGCCGCTCCAGCGCCCGCAGGCTGGCACCTGACAGGTGTCCGCGTTCACGCGCTAGACGGCCCTGATAGAGCAGGCGCTGCTCGGCGAAAAAGTCGAAGCCGTCGGCGGTTGGCGGGTTTGGCTGCGGGGTGCTGCCGAGGTAGTTGGTGTGCGCGAAGCCGAAGTGCGGGCCGGCCGGCGCGTGCAGGGCCGCCAGCCGGCGCCCGAACGTCTCCCACGCGGCAGCGGCCGGCGGCGCCGGCGCCAGGTACTCCAGCAGAAGGAAATCCGGACCGGCGAGCAGCGGCCGCGGGACACGCGGCGCCCCCGGCTGATGGAGGGCACGCAGCCCGTCGGCCTCGCGCGCGAAGAGGTCTGGCGGCGGGTTGGGGTTGGTCTTGAGGAAGAGGCGCGGGCCGTGCGCGCAATCCACGACGTGCCCGTTGTTAATGCAGCCGCCGTCAACTGCCTGCAGCCGGATGGCCCCGCCCCACCCCTGCGCCTCCAGGTAGGCCAGGACAGGCTCAGGCAGCATCGGCCTCCGGCCGGCTGCGCGCGCCGTCTGTCAAAGCCGCCAGCAGGCCGCGGGTCGAGCGCTCCACTAACGTGAAGACGTGCTCAAACCCCTGGAGGTCACCGTAGTACGGGTCGGGCACGTCCTTGTCGCCCGTCGCCTGTGGGTCGAAGTCACGCAGCAGCCGGATGCGGCCGCGCTCGGCCTCGCCCGGCGCCAGGCGCCGCAGATCATCGTAGATCTCGGCGTCCAGGGCCAGGATGACATCCAAACGTCCGAAGTCGCGCGCCCGGATCTGGCGCGCCTGCCCGGCCAGCACGACGCCGCGGGCGGCCGCCACCCGGCGCGCGCGGCTGTCTGGCGGGTCGCCGACATGCCACGGCCCCAGGCCGGCTGACTCGATCTCGAAGCGGTCCGCCAGTCCCGCCGCCGTCACCTGCTGCCGGAAGATGCCCTCCGCCAGCGGGCTGCGGCAGATATTGCCCATGCAGACGAAACAGACGCGCAGAGGGGAAGTCATCGGCGGGCGGCGGCCAGCGCCGCGAAACGCGGATCACGCTCGAGCGTCAGGCGCAGCCCTTCGGCCAAGCTGACCTTGGGCCGGAAGCCGAGCTTGGCCGCGGCCAGCGTGAGGTCAGCGCGCATGCGCGAGACGCCGCCGCCTTCTGATGAGCTGAAGAGGACTTCCAGCGGGCGGCCGACCGTGTGCTGCAAGCCGGCCACCAGCTCGCGGACGCTGACCTCGTGGCCGGAGCCCACATTGATCACCAGCCGGTCCACCGCCTGGGCCGTAGCGGCCGCCCCGAGCGCCTCGACGACATCATCCACGTACACGTAGTCGCGCGTCTGGCGGCCGTCGCCGTGCACCACCAGCGAGCCGCCGGTGAGCGCCTGGCGCATCAACCGCGGCACCACGGGCGCATGCGAGGCCGGCAGCGGCTGACCCGGACCATAGGCGTTGAACACGCGCAGGGCCACCGTCTCGATGCCCCACAGCGCGCCGATGGTGCGCACGTAGTACTCCGCCGCCAGCTTGCTCACCGCGTACGGGCTGCGCGGGTCCGGCACCCTGTCTTCGCGCAGCGGCTGCTCGGGCTGCTCGCCGTAGACGGCGCCGGAGGACGCGAACACCACCCGCTTCACGCCCACGTCGCGCATGGCCTCCATCAGGCTGACCGTGCCGCCGACGTTGACGGCGTTGTACTCGCGCGGATACAACACCGACTCGGCCACCGACACGCGCGCGGCCAGATGATAGACGCACTCGACCCCCTGCAGCAGCGACCACAGCCGCGGCCGGTCGTTGACGTCGCCGCGCGTGAACGCCACCTGTGGCAGCAGGGCCGCCGGGTCGCCCGAGGAGAGATCGTCCAGGCCGCGCACCGCCTGGCCGGCTTGCGCCAGATGGTTGGCCAGAGCTGATCCCAGAAAACCGGCCGCGCCGGTGACTAAGAAGTTCATTAAGGCGCGATTATAGCATCGCGCTATGCTATGATCCGCGCCATGCGCGAGCAACTGCGCCGCGGCGCCCACTTTCTGCTGGCAGCCCTGTCCTGGCTGGCGGCCACCTTCAGCCTCAGCCTGGCGCTGACTGGCGACACGCACCACGCCGCCGCTGTGCCGGAGCGCGTGCGCGCCTACACGCGCGGGCTCGAGTTCGACTTCGTCGAATGGACGCTGGCCGCGGTGGGCGTCAAGCTGGGCCAGGCCAGCGTGGCCGAGCAGAGCTTCCTGACCGAAACCGAGCGCGGCCGTCAGGTGCGCCTGTTCTTTGACTTGCGCGAGCACCTCAACCGCGTGGAGGGCGAGATCGCCACGCGCTACGCCGACCCAGCCGTGACGGACCCCGCCGCCGCCACCACCGCCTTGCGCGCCGAGCAGGCCGCGCTGCGCGCCCAACTGGCCGCCTTGCAGCCGCCCGTGGAGGCCATTCTGCAGGAGCAGCTCACGGTCATCCTGGCCGAGCAGGGGCTGACCGCCGGCGGCCAGCCCCTGCCGCCGGTGGCCTTCCACATCACGCCCCTGCCCCTGGCGCTGGTAGTCTCCCCGCGCGACCGCATCGAGCAGGTGGCCATTCAGATGATCGACGGCGATCTGACGCTGGACCAGCAGGTGGACCTGGAGACGCGCGCCGCCGTCGGCCTGGACGTGGCGACGCTGGTCACGCCGGTCGGCGGCATCGGCACCTACCCCACCATGGTGGCCCAGAGCGCGGACCTGCGCTGGATCACGTCTGTGGTGGCCCACGAGTGGATCCACAACTTCCTGACGCTGCGGCCGCTGGGCCTGCTGTATGACACGTCGCCGGAACTGCGCACGCTCAACGAGACCACGGCCGAAATGCTCGGGGATGAGCTCGGCGCGCTGCTGATGCGGCGCTACTACCCGGACCTGGCCCCGGCCCCGGCGCCCTTTCGCAACTTCCTCGGACGCGAGCGCCCAGCCGCCGAGACCGCGTCGCCCCCGGCCTTCGACTTCCGCGCCGCGATGCGCGAGACGCGTGTGCGCGCCGATGAGCTGCTGGCACAGGGACGCCTGGCCGAGGCCGAGGCCTATATGGAGGCGCGCCGCCAGGTCTTCTGGGACAACGGCTACCGCCTGCGCCGGCTCAACCAGGCCTACTTTGCGTTTTACGGGGCGTATAATGCCGCGCCGGGGGGCGGCGCGTCCGGGGCTGATCCCATCGGCCCGGCGGTGCGGCTGCTGCGGCGGCGCAGCGCCACCTTGGCGGAGTTCCTGAATACGATCAGCTGGTTCACCAGTGTGGACCAGCTGCGCGCCTACCTCGGCCTGCCGCCCCAGTGAGGCGGCCAGGCCGGCCTCACCAGGCGCTGAGCAGCCCGGCCAGCAGGGCCGTGCGCTCCGGCAGACTGCTGATCACCACGTGCTCGCGTTCAGAGTGCGCGCCGTTGCCGAGCGCGCCCAGGCCGTCCAGCACCGGCACCCCCAGCGGCGCGACAAAATTGGCGTCTGAGCCGCCGCCGGTGCTCCCCTCGCCGACCGGCAGACCCAGCGTGGCCGCGATCTGCTGGGCGCGCTGAAAAGTGCGCGCCATGACCTCGTCGCGCGGCATCGGCGGCCGGTTGAGGCCACCCGTGATGGCCAGGCTGGTGCCCGGCGTCACCGGCGTCTGGGCGCGCATCCAGGCCGCCAGCCGCTCCGCCTCCTCCATCCGCGCCACCCGGAAATCGACCTCGGCCCAGGCCTCATCCGGGACGACGTTGGAGCGCGTGCCGCCGCGGACCACGCCGACGTTGACGGTGGTGCCCACCCGGTAGTCGGTGAGCCGCTGCGCGGCCAGAATGTGGTGGGCCAGTTCCTCGATGGCGTTGCGTCCGCCCTCGTGGTCGGCGCCGGCGTGGGTGGCCCTGCCGCGCACCTGGATGACCATCTCGCCGATGCCCTTGCGCTCGGTCTTGAGCGAACCATCTGACAGGCACGGCTCCAGGCATAGCACCAGCGCGGCCTCGCGCGCCAGGGTCTCGATCAGGGCGCGCGAATGCTCGCTACCGGTCTCCTCGTCGGACGTGAACAGCGCCGTCACCGGCCGGGCCGGCCAGGCCTTATGTGTTTTCAGGAGGCGCAGCGCCACCAGGACCAGGGCGAGGCTGGCCTTCATGTCGATGGCGCCCGGCCCGTAGAGCTTGCCATCGGCCTCGCGGATGGGCTGGCGCGCCAGCGTGCCCAGGTCGTGCACGGTGTCCATGTGGCCGAGCAGCAGCAGGCCGTCCTGGCCCTGGCCGCCCCAGCGGCCATAGACGTTGTCGCCCACTGTGGCGCGCGGCTCCACGACGACGGCCGCGCCCAGCTGGCGCAGCTCCTCGGCGATGACGGCCCCGACCCGGTCGACGGCGGCCTTGTCGGTGGACGGCGACTCGATCGCCACCAACCGCTTAACCCAAGCGACAAGCTCACCGGTGTGCTGCTCGCAGTCCGCGATAGTCAAAGTCGACATTAGGCTGGACGTCCTTGTTCGTGATCTGAGGGTTGGGTGCGGGAACTGGACGCGGACGCCGGTCCGCGCGCCGGTTGGAGTGTAGCACACCGCGCCCCTGGAACCGGCGTCTTGGCCAGGGCGTGGACGGCGCTCAGGTCATCGCCTATACTCTGACTTCGGGGGGCCTGCTCCCGCCGTCGACAGGTAACCAACTATGACTGCAACCCCGCCCACCCCGGCCGAACCCAGCCCGGAGCGCCCGCCGCTCCAAGGAGTGCCCGTGTTTCTGACTTCCCGCCCGCTTGACTACTGGCTGCTGTGGGTGGTGGCGTTGGCGTCGCTGGCGTTGAACGTCTTCCTGATCAACACCCTGCTGAGCGCGCGCCGCCAGGTGGCGGAGGCCGTCGGCGTGGTGGCGCAGGGCCTCGGGCAGCTGCGCTCCGCCCGCTTCACGTACCAGGTGCACATCGAGCAGACTGTCCCGGTGAACCTGAGCGTGCCCATTTCGGACACGATCCGCGTGCCCATCGCGACCACTGTGCCTCTGAAGACGACGCTGCAGGTGCCCATTGAACTGCCGTTGCTCGGCACCCGCATCATCAACGTCCCCGTCCAGACCACCATCCCGGTCAACCTGGAAGTTGAGGTCCCGGTTGACCTGACTGTGCCCATCGCCGCCACGGTCCCCGTGGTCTTCGACGTTCCGGTCGAGATCGCACTGGCGGGCACGCCTCTGGACACGGCGCTGGCCGGTTCGCAAGGCTATCTGGAAGAGCTGGCCGCCGAACTCGGCACCAGCCTGCTGGTCCAGCCCACCCCCGCCCCCACCCCTCAGTGAGGCAAGACGATGAAAACCCTGCAAGGCTTCGCCGCGGTGCTGCTCTGGGTGCTGGTGCTGCTGTCGTTCACGGCCAACGCCTTCATGCTGCGGCTGCTGGTGGATGCGCGCGCCCAGGCGGCCGAGGCCCTGAAACTGGGCGCCCAGGCGGTCAGTGATCTGCAGGCCGGGACGGTCAGCACGACGCTGCGCGTGGACCGGACCGACCCGCTGCAGCTGCTGATCCCGGCCGGCACAGTGCTGCCCACCTCGGCCGGCCGCATCGTCCTGGATGAGGACGTGACCTTTGAGACCAACATCCAGCTTTCCTTCGACGTGCCGGTGGAACTGCGCGTGGCCGACACCCCCCTGAACGGGTCGCTGTTGAGCACCAAGGACTTCCTGGAACGCACGTACACCCAATGGCAGCGCGACCCCCTGCAGACCTTGCTGGCCCCGCTGCCGGCCGCCGCCCCGTGACGCAGCCCGCCGCCAACCGATGACCTGGCTGGCGCTGACGCTGGCAGCTTATCTCCTCGGTTCCCTGCCGGCCGGCGTGCTGGTCGGCTATGCCGTCCTCGGCCGCGACATCCGCGCCGCCGGCTCCGGCCATTCCGGGGCCACCAACACTATCCGCCAGGCCGGCTGGCTGGCCGGCGCCCTGGTCTTGATCCTGGATGTGGGCAAAGGGGCGCTGGCGCTGTGGCTGGCGCGCCAGTGGGGAGACGCGCTGAGCGCGCCGGCGCTGGCGGCGGGCGCGGTGGTGGCCGGCCATTGCTGGCCCGTCTTCGCCGGGTTTCGCGGCGGCATGGGCCTGGCCACGGCCGGCGGCGCCTTGCTGGTCTTGTTTCCGCTGGGGTTCGCCGCGGCGCTGGGCGCCCTGATCGCGGCGGCCTTCATCCTCAAGCACTCCGCCCGCTCGGCCTTCGCCATCGGGTTGGCGGCCGCGCCGCTGATGTGGGCGCTGGGCGCGCCACCCGGCACCATCGCGGCCATGGCCGCCGCCGGACTGATCCTGGCCGTGCGCGCCCGGTCCGATTGGAACCGCCATCAACGCGCGGTGTGGGCGGTAAAACCGCCGGAATAACCCGCCCTCCGCCCGCGCCTCAACCAAACCACCCGCTCACTCGGGCGGCTCGACGTGGATGACCACGCGATGCAGGCTCGGCTCCTGCGCATGCAGCGCGCGCTCGATCTGCTCGGCCAGACGATGCGCCCGCGTCAGCGGCTGGTCGGCCGGCTGGGTGACGTGCAGCGTGGCCGCCAGATGGCCGCCGACGTTGTGGAGCTGGACGTCGTGGCAGGCGCCGACGCCGGCAATGCCGTCGGCGTGGCGCTGGATGCGGCGCCGCAGTTCAGCCTGACGCGCAATCGTCCCCTGCTCGTCCGGCAGGTGCGCGCTGAGCGGCTCCAGGTGGGTCACCAGGCTGCGGACCAGCGGCAGCGTCGTCAGGACGCGCCGCTCGAAATCGTCGGCGCGCTGGTGCGCGGCGCGCAGGGTCAGGTCGGCGTCCACTTCCAGGTGCATCTCGACGGCGTAGCGGCCGTCCGGCTCGACGTGGACGTGCAGATCGTGGACGCCCAAGCCTTCTGCGTCGGCGGTGGCGCGCAGCGTGTGCGCGATGGTCTCCCAGGGCGTGCCCGCCGCCTCACGCGGCTCCACATGCACCAGCGCCTCCATCAGACCCGGCAAAGCGTCCGCCAGGCGCCGCTCGATCTCGGTGGCCATCGTGTGGGCCTGGGCCGTGTTCATGGCCGGATCGACTTTGACGTTGAGGTCCAGGTAGATGGCGTCGGCGCGGCCGCGCGAGCGCACACCGGTCACGGTCTGGACGCCCGGCACGGCCTGCGCGATGCGCTCCACTTCGCCCGGCTCCACCACGGCGACGTCGGTGAGCACGTTGGACGTGGAGCGCAGGATCTCAAAGGCCGCGCGGAAGAGCAGCACCACCACGCCGGCGGCCACGAGCGGGTCCAGCCACGTCCAGCCCAGGCTGGCGCCCACCAGCGAGGCAATGACCGACACCGTCACCAGCAGGTCGGTGCGCGTGTGGGCGGCGTCCGCCAGCAGCACCTGGCTGGTCAGGCGGCGCCCGGCCTGGGTTTCGAAGTACACGATCGCCAGGTTCACCACGAGGGTGCCCGCCAGCAGCGCGAGCGTCAGCGGCGTGATGTTGAGCTCGGCCGGGGCGCCGGCCAGCCGCCCAAGCACGCTCTTGCCGATCTCGTAGCCGGCCAGCAGGAGCATGGCGCCGATGCCCATGGCCGCAATCGTCTCGTACTTGTGATGGCCGTACGGATGATTGTCGTCGGCCGGCCGCGCGCTCACCCACACCCCCAGCAGCCCGATGATGTTGGAGGACGAGTCGACCATGGAATGGAAGGCGTCGGCCACCACGGCCAACGCCCCGGCCCACAGGCCGACGGCCAACTTGACGACGGTCACGGCCAGGTTGAGTCCCAGGACGATGAGGAGGACGCGGCGCACCGCCGCCGCGCGGGCCTGCAGCGCGGCCGTCCGGTCGGCGGCGAGGCTAGACAGGGCGATCGACGACTCGGAGTTCATAGGATCCAACATAGCACAGCCGGCGGCACCTGTCAGCGGCCGCCGGCCAGAACAGGGTCAGCGCGCCTCGTTGGCCAACATCGCCAGCGCCAGCAGCCACAGCACCGCATAGTTGAGCACGCGCCGCGAGCGGGTATGGGCCCCGAAGATCAACGTGGCCAGGACCAGGCCGCAGACCAGGCGCACCAGGCCGAGCGGCTCGCTGTAAGTGGAGAACGGCGCCACGGGGAAGACGGCGGCGTTGGCGGCCAGCATCCACACCGGCAGCGCCCAATCCCGGCGCCACACCCGCACGGCGGAAGCGAGCAGGCCCCACAAGCTCGGAAGGACGACCAGCGGCAGATACAAGGCCGCAAACAGGGCCAGCGCCGCCAGGCTGTACTGCCCGATGCGCCACAATCCCATGTACGGAATCCACTCGAAACCGGAGGCGTGAAAGCCGCCCGAGCCGACGCCGAAACGGCCGAAGTAGTGGAGGATGACGAATTGGAAGAGCGCGAACGGCACCCCGGCCAGGCCGAGCACGCGCACGGCCGGCCACCAACGGCGCTGCAGGAGCAGCCAGGCCAGGTGCCCGGCGACGAAAACCAGGCTGGTTTCCTTGGTGAAGACCGCTAACCCGTACAGAACGGCCGCCCTGCCCTCGCGGCCGCGGACGCTGGCGAGCCAGGCCCCGGCCACCAGCGCATAAGCCAGCGGCTCGGTCATTGCCAGCCGGACGGCGTAGGCAAAGCCCACCCACAGCCCATACACCAGCGCATACCAGCGGTTGACGCCATAGGCGGCCAGCAGCTCACTCACCAGGAAGGTCCCCACCGCCTGGGCCACGAGGTTAACCACAATCAGCGCCCCCGGCATCAACGCCGGCTGGGCGAGCGTCAGAGCGCGCACCAGCAGCGACAACAACAGGCGCTGGTAGCGATAGGCCGGCGTGTCGATGATGTCGGACTTCTGGCTGGCCGCCCAGGCCGGGTCCGGATTGACGGCCAGCACGTACACATACTGGCCGTCGTAGCCTTCCAGGGCCGTCTGGTCGCCGGCCATGCGGCGCAGGCCCAGGCGCGCCATCTCGCCGACATCGCCGCCGTTCTGGGCCAGCGCCACGGCGACGTAAGCGGCCAGGGCCAGGACCACCACCAGGGCCGGTCCAAGGCGCTCTCTCATGGCGCGCTGGTGGCGGTGAAGGTCGGCGTCTCGCTCGGAACTTCCGTGGGCGGCGGGGTCTCGGTGGCCGTCGGCGGGGCCAGCGTCGGCGTGGCTGTAGCCGGCACGGTAGCGGTGGCCGGCGGCGTCACGGTGGGCGTCGCCGTCGGCGGCGCGGTGGCCGTGTTGGTCGGCGTCAGAGTCGGCGTATCGGTCGGCGCCGGCGTGGGCGTCGGCCGGATCACGTTGAAGCGCACGCGGTACTCGGCGCTGCCGCCGCTCCGGCTGTAGACGGTCAGGCGCAGCGTGGCCGGCCCATCGGGCAGGCCGCTGGCGTCCCAATCCGCCAGCCGGCCTGGGTCAAGCACGGCCGTGGTGGTGTCGCCCTGCACCAGGCCCCAGCCCTGCGGGTCGTGGCTTAAACCGTACTCGATCACGTAGCGGTCGAAGTCCGCGGTGGCGCCCGCCTGCCCCAGGATCTGCCATTGCCCGGGCTCCAGCGTGGCGCCTTCCGGCGGGAAGCTCAGGGCCATGATCGGGCGCGGGTCGCTCAGCGCGCACTCCCGCGCCGGCGCCCACACCAGCGGCGTGAAGAAGCCCAGCCGCGCCGCCCACTCCTGGCCGTTGGGGTCCTCGGTCAGCCACTTCTGCGCGGACGGGTCGGTCACGCCGACCACGGCTCGCTCCTGGGTGTAAAGCTGCTCGTTCTGATAAGCCTGAGCGCATTCCGAAGTCTGGCGCAGGTTGGTGAACGGATCGACAAAGGCCTTCTGCCAGAGATCGCGCTCGCGCGGCGGCGGCAGATGGGCCTGGTCGAACTTCTCGGTGCGGCGCTGATCCGGCGGGCAGAACTCGCTCGGCTCCGCGCCGGAGACGGCACAGATCTCCTTCTCCACGAGACCGGCCGGCGGCGTGAACCACGTGGCCTGGCCGGACAACGCCAACTCCATGAAAGCGTGCCAGATCGGGGCGGCGCCGGTGACCCCGGACGTGCGCTCCATCTCGGTGTAGTCGGCGTTGCCGACCCAGACGCCGGTCACCAGGTCCGGCGTGTAGCCGATCGTCCAATTGTCGCGGTAATCGTTGGTCGTGCCGGTCTTGACGGCGGCCGGGAACGAGAGCCGCAGCGGCGAGTCCAGCCCGAAGGCCGGCGCGCGGGCGTCGTTGTCGGTCAGGATATCGCTGATCAGGTAGGCGGTCTGCGGCGAGAGGACTTCGGCGCCCCAGTTGGCCGGCGGCGGCTGGCAGGGCGGCGGGTCCGCCACCACCTGAGCGGGCGAGAGCGGCTGCTGGCAGATCAGGTTGCCGCGCGCGTCGGTGACCTTGAGCACGGCCACCGGGAAGACGCGCCGGCCGCCCTGGGCCAGGGCGCCGTAAGCCCCGACCATCTCCATCAGGGGCACTTCGCCGCCGCCGAGCGTCAGCGACAGGCCGTAGTCCGTGCGCGTCAGCGTGTCTACGCCCAGCGTCTCCAGGAACGGGATCAGGCCGCTCTTGGCTTCCACCTGGGCGCCTTCGCCAACCAGCGTGCCGTACACGCCCACGAACTGCAGCGCCTTGACGGCCGGGATGTTGTAGGAGTTGGCCAGCGCGCCGCGTACCAGCGTGGGGCCGTGGAAACGGCCATCGTAGTTCACGGGCGCATAAGCCGGGTTGGCGCCGTCCGGGAACTCGGTCGGCACGTCCCACACCAGCGTGGCCGGCGTCCAGCCGCGCTCGAAGGCCAGCGCATAAGTGAGCGGCTTGATCGACGAGCCGGGCTGGCGCGGGACCAGGGCCATGTTGATCTGGCCGTCGCGCGGATCGTTGTAGTCATCCGAGCCCACCAGCACGACGATCTCGCCGGTGCCCGGCCGCAGGGCCACCAGCGCGCCGTTGGTGACATTGCGCTCGGCCAGCGCCGCCACCTGCTCGGCCACGGCGTTCTCGGCCAGCACCTGCAGGTCCGGCTCCAGGGTGGTGTAGATGTTGTAGCCGGAACGATACAGGGCCTGAGCGCCGAAGCGCTCCTCGACCAGCTGGCGGACGTAGTTGACCCAGTGCGGGAAGCGGGCGCTGCTGCGCGGCGGCGTGAACGTGCGCGTGCCCAGGTCCAGCATGGCCTGGCCCATGTCCTCGGCGTTCACGCACACCCGCTGCGGCGTCGCCTCGGCGTTCAGGCGGACCGGGATGCAGCCGCGCTCCTCGCTCAACGACACCATCAGGAACAGCACGTCGCGCTGGCGCGCGCGCACGGCCTCCGGATTGGTGTAGATGTCGTACACGGCCGGCGACTGCGGCAGCCCGGCCAGCATGGCGGCCTCGCTCAGCGTCAGGACATTGGCCGGCTTGTTGAAGTACGTTTCGGCCGCGGCCTCGACGCCGTAGGCCAGGTTGCCGTAGTTGATCTCGTTGAGGTACAGCTCCAGGATCTCGGTCTTGGAGTAGCGGCGCGTGATCTCGGCGGCCAGGATAATCTCGCGGATCTTGCGCAGGTTGGTGCGCTGGGCGGCCTCTTCGGGCGGCAGGACCAGGGCGCGCACCAGTTGCTGCGTGATGGTCGAGGCCCCGGAGACCGTATCGCCGGCCTGCAGGTTCTGCCAGATGGCGCGCAGGATGCCGACCGGGTCGAAGCCGGGATGCTCGTAGAAGTTCTGGTCTTCGGTGGCGATGGTGGCCGCGATCAGGGCCGGCGCCATCTTGTCCAGGGTGATGTAGGTGCGGCGGCCGGCCTGCGGGTCGAGGATGTCGTACAGGACGTTGCCCCGGGCGTCGAAGACGCGCGCGGTCTCGAATTGCGAGGCGCGCTCGCGCAGGTCGTCGATGGGCGGCAGGTCGCGCGCAATCGACCAGTAGCCGTAGGTCAAGGCGATGACGCCGAGCAGCAGGCCGAAGAACGCCGCGATCAGGCTGTACCACAGGGCGCGAAACAGGCAGCCGGCCGGCGAGGCCGGAGGCTTGGCCGCGGGCGGCGGCGGCGCGGCTGGGGCGGCGCGGCGCGTGGCCGCGGCCCGCGTGGTGCCCGTGACCGGCGGCAGCGGGCCGGTGACCGGCTCGTTGACGGGCGGCGGGTCCACGAAAGCCGGGCGCCGCGCCGGGGCTGGGCTGCGGCGCGTTGGCTCCAGGCCGCTCAGGTCGCCGCCTCCGGCGCGCACGGTCGGCCCGGTCAACGGCAGATCGCCGGGCGGCGGCGCTGCCTGGGTCGGTTGGTCGTCAGGGTCAGTTGTCGGCTCAGGCGTTGTGGTCATCGTGTACTAGACGGAAAGCAGAACGGGCTGGTTCCGGCCGGGAGCGCGCTGACGATGAGACTGAGCGCGGTCGAGCCCCGGTCAGAGCGCGGTCCAATGCAGCACCGGCCCGACGCGCCTGGGCTGGATGGCGCCGTCCTCTTCCAGCAGGTCCAGGTGGCCCAGAATCTCGGAGCAGCCCAGGAACCAGTCCATGCCGCGCTGCAGGCGCGCGCCGAAGACCGTCTGCACCAGGTCCCACAGCGGGCGCGGCTGCTCGACCACGAGCTTGAGCAGGCGCTCCTTGCGGCGGGCGTGAAAAGCCAGGCGCTGGCGCACCAGACCCGCCACATCTTCGACGACGTCGCCGTGGCCGGAGAGAGCGCGCGCCGGCTCGAGGGCCGCCATCCGGCGCATTTGGTGCAGGTACTGCACCAGGCGCTTGGGGCGCGGCCCGGCCGACAGCGGCGACGGCTCCAGGACGGGGTTGGACGAGATGTCTTTGATGAAGTGATCGTTGGCGATCAGCGTGCGCCGCTGCGGCTCCCACAGGCAGATCAGGCCGCCGGCGTGGCCCGGCGTGTGGAACACGTGCCAGCCGCTGCCATCCAGTTCCAGGCAGCCGCCCTCGTCCAGAGCCAGGTCCGGCGCGAGCGGGTCCACCCAGCGCGCGAACTCAAGGCCGGAGGCCTCCATCGCCGTCACCACCTCCGCCGGGACGCCGCTGTCCTCCCAGAGGCGCGTGTAGAAGAGGTGATGGCGCTGGCGCTCGGCCGGGTAATCGCGCAGCCACGGAAAGTTGTACGGGTGCGTCAGCACTTCGGCCCCGGAGCGGGCCACGATCTCGCCCGCCAGCCCGACATGGTCGGCGTGATGGTGGGTGAGCACCAGCCGGCGCACATCCTCCACGCGGTGGCCGAGCGCGGCCAGGCCGGCCTCCAGCGCGCGGCGCGCGTCGTCCCACTTGGGGCCGGTGTCGATGAGGGTCAGCGGCTCGCCGTCGGCCAGGTAGACGTTGACCGGGCCGACCGCGAACGGCGTCGGGATGACGATCAGATGCAGCATAGTCAGCGGCCCGCCAGCACGTCCTCGATCCGGCGGCCGTTGACCAGGATGATGACGTCACGCACCGTCGGAAACTGCAGCGCGGTCTGGCGCAATTGGGCGATCAGGCGCGGGTGGTCGCAGGCGCCGCCCGAGCGCAGCGCGCCCGAGAGAGACAGCGTCGCCACGCCCTCGCGCAGATCGACATTTTCGAGAGTCACAGCCGACTCCGCCCAGGCGTTGTACAAACCGGCGTAGTTGGCCTGCTTGATGGACAGGAGCGCGTCGACGGCCGCCCGCAGCACAGCCTGGGTGGGCGCGCTGGCGCTCTCCACCGGCACGGCGCTGTCTCCGCAGCCCACCGCCACACCCTGCCGGCCGGCGTCCTCCAACAGGATCAGATACACGAGCACCACCTGCGGGCGGTCGGTGGTCTTGAGCGCGGGCACGGCCGTGGCCGGCTCGGCTACGCCGGTCGGGCTGGGCTCCGTCGGCGCGGCGGCCTGATAACCGGCGGGCACACCCCACAACTCCAGGCCCGCCTCCGTGCCCACCACCAACCAACGCCCGTCCGGGGCGCCGGCCAACGCGTCCGCGCCGGTGGGCAGCGCCGCCAATTCGACACCGTCGGCCACGCCGAACAGCCGCACGCCGTCCACGGCGCTGACGGCCAGCACGGTGCCGTCGGCGTTGAACGCCAGGCCGGTGACGCCGGCCACCGCCACCTCCTGCTCCAGCGCGCCCTCCGGCCAGCGCCAGACCTGGACCCGGCCCTCGCCGGCCAGCGCCAGGCGCGCGTTCTCGGGCGAGAGCGTCATCTGGTTGACCGTGAAACCCGGCGCCAGGGATTTGAGCAGCGCGCCGTCGGCCACGCGCCAGATGTCGATGGGCGGCGCCGTCGTCCGGCGCGAGACCAGCAATTGCCCGTCCGGCGAGTAGACAAAGGCCTGCACGCCGGGCGCCGCCCACACCCGCGTGCCGTCCAGGCGCCAGACTTTGAGCACCGGCTGCAGCGTGCCGGCCGCCAGGTCTTCAATCTCGGCCACCGTCCCATTGTCCGGCGCAAAACGCAGCAGCGCGCAGGCGTTGGCCGCGCAGCCGGACACGTCGATGGGCTTGGCGTCGGTCCAGCGCGTGACCTCGGCGCCGCTGGCGGCGTCGCGGAGCACGTAGGCCAGTTTGCGGGCCACGTCGGCGTCTTGCGGCGGCAGGCCGATGGTCTGCAAAGCCAATTGCCCGTCGTAAGAGAGCGCCGGGCCGTCGACGGTGCGGATGAGGACGCCATCGCGGGCCCGCCAAGCCCAGGCGTGCGCGGCGCTGGCCGCCCACAGGCTGCGGCCGCTCGTCGAGAAGGCCAGCGCCGCCAGATCGGGCTGCGCCTGCGGCCAGACGGCCAGGCGCCTCAGGCCGGCGGCGTTCGCGGCGGTCAGCGGCTGTGTCTCAGGCAGCGGGGTATCCGGGCCGACCGGGGCATCGAGCTGGGCGGGCAGCGTCGCCGTGGGCGTCGGCGTGGCGGTCGTGGCGGCTGGCGGCGCGGCGGTCGTGGCGGCGATGACGGCGGTCGTGGCGGTGGCGTCCGGCGGCGTCGGCGAAGCGGGCGCCGGCGGGCCGCTCGACAGACACCCGGTCAGCCCCAGGCACAGCGATAGGATCAGCGTCAACCAGCGGCGCATGCGTGCCTCTCCCCCGTTAACGCGGCTCAGACCAGCGAGGGCGCAAAGGCCGGCTGGGCCGCCACAGCCTGGCTGCGCGCCCGCTCCAACAGGTCATCGAATTCAGCCACCGACGCCGCCGTGAGCAGCGGCAGGCGCAACGCTTCATAGCCGGGCAGATGATTGAGATAACGGGCGGCGTGCTTGCGGAACAGCACCAGGCCGAAACGCGCGCCGTAGAAATCCAGGTTGAGCGCCAGGTGCCGGCGCATCAGCCGCAGCTTGTCGTCCACCGTCACCTGGTCCCGCTCCTTGCCGGCGAAGATCCAGGGGTTGCCGATGGCGCCCCGGCCGATCATCACGCCGTCGCAGCCGGTGTGGGCCTTGATCCGGGCGAGGTCGGCCACGCTCTTGACGTCGCCGTTGCCGAGGACCGGGATCCGCACGGCCTGCTTCACTTCGGCGATGGCGTCCCAATCGGCTTGGCCGCCGTAGCCCTGGGATTTGGTGCGGGCGTGGACGGCGATCAGGCTGGCGCCGTTGTCCTCCAGGCGGCGGGCGTTTTCCACGTGGTTGCGGCTGCGCTCGTCCCAGCCCAGGCGGATCTTGCCGGTCACCGGCCGCTGCAGGCTCGTGGACAGGCGCCGGAAGAGGGCCGCGATCCGGTCCGGGTGGCGCAGCATGCCGGAGCCGGCGCCGCGCTCGGCGATATCGCGGACGTAGCAGCCCATGTTGATGTCGATGACGTCCGGCGCCTGCTCGGGCGGCAGGTCCTGCAGGCGGAGCGCCACCGCCACCAGCCGGTCCAGGTCATGGCCGTAGATCTGGAACGTCATCGGCCGCTCGCTGGGGTGGAACTCCAGCTTGCGCCAGCACTTGGCGTCCCGCTTGCGGGTGACGGCCAGTTCGTCCACGTTGACGAACTCGGTGTAAGACAGGGCGCTGCCCAGCTCGCGGCAGATCAGCCGGAACGGCAGGTCGGAGAAGCCGTCCATGGGCGACAGGATGGCGTCGCCATAGATCGGCAGCTCACGGATGTGGAAGGCGGGCGCGCGGTCACTCATAACCGAAGCATCATACCAAATATTAGCCGGGCCCTTGTCCTGCCCGGTGGGAAATCCAGCGGACCCGATTAAAACATAAGACACGCTCGATCACCAACTGTGAGAGTCACGCCCTGGCCTCAATATGCCCGGCCAGCCGCCGATAACGAGCCTTAGGTTGGGTTTTTGCCGCCATGATCACCAGTGTCAGTGCCTTGCGCGTCTCAGAGTATCCGGCCACCGAGCGGGCGTCTCGGTCGGAGGGCCGCGCGGCCGGCGCCACGAGCCGTTCGGGCGAGGTCCTGTCCGAAGAAGACCGCGAAAAGGTCGAGAAGCTTAAGGCCCGCGACCGCGAGGTCCGCACGCACGAGCAAGCCCACCTCTCCGCCGGCGCCGGCCTGATCACGCGCGGCGCCAGCTACACGTACCAGACCGGGCCAGACGGCCAGCAGTATGCCGTCGGCGGCGAAGTCGGCATCGACGTCAGCGCCGTCCCCAACGACCCCGCCGCCACGCTCCGCAAGGCCGAGCAGATCCGGCGCGCCGCCCTGGCGCCCAGCGACCCCTCCGGCCAGGACCGCGCCGTCGCCGCCGAGGCCTCCCGGCTGGCAGCTGAGGCCCGCCAGGAACTGGCCCGCCAGTCTTACGGCGCCGCCTCTGAGTCTGGCGCCGCCACTTCCACCTTCCTGAAGATCGCGTGAGTCGCTCGCTTTCGGGTTAAAGCAAGACGCCCTGGCTGACAACCAGGGCGTGCTCAGAGACTCACTGGCCGTTGACTAGTGCTCCGTCCACCTCACTCAAAAAGAGACGAGCGGCACGTTGCAACCGCGCGCCGGCCAGGCGCTGTCCCGAACGGACCGGGCGCTAGACGGCGTCCTTCAGAGCCTTCACGGGGCGAGCCTTGACGACCTTGCGCTCCGGCTTGGCCTTGATCGTGATCGGCTCTTTGGTGAAGGGATTGATGCCGGGGCGGGCCGGGGTGGCCGGCTTGATGCTGACGCTGAGCTTCAGCAGGCCCGGGATCGTCACTTCCTGGTTCTTGCCCTTCTTGGTGAGCTCATGGACGATGACGGCGTTCATGGCCGCCAGGACCGCCGTCGCTTCCTTCTTGGAGACGCCCGACTTGTCCGCCACGGCGGCCACAAACTGAGACTTGCTGAGTTTCTTCTTAGCCATCGATTCTCTCCTTTTGAGTGATTAGGCTTGTCAGAGGGCCGTTTATACTCCCAAATCCCCTAAAAAGCCAGCAAATCGGCCATCGCCTGGCCAATCGCCTCGGGGCCGGGCACCAGCGCCTGGGCCAGCCCGGCGTTGTAGGGGATGGGGCAATCCGGCACGGCCAAACGCCGCAGCGGGGCGTCCAGAGAGGTGAAAGCCGCCTCGGCCACCACGGCCGCCACCTCGGCGCCGAAGCCGGCCGTCAGCGCGTCCTCGTGCACGATCAGGCACTTGCCGGTCCGGCGCACCGAAGCCAGCACGGTCTCGCGATCCCACGGCGCAATGGTGCGCAGATCGATGACCTCGACGCGGCCGGCGTGCGGGAGCGCGGCCTCCAGACAGCGATAGACCATCTCGCCCCAGGTCACCACCGTCAACTCATCGCCGGCCTGCACGATCGCCGCCCGCCCGAACGGCAGCACGTAATCGTCGCCCGGATACGGCCGGCGCGCCGGCGCGGTGTCCAGCAGCGAACGATGCTCAAAGAACACCACCGGATCGTGGCCGCGCAGGGCCGCGCGCAGCAGACCGACCGCGTCCTCGGCGTTGGAGGGAAAGGCCACGCGCCAGCCGGCCAGGCGGGCGAAGGTGACCTCGCCGCTGACCGTGTGGAAGGGATCATTGCCGCGCTTGCCCAGGCCCGCCGGCACGCGCACCACCACCGGCGCCCCGAACCGGCCGGCCGTGCGCCAGCGCAGCCACCCGCACGTCGTCAGTGATTCCATGGCCGGGTCCATGTACTTGCGGAACTGGATCTCGGGCACCGGCCGCAGCCCGGCCAGCGCCAGCCCGATCGCGCGGCCGATGATGCCTTCTTCCGAGAGCGACGTATCGAAGACGCGCGCCGGCCCGAACTTGCGCTGCAGCTCCTGGGTGGCGCCATGCACGCCGCCCTTGAGTCCGACGTCCTCGCCAAATACGAGCAAGGCCGGGTTGCGGGCCAGCTCCGCCTCCAGCACGCGCCGCACGCCGTCGAGCAGGTTGAGGCGCGGCCCGGCCGGCGCGGGCGGCGTGGCCTCCGGCGCCTGATCCGAGAACAGGAAGTGGCGTGCCGTGGCCGGGTCCGGCTCCGGCTGGGCCAGCGCCTCGGCCAGCGCCACGCGCACCTCGGCCTCCACCTGGCGCTCCAGCGCCTCCCAGGCCACCCCCGTCAGCGCGGTCAGAAACTCGCGCAGATGGCGCAGCGGATCCCGCGCCTCTTCCTCGGCGCGCTGAGCCGGGGACTTGTAGGCCTGCGTGTCGGTGATGGAGTGGCCGGCCAGGCGCGGCACCGTCAGGCGCAGCAGGCACGGCCCGTTGCCGGCGCGGACGTGGTAGACGGCCTCGGCCACGGCCGCCGCCGTCTCCGGCGGGATCACGCCGCTGGCCTGGATGACGTGCAGGTCACGGTAGCTGGACAGGTTGTCGGCGATGTTGCCGCGCGGGTTTTGCAGCGCGGTGGGGACGGAGATGGCGTAGCCGTTGTCTTCGATGAAGAACAACTGCGGCAGCTTGAGGGTGGCGGCAATATTGAGCGCGGCCCAGAAGCCGTTGGCGGCCGTGGAGCCGTCGCCGCCGTGAGCGGCCGCCAGCGCCCCGCCCCACTCGGCCGCGCCCAGGGCGTCGCGCCGGTAGCGGATGGCCTGCGCCCAGCCGGCCGCCAGCGTGTATTGCGCGCCCACATCGCCGGGGACTGGCAGGATGGCGGGGCCGTCGCCAGCCGGCTTCGAGTACAGCACGCCCACGTCGCGGCCCTCGGACGACGTTCCCGCGCGCCCCAGCCCGCCGGCGAAGAGTTGGCGCGGCGTCAGCCCGAGCGTCAGGGCCAGCGGCCGGGAGCGGTAGTACGGGAAGACACCATCGTGCGCGTGGTTGAGCAGCGTCCCGAGCAGGATCTGGGACAACTCATGGCCGCGCGCCGAGAACTGGTAGGCCACCTGGCCGGCCGGGGCCAGCTCGCGTTCTTCCAGCGTGTCCATCCAGCGCGAAGTCAGCGCCAGGTGGGCGACGCGCAGCCAATCGATTTTGGGAACAGGCGCAGGCATGGGGTCGGTCATCGGTGACGGTGCGGGCAGGCTGGCCTCAGCCGAAAGCGCCGCGCCGGCTTACGCGGTGCCGGCCGGCCGGCTGAGCATCAACACCGACCAGCGCCCAGATTGCACCACTTCGGCTTTCTGGTTGAGGACGTTCAGTTTGATGATCACGGCGCCGCCGCCCAGGCGGGGAAAGGCCTTGGTCTCGATGACCTCGGTCTCAACGTGGACGGTGTCGCCGAAGAAGACGGGCTTGCTGAACTTCCACTCCTGGATCTCGCGGAAGGCCAGCACGGTGCCCTCCATGACGCCGGTGAGCGTCACCAGGCCGGACGCAATCGACATCACGCACAAGCCGTGGGCGATGCGCTGGCCGAAGGGCGTGCCGGCGGCGTAGGCGCCGTCAGTGTGGATCTGGTTGTAGTCGCCGGACAGGCCCGCGAAGCTGACGACGTCCGTCTCGGTGACGGTGCGGCCCATGGTCGTGATCTTCTGGCCGACCTCGAATTCCTCGAAGAACATGCCGCGCTGGCGGGGGGGCAAAGGCATCCTCGTCTCCTTGTAGGTCTGCGTTATTGGTCTATGAACCGGCGCCGTCCGGCCTCGCCCTGCGCCTCGCCGATAGCGGCCAGCGTCCAGTCGAACTCGGCCACGGTACGCTGCCCGGCAGCCTCCAGGGCGTAGGCGAACAGCGGGCCGCTGGCCGGGCTATCCAGGTTCATCCAGGCGTGCGCGTCTTTGGGCACGAGCGCCTTCACCAACGGGCGCAGCACCGGCACCGCCCAGAGCGCCTCGGTCGGCCAATAGACGCGCCCGGAGCGCAGCCGCGGATGCTTGAGCAGTTTCGGGTCCAGACCGTTCATCTTGGCCGGCGGCGGCAGCTTGGCGCGCTCCCGGTCGGACTCGCCCGGGATCAACGTCTGCTGATCTGCCCACAGGCGGATGAAATTGGAGTGGGCGTAGAAGTCCTGGGCGCCGTGGGTGAGGCGGCCGAAGGCGGCCCAAGCTTCGGCCGGGTCGGCGGCCAGGGCGGCGGCCCGCCGGCACGTCTCCAGGTAGGCCAGCGACTGTTCGAACAGGCTGTTGTCGAAATGGAACTCGGGCCGGAACAGGCCGGCCAGATCATCCTGGCCGAGGTTGGCGCGGATGATGGTTTGCAGGGCGCGCGCGGAGACCCGGCCCTGCAGGGCGCGTTCCAGCATCTGACGATGATAACGGGCTTCCATGATGGCCTCAGCGCAAACCGAGCTGGCGGTGCAGGCTGTCTAGGTCGAAGTATAGACGTTCGCCCAGGATCTGGCCGGACTCAATCGGGAACACGATCGTGAGCGGCAGACGCACCGGCCGGCCGGTGGCCGCCAACCCGAAGAGCGAGCCGGTGTGCGTGCCCACCAGCACGGACTCTTCCACGACGCCGTTCTCGCCGATGTAGACGTTGACCAAATCGAAGGTGACGTCCGGCATGGCCGCGAACAGGCCGGTATAGAAAGCGGCCACGGCTTCCGGCCCGACGTGCTTCTCGCCGGTGGCCATGACCTCGTAAACCGGCTCGGCCGACAGGGTCGCCAACAGGCCTTCAAGCGAGCGCCGATTCTCGGCCAGCACGTGCTTCTGCCACAGCCGCTTGTTGGCGTGGATGGACATGGTCCTTAATTTACCAGAGGTTGGCCGAAAGCCAAATCCAGCGCCGTGTTCAGGTGAGTTGGCTGTTGGCGGCTGGATTCTGGCGCCGGACCCGCACCCTTGGCGCAGGGCTCAGGTGAGCGGGACGCCTGGCCGGGGCAGAGCCCCAAGGCAGCCTGCGCTTAGTCGAGCGTGAGTAGGTCTTTGATCTGCTCGAACGTGCTTGGGCCGATGCCCTTAACGTTCATCAGGTCGGTGAGCTGCAAGAAGGGGCCGTGCGTGGCGCGGTATTCGAGGATGCGCTGAGCCGTGGCCGGGCCGATCCGCGGCAGCTGCTCCAGCTCCGCGGCCGACGCCGTGTTCAAATTGAGCTTGGCGCCGGTGGCGGAAGGCGCGGCCGACTCGGTGGCGGTGGGCTCGGGCAGCGGCGTCGGCGAAGGCGTGCCCGGTCCCACGGTCACGGTCGGGGCTGGCGTGCGCGTGGGGGGCGCGGGTGTGCGCGTCGGCGGGATCGCCAGCACCTCCACCCGATCCCCGTCCTGCAGCACCTGCGCCAGGTTGAGCGCGCTCAAGTCAGCCAGCGGCAGCGCGCCGCCAGCCGCGGCCAGGGCCTGCTCCACGATGCTGTTGCGCGGCAGCGGGTAGACGCCCGGACGCGCGACCGCGCCGAGCACATAGACGCGCGCCGGCACCGGCGTGGGCGCCTCGGCCAGCTGCACCGGACGGCCCGGCGGGCGGCGCGCCACCACCAGCAGGACGCCGGTGGCCGTCAGCGCCAACAACATGCCATATAGGATTCCGTACAGAAATTTGCGGTTGCTTTCCATTGTTACCCCCCGGTATGCAGGGTTTATAATCAGCGCCGACCCACTTTCATTCAAGGGCAATATGGTTGGCACTCTCCTCAATGTCCTGGCGGTCCTCGTCGGCGGCGGGCTCGGCACGCTCTTCGGCGAACGTTTCTCACCGCGCATCCGCGAGACCGTCCTCAACGGCCTCGGCCTGTTCACCATCGCCATCGGCCTGCAGATGGCGTTCCAGACGCAGAACGCGTTGATCACGCTCGGCAGCGTCCTGGTCGGCGGGCTGTTGGGCGAATGGTGGGGCATCGAGGCCGCGCTCCAGCGCCTGGGCGCCTGGCTGGAGGCGCGCTTCGCGCGCAGCGCCACCGCCGAGGGGACGGCGCGCTTCATCAAGGGCTTCGTCTCGGCCAGCCTGGTGTTCTGCGTCGGCCCGATGACGATCCTGGGCTCGATCCAGGACGGGCTGACCGGCAACTACCAACTGCTGGCCATCAAATCGGTGCTGGACGGCTTCGCGGCGCTGGCCTTCGCGGCCTCGATGGGGATCGGCGTGGTGTTCTCGGCAGCGGTGGTGCTCTTGTATCAGGGCGCGCTGAGCCTGCTGGCGGCGCAGGCCCAGACCTTTCTGACCGAGCCCATGATCACGGAGATGACGGCCGCCGGCGGCCTGCTGATCATGGGCATCGGCGTCGGCGCGCTGCTGGAGTTGAAGCCGATCCGGGTGGCGAACTACTTGCCGGCGCTGGTCATCGCGCCGCTCATCATCGCGCTCTTGGCCGCCCTCGGCTTGCCGCTTAGTCCGGCTGGAGCGTAACCCCCTGCGCTTGCGCCCACGTTAAGAAACGCTCCGGGTCCAAAACAGACGCCGGCGCGAACACGCCGCCCGGCCGGGCGCCGGACGTCAGCAGCGCCTCGGCCGCGTACGCCACGATCTGGGCCGAGAGGCCGTACGGGTCGACGCCGCGCAGCGTCCACCGCCGCGTTTCAGCGGCGCGGCGCAGTTGCACCTGGATCGCAAAACGATCCTGGCCGGTCGGCTGCGGCGGCGGCGCCAGGTGACGGAACGAGAACGCCACCAGCCGCCCCACCGGCGTGCGCAGCAGCCCGCTCACCAGCGGCAGCACCGTCGCCACCGCGCGCGCCCAGCGCGCGGACACGGCCAGCCAGGCGGCCACTGACCGGGCCGGCGTGTGCGCCGGGACCGTGACCACCTCCGCGCTCGGGAACGTGATCGCCTGGAACGGCAGCCCGCCCAACTGTCCGCAGAACACGCGCGCCGCCGGCGCCTGCCGCCGCCAACGTCCTTCCTGATACGCCACCCAGCCGGCCGCATACGCGCGCAGTCCGGACAGGCGCGTGCCGTAGCTCATCGTGCGCGCCGGCCAGGCGTAGACCACGTCGACGGCGTCGAGCGGGCCGGGCCACTCCGCGGCCTGCTGGCGGATCAGACAATCAGCCAGCGCCACCTCAAAGGCGCAGGCCGGCACCACGGCAGCGCCGGTCTGGCGCGCCAGCGCCGCATACTGGCCCAGGCTGTAGACGAAGCCCAACTCATTGCTCAGGTCGAGATAGTGCCAGCCGCGCAGCGCCGCCAGCCGGACGACAGGTTCGCCCAGGTCGGTGAACGGGCCGGCGCAATTGATGAGGAGATGTGGTCCGGCGGGCGCCGGCAGAGCCTCGGGCGCGTGCGCCTCGGCCAGCACGATCTCGGGCCGAGTCGCAAGCTGCGCGGCCAGCGCGGCCAACCGGTCGCGGGAGCGCCCGGCCAGGCGGAAGGGCAGCTGACGCGCCTCCAGAGCCTGGGCCACGCGGCGGCCGGTGAAGCCGGTGGCGCCGAAGACCGTGATCACGCCCGACCGCGCGGTTCAGCGCGGCAGGCGTTCCGCCAGCCAGGCCAGGACATCTTGCAGGACCTGCTCACGCCCGATCTCGTTGTGGATCTCGTGATACAGGCCGGGATATTCCCGCAAGGTCTTGTCGGCGACGTTGACGCCGTCGAAAAACGCCCGCGACGTCGCGGGGGCGAAGACGCCGTCGGCGCCGCCATGCATGATCAGCAGCGGCAGGCGCAGTTCGCCGGCGCGCTGAAGCAAGGCTTCGCCCGAGGCCAGCGCGTCCATGCCCAGCCGCGCCGTCATCCGGCTGTGCCGCAGCTGCTGGTCCGGGTAGGCGGCCAGCAGGGCTTCGTCGTGCGTCATCGGCACGGCCGCCTCCAGGCCGGTGTCCTGGGAGAAGCTCGGCCAGAGGCTGGCCATGGCGCGGGCCAGGGTCATACGCGCGGGCGGCGGCGCGTAGATGAGGCGCAGCCACGGCGCGCTGACGATCACGCCGCGCGCGGCCGGCTGACGCTGGACGGCGTAATTGAGCGTGATCTGCCCGCCCAGGCTGTGGCCGTAGAGGAACAGCGGCGCGCCCGGAAAGGCCTCGGCCGCCAGCTCATGGACGCGCTGCAGATCGCTCAGCAGCGCTTCGTAACGCGGGGCGTGGCCGCGCGGTCCGCCGGAACGGCCGTGACCGCGCACGTCGTACGCTTGCACGGCCACACCCGCGCCGGTGAAGGCCTCGGCCACGTGCGTGTACTTCGTGGCGTATTCGCCGTGGCCGTGCGTCAGAACGACCACGGCGCGCGGCGTCCCGGTCGGCTCCCAGCGATACGTCGCCAGCGCCACGCCATCGCGCGCCGCCAATTGCTTATCGTGTCTCAACATTGCGTGTCCCTCCGACGCCCGCGATTATACGCCCCAAACCAAAACACACCGCGTCCATCCTGGCCGGCGCTGATAATGGACGCGGGCGTAACGGCGCTGCCCCAACCCCGTTAGTCACTGCAGCCCGCTTTCACGGCCAGAGGAGGCTCGATGACCCGCACCCGTCTGCTGCTTTCCGCCGGCGTTGTCAGCGTGCTCGCACTGCTGCTGATCGCGGCCGCCGACTCGTCCACGGCCAGTGCCGGGCTGGATCAACGCGCCACGCGCACGGCCCGGGCCGACCTGGCCAGCACCGCCACAGCGCTCAAAGCCACCACCGCCGCCGGCACGACGCGCGTGGCGGCCACCGCTACCGCCCTCAAGCTCACGGCCGCGGCCGCGGCGACGCAGGTCGCCGGCACGGCCACCGCGCTGAAGGCCACGAGCACGGCGCTCGTCGCCAATGTCACGGCTCCGGCCACGATCGCGGCCGGGGATGCCGCCGCCGCCATCCAGGCCTACGCTGACACGGTGCTGGGCGTGTCCGTCACAGTCAAGAAGGCCGGCGGGTTATCCGGCACCGTGTCGCGGTCGCTCAGCCAGACGCCCAACGGCAGCGCCGCCCAGAGCGCCACCGCCAAGCTGGCCCTTAAGACTTACGGCGCGACTCTCAGCTACGGGGCCGCCTCGCTCAGCTACGGCTCTGGCACCATCTCGGGCGATGTGAACGTCGACGTCCAGGCGTCGAGCCTGGGCGTGTACTCGCTCATCGTCACCGCCGCCGCCCCGGCGGACGCGAACGCGGCCCTGGAGTTGGCCAAGGCCACCTTCCCGGCCCTGGCCGATTTCACCTACGTGGCCTATCCGGCCAGCCAGGGCTACGCCTGGTACGCCAAGGGCGCGGTCAGCGCCATCGACCCGCGCACCAAGAAGGTGGTGACCTTGGCGCAAGCCGTGATCGTCTATGTGGTGCCGGGCGCGGCCGGCAAGGTCAACGTGTCCGCCACGGTCGGGCGCGGCGAGTTTGCCACCGCCATCAAGGCCCCGTAAGGCCGCCGCGGTTAAATAAAAGACGGCCCGCCGGGCGCTTTCGGCCGGGCGGGCCGTTGCTTTTCTTCGCAGAAGCGGTGCGGGCTTGGCCCACCCGGATCAGGCCGGCGGAGGTCAGTCCTCGATGGAGTTGATCTCAAAACGGCAGGCCGACGCGCCGCAGCCCCGGCACTCCGTCTCGACGACGTCAAAGTCGCGGCCGGTGGCCCAGCGCAGCGCTTCCTGCAGTTTGCCCACCGTCACCCAGCAGGCCGGCGCCTCCCGCTGGCGGCCAAAGATGCCGTCCCCTTCGTAATCCAAAACTGCCAGGCCGCGGCCGTCGGCGTGGACCTCCACGCGCCCTTGCGGCTGCGCGATGGTCTGCGCCAGCCAGCGCAGCACGGCCAGGCTGCGCCGCTCGCGCGAGGCCAGGGCGAAGCCGGCCCGCAGGCTGAGGGCCGTCAGGCGCTCGTTGGCCAGCAACTGGCGAAAGGCGGCGCGGCCGACGCGGATCAGCGTGCCGCGCGCCCCGCGCCCGTAGTACACCTCGATGGCATTCAGCAGCCCGGCATACTCGGCGGCCTGGATGCGCAATTCCTGGTTGTGCAGCGGCAGATTGGTGGTGAAGCGGTGCAGCCGGGCCTGACGCAAGACCGTCATCAGTCCGCCGCGCCCCATCACGTCTTGGATGGCCAGCAGCAATCGCCGCATGCGGGCGTTGGGCAAAGCCCGGCCGTGATTGACGCTCACTGTCGATTCCTCAGCCGAGGTCAGGTCGTTGGGGCGGCTCGTGCCGCGTCCATCGGAAGGCATTGGACGGGACGGCGCTACCTGGAAGCTAAACCCGCGTTAGCCGTCCATCCCGAGCTAATGGACGGGGCAAGCATGACGCTCATCGCTCAGCGACTATCTTATCATAGAGCCAGCTGGTAAACGGGAAAACGAGTCCCCGTCAGCACAAAACCAAGCCGGCGATAAACGGCCAACGAGGCCTGATTGTCGTGCTGGGTGTTGACCGTGATCTCACGTCCGCCGGCCCGCTCGTAGTGGTCGATCAGGTCGGCCACCAGGGCCGTGCCCAGGCCGGCGCCGTGCTCACCGGGCAGGACGGCCAGCCGGGCCAGGTGCGCGCCGTTGCGGCTGGGCGTGGTCAACTGGTAGCCGATCACCTGGCCATCGCGTTCAGCCACGCTCACATAGTCGGCCTGGCCCAGCGCCAGCCGGATCATCCCCACCGAAAGCTGCCACGGCGCCGCGAAGGCGGCGATGTCCACGGCCGCAATAGCGGACCGGTCGGCCGTGCGGGCCGGGCGGATCCGCGCGCCGCCGGGGCTCGCCGCCGGCAGCGACGGCCCCGGCAGCCGGCTCAACACGACCACGTCATGGGTGCGCGTCAGGCCGCCGGCCTCATACAGCGGGCTGGTCCAGGCGTCCAGGCTCAACCCGGCCACCATCTGCAGCCCTTGCTGCGCCAGGCCGTCCCGCGCCGGCGGCCACAGCACGGACCAGGCCGCGTCAGCGTCGAGGCCGTCCGCCACCACCAACAGGCGGATCCAGGCCGTATCCGGCAGGTCCGGCGGACAGGCCAGGGCCGCCACCAGGCGCCGCCCGCGCTCGGCCACCCAGAAGGGCTGATCGCCGAGCCAGTCCTCCACGGGCTTCCAATCCAGGTGGGCATGCACGCGCGTCTCGTAGCGCGTCAGCGTCTGGAGGGCGTTACGGTCGTCCGGCTGCGCCGGCCGGGCCACGAGCATTCCGGAGGCAGTCACGGGCCCGGTTATAGCATGAAAGCCGGTTTTTCACTTGCGTTTCTCACCTCGGTGCAGTAAACTGCCGCCCACCTTTTCAGCCTGGCCTGTGCACCAACGGCCTGGCGCCCCGCCCCAGGCGGTGCGGCCAGCCGGACCTCAAGGAAAACGGTATGGCAAGCAGCGGCAAAGAGCGCGCCCTCGACGCGGCCCTGGCACAAATCAAAAAGCAGTTCGGCGACGGCGCCGTGATGCGCCTGGGCGAGGCCGGCCACCTGGCCGTCGAGTCGATCTCGACCGGCTCGCTGGCCCTGGACCTGGCCATCGGCATCGGCGGCATCCCGCGCGGCCGGGTCACCGAAATCTACGGCCCGGAGTCTTCCGGCAAGACCACGCTCTGCCAGCACATCGTGGCGGAGGCGCAGAAGCGCGGCGGCGTGTGCGCCTACATCGACATGGAGCACGCCCTGGACCCCGGCTATGCCGAGGTCTGCGGCGTGGACGTGGACAACCTGTATATCGCCCAGCCAGACACCGGCGAGCAGGCCCTGGAGATCGCCGAGACGCTGGTCCGGTCCGGGGCCATGGACGTGGTGGTGGTGGACTCGGTGGCGGCCCTGGTGCCGCGCTCGGAGATCGAGGGCGACATGGGCGACGCCACCATGGGCGTGCAGGCCCGCCTGATGAGCCAGGCGCTGCGCAAGCTCTCCGGCGCCATCAAGCAGACCAACACCGCCATGATCTTCACGAACCAGCTGCGCCAGAAGATCGGCGTGATGTTCGGCAACCCGGAGACCACCACCGGCGGCATGGCCCTCAAGTTCTACGCCAGCGTGCGCCTGGACGTCCGGCGCATCCAGGCCATCAAGGACGGCGCGGACGTCGTCGGCTCCCGCACGCGCGTGCGCGTCACCAAGAACAAAGTGGCGCCCCCATTCCGGGAAGCCGAATTTGATATAATGTACAACGAAGGGATTTCCAAGGCCGGTGACATCATCGATCTGGGAACCCAGTTGGAAATCATTACCAAACGGGGCGCCTTCTTCTCGTTTGCGGAAACGCGCCTCGGACAGGGACGTGAAAACACCAAGGCATACTTGAAAGAGCACCCAGACGTCGCGACGGCGATCGAAAGCGCCATCCGGCAGCAGATGGGCGGGGACAAAGTCCAACTGCCGGCCGGGCCAGGCGCCGACGACGACGAAGCCGAGGGTTGACCGCCGCCTGGGCGGGCGGCCCCGGCCACCGGCATGGGCGCGGCCACAGCAGGATTTTCGCCGAGACTCAGTTGAGAACGACATCGCCCGGGAGGTCCGCTAACGCGGCCGCCCGGGTTACGGAACGCAGGAATGCAGAAGCGCAACCCGCACGGAGTTTTCGTCCGCGCAGCAGTGAAGCGTAACGCTGGTTTGTTCTGGCGTTCCGGCGCACGCGCCGCGGCGATGGCGGTGTAGGCCGCCAGCGCTTTTTCGTTCCCGCCCGTAACTGACGGATGGCTGAAGCAGCTGTGGCGCGCGCCCGGTGAGGCGTGCTGCCCGGCTGTTTTTGTTATGGCGATGGACGACACGGCATGAAGGTCACGGCCCTCAAACTCCAGGCCCGCAACAAGGCGCGCGTCAACGTCTACCTGGACGAGCGCTTCGCCTTCAGCCTGGCCAAGTTGGAGGCCGCGCGCCTGCGCGTCGGCCAGGAGCTCGGCCCGGCCGACCTGGAGCGCCTGAAAGCCGCCGACGGACGCGAACAACTGCACGCCCGCGCGCTGCGCCTCCTGGCGACCCGGCCCCGGTCGGAAGCCGAGATCCGCCAGAACCTGGAGAAGCACGGCGCGACGGAGGCGGACATCGAACGAGAGTTGGAGCGCTTGCGCGAGACCGGCCTGGTCAACGACCAGGTGTTCGCCAAGCTCTGGGTGGAGAACCGGGCCGCTTTTCGACCGCGCAGCAAACGCGCCCTGCAGGTCGAACTGAAGCGGAAAGGGGTCGCTCCGCAGGCGATGCGGGAGGCGTTGGCGGCCGCCGACGACTCCGCCAACGCCCTGCGACTGGCCGTCCAGCGCGCGCGGCGCCTGACGGCCCTGCCCCGCCCTGAGTTCCGCCGCAAGTTGGGGGAGTTCCTGGCCCGCCGCGGTTTTGATTACGACGTCATTGATTCGATCGTCGCGCGGGCCTGGGACGCGGTGCACGGGGGAACGGACGACGACCGCTAGGCGCGATAGGGAAAGCAAGAGGCGACTATGGATGGAAACCAAATCGTTATCCTGTTCGAAGTTCTGGTGGCGCTGGTGGTCGGCGGGGCGCTGGGGGCCTGGTGGGGCTACAACCGCCACCGCCAGCAGACCGAGACCCTGGTCCGCGACTTGGAGAGCAAGACCCAGAACTGGGAGCAGCAGAAAGCTACCCTGCTGCAGCAGGCCGAGGGCCAATCTAAAGACATCATCCTGAAAGCCAAAGACGAAGGCATCAAGATCCGGGATGAGGCCGAAGCCGAGGCCGTCCGGCGGCTGTCGGAGCTCAACAAGGAAGACCAACGCCAGGCCCGGCGCCGCGAAGAACTGGACCGCAAGCTGGAGCAGAACGAGCAGCGCCGCACGCAGCTGGACAAACGCCAGAGCGCCCTGGATAAGCGCGAGAACGAGATCAACAAGCTCCAGGGCCAGCGCACGGCCGAGCTGCAGCGCGTGGCGGCCATGACCCAGGAGGAGGCGCGCGCGCAGCTGATCGCCGAGGTGGAGAAGGAGGCGCGCGGCGACATGGCCCGCACCATCCGCCAGATCGAGGAAGAGGCCCGCGCCGAGGGCGAACGCCGCGCCCGCAACATCATCGCCCTGGCCATCCAGCGCGTGGCCTCCGAGCACGTCTCCGAGATCACGGTCTCGGTGGTGCCGCTGCCCAGCGACGAGATGAAGGGCCGCATCATCGGCCGCAACGGCCGCAACATCCGCGCCTTCGAGCAGGCCGCCGGCGTGGACGTGATCGTGGACGACACGCCCGAGGCCGTCACGATCTCGTCGTTCGACCCGGTCCGCCGTGAAGTGGCCAAACGCTCGCTGGCCAAGCTGGTGGTGGACGGGCGCATCCACCCGGCCCACATCGAGAAGCTGGTCTCCGATGCCCAGAAAGAAGTGGAGGCCGTCATCCGGGAGGCCGGCGAGCAGGCGGCCTTTGAAGCCGGTGTGCCCGGTCTGCACCCGGAGATCATGCGTCTGCTGGGGCGGCTGAAATTCCGCACCTCTTACGGCCAGAACCAGCACGCCCACGCCATTGAGACCGCCCTGCTGGCCGGCGCCATCGCCTCCGAGCTGGGCGCGGACGTGGGCCTGGCCAAGGCCGGCGGCCTGCTGCACGATATCGGCAAGGCGCTCGACCACGAGGTGGAGGGCACCCACGCCGCCATCGGCGCCGAGTACGCCAAGCGCTACGGCGTCAATGCCAAAGTTGTCAACATCATCGCCGCCCACCACCACGAGGCCGAGCAGCAGTCGGTGGAGGCCATCATCGCCGAGGCCGCCGACGCCATCTCCGGCGCACGCCCCGGCGCCCGGCGCGAGAGCCTGGATCAGTACATCAAGCGCGTCAAGGGCCTGGAGGAGATCGCCAACTCCTTCGACGGCGTGCAGCAGTCCTTCGCGCTGCAGGCCGGCCGCGAGGTGCGCATCATCGTCGAGCCCGAGAAGATCGACGACCTGGCCGCCATCCGCCTGAGCAAGGACATCGCCAAGAAGATCGAAGAGAACATGACCTACCCCGGCCAGATCCGGGTGACGGTCATCCGCGAGACGCGCGCCACCGACTTCGCCAAGTAACGGCGCCCGGGTTGGAAACAAAGAGCGCCGAGGGCGGTCATCGCCCTCGGCGCTTCTGATTTAACGCCGCCGCTCAGCCCTTCACGTACGAGAGCTTCACGGCCACCCGCCCGCCGCGCACGGTCAGCACGTCGACGCCGCGCACATGGCCGCGGCCCCACGTGTAAGTCCAGCGCACCACCGCCCGCTCGCCCAGGGCGAAGACTTCTTCCCACTCAAAGTGCGCGGCTGGTGCCTCGGCGAAAAAGGCCTGCCACACGGCGCGCACGGCCGCCTGGCCGACATGCCGGGCGCCGTCCGGCGGCGGAGAGGTGTTTTCAAACACGCAGTCAGCGGTCATCAGCCGCATCAGCGCGTCCACGTCGTGGGCGTTGAAGG
Organism: uncultured Anaerolineales bacterium; assembly: GCA_937952305.1. Classification (GTDB taxonomy): domain Bacteria; phylum Chloroflexota; class Anaerolineae; order Anaerolineales; family UBA6663; genus SpSt-583. Next base: position 15,925 of record CALFZO010000159.1, on the reverse strand, counting down.
CGGCGTTGAAGCGCTCGACGACGGCCAGCGTCTCCGCAGTCATATGGTTTTCGGCGCGGACAGCGCCCGCCAGACCGCCTCCGGCGTCAACGGCAGCGCCCGCACGCGCACGCCGGTGGCGTGATACAGGGCGTTGGCGACGGCCGGCGCCACGCCGTCCAGGGGGATCTCGGCCGCAGCCTTGGCCCCAAACGGGCCGCTGGGTTCGTAGGTGGGCACCAGGATCGCCTGCAGCTCGGGCATCTCGTCGGCGGCCGGGATGTGGTAATCGGCGAAGCGCGTCGTCAGCAGCCGGCCCTGCTCGTCGTAGAGCATGGCCTCGTACAGCGTGAAGCCGAGCGCCTGGGCCAGGCCGCCCTCGATCTGGCCTTCCGCCGTCTGCGGGTTGATGGGCGTGCCGCAGTCCACGGCCATCACCAGCTTCTTCACGTCGATCTGGCCGGTCTGCGTGTCCACCTCGATCTCGGCGAACTGGGCCGCAAACGGCGGTGGCGATTGGTAAGACATGTGCGAGGCCGTCGCCATGATCTGGTGCTGGTCCTCGGTGTGCAGCGTGTGGAGGGCCACCTCGGCCAGCGAGACGCTGCGGCCGTCCGGGGCAATGGCGCGCCGGTCGCGCAGAGTGAACGCTTCCGGGCTGGTATGCAGCAGGTGGGCGGCCCGCGCCAGGATCTGCGCCCGCACCTGCTCGGCCGCCTTCATCACCGCCCCGCCCGAGATGTAGGTGGTGCTGGAGGCGTAGGCGCCGGTATCGAAGGGCGTGAAGTCGGTGTCCGACGAGTAGATCAGGACGTCTTCCAGCGGCACGCCCAGCGTCTCAGCCGCGATCTGAGCCAGCACCGTGTCGGCGCCGGTGCCGATGTCGGTGGCGCCGACCAGCAGGTTGAAGCTGCCGTCGTCGTTCATCTTGATGGACGCCGCGCCCATGTCCAGCCCGGCGATGGCCGAGCCGTGCATGCACAGGGCCGTGCCCAGGCCGCGGCGGATGTGGGGCCGGGCGGGGTCAAGCCGCCAATCAAGGCCGGGACCAGCCCCCGCCAGGCCGCGCCGGTCCCAGCCGATGGCGGCCGCGCCCTGCGCAAAGCACTCGGGCGTGCCGCACGAGTGGATCACCTGGGCGAAGCCCTCCCGGCCCTCGCCGAGCGCTTTGGCGATCAGGATCGGGTCGCCCACGCGCACGGCGTTCTTCAGCCGGAACTCCACCGGGTCCAGGTCCAGCGCGGCCGCGATCTCGTCCATCAGGCTTTCCAGCGCGAACAGGGCCTGCGGGCCGCCATAGCCGCGGAAAGCGCCGGGCACCGGCTTGTTGGTGTAGACGATCTCGCCCAGGAAGCGCTGGTTGGGGCAGCGGTAGGAGGACAGGCCGCGCAGACCGGACACGCCGCAGACCGTCAGGCCGTGCGTGCCGTAAGCGCCGGTGTCCTCGACGATGTGCAGGTCGAGGGCGTGCAGCGTGCCGTCTTTCTGGACGCCGGCCCGGTAGGTGACGGCCTGGGGGTGGCGGGAGCGCGCGCTGGTGAACTCCAGCTCGCGCGTGAACTCGAAGCGCACCGGCCGGCCGGTGGCCAGGGTGAGATGCGCGCACAGGTCCTCGATCAGCATCTCCTGCTTGCCGCCGAAGCCGCCGCCGATGCGCGGCTTGATGACGCGGATGCGCTTGACGGGCAGGCCGATCAGCGGCGCCACCATGCGGCGGACGTGGAACGGCACCTGCGTGGCGGTGCGGATCACCAACCGGTCGTCCTCATCCCAGTACGTCACACAGACGTGCGGCTCGATCGGGGTCTGCTGCACCTGGTGGGTGTGGTAGGTGCGCTCGAAGACGTGATCGGCCTCGGCCAGGCCGCGCTCCACGTCGCCGACCTTGGCGTGCACGGTCTGGGCCAGATTGTGGGCGGCGTCGACGATCTTGACGGCGTCCGGCTCGTCGTGGATCACCGGCGCCCCCGGCGCGCGCGCCGCCGCCGGGTCGAAGACGGCCGCCAGCACTTCGTAGTCCACGTCGATCAGGGCCAGGGCCTCGCGCGCCAACTCGGGCGTCTCGGCGGCCACCACGGCCACCCGGTCCCCCACGAAGCGCACCTTGATGTCCAGCGAGACCTGGTCCCACGGCGGCGGGTTGGGAAAGGATTGGCCGCCGGAGGCGTAGATCACGCGCGGCACGTCCTGGTGGGTGAGCACGGCGTGCACGCCCGGCAGCGCCCGTGCGCGGCTGGCGTCGATGGCGCGGATGCGCGCGTGGGCGTGCGGGCTGGTGAGCAGCGCGGCATGCAGCAGGCCGGGCAGGTCGACGTCATCGGTGAAGACCGGGCGGCCCTTGGCCAGCTTGACGGCGTCCACCTTCGGCTCAGAGTGGCCAACCGTCTCGGTCTCGGCGACGGCCGGGGGCGCGAGGGTGGTGCGCGGCTGAGTCTGCACCGCGACGCCGCCGAAGGCCTCCGGCGAATCAATCTCCGGCCCGCGGCGCGGCCCGAAGACCGCGTCCATCGGGATCGCGGCCGCCGGTGTGTCGAGGGGCGGCACGGCTTCGCCCCGCAAGACGGCCGCGGCGCGCAGAATGGCCTCGACCGGCTTCTTGTAGCCGGTGCAGCGGCACAGGACGCCGCTGAGCGCGTCGCGGACCTGCGCCTCGGTCGGCCGGGGCTCGGTCTCCAGCAAGCCCTTGGCCGCCAGCAGCATCGCGGGCGTGCAGTAGCCGCACTGGATGGCGCCCGCATCGATGAAGGCCTGCTGGAGCACGTGCACGCTCTGGCCGGAGGCCAGGGCTTCCACCGTTTCGAGCGTATGGCCGTCGGCCTGGGCCGCGAAGAGCACGCAGCTGGGTACCAGCTTGCCGTCGAACAGAAGACTGCAGGCGCCGCACTCGCCGGTCTCGCAGCCGTGCTTGACGCTCCACAGCCCGGCGCGCCGCAGGACCGTCAGGAGCGCCTCGTGCGGCTGGCAAGTGAGCGTCTGGGGCCGGCCGTTCAGGGTCAGGGAGATGAGCATGGGAGCTCCTCAGTGGGCAGAGAGGGGACGTTGGCGGCGCGTCAGGCCGCGGCCTGTTGCCAGGCCGACTCCAGTGCGCGCCGCGCCATCACGCCCGCCATCGCGCGGCGGTAATCGGCCGAGGCGCGGAAATCCGAGCGCGGCTGCGCGTGTTGCTGGGCGAACCGCTCCACCTGCCGCAGCAGATCTTCCGTGAGGCGGCGGCCCACCAGCAACTCCGGCGCGACGCCGTCCTGGGCGCGGCCGGCGGGCGCAAAGTCATCCACAAACACGCGGCCGTCCACGCACTCGCCGGCCCGCACCACCACCACGGCGGCGGCCGCGGCCAGCGCCTCGTCGCGCGGCGCGCGCGCCACCCGCGCCAGCGCCGCGCCCACCCCGGACGGTGGATACACCGGCAGCGCGACCTCCGTCAGCAGGTTGGCCGAGGCATGGACGCGCTCTTCGGCATTGAGGGCGCGCAGGGCCAGCTTGAACTCCGGCGGGCCGTCCACGGTCACCAGCGCGCTGCCGACGGTGACGGCGTTGCGCAGGGGGAGCGGCGCGGGCACCCCGGCGGCCTCCGCCAGCAGGCCGCCGGCGTAGGCGCGCGTCACCGGTGAATCGATCAGCGCCTGCAGCGGGGTGTTGGCGCCCAGGCGCAGGCGGTCGCCTTCAAAGCGGATGTAGTTCAGATCCAGGCGGCTGAGGTCCAGCAGAATGTCGGCGGCGTGCGCGGTCAGTGGAGCTGGGCGCAGGTGCAGGCGCAGCGGCGCAATGGTCAGGTCGGTGCGGCTGAGCCAGGCCGCCGCGCTGGCAAGATCAGGCGGGCGATGAATCTCACGCGGCCGTTGTGGCATAGGGTCTCCCGGGCCAAAGTGGGGGTCTGGCGTGACGTTAGCATGCCGACTCGGGCATGTCAAGCGCGCGGGCCTGCGGCCGAGTCACGCTGGTTCGTAAGCCAGGCGACCGCCGCTCTGAGGAACAAAGAACACCGCCTTGCGGCGGTGTTGGGGGTCAGGCGGAGAGGGAGGGATTTGAACCCTCGATGGTGTGACCCATATGCGCTTTCCAGACGCACGCCATAGACCGGACTAGGCGACCTCTCCGTATCAACGCCGACGATTATACCAAAAGCCCGGCGTTTCTTGCGGTTTGCGGGGAGGCGTTTAAGGTTAATCCTCTCCGCAGTTTCAGCCGGTTTTTTGGGTCGTTCCGACCGTGGTTGTGGGCCTGGTTGTTAACCGGGAAACAGCGTCGGCAGCAGCTCGGGCGCGTAGCGCGCCACCAGATCCGAGGAGAGCTGGCGCGTCCGGCAGACCTCGGCGAACAAGCCCGCCGACGGGCGCGGCGTGCGCGCCTGTGTCTCAGGGTCCAGCGCATACAGGCCGAAGCGATGCGTCCAGGCGCGCTCCCATTCGAAGTTGTCCACCAGCGACCAGTGGAAATAGCCGCGCACATCCCAATTGAAATTCACGGCCCGCCACAGCTGGCGCAGGTGCGTCAGCAGGTAGCGCGGCCGCATCCGGTCGGCCTCATCGCCGATGCCGTTCTCGGTGACGTAGATGGGCAGCCCCAAGCGCTGAGCCCACTTCAGCGAGTCAAAGAAACCGGGCGGATAAGACGCATACACGCCGGCGTCGTCGACCTCGGCCTCGGCCGGGAAGGCCCGCCGGCCGAACAGCTCCAGCGGGATGGTCACGTCGAAGCGGGCCACATCGGCGGTGTAGTAGTTCAGGCCGAAGTAATCCTGCGTGCCGCGCGCCTCCGGCACCGCCAGGGCCGGCCCCAGCACGCGCCGCAGCCGGCCGGTGCGGATGGCGTCGGTGAACAGGCTGCTGAACAGGTTGAACTGCGAGCGCGCCACCCACTCGTCCAGCGCAAAGCCCGGCTGAGCCGGCATGATCGGCCGGAAGTGAATCGGGACGCCCACCTGCGCGCCAGGCTGCTCGGCGTGCAGCACCCGATACGCGGCGGCATGCCCGCGCAGCAGCTGATGGGCCACGCGCATCGCCAGCCCCAGATCGCGCTTGCCGGGCGGCAGCACGCCGTTGATCCAGCCCTGGTACATGTACACGTTGGGCTCGTTAATTGTCGCCCACAGGTCCACAAACTCGCCCAGCGCCCGCACCACGCGCCGGACATACTCGGCGAACAGCGGCACCACGGCCGGGTTCTCCCAACCGCCGCGCTCGGCCACCCAGGCCGGGTTGACGAAGTGGTGCAGCGTGACCAGCGGCGTCAGACCGCGCTCGCGCAGGCCGCGCACCATCTGCCGGTAGTGACCCAAGGCCGCGTCGTCCCAGCGCTCCGGCGCCGGCTGCACGCGGCTCCACTCCACCGAGAGCCGCAGCGCCGTGTGCCCGTCGGCGGCGGCGCGGTCAAAGTCCTCGCGCCAACGGCCGCCGGCCCACCAATCACAGGCCGCGCCGGAGCGCTGGTTCTGCGCGATCCGGCCGGGCTCCTGCTCGAACTGCCAGAAGTCGGTGGCGTGGCTGTGGCCCTCCACCTGATAGCCGGCCGTGGCGGTGCCCCACAGGAAACGTTCGGGAAATGAATGCGTGGCTTCGGCCATTGCTCCCCCTGGCGCTTACGCCCCGGTCCGCACCGCCTGCCCAACGTACTCGCGATGGCCGGTGTCCACGAAGCCCACCGCCTCGGCCAGGCGGATCGAATAATCGTTGCTCTCGCTGACGACGTAGAGCGGCACGCGCCCAGCCTTCAACAGCAGTCCGGCCAGGGTCGACACCACCGCCTTGCCCCAGCCGCGCCCGCGCACGGCCGGCTCGGTATAGACGTAGATTTCGGCAAAGTGCGGCGACTGCCAGTTGACGCCCGCCACGGCGCCGACATGTTCGCCGGAGCGGATCTCGCAGCGCGGCCCGCCGTTCGGGTCATCGCCGGTGACGATCAGGACGTTCAGCATGGGTTGGAAGCGGGCCGGCTCGAAGCGATACAGCCGGTGCAACTCGGCCTCCGTGACGCTCAGGTGCTTGTTGGCCCAGGCCGCCAGCCGGTGCGGGACCGTCAGGTAAACGGGCCGGCCGGCCGGCAAGCCGGCGCTGAACAACGCCGCGGCCGTGGCCTCCGCATCCGCGCGGAACGTGACCAGCGGCCGGAACAGGTCCATGCCGGTCTGGGCGCGCACCAACAGCCCGTTCGGCTGGCCCGGCCCGGCTTCAGACAGGAACAGCTGGGCGCGGTTGACCGGGCTGTAACACGCGTAGTAGGCGGCCAGCGCGTCGCTGGGCGAACGCTCATCCACAAGCAAACGCGCCCGCTCACGCAGCGCACCGGTGAGGGCATACACCGCGGACATGCCGGCGAGTATAGCATGGCCACGCGTTGGGAAAGAGTTGGGCGGGGGTTTCACAGCGGCTTGCGTCCTGCCGCCAAAACAGCTAAAGTTGCGGCCAATCGGCCGCCCCACAGACTAGTCTGGCCGATCCAGGATCCCTATGGCTAACCTGTCACCGTCTCTGTTGCTGGCCTGGGACATCGCCGCCAACGAGGCCGCCAACTCCAAGAGCAACGTCATCGAACCAGAGCATCTCTTCATCGGCTTGTGCAAGCTGGAGGACTTCTCCTCCGCCACGGCCCTGATCGACTTGGGGTACGATCAGGCCGAAGCCGAGTTGATGCAGCCGGACATCGACGCGCTGATCACGGTCTTCTACCAATTCGGGCTGAGCCCGGCCAACCTGCGCCGCGAGATGCGCGCGCGCAAAGGGACCGGCATGCTCAACCTGTTGGGCGGCTGGACCACCGGCATGCTCAAGCAGCCCAGCCAGGTGTCCGAGACCACGGTCATCCACCGCTCCCACGCCAGCCGCCTGGCCTTCGCGCGCGCCGACGAGTTCGCGCTGATGAATGGCTCGTTCTCCACCGGCGTCTCGCACTTGCTGGCGGCGCTGCTGGACAACCCGCAAAGCCTGATTCTGGCCTATCTGCGCAAGCAGAACGTCGACGTCAACGCCTTCAAGCAGGCCGCCCTGGACCTGCGGCCGGCTGTCAAACGCCGCTGAGCGCCGCCCCCTCGCCCGCGCGGCGAGGCCCGGCCGACCGTGCCGACCGTCACCGTCAACGGCTGCGCGCTCTTCTACGAGGCCTGCGGCGACGAGCGCCCCGGTCAACCGCCGCTCGTCCTGCTGCACGGCGCGCTGAGCACGGGCGCCGCCGATTGGTCCGGCGTGGCGCCGCTCCTGGCGCAGCGCTGGCGCGTGCTCGTGCCGGACTGCCGCGGCCACGGGCGCAGCGACAACCCTCAACCCTCCTATCACTTTGGCGAGTTGGCCGCCGACACGGCCGCGCTGATCCGCGCGCTGGGCTATCCCCGCGCGCATGTGGTCGGCCACAGCAACGGCGGCAACGTGGCGCTGGTGACTCTGCTGGAACACCCGGCGGTCGTGGCGGCGGCGGTACTGCAGGCCGCCAACGCCTATGTGAGCGCGGACCTGCTGGAGCGCGAGCCGCTGCTGTTTGATCCGGAACGCGTGGAGCGCGAAGCGCCGGATTGGAAGGCAGAGCTGATCCGCTTGCACGGCGGCCGACCCGGCCCCGACTACTGGCGCACACTCATGACGCTCACCGTGCGCGCCATCGTCAGCGAACCCAACTACACGCCGGCCGACCTGGCGGCGGTGCGGCGTCCGGTGCTCGTCATCCAGGGCGAGCTCGACGACGTCAACGCACCCGGCCGGCACGCTCAGTTTCTGGCCGAGCACATCCCGGGCGCCGAGCTGTGGCTGCCGGCGGGCGTGCGCCACAATGTCCAGCTGGAGAGGCCGGAGACCTGGACGCGGCGGGTGCTGGACTTCCTCGACCGGGCGGCGCCCGCCGCCTGACGCCGCCGCGCGCCGGTTTACGCCAACCCCTGTTCGAGCGCGATCAAATCCGCATAGGTCTCCCGGCGCCGGATCAAGCGCGCCGTGCCTGTCTCCACCAGCACCTCGGCCGGCCGCGGCTGGGCGTTGTACTGGGACGCCATGCTGAAGCCGTAGGCGCCGGCGTCCAGCACAGCCAGCAGCGCGCCCGGGCGCAGCGCCGGCAACAGCCGATCGCGCGCCAGCACATCGGCCGACTCGCAGATCGGGCCGGCGACGGCGCACAGCGTCAGCGTCGCCGGGTCGGCCTCGGCCACGGGCAGCACGCGGTGATAGGCGTCGTACAGGGCCGGCCGCGCCAGGTGGTGCATGCCCGTGTCCACAATCGCCACGCGCTGGCCGCCCATGACTTTCACCGCCTGGACGGCCGTCACTAAGGCCCCGGCCTCTGCCACCAGATAGCGGCCGGGCTCCAGGTGGAAGCTCAGCCGCCCCGCCCACGGCCGCAGCCGCGCCACGATCGCGGCCGCGAACGTCTCCACCTCCGGCACGGGCTCGTCTTCGCGGTACCCCACCGGAAAGCCGCCGCCCAAGTTAAGCATGTCCAGCCCCGGCACCGTTTCGAGGAAAGCCAGGACCTCGTCCAGCGCCCGCAGCGTCGGGCCGGGGCCGGCCATCTGCGAGCCGATGTGGACGTGGACCCCGCGCAGGTCCACGGCCGGGTAGTCCGCGCGCCGGTCTGCCAGCGCCCGCGCCTCCGCCAGCGGCAGACCAAACTTGCTGCGCGCCCCGCCCGTGCGGATGTGGTGATGCGTGTCCGGCTCCACAGCCGGGTTCAGGCGCAGGGCCACACGCGCCCGCTGACCGCGCGCCGCCGCCAGCGCATTCAGGCGCGCCAGCTCGTCGGCCGACTCCACGTTGAACCAGCCGAGGCGCACGTCCAGGGCGGCGGCCAGCTCAGCGTCGGTCTTGCCGACTCCGGCGAAGACGAGGGCGGCCGGGTCGGCGCCCGCCGCCAGCGCCCGGTGCAGTTCGCCGCCCGAGACGATGTCGAAACCGACGCCCTCCGCGCGCAACAGCCGCAGCAGGCTGAGGTTGCCGTTCGCCTTGACGGCGTAGCATAGCTGCGGCCGCAGCGGCGCGAAGGCCGCGGCCAGCCGGCGCGTGTTGGCGCGCACGGTCTGCGCCGAATACACGTACAGCGGCGTGCCATACTCCGCCGCCAGCGCGCTCAGCAGGACGGCGTCACACATTAACTGGCCGGCGTGATAGTGGAAGGGTGGCATGGCTCAGCGCGTCTCCGTCACCTTGTTCACGCCCGCCGGCTGGTCGACGGGCAGGCCGCGCGCCTCCGTCAGCCGCAGCGCCAGGAGCTGGCCGGGCAGCACCGCCGTCAGCGGCGACAGCCACTCGGGCACCTCAGCCGGCAGCGGCAGGGGCAGCTGCGCCCGGCTCAGCAGGTCGGCGTCGTCGGACAGCGTGATCAGGTCGGCGCCGCGCGCGCGCGCCTGCTGGGCGCAGTCTGCCATGTCAGCCAGAGTCCGGCCGGACGGCGCGATGACGAGCAAGGGAAAGCCCGGCTCCACCAGGGCGCTGGGCCCGTGCCGGAAGTCGGCGGCCGAGTACGCCTGGGTGGGGATCCGCGTCAGCTCCTGGACCTTGAGCGCCGCCTCGCCGGCGGTGGCGTAGTTGTAGCCGCGGCCGATCACGGCGGCGCGGCTGGCGTAGGTGTAGCGCTCGACGCGCGCCAGCGCCGCGTCCAGGCCGTTCAGCGCAGCCTGCATCTGCTCCGGCAGGCGCGTCAACGCGGCCCAGGCTTCGGCCGGGCCGGCCCGGGCCGCGGACAGCAGCGCCACCGCCGCCAGCGAGGTCGTATACGTCTTGGTCGCCGCGATGGAGCGCTCTTCGCCGGCGTGGATGGGCAGCACGTGCTCGGCGGCCTCGGCCAGCGGCGACGCGGGGTGGTTCGTGATGGCCAGGGTTGGGCGGCCCTGGGCGCGGGCCGCCTGGATCACGCTGACGATGTCCGGCGACCGCCCGGATTGCGAGATAGCGATGACCAGGGCGCCGGCCATGTCCGGCGGCGTCTCGTAGAGCGTGTACAACGCCGGCGCGGCCAGGGCCACCGGCAGCCGGTGCTGCGTGCCGAACAGGTATTGGGCGTAGCGGGCGGCGTTATCTGAAGTGCCGCGCGCCGCAATCAAGACGTAGCGCACGTCGGCGCGGAAGAGCGCCGGCACCAGGCCGCGGACCCGTTCCCGCTCGCGCGCGAGCAGGCGCGCCACGGCGGCCGGCTGTTCGTGGATTTCGGCGAAGAGTTGGGTTTCAGACATGCGGGCGGTCTCGCTGTGGGGTGCCCGCATCATACCACCGGCCGGCGCTCACGCCTCCGCCGGGCGGCGTTCGCAGACGTGCTCGCAGTGGGCGGCCAGCGTCACGCGCAGCGAATCGGCGCGAAAGCCCAGCTCGCGCACGGCCTCGCTCAGCCGCGCATCCGGCGCCGCGCCCACCGGGTTGAGCTTGCCGCAGTCCAGGCAGAGCAAGGACAGCGGCGCCTCGGCGGATGGGTGCACCTGGTAATGGCGCTCGCCGTGCATGCCCGGAACGGCGTCCAGCCAGCCCATCTGGCAGAACATGGCCAGATTGCGGTAGACGGTGGACAGGTTCATGCGCGCGCGCCGCACCTGGGCGTAGATGGCCTCGGCCGTCAACGGCTGCTCGGCGCGCAGCAGCGTCTCCACCAGCACGCGGCGCGGGCCTGTCAGGCGGTAGCCGGCCGCGCGCAGGCGGCCCAGGATCTCGGTCTCGTTCATGCCGCGCCTCCCGCAGTCTGCAATTCCACGCGCAGGGCGCGCGCAATCTCGGTGCCGAGGACCGGCTCGACGCCGGAGCGCGCGCCGGTCAGGCGCAGCCGGATCGGGCCGTTGAACGGCGCCCGCCCGGCCACCTGCGCGGACGTGCCCGGCACCAGGCCGAGTTCGGCCAGGTAGCGCAGTTTGGCCGGATCGTCGGTCTTCACGCGCCGGATCACGACCGAGGCGCCGACCGGCGTCTCCAACAACGGCTGGTCCTTCACGGCCGCGATCTGCCCGTCGCGCGTCGGGATCGGGTCGCCGTGCGGGCAGTGGGTGGGATAACCGCAGACCGTGTCCAGGCGATCCTCAAACGCGTCGCTGATCGAGAGCTGCAGACCGTGGGCTTGCTCGTGGACTTCATCCCAGCCGAAACCCATCACCTTCACCAGGAAGACTTCCAGCAGGCGATGCCGCCGGATCGAGCCCAGCGCCTCACGTTCGCCGGCCGGTGTCAACGCCACCTCTTTGTAAGGCGAGTGGATCAGCAGGCCGGCCGCCGCCAGCCGGCGCAGCATGCGCACCACCGCCGAGGGCGAGACCTCCAGGCGCTCGGCTAATTCAGACGTGGAGACGCCCTCCGGCGTGTGCGCCAGGCGGTAGATCTCGCCCAAATACTCCCGCATCGTGGGACTGATCGGCAACCGTCACCTCAACAGGAAATAGGATAGAAAACATCATAATTCAAATGCAAGCGATTTGCAATTCCCTGCGGGGAAAAACAAAACAGGGCGGCCGGGTGGTCGCCCTGTTGTTGGAACCGGAGGCAGCGCGGTCAGTCCGCGGCGGCTGGCGCCGGCCGCGCGGAACCGGGCGCGGCCACATCGGCCGGCTGGCGTGCCAGCGCCGACGCCGCCCACAGCACCAGCATCACCCAGGTCATGTCGGCCAGGAACAGATGCAGGAGCTGCGTCCACAGCGGGACGCGCAGCAGGACGTTGCCGAAGCCCACCAGCCACTGCAGCCCCACCAGCACCACCGTGAACAGCGCCAGGCGCCGGGCGCGGGCGTTCGGCACCGTGTCCGTGCGCAGCGCCAGCCAGATCAGGAACAGGCCGGCCAGGATGGCGATGGCGGGGTGGCCGATGCGCAGCTGCACCAGGAATTCCACCAGCGCGTTGTAACGTTCGCCGAGCAAGAGCGCCAGCAGATCCCCGAGCGAGATCACGGCCCCGCTGGCACTCATGAGCAGCACACCCAGCAGCCCCGCCCCAAACAGCCACGGACGCGCGCCCTGCCCGCGCAGCTGCAGGGGCTCAGCCCCGGACGCCCACCAGGCCGTCAGCAGGATCACGGCCAGCAGGATGAGTGTGTTGACCATGTGCACGGGCTGCAGGAAGACGCGGATGGCCGACGTATCCATGGCCGTCCACCCGAACAGCACCAGGGTTGCGCCCAGCAGCGACTCAATGATCATGAACACCAGCGCGGTCACGGCCGCCCGGCGGACGGGCGAACCGGCCGGGTAGGCCCGGAAGGCCCACACCACCAGACCGACCACGGCCAGCAGCGCCAGGCCGCTGGTGAGCCGGTGCGCAAACTCGATCACGGTATCAGTGCGCGTGGCGGCCGGCACGACGACGCCGTTGCACAGCGGCCAGTGCTCGCCGCAGCCGGCGCCCGAGCCGGTATTGCTGACGACCGCGCCCCACAGAATCACGAGCACGTTGAGGGCCACCACCCCCCAGGCGTATTTGGCGAAACGGGATAGAGCCATTGACAGAGTCCTTTGCTGAAACGCCGCCCAAGGCGCGCTTGGCTGGCGGCCTGGCGACGAGGATTGACGCTGGGTGCCTTCCGGCGGATTGGGCTGATTGTATCAGGTCGCGGACCGCGGTTTACAGGGGTTTGAACTGCTCGAAGGCCTGGCGGCAGGCGTGGCAGTAGTAGAGCGCGCGGCAGAGCGTTGGGCCGAAGGCGCTCTCCAGGCGGGTATCAGACGAGCCGCAGAACGGGCACTCCGCCACCAGCAGGGACACCACGTCGCCCAGGCCAGCGTGGCGCGGCGGGGGTGCCAGGCCGAAGTCGCGCAGCTTACGGCGGCCGTCCGGGCTGATCCGGTTCGAGTTCCAGGGCGGGTCATAGGTCAAGGCGACCACGGCCTCCACGGCGCCGAGGTCGCGCAGCCGCCGCTCGGCGTCCGCCTGCATCACCGAGACCGCCGGGCAGCCCGCGAACGTGGGCGTGAGCCAGACGCGCACGACGCCGGCGTCCACCTCCACCCGGGCCACCAGGCCCATCTCCACGATCGACAGGACCGGGATCTCGGGGTCCTTGACGTCGTCCAAAGCAGCCAGGACCTGCTCGGGCGTCAGCGCGGCGCGCGCCTTCATCACCAGACCGCCTCAGGATCGCTGCGAAAGACCAGCTGCATATCGTTCAGGAGCGCCGCCAGGTGCGGCGTGTGCTGGCCGCGCCGCCCGCCGTAGATCGGCGCCGCCGCCGGCAGCGTCAGGCCGGCCGCCGCCAGCACCGGCGTCAGGCGCTCGCGCCAGGCCTGTTCCAACTCAGCTTCGGCCGGCTTCACGCCCAGCGCCACCAACTCGGCCTCGGCCTCAGCCGGCTCAAACAGCCCGAGCGCATACGGATAAACCTGCTCCAGGGCCTGTTGCAGACGCCCCCGCCCGTCGTCGGCGCGGCCCAGCTGCTCCACCCAGGTCCGGGCGTGCAGCCAATGGTATTTCTCTTCACCCGCGAACTTGCGTGCCGCCTGCGCCAGGGGCGTAAAGCGGGAACGAGCCAGCGCCGCCAGGCGTTCGCCTTCGGCCGCGTCGTACAGGCACTGCCGGATGAGGCTGAAGGCCCAATCACCGCGCGGCAGCTCCACCAGCTGCGCGCAGCGAAAGGCGGAGGCCGACCGCAGAAAAGCCAGCCGGTCCGGCTCGGGCTCGCCCAACTCGTGCAGCAGCGCGTAGTAGGCCTGGGCGTGGCCGAGCTCGTCCTGGGCCATCGACGAGAACGCGATGTCGGCCTCCAGCAGCGGGCCGTGCCCGGTCCACTCGGCGTTGCGATGGCCGATGACGACCTCGTCGTCGGCCAGGCTGAACAGCAGCGGCTTGAGGACGGCCGCATCCAGGTTAGTCATCGCGGTCCCGCGTCTGCGCCTGCGCGCGGGTCTTGCCCACGACCTTGTAGCCGAAGGCTTCGCGGTAGCTCTTGTCGGTGGCGTGGTCGAACATGTCCGCGTCGATGTAGTCGCTGGCGTGGATATCGCGCGCGCGCACCACCCACAGGTTGACGCAGGCCAGCCGCCGCGCATACTGTTCTTTAGCCAGCACCAGCGCCAGCTCCGGGCTGGCCGCGTGCACGGCGCCGACGTGCACATGGTGTTCGCCGCGCGCCTTCTGGTGGAAGACTTCGTACAGCTCGCCTTCGGTGTCAGCCAGGGTGATGTCCGGCATATCGCCCTTCCCTAATCAACCGCCAGCGCCGCTCGGCTGGCCAGGGCCGCTCGGCCCGTTAGGGCCGCGCGCACCCACGCCCCGTCCTCATGCGCCAGGCGCCGCACGGCCAGGCGCTCCTGATTGCACGGGCCGTCGCCGTTGATGACGCGCTTGAACTCGCCCCAGTCCGGGTCTGAGAACGCCCACTGCCCGGTGGCCGGGTCCCGCCGCAGCGCCGGATCCGGCACCGTCAGACCCAGCGCCCAGATCTTGGGCACGTACTGGTCCAGGAACTCCTGGCGCAGGGCGTCGTTGGACTTGATCTTCACCTTCCAGCGCATCAGGATCTCGGTGTGCGCCGAGACCTGGTCGGGCGGTCCGTGGAAGTGCATGATCGGACGCCACCACCGGTTCAGGGCGTCTTGCAGATCGGCGCGCTGCCGCGGCGTGCCGCCGGCCAGCGTCACCACCGAGTCGTAGCCGTACTTGAGGTGGAACGATTCTTCGTAGCAGATGCGTTTGAGGGCGCGGCAGTACGGCCCGTAGGAGCCCTGCGCGTTGGTGGTCTGGTTGATGATCGCGCCGGCGTCGATCAGCCAGGCGATCACGGCCGTGTCGGCCCAGGTGGGCGTGGGGTAATTGAAGACGTTGGAGTACTTAGACTTGCCGGCCAGCAGATCCGTGAGCATGTGCTCGCGGCTCTTGCCGAGCGTCTCGGCCGCGCGGTAGAGCAGCTGCGCGTGGCCGACCTCGTCCTGGACCTTGGCCAGCAGGGCCAGTTTACGCCGGAAGCCGGGCGCGTGCGGGATCCAGCGGCCCTCCGGCAGCGCGCCCATGATCTCGCTGTGGGCGTGCTGCTCGATCATGCGGATCAGCTGGCGCCGGTACTCGCGCGGCATCCAATCCTGCGCCTCCACCTTTTCGCCGCGCGCGATGCGGGTTTCAAAGTCGGCCAGCCGGTCCGGGTCTTCTCCGGCCACCGGGTCCGCGACCTGGGCGAAGGTGGTCGAACCGTACATCGTCACCTCCTGCTGGGCCGGCGCCGGTGCTCAGACCATGCGCTCCAGCCCCTTGAGCAGCATGTCCGCCAGCGTCTGGCCGATCTCGTCCGGCGTCAGCGCGCCGTCCGGCCGGTACCACTGATGCGTCCAGTTGAGCGCGGAGAGCACGACGCGCGCCGCGAACTTCTCATCCATGGCCGCGAAGTGGCCGTCGCGGATGCCGCGCCACAGGATTTCCCGGATGCAATTCTCGTAGTCGTCGCGGCGCTGGGTGAACTCGGCCCGGCGCGCCTCGCTCAGGTGGCGCCACTCGTTAAAGTACACGGCCGCCGCATCGAGGTTATGCGCAATCACGGCCACATGGGCGCAGATGGCCCGGCGCAGCTTGAGCGGCGCGGCCGTGTCCTCGGCCACGATCGGGCGCAGTGCCGCGAAGAACTGATCCGCCGCGCGGCTGGCGCTCATCCACAGCAGATCTTCTTTGCCGCCGATGTGGTGATACAGGCTGGCGCCGCGGATACCCACCGCCTGGCCGATGTCGCGCACGGACGTGGCCAGGTAGCCGCGCTCCCGGAACAGGTGCTCGGCGATCTGCAGGATCTGGTCAATGCGGGGCTTGGTCTCGCTGTTGGCTGTCATGGTCCCCTAACAAACGCTAGTTTAGACCAGAATAGGCGACTTCGCCCGGTGCGTCAATAGCGCCGGGCGTTGCCGGCAGGCCTGGCGGTATAATTCGCCCATTCGCCCATCGGGCAGACACACTCTGTTGAAAGGTAGGCTCATGTTCCGACGTCTCTTGCCGGCGCTGCTGCTGGGGAGCCTGGTCTGGCTGGCGGCCTGCGCCCCGGCCCTCACGCCCGCCCCCACCGCGACGCTGCCGCCACCCACCGACACCCCCC